>JBBDIM010000125.1:0-3609 GCA_040880405.1 Pirellulaceae bacterium | reverse complement strand
TGCTGTGGAGCGGGATGGCGGCTGTGTTTTTCATCGCGGCGCTAAACAATCATTTGAAGGGGAACCCCGATTGGCTGCTGACGATCATCACCCTACCGGCCGTCGCGATCGCGATCCTCTCCATTTATCGATTCCTGCACGAGGCGACGAACCAAACCCGGATCGGGCCGACCTGCGTTGAAATCTCGAACACCCCGCTATTCCCTGGCCGCGAGTACCGGGTTTTCGTGACCCAGGCGGGCCGGATTCGGATGGAGCGGCTCTCCATCGCCCTGGTCTGCGACGAGGCGGCGACCTTTCTGCAAGGGACCGATGTCCGCAGCGAAACTTGTCGGGTAGTCCATCAGGGGATTGCCGAACGAACCGGTTTTTGGATTCGACCTGGGTTACCATTCGAGGCGGACTACCAACTCCGTGTTCCGGAAGGCTCGATGCATTCGTTCAAGTCGCAGAACAACGCGGTCCACTGGAAGCTGGTCGTTCGGATCGTGGCCGAAGGTGGCCGGACATTCGAGCGCTCATTCCCGATTCTGGTCTATCCAGACGATGTGGGGGCCATGGCATGAACGAGCGACCCCGGATCGAAATCACCGTTGACCGTCCTTCTCGCTGTTACAAGCCGGAGGATATTTTGGTGGCAACCTTTCATGTCCAGGGACTCACGCCGCCGGAGATCCAGGCGATCGAGGCCTCCGTTCTGTGGTACACCGAGGGGACCGGCGAGGAAGACCTTTCCACCCACGACTTTCGCCGACTGCTGCCGATTGATCCCCGCGATCAGGATCTGACCCGGAGACGGCAGTTCCAAACCCACCTGCCCCGCAGCCCCTTGAGCTACGACGGCGTGATTGTCAAAATCCGCTGGGCGATCAGGGTCCGGGTCTTCCTGCAACAAGGTCGGGACTACTACGAGGAGATCCCGTTTCGACTGGGCGATTTGGCTCCAGCGGAGATCGCTCCCACGCTCGAATCAGAGACCAACCCGAAAGAGCGACGAAAAGCGGACGACGCTGCCTGATGCCAACCTCTGAGAGCAATCCGTTCTCCACCCGATTCATTCGTCCCGGGGCCATTCCTTACCAGTTTACGGCTGGGGAATCGGCGGCGCAGTTGGCTCAAAAGCTGGCCGATCAAGCATGGCGGGGCTGTATTCTGGGACCTCACGGGACCGGCAAATCCAGCTTGTTGCTCGCCCTGGAGCCGGAAATCACACGGCTGGGAAAGCGGCCTCACCACGTCACGCTCGGTGCCAGTAGTAGCGGACCCTGGTGGCCAAGTGTCCCTTGGTCCCAGGGCACACTACTCATCATCGATGGCTACGAGCAGCTCTCATTCTTCGGCCGCGCGATGCTTCGCTGGCGGTGCTGGCAATCGTCGACCGGATTGTTGGTCACCAGCCACAAACCGGTGGGGCTCCCGCTGTTGACCCAAACGGAGGCAACCTGGGTCTTGGCCCAGGAGCTCGTGACCCAACTCTGGGACTCGCCCGACGAATTGCCTTGGGAGGCAATTGAATCGCTCTGGCGACAACACCCAGGGGATATGCGGGAGTTTCTGTTCGGAATGTATCACTTGTACCAGTCGCAAGGAGTCGTCGGCTCAGGCGACCTGTGCAGCGAGTGACCGGCCAGTTCGCCCCATCGCGTCTCGCCAATCGCTAGCGCCGGCCCTGCTTGCGTCGCTTCCATCACCGAACAGGTCTCGCCAATCGTACCGCGAGGCACTCAATCCGTGGTGAGAAGCTCCATTTCCGCGCAAAAACACTGTCCTCGCGGCCGATCGTGGCCTAATCTTCTACGAGAACGAACCCTTCGCGGTAGGCAGTGGATGCCACGACTCTTGATTGACGGACCGATCGCCGCTCGATTTCCCTTTCCGGAAAGCCGATTGATCGATGTCCATTCCGTCGACCCTCCGAACATTCGTCACCTTGGTATGTGTGGGCCAACTGGTGGTCACTCCGGCCAATGCCCAAGGTTGTGAACTTTGGAACTGGCTGACAGGTCGGAGTACCACGGCCGCGATCACGCCGCCTCCGTCGGTGAGCTTTGCGCCGCAGGTCACGACCAACTACCCGGCCCAGCAAACGATGTTCTATCAGCCGGCTGTGACGCAGCCGCAGGTGCAAACCGTGAACTTCATGCCGCAAACCGTCTACCGCACCGAAATGCGGAGCGTACCGGTGACGGTCTATCGTCCGGTCCCCGTTTACCAGGGAAACCAGCCGGGTCCACCGACGATGTCCTATCAAGGCTGCACGACCAATCGTTTCCAGGTCCAGCGAAATCCTTACTTGACCCATCATGCGGTTGTCCCCGCCACCGCGACCTGTCCCACCGCTTGCGGTCAAACAGGCTATACCGCACCGGCGACCGGCAACCCCGGCTACTACACCGCTCCAGCCACCGGCGGCCAGGAGCAATGGGTCCCCCGCGATCAGGGCCAACAATATCAGGGGCAACAATCGATGATCCAAGGGAGCACGCCACCTCCGGCGCAGTTTTCGCCGCAGGGGCAGCAGTTCCAAGGACAGCAACCGCAAACGCAGCAAGCGACACCATGGCAGCCAGTCGACCCGGGCGCTGGTCAATCCTCGACATACGGCCAAGGGCAATCGACTTACGGCCAACAGCCGTCCACCGCGCCATCCGGTGGCAGCCAGTACAGTGGCGAACCGGCGGATCAGCGTCCGACCCTGAACCGCCCAGAGATGTACGATAACCAAAATGGTGGCGGCTCGGCTCAGTCGGGCCAGTACATCACGCCTAGTCAGCAGGAAGCCGCTGCGCCGACCGATTGGCAACCCCACCCCGCCAGCGAGGACGACTACCAGTCGAGCCAGCGAAGTAACCCTCAGGTCAACGCGACCCCGGCGACCATCACCCCACCGGTGACGATGCCGCAGAGCAGGGGACAGCAACCTTCGGCCACGAGAAGCTCCTCGGGCCTCTCGCCGGTGGTCCCGATTCCCGATCCGCAGTTTGCCCCGCAAGGACCAACCGACGAAGCGCCGAGCTTGCTCGATCCGCGCGACAAGACCGTCTCGAGCACATCGCCCCGAGCGACCATTCCGGTCGCCTGGAACGAACCGCAACCGCGCCCGTTTACCCAAACCCGGCCCGAGCAAACGGCGACTCGCCAGTCCCCTTCAAGTCGCAACAACGTTCAAACCGTCTCACAGCGACCCACCGAGCCTAAGCCTGCCTTTGATGACTCCGGCTGGACTTCGGTTCGCGGAAAGTAGGCGGCACAACGGGGTGATTCTCTCGCAACCGCCTGCCTGCGGGACAGTTGAGATCCCTTTCTCCCCCTGCCAAGCGGGGTAGTTTGAGACTCTTTTACCCCTCTTCTGGTATTTTCTTGGCCGCCCCTCGGCCAGGTGGTTGGCCCATTCGGGGGTCGTACCGGTTGTGGTGTTGGGCCCATTTTTGGTTCTGTGAGCGCTGTATCTTGTGGCCCCCCGATTGGGGAAAATCGCGGCCAAGCGGCCGAGAATTTTAAAACCGCAGCCGAAGCCCTCTTCCCTTAATTAGCTCTCACGGCCAATAAGGGAGAACACCACGACCTAAGCCACCCCCATTTTGGTTTTTTTCCCTTGGCCGCGCGGCC
>JBBDIM010000124.1:0-23118 GCA_040880405.1 Pirellulaceae bacterium | reverse complement strand
TAGAAGCTTGCATGGAAATGTCGCGGGACGCGGGTTCAAATCCCGCCGCCTCCACCTTGTAGCCACTTGCTTTTCTTCAGCAAGTGGCTATTTTTATGGGAATTCCCGAGGTTTTCGGGCCCTGCCGCGAAGGTTATTTGACACAGGCAAAAGCCTGCAACCCGGGGGCCGTTTCCTCGTTAAATGCGTGCTAGCACTGGGTTTAAAAGTGCGAAAGTTGAACTAAGGGCACGCGGAGCCATTCTCGTCGGAGCTGAGGAATTACTGAGTGGCGTTGATCCGTCAGAGACCGCGGAATGTCTGCGGCTGTGCGGAACCTGCCGCTGGAGACACTCCGGCAGTACTTTGGCGAACATGGTAGCCATCTTTGGGAATTGGCCCACGGGATCGACGAGCGATCGGTCGTGCCGGATCGCGAAGCGAAGTCCGTATCGCATGAGACAACCTTTGCCCAAGACATCGACGACATCGAGATTTTGCGAGCTTGGTCCATGGAACTGGCCGAACAAGTGGCTCGCCGGTTGGGGCACGGCTCCAAGACATGCAGCATGCTCCCACCTCCCTCAGATTATCTCAACAATCACAGCCCGGAGATCGCTAATGCATTGGTGCTGAGAAGCTTTTGAGAGCTGCCCCGGCGCTGGATCAAAAGGCCCAAGAGGCCCGCTCGTTACCGGAGAACCGACATGCGGAAGGAGGCAGTCGTCGGCGAGCCGACTTCATCAGGAACGTGAAAGGCCAGGGCCTGGTGATTGGCGTTGCCCGTCGAAATCCAGCGGCAAGGCCTGCCGGCAATTCGCCGCTTTTTTCTTGCCGACTGTCGTAGGCGGTCGGCCAAGCGGGTATCCTGAAGGAGATCGTTCAGACCACGATAACCTGACGAGAACCCACAAATGATCCAATGGCTTGCACCGTCGGTCGTTGTCTTTTTTGTAATTCGCCACCCTCTGCCTGCTAGTCACTTTGACTGATCACCGCGACCAATTCACCCATCCCACCCCGAAAAGGAAAATCCCATGCGATCACTCACTCGTCGTCAGATGCTGGAAGAGTCGATGTTGGCCACGGCAGCCTTGGCAGCGGCTGCGATTCCCGGGGCCAGTTACGCAGAGGAAACATCGACAGGCAATCCGAGCAACCGAGTCCGAGTTGCCGTGCTGGGTTGTCGTATTCGAGGCAAACAACATGTCGCCGAGTTGGCCAAAATCGCCGACTGTGAAATCGCGTATGTCTGCGATCCCGACCGTAAGCTCGCCGCAGAGTTGGCCGCAACGGTTGAGCTACAGCAGGGCAAGGCCCCGGTGGCGGTTCAGGACATGCGACGTGTTTTTGATGACAAAACAGTCGATGCCGTTTTCATTGCAACGCCCAATCATTGGCACGCACTGGCGGCGATCTGGGCGATGCAGTCTGGCAAGGACGCGTATGTGGAAAAGCCGGTCAGCCACAACATCAGTGAAGGGCGTCGTATCGTCCAGGCGTCAAGAAAGTATGACCGCATCTGTCAGGGGGGAACTCAGAATCGATCCAACATGGCGCTGGCGGAGGCGATCGACTACATGCAGGCCGGAAAACTGGGTGAGGTAAAACTGGCTCGCAGCATCATTTACGGCCGTCGCGGTTCGATCGGTCCGAAAGGCAATTACGAATTGCCGGCGAACGTCGATTACGACCTCTTTCAGGGTCCAGCACCGCTTGTCCCGCTGACGCGTAAGAACCTGCACTATGACTGGCACTACGACTGGCAGACCGGCAACGGCGAGCTTGGCAACAACAACATTCACTCGCTCGATATTTGTCGCTGGGGGCTCGGGCTCGCGGGGCTTTGCCAGACCGCGATCAGCTATGGCGGCCGCTTTGGATACCAGGATGCGGGGGAAACGCCCAATACCCAAGTTTGTATCTTCGACTATGGAGACAAGACGATTGTCTCCGAAACACGCGGCTTGAAAACCGAACCGTTCCGCGAAGGATTTACTGGCGGCTGGTTATTTCATGGTACGGAGGGATCGATCGCGGGCAGTTCGTTGTTCGACCATGACGGTAAGCTGGTCAGCACCTTTAAAGCGACCCGCAAGAGTAAGAACCACTTCGCCAACTTTATTGACGCGGTCCGCAGTCGCAAGCGGGAAGACCTCAACGCGGAGATCACCGAAGGGCACCTTTCGACGGCGCTCTGTCACATCGGAAATACTTCGTGGCGTCTGGGCCGCGAGGCAGCCACTACGGAGGTCCGTGAACAACTCGGCAAGTTGACCAGCGACGATCATGCGGAAGAAACGCTCGCCCGAACGACCGGCCATCTTTCCGACAACGAAGTCGATCTCGACACGACTCAACTCGTGCTTGGTGCGGTTTTGCACGTCGATTCGGACAAGGAAACCTTTCTTGACAATCCCCAGGCCAACACCTTCCTGACTCGTCCTTACCGAAAGCCATTCGTGGTGCCGCCTGAGTCCGAGGTGTAAGTTCCCTGCTCGGGGTACGGGAAGGGATTCGACCTAATTTTTCGCGATTCAAAACCCTAGGTTTCTCCTTCGTGGAGCTAGGATGAACGTGGAAAGTGGACCATGAAGGTCGATCCGGTGGCTCCTTCGGATTGCAACACGACCGGGGCTCCGTGGGCGGTGGCGATGCTTTGGACGATGCAGAGGCCGAGGCCGGAGCCCTCTTGTTTTTGGGTTTTGGTCGAGGGGACGCGGTAGAATCGTTCAAAGATCCGCTCCGCCTGGCCAGTAGGAATACCGATTCCGGTGTCGGAGACGGTTAGGGTCTGGGTGTTGCCCTGGGGCTTGAGGGTGACTTCGATTTGCCCACCCTGCGGCGTGTACTTGATGGCGTTGTCGATCAGGTTGATCGTCAGTTGCCGCAGTCGTTGGGCGTCTCCGGAAATGTTGGCACCAACCTCCAGATCAGCCAACAGTTGTTGCTGTTTCTCATCGGCCAAGGGACGCATTGCCTCAACGCATTCCGAGACCACTTCGGCCAGGTCGACCTCGGCAAAATTCATTTGCGTGACGCCCGCGTCCTCGCGGCACAGCGCGAGCAACTGTTCGGTAAGTCGGCCGAGTCGGCCACATTCTTCCAGAATGCTGCTGAAACGCTGTTGAGCCTTTTCGTTGTCGGCGGCGTGCTCGTGTCCGAGTTCCGCCTCGCTCCGAATCACCGCGATCGGTGTCCGTAGTTCGTGGGAGGCGTCGGCCGTGAAACGTTGAATCTCCTGAAAGGATCGCTCCAGCCGGCCGATCATCGAGTTGATTGTCTGGGCCAAAAGCCCCAGCTCGTCGTGCGGGTTGGAGACCGGCAGACGTTGGCTCAAGTGCTGGGCGTTGATTTGGTCGGTCCGCCTGCGGAGCTGTTGGACCGGGGCGAGCGATTGTCGGGCCAGAAAATAAGCGACCGCCGCCGCCAACAGAATCGCCACAGGAGTCGTCCCGAGTAGCGACCAAAGTACCAAAGCCATCTCCTCGTCCATGTGCTCCAGATCGGCGAGTAGCAAAAGTTCCAGCGGTTCACCTTCAACCGTGATCGTGCCGCTAAGCACCCGGGCTCGACCATAATCGGGTAGCGACATGGTTTTGACGGGCGCAGGACCGTTCACATTACCCAGGGCAGCGAGGTCGCGTTCAGTCAGGGCATTGGTATATCCCACCCATTGCCCCGCTTCGCTTCTGGCTAGGCCCAGGGAGTGCGTGTGCCCGCCATGCTCGTGCAGGAGAGTTTCCAACCGCGCTACTCCCGCGGTAGCCAGTTGCGGGTCTTGTTGGATTCGCTCCAGGCGATTACTCAGTTGTCGATCGACTTGTTGGTAGTGCGTTTGAAGCAGCAGCAGAAACACGGTGATTCCGAACCCGATCAGAATCACCGCAAAAGCCAAGGTGTTCCAGAGGGTGATCCGCCAGCGAATGCTTAGCCTTCGCATTTGTCATCCTTTACGATGTACCCAACCCCGCGGACCGTATGGATCAGCGGTTCGGTACCAGGCAGGTCCAGCTTCTTACGCAGGCTGTTGATGCAGACGTCGATCACATTGGTCAGCAGCCCCAGCGGGTCTTTCCAAACATCCCGAGCGAGCATCTCTCGGGTGACGTTTGAATTGCGATGCCGCACCAAATACTCCAGCAAGTCGAACTCACGTTGGCTCAGCTCGACCAGGTTGCCTGCCCGAATGACCCTGCGGGTTAGGAGATCGATTTCGACATCCTGGCAGGTGAGCTTTGTCGCGGCCTGTTCGCCACCCCGGCGCAACTGGGCACGCAACCTGGCCAACAGTTCCGCATGGGCGAAAGGTTTGACGACATAATCGTCCGCGCCACCATCGAGCCCGGCGACTCGGTCGTCGATTCCATCTCGGGCGGTCAGAATCATGATTGGTCGAGAAAAACCGCTGGCACGGAGACTGGCGAGGATGTCCAAGCCATCGCGGCCAGGCAAAGAGAGATCAAGCACGATCGCATCGAACCAGCCGCCGGACACCTCTTCCAGGCCTTGCTCGCCGGAAACGGCATCCACCACTTGGTAACCTTCGTCTTCCAGTACTTGGCGGAGGTTCCGCCGCAGTTTGGCTTGATCCTCCACGATCAACACACGTTTCATCGATGGGTACTCGAAGGTTGGCGAATCGCTAGGCCGGTGCGATGGCGAATTTTCAATTAAGTGCGATCCGGAATGGTTTCCACTGCTTCGCCTTCGGATAGGGAGGCGGGGTCGACACGCACGACCTGATCGCCTTTATCCACTCCGCCGGTGATCTCTACCAAGCCATCAACGCGGAGACCTAGCTGAACCGGTTTGCGGACCACCTTTCCGGCGGCCACGACATGGCAAGCGGCCTGCTGCCCGTCACGCATGATCGCGGTGATGGGCAACGTGAGCACCTCGTCACGCTTTTCCAGCAGGATGGAGGCGGTCGCGTACATCCCGGGTCGCAGCACGCCGTCCTCATTGGGCAGGTCGATCTCGGTCCGGAGCGAGCGATTGCCGTAGTCGAGGGCCCAGCCGCTGCGGGCCACCCGGCCTGAAAATGGCTCGCCATTGAGCGACTGAACATGAATCAGCGCGGGATCTCCCTCCTCGCCACCGGTAACCCAAGGGGCGTCCATTTCCGGCACATCGACAAAGACCCGAACGCGGTCGATCCGGTCGATGACCAGGAGCGGCGTCGAGGTACTTCCGCTGGCGGGATGAACGTAGTGCCCAGTATCGACCATTCGTTTGGTGATCACGCCATCGAACGGGGCCTTGATCTCTAAGTACTCCGTCATGGTTTGGGCCCGCTGGCGTTCCGCTTGGGCCACTTTGACATTGGCCTGGGCGGCGACCAAATCCGCTTCGGCTTGCAGGATGTTGGCTTTGGCCTGTTCGGCAGTCGCCTGGGCGGAGAGGACAGCCGCTTCGGCCTCCGCTTTGGCGGCCTCCGCCGCACGGTACTGGTTTTGCGTTTCGTCGACTAACTTGGAGGTGATTGAGCCCCGGTCGGCCAATTCCCGCATCCGCGCGATCTCAGCCTTCCAGCGTTCATGCTCTCCCTCGGCCCGGCCGATTCCTGCCTGGGATTGCCGCACTTTGGCCTCGGCCGATTGGGCCATCGCCTTAGCTCCATTAACACCCGCCTCCGCCTGCTTGACGGCTGACTCCGCTTGGGCCAGATGGGCCTCCTGCCGGAGGAGATCGTCCAGCAGCTCCGGTACCCAAAGCTCGATTAACGTTTGACCGGAGCTTACATGATCGCCGATATCGACTTTGATCTCTTCCACATAGCCCGTCAGCTTAGAGTAGATGGGGGTTCGCTCAAAAGCTTGGATCTTGGCGGGTTGGGTGGTCGATCTTTCGAGGTTCGTTCGACGCGGTTGGACCACCGCAATGCGCCGGGTTCCACTCGCGGAACCTGATGCGGACGGAGCATCTCGGCTGGTGGCGGTTTCCGCCACGGTCGGGCTATTGCAACCACCGGCGGCACAGCAGGCGGCCACACCGACGAGCAAAAAGGAATTCAGGTATCGGGGGGTCATCGTAAAACCGAGGTTCATTGCATGGTACTCCTGGCGGAAGTTGGATAGGGCGGGTCATTCCGCTGGGGGATAATAATGGGAGCTATCGATATCGGCCGGATCGAGCGAGGCGGATGCTCGATCAACACTGCCCTGGAGCAGGGAAAACACACTCGGCAGTACGAACAGCGTGGCAAAGGTGGCGGCCAGTAGACCACCGATGACCGCGCGGCCGAGTGGCGCGTTCTGTTGGCCCGCTTCACCAAACGCGAGGGCCATGGGCATCATACCGGCGATCATGGCGGAGCTGGTCATCAGAATGGCCCGCAATCGGCTTTCCGCGCCTTGGACGGCGGCATCGCTCGCGGAAAGCCCCTCACGCCGACGGCTTTCGGCAAACGTGACTAGCAAAATCGCATTGGCCATCGCCACACCCACCGCCATGATCGAGCCGATGAACGACTGGATATTGAGCGTGGTACCGGTCAGTGACAGCATGATCACCACCCCGGCAACCACGGCGGGAATCGTGGAAACGGTCACCAAGGCGAGTCGAATCGACTGAAAATTCGCCATCAATAGCAGAAACACCGCCACCACCGCCAAGCACAAACCGATGGCCAGGCCGGATTGCATTTCGTTCATTGGCGGGACCTGACCCCGAATGGCAACCTCGATACCCGCGGGGGGATCTTCCACACGTGATAGTGCGGCCGTGATCTCTCGCGAGACGGTCCCCAGGTCAACATCGGCCACATTGGCCGTCAACGTGATTTGCCGCCGCATGTTGTAACGGTCGTATTGACCCGGCATCGTGCCTTGCGAGATCTCCGCGACATCCCGAACCAAGACCTGTCCTTGCTCGGTCCGCCGCAGCGGGATTCGCTCTAGGCCTTCGATCGAGCTGATCGTTTCAATATCGTAGGGGCTACGGAGGACTGACCGAGGGATTTCTACCTGCACTTGATAGGCGACACCACTTTTTGGGTCGGCCCAGTAATTGGGCATCACAAACCGACTTGAGGAGGTCGCGGTCACCAAGGCGCGGGAAATATCGACCGGCGTTAGTCCGGCCAGGCCCGCTTTTTCGCGGTCGATGTTCACCTCTACCGTCGGATAGTCGAGTGACTGCCCCACCTGTAAATCGCGAAGAAAGGGGAGCTTCTCCAATTCCGCGCGGACCTTTTCGGCATGGGCTCGATTGGCGGCGAAGTTCGGGCCGCTGATCGCCACTTCCACCGGCGTGGGCGAGCCAAAGCTCATCACCTCGTTCACGATATCGGAAGGCTCAAACGAGAATCGCATGGTCGGCATTTCCTTGCCGAGACGTTCGCGGAGCCGCTCTTTGATCTCATAGTCGGAGATGCCGATATGGTGATTCAAATCGACGTACAGAATGGCTTCCTCCGGTCCACGCGACCATTGGTACACCGCGTTGACCGGAAAATTGGGATGGATCATGCCAACATAGCCGAGACTCAGTTCCACGTTCTCGGCACCCAACTCGTCGTCGATCAGCGCCAAGGCCTGTTTCGCGTACTCCTCCGCTTTGACGATGTGCGTCCCGTCGGGTGCTCGCATCCGCAGGCGGAACTGGGCCGCATCGACCTCCGGGAAGATACCTCGGCCCAAGTTGGTTCCGATCATCCCGATCGCCAACACGCTAACCACCAGATAGACGGCGATAACCCCCAGCCGCAACTTGACGAAGCCGGTAAGCAAGCGACCATAGCCTGCCTTGGCTCGGCCGAACATCGTCTTGTCTTCGTCGTGATCGCGGTGGGCATCCGCCTTGAGCAGCCAAACGGAAAGGATTGGAACGAAGGTACTCGACAGGATGTACGAGGCGGCCATCGCGAACCCCACCGAGAGAGACAACGGCACAAACAAGGATTTAGCCGCCCCCTGCATGAAGAACGACGAGACGAATACCGCCAAAATGCAGAGCATGGCGAGCAAGCGGGGGATGGCGGTCTCCATCGATCCGTCGTACACCGCTTTGGCCAGCGGTTGCCCCTTGTGCAGATGGGCGTGGATATTCTCAATCGCCACCGTCGCCTCATCCACCAAAATACCGATCGCCAAGGCCAACCCACCCAGGGTCATCAGGTTGATCGTCTGCCCAAACATCCACAACGCCAACACGGCCGTCATCAAGGCCAAGGGGATGTTCAACACCACGATCAACGCACTCCGCCAATCGCTCAGGAACAGCAGGATCATCAGACCGACCAGGAACGCTCCCAACGCACCTTCCACCACCACCCCTTCGACCGCCCGGGTCACGTAAGGGGACTGATCGAATTCAAACCGGACGTCGATCCCTTCTCCTTCTTCACCCAGGGCGTCTTTCATCCGAGGCAACGCCCCTTTGATTTCGTTGATCACGCTCAGGGTCGAGGCGTCGGATCGTTTGGTGGCGAGAATGTAAACCGCGCGGCGACCATTGGCCAGCGCGTAGCCGGCCGGGGCATCCGCCGAGTCCGTCACTGTGGCGATATCCCGCAGATAAACCGGTTGGTCCCCCATGCGAATCGGGATCGACTCTAGCTGCTTCGCCTCCTTCACCACCGAGTTGACCGGCACCACCGGGTACATATCGCCGAGCGGGATATTGCCCGAGGGGCTAATACTGTTTCCCTTGGCCAATGCCGTAATCGCCTCCTCCGGCGACATCCCGTACGACTGCAACCGATTCGGATCGACCGTCACCACAATCGACCGGGCACTACCACCAAACGGCGGCGGGGCCGACACGCCTGGCAGGCTGGCGAACATCGGCCGCACGCGGAACAGGGCCAAGTCCTGAATCTCGGCGATGCTCCGCGTCTCGCTCGAAAGGACCAAATAGCCGACCGGCACGCTCCCGGTATCGAACCGCATCACAAACGGGGAAACCGTCCCCGGGGGCATGAAGGCCTGCGAGCGGTTGACGTAGTTGATCGTCTCGGCCATCGCCTGGGCCATGTCGGTCCCGGGATGGAAATAGAGTTTCATCAGGGCGGTACCCTGCACATTCCGCGACTCGACATGATGGATGCCGCTGACGTACAGGAAGTGGTACTCGTAGTAGTTGGTCAGAAAGCCTTCCATCTGCGCGGGGTCCATCCCACCGTACGGCTGGCAGACATAGATTACCGGCAGATTGAGGCTGGGGAAGATGTCGACTTCCATCCCCCGCGGCAAACCGTCGGGGTAGGGAAGGCCCAACTGCTGGCTGACCGAGCGGCCAATTGCCAGAAAACTGCCCAAGGCCACGGCCACGATGACGACCATGATCGTGAGCGGTCTTCGCATGGCAATGTGGATTAAATTCATAACACTCGCTGTCTTCGGTGGAGTCGCCGCAAACCTAAAGGTCCGCCTAGATGGAAAGGTAATCTGTAAGTCTGCTCCAGATACCACTTTTGATCAATCGCCCGCGGATTAGAAGTTGCTAATGATTGGCCCCCGGTTGGGCTGAGAGAAGCGATAATCCAGGCGACACTTAAGGCCCCAAAGCCCCGATTTTTCGGCATTTAGACCCGTTAGGACCCGGCCAGGTGGGCTTGTTCGCTTCACCGTGATATCAAGAGCGAGCCCCATCACCCCGAGATTCGCTGAATCCGTTGTCACCGGCGCGCCGATTCCCAAAGCACAGGCCTTCGCCTCGCGTTGTGGCGGGAGGAAGTGAACTGAGAGGAACTTTCGGGAATCTTTGCGCATGACAATCGCTCGACGCAATCGGCACATCTTATCCGGGGCCCTTTTTCTGGCGGCCAGCTCGTTGGGATGCGGCATGACCGGCAGCCCGTCCCATCTTCCGCCGGAGTATGCGGCCCAGCGAAATGTTCTGTCGTCGCAAGCTCCGCTGGAGTTCACCGAGACCCAGCCCAAGGTAACGCCCGAAGCGATGCTCGCCGATACCGCGAACTTCCAAGCGGAATTTATCCGGCCCGACTACCTGGCCGAGCCGGGAAGTCATTCCGCGATTCAGCAATCTTCCTTCGAGAACCAGCCACCGCAGGAAGGCGATTCGCTCGAAGCGGCCTGGGCCGTTCCGGCGACGAACATCGTGCACCGTCAGGGAGGTTCCCCCAGCGATCGAGTCGTCGCTCGCTACGCCATCGACTTGGGAGAGGCTCTGCAACTCACGGCGGGACAGAACCCGCAAGTGATTTTCGCGCGTGAGCGCATCCAGGAATCGATGGCTCAGTTACGCTCGGCCGAGGTCATGTGGGTACCTTCCATCCGCGCCGGTGCCAACTACAACAAGCATGAAGGCAAGATCCAGGACGTCGTTGGCGAGGTGATCGACACCAGTCGAGGTTCCATCTACACCGGCATGGGAGCCCAGGCGGTCGGAGCCGGGTCTCCCGCGGTGCCCGGGATGGTGATGAATTTCCACCTGCGGGACGCGATCTTCCTACCCAGGATCGCCGGACAACGGCTCGGTGCCTCGCAACAGGCGAGCAAGGCGATGGACAACGACACCCTCATGGAAACCGCCGTTGCCTATACCAACCTGTTGGAAGCCCGACAAATTCAGGCGGTCGCCCAAGAGACACTCGGCAATGCCCGGCATTTGTCCGAGTTGACCATCTCCTTTGCCGACGCGGGACAAGGTCTGGCGGCCGATGCCGACCGGGCCCAAACCGAACTCTCCGTCCGAGAAGTCGAGGCTCAACGGGCTAAGGAACAAGCCCGCGTCGCCTCGGTGCGTTTGATCCGCCTGCTAAGCCACGACCAATCAATCGAGCTGGAGCCACAAGAGGAAGTTCTCGCACCGATCGACCTCGCCCCGAGCGATATGGACATCCAGAACTTGATTGCCACCGGCTTGGCCTCGCGGCCCGAGTTGGCGGAAACTCGCTATCTGGTTGGCGAAGCAATCGAGCGCCTCCGCCGCGAACAAAACGCCCCGCTGGTTCCCAGTGTCCTGTTGGGATTGAGTTACGGCGGCAATGGTGGTGGCCTAGGTAGCCAGATCAACAACTTCGGCGACCGCATGGATTTCGACGCCGCCGCGTACTGGGAACTCCGCAACTTCGGCCTCGGTGAGCGGGCCGCCCGAGACGAAGCGTCCGCCAGGCTTCGCCAAGCCCGCTGGGACCAAGTCCGCGTGATGGACCAAATCGCCAGCGATATCGCGGAAAGCCAGGCCCAGGTGCTGGCTCGTCGAGAGCAAATCGAACTCGCCAAGAAGGGAATCACCGCAGCGCAGGACTCGTACCGCCGCAACGCCGAACGAATCACCGACGGCCAAGGCCTACCGCTGGAAACCCTGCAATCCATCCAAGCCCTGGACCAAGCCCGTCGCCAATACATCCGCGCGGTCGCCGACCACAACCGTGCCCAATTCCAACTGCAGCGAGCCCTCGGCTGGCCCATTCAATAAATCGAGTTTTCCATGACTCGATGGAACTACGAATGGAGATGGCCGGCTTTTTTGTGGAATAATCTGGGTTTGCGGCTCTTTTCTGTACCCTGCTGCGGCAAATCGAAACGATCGGCCCGCGGACCCGTGACTGGTCGTGAGCGATGGTCCAGGCCCGCGGCGTGGAGGGTGTCCGAGTCCTGGTCGGACTGCGGGCCCTGGACGCTAAGCATACGACGGCCGCCATGGAGCAGGCCTCCCACACGGCCCCCACCCGCCCCGGCCATTTCCGCATCCCCTCATTGGAGTGGCTCTTTCCGAGTCAAGCCGGGCCCAATTTCCTGGAATTGACTCTCGCACTCTTCAAAGTGGAAACCGCAGATGGCGAACGATGTCAATTTTGAGCTGCTTCTCTTAATTGCAAAGCAATTTGCATGTAGATGACGATGCGCTACTCGGGCCCAGTGCCTCCAAATTCCGTGGCATTCCACGCTCGTAGGAAGGCTTTGCCGTACGAGCGGATCGCATCCACTGTCATAATGGAATTTTTCGGAGCGAACGGTATTTCGAGGGTGGCTGCTACCAAGCAGTTGGGGCGTCGGGCAAAGTGACCGTTGTTGTGCGTCCACCGCTCATCGTCCGCCTTCTTCATCCAAACCAGCGGACCACTAGGACTTCCCTCGGGAAGCGCTTCCTTAAGATGCTTCGCGAGTTGTCTAACCGTCTCGTGGTTATGGGCCGGAACATCGGTAGGCCCCGCAAAGTACAGGACTTGGTGATCGGGATACACCAACGTAGGACAATGGAAATCCATGGAAGCGCGAATGTCTTTTTCCTCCCCGAGTTGCATGATGGCCTGCACCGTGGGGTAGATCGACTTGGGACCGTAGTCTCGATTGTGGTCGTGTGGGGACCGTCCTTTGCCTTGATCGCCATCTTCACAGCCATCTTTGTCGACGAACGGAACGACATAAAGCACATAGTTCTCGCGAAACCGCTTCCCGTCAGGAGAATCAGACATCGCCTCTTCCATGATACCCTCAAGGAAGTAGCTCGCAATGGTCTCACAGGCGTGATGCCGTGCGGTGAACAGAACGGCCTTCGCATTGGAGTGGGCCTCCCCGATCTGAACCAACTCGACCTCTCGGCCCTTTCGGGTTCGATTGAGAACGCTTGTTTTAAAATGTGGGTTCGCGGCATTGCTTTCCGCGAAAGCACTGAAGTCCTTTTGCAAGTAGGGAATTGCCACGGCTAGTCGAACACTTTCCCCCGCGGTTTTGAAGGTGTACTGAAACGAGCGTCCCTGGACTACAGCGGTTCCGTTTCCCATCCACTGCCAGGTATCGCCGCCATCAATGCTAATTGCTGGGCCCTGGTTGCCTACCGCTCCATTCTTATGTTTCGCTAGGGCAGGAGGAAACACAAATGTGACAGTACCCGCTTTTAACGCCGTCGCTTCTAGGTTCCAGTAGAACCAATCCCGTCCGCCATCAAGACGAGGTTTAACCTCAATCTCCTCGCCCCGATTTTCAACGACGACGATATTGCCTCCCGGATACTCGGCATTAACCGTGGCGATGGGATCCGCCGCACTGGCCATGTGGCACAAAATCAAGGTGACAAACGGGACAGATGAGATGATGTGCATGTGAGTCATACTTTGTCCTTCAATAAATTACTGAGTCTGTGGAAATACGGTGATGCCCTAGGCCGTGTGCTCGCGGGTAACGCTCCGCCTATTTCGACTCCAAATCGAAGTCTAAGGTGTTTTTTCCTGGTTTCACAACGACATCTAATTCTGACTCAGTGGAGTACTTTTTAGGAATCGTCAGTCGTCGCGGAGGTTTGGTTCCCTCGTTTCCATCGCCGCCGAAATCCACCCAGGTCACGGTGACTTTATTGGGACCTACCTTGGCCCCTTTCGTGTCGCGGATGTAAGAAAGATCGTAGTTTCCGTCTGAGTCGATTACCGAAAAGGAGGGCCTACCGGTCTCTGGGGTGAAGGTAATCGTATATCCATTCAACGGCTCATTATCCATGGTTACGCGGCCTTGGACTCTCCCCAGGTCGGGCTGATCGGAATTGCCGCTACTACACCCGGATGTTACGCTAAGCGTGATAAGTGTTACGAGCACTATTGCAAATCGCTCTGTAGAATAAAGCATTGGTTTGCCCTTAAGAAAGAGGAATGCATGCCGACAATTATGGCAACAGGTCCCAGCAGCGATCGAAGTGTGATCGCTGCGAGGCTTTTGTAGCAAGGTCGACGTTGCGAACTATCAGTTGGACCGAGGGATCTCCCGACCCGACATCGTTCCCATCGCAGCGTAGATCCGCAGATCGATATTCTCGCTGACGAACGTGACATGGCCGTCCCCTAACAGCATTTGAACTCCGCCTGGATGCACACTGCTCAAACACAAGTTATTTACGCCGAAGATGGTGTACTGGATGTTGTCACCTACTCGGTCCATCCGAGTTAGAACATCCATAGAACTTGATGCACCCGGCCCCACATTTCGGTCGCCGATCCAAAGTGAAGCGCGGTAGGCGTTTCCTTGATTGTTAGGAATTCCATCTCCCGGAAGTGAGCAACGTTCGCCGACGACCGCGGTATGACTTGTACCGTCGGTGATGTCCGCGAATCTCGCATGCTGCACGGGGCTAAAGCTGTGCTGAAACACACCATCCAGATCCGCCGTATCGTCGAAATTGGATGCGCCGGCAATGCCCACGTAATTTGATTTTCCATACGCGGACGATGGATCGTCAGCGACTCCTAGCATGTATGGGTGCAGGTTTAATCCACCGCCAATATCCGAGGGGCAGACAAACATGTTCAACACGGTCCGAGCGTCCAATTGGACATTCGCGATCGTGTCCCAACTAGCCGTTGCAGTCATACCGCCATTCGCCTGAATTGAATCGAATAATGCCGATTGCTCAAGGAACGGCAAGATCATGGTCCCCCAACCCAAATACGTGTTTACGTTGGCATCCACGTACCTTCCCGCCGGAAAGGCTTGGTACGTATCGTGGTAATTGTGAAGCCCCAGGCCTAGCTGTTTCAGATTGTTTTGACATTGCATACGCCGTGCCGCCTCCCGAGCTTGTTGTACCGCGGGCAACAGCAGGGCGACCAACACGCCGATGATTGCAATCACAACCAATAATTCGACTAGGGTAAATCCACCGACTCGGAACAATTGTCGCTTTTGCATTGTACTGTCCTTAAAGAAGAGTTAGAGAGAATAATGAGTAGCCTCGCATGACGGAATGTAGTTAACGGCGGTGTAACCTGGCATAGGGCGAAGTGTCAGGGAATTTGACATGGCGAAGGAAAGTTCTGTTGGGGGCCCGCCTTCTCAGCATTCCTAAATTCTGGATCTTCTTCTCTTGTTCCGACAAAGGGGTTCCAATTCAGCTCACGTTAGGAGCGGCCGCCTATATTAGGACGTCACGGTTATTAATAATTAGTTGGCCATCTACCTCAATCTGAGGATGCCACATTAACAGGTCGTAATGTGTGGGTGCGACGATTTCTCCGCCGAGCGTCAGGCTGGTCCCGATGCCAATATGAATCGTTCCTTGAACGCCCTCGTCTTCGAGCATCACACCAGTCAATTCTGCGTGGGGATTCAGTCCCACACCCAGTTCGGCAATGTTGAAGCAATTTGGGTCTCGATGCGATTCTAGATTGCGGCGCAACGCTGCGGCTTGTTCGCCTCCTCGTATCGACTGGATATAACCACCCGAGATCTCGCAAATAACGGGCTTTGTTAAAATGCCGATCCCGATATAGGGAATGCTCGCATCGGCGATCAAACGCCCCTCGGCGGAACCATGAACGGGGACCACGTTCACTTCAATCGTGGGGACCGGTGCCAGCTCTCCCGGCGCCGGGATCGCCGTCAACACATTCGCCACTCGCCCCTTGATGGAGAATCGTAGATCGGTGCCGGAAGGTGAGCGAAGCCGCAATTGCTTCCCGTCGCTGAACGCTTTTCCGACTCTCCGACAGACATCGATTTGGGCCTCAAAGTCCGTTTTTAGAAGTGCAGAACATTTCATTGTATTTGGCGTGTAGGCGGTCATGAGGATTGCCCTCGCACCGGCATCCAATGCGGTCCGCATCGCTTTGGTATGGGTGATCGATCGTCGCACTGGCGAAAAGATGATGTCAGCCGACTTCATCTCCTCGGAAATTCTCCAAGGCGGCTCCTGTCCATCACAGGCTCTTTCCGACATCTCCAGCAGCGAGACGTCCGCGCCGCACTCTTGTGCCGCATGGACGATTTCCGCAGCGATCCAGGGCATCGTTCCATCCGTGACGACGACAACGCGATTTCCGGGCTGTACGCGTCCGTTAACCTCAACGAGTTTCTTTGCTCCCGCGGATCGAGTGCGGGGTATTTGTTCCGTGGCATCGTCAAGCATTAACTTCTCCTTCCAGGGGGATCTCAACCGCAGTGGCGGCTGGTGAAAGTTCAGGATCGCAGCGATTGAACAAGATTGCTGTAAAGCCGTCGGACGTACAATTGGTAGCGGTTCGAATCATATCTGGAACTCCACCACACAAGGCGATCCAGGTTTCTATAAATACAAGTTTCTCTTCACCCTGGAGTCCAAGAAGGGACGCAAATAATGTTGCACTCCATAGCGCCGTCCCCATGCCCGCGGGTAGTCCAGGCGCGCTGATCGTGAATACAACGATCACGGGCCAAGCAAAAAGAAGCACCGTCCAGCTCAAGGGATAGTCGAATACTCTCGTAAGCACGAATGGTGCGTAGGCGATGTAAGCGATGACGCTGGCATCCATGTTGACCACCGAGCCAAAGGGGATGACAAAATTTCGGACTTCCGGGGCCACCCCATAACGGCGACAGGCGTCTAGGTTAAATGGGAGCGTGGCAATCGAGGAGCAGGTTCCCGCGGCCACGACGGCGACGGGAAGGTAGTAGCGGTAAATGACTTGATAACTAGGCACTCCCCCGATCCACCTCAAGATGACAAACACATAAATGGAGGACCACAGCAAACAGAGGAATGCCGTGTAGAGCGATAACTCCAAATATGTTGCCATCCCTATACTCACACCGAAGCGTGTTCCGATCGATATTCCCAGGCAAAATACGAAAGGAACGATGACGTAGTAGAGGCCTTTCATCGAAGCTAAAAACAAGGTGTAAGAGCTTTCCAATACACGAAAAACTGGGTCCCACTTGGCTCCTGCGATGCCTGCGATACATGCGAATACGAGTGCTAGGACAGGCCACGGCGCATCGGCGCGAGTCCACGTTGTTCGCACCAGGTGCCATGCATCCGCGAGCATCCCAGATTCGCTGTTCGCAAGCGGCAGGTTAAACAGCAAGGCGGAAAAGCAGAGGGCTAACAAACCGGCCGCCAGCGAGGTGAGCAAATACCAAGAAAGAACTCTTGCGGCCAACTGGCTAGCGCGGCCGGTTCGACAAAGTCGGGCGATCGCTGGTGCCAGCGCCACCAAGATCAACAAGGGAGCCGCCAACACGAACACTTGGACGGCCCGTGTCCCAAGGCTTGCCAAGGGCGCAAGTGTATCCGGAAACCATGCACCAAGCGTGATTCCCAAGATGAGACCGAAAACCGTCCACAGGTAAGGAGGAATCTTCGCGAGATTCCATAGGCTGGACCAGCTTCTCGATGATTCGCCCAATGTGAAGTGTCCTTTCGGGCCCCGGCCCGTACAGGAAGCGGAGACCCGGAATAGTCCAAAAACCTCGGCCAATGAGGCCGACGCTGCATGGGTTCAAGTAAACCAACCGAAGATGACTATTGGTGTGTTGAACCGATGAAATTAAGATTAGGCTGAAATGGTGTCGTCACAAGAGCCACTTCCGAGATAATCAACCATACCACTTAGGGCTTGTGAGTCGGTCGTAAACCAGAGTCTGGACGTTAAGTCTTCCATATCAAGGGGTTCCCGTGTTTGTTCCCAGTCAGCTTTCGTTATCGCTGGATAATAATTCCAGTCAGCCGTTGCATCTTCAGATTTACTTTGGAATCCGCGACGCAATCCTGAGCGGGCGAATCGCGCCGAAAACGAAGCTGCCATCGACTCGTGCTCTGGCGAAAATGTGGTGTGTCTCGCGCTCGACGGTTGTGCTTGCCTTCGAGAATTTGACGGCGGAAGGCTATCTTCAATCGCAATCGGGCTCTGGCACGTACACATGCGAACTTCAACCGGATCGCTTCCAACGCGTTGAAGGAAAAGGCCCGGCGAATAACACCACGTTCCAGGAGGGGCGATGTCGCATCGCATTATCCGCGCGTGGTCAAAAAGTTGTCGAACAATTCCAAGTCCGTCGGCAGTTGGTCGATCAACCTCGTCCGTTTCGCCCAGGAGTGCCAGGATTGGAAACGTTTCCGATCGCGATTTGGCGTCGATTGAGCTCCCGACGATGGCGTTCGATGTCGTCCAAAAGCTTCGCCCAGGACGAGTCGTTCGGATATTTGCCCTTGCGTGAAGAGATTGTAAGGCACCTGCGAGTTTCGCGAGATGTTCACTGCGAGTCCGATCAGATCGTTATTGTCTCTAGTACACAGCACGCACTCACCTTGATTGCTCATGCCTTGATTGATCCAGGAGATCCGGTCTGGATCGAAGATCCGGGATACCTTCGTGCGCAATCATCCCTTGCGGCTGCCGGCGCGACGCTGGTGCCGGTTCCTGTCGATGCAGATGGTTTCAATCTGAAAGCGGCCTACAAGACGAATCGAAATGTTCGGCTGGCGTATGTCACCCCATCGCATCAGTATCCGCTGGGTACCATGATGAGTTTAGATCGGCGATTGGAGATGCTCGAATGGGCGAGCCGCGAGAACGGGTGCATTATCGAAGATGATTATATCAGTGAGTATCGCTATGCCGGGAGACCTTCTACGGCACTGCAGGGGCTGTGCAATTCCGAACGTGTCATCTACATGGGCACGTTTAGCAAAGTATTTTCCCCTGCTTTGCGACTGGGTTATTTGGTGTTGCCTCACTCTTTGCTGGAGGCGTTTCAAGCGGAGCGGTCCCTCGTGGATCGTGGTCCGTCCTATTTTGACCAAGTCGTGTTGGCCGATTTTCTTAAGGAGGGACACTTCGACCAGCATATTCGCAAGATGCGAAAACTTTACGCTGAGCGAAGGCAAACACTAAGGAATGCACTGGAAGCTACCTTGGAGGGATTCCTTGAAATTGGTGGAAATGATGCTGGCATGCATATCCTGGGTTGGTTGCCACAACCCCTCTCGGATATTTCTGTGACTACGGTACTTGCAGAACATGGAATCATGGCACCGCCCCTGTCCCACTATTGCTTGTCTCCTCCCCGCCGCGGCGCATTGCTGTTGGGATTTGCGGGTTACGGTGAGGATCAGCTAATCGAAAAAGTGGATCTCATGAGCCGTGTTTTGCGCCAGAAATTTTCATCCTATTTTTGATGAAATCGCTAAATTCAATTTTCGCACTTTCACGCCGCCAAGAATAACAACTGCACCAGGGTCCTGAGTATTTTCTCGACACCTTCAACAACGTCGAGAGCAAACTGAGGCGGGACAAGAGGGCGAGTTCCACAGGCAGCAAAAACTCACGTGTGGCTTCCAACCTCGAGAACGATATGCGAAGATCGGCACTGTCTTGATGCGATATGCCGAGACTCCGTCTGGGAATGTTTTGTCCGTTTGGCAACGAACATCGAAGGCCAACCCCCCTTCCAGATCGCAAATTATTTTTTGCGATGGGAGAAATCGTTCCCAGCGTTGCGTGCCACGCGGTCGTGGCCCAGTTTAGCACGCCGATTGAAAGTCGGCCAAGTGAATGAGGGAGATCAACATGCGGTCACTCGTTGTCCTGCTGACTTTGTGCCTTGCTGGACTGCTTACTCACGATTGCTTTGCCGAGCCTTTGCAAGCCGGAATCGCACGGGTCGATATCACCGACCGCCAGGCCGGCAAGGTACATGATCCCTGCTATGCGAAGGCCCTCGTGTTGCAAGCGGGCAACACTACGGCGGTGCTGGTGACGGTCGATGCCGTGGCGATTGGCGAGATCGGACGCATCCGGGATGATTTTCTGGCGAAGGTGCGGCGCGAGATCGCTAAGGTGCCTCGGCTCGCGGACGCTCAGCTCATCGTCAACGCCAGCCATTGCCACGGCATCGTCCGGGCCGACACCGACGACCTCGTGGTCCAGGCGATTCGCGAAGCCTCCCAAAACTTAATGCCGGTCAAGGTGGGGGTGGGTTCCGCCAGCGAATCTCGCATCAGTGAGAACCGCCGCCTGCTGCTCAAGGATGGATCGCAGGTCGATATGCGGCGCGCCTATGCCCTGCCGCGCGACGAGGACATCGCCTCGGTGGGCCCCATCGACCCCCAGGTGGGACTGGTCCGCATGGATCGCGAAGATGGTCGACCGCTCGCGGTGATCTATAACTTCGCCTGCCATCCCATCACGAATCCGCCCAGCAAAGGGAACTCCGCGGACTTTCCCGGCTATGCCTCGGCGCTGATTGAGGAAGCGCTCGGTCACGACTGCCTCGCCTTTTTTGTGCAAGGCTGCGGCGGCGACATCAATCCCGTTCGGTACAAGGAAGTGAACCGCCCCCCGGATGCCGAGCCCCTAGGGAACTTGCTGGGGCTGACCGCGCTCCGCGGCCTGCGGGAAATCGAGACCCACAGCGATGCACCGCTCGCCGTCCAGCAGCGAATCATCGCGCTGCCCCGCGCGGCCGACTTTCAGCAACGGATCGCGGCCATCGAAACGCAGCAAACACGCCTGCTCGGCGGGCTCAAACCGACCGACATCAACTTCAAGACCTTTCTGCCGCTCCTCCTTCAGCAGCGGCTGAACCCCGAGATGCCGTCGCACTACGCCCCAAGCTACCTGCACGACAAGGAGCAGCAGCGCGACGATCTAAAACGACTCGACGCGGAGAACCAAAAGCAAGTCGCCGCCTACCTGGAAAACATCCACGCCATGGAGCAGCTCACGCGGCTCAATACCAATCTGGCCCTGCTCAAAAAGCACAGCGCCGCGGCCGAGAAGGCAGCGGTCCGCATGATCGACGTGGAAATTTGTGCTCTGCGGATCGGAGACTTCCAGCTCGTGACCTTCCCCGGCGAACTGACCGTCGAGATCGGCCTGGGGCTCAAACAGGCGGCGAAGCGCCCGCACACGTTCGTCGCGGGCTACACCAACGGCTACATCTACTACACGCCCACGGTCGCCCAGCGGACCAACACCGGCTATGCCCAGGAAGATTGCGACAGTGTCGTCGCGCCCCAGTGGCAGCGAATCTTCGAAACAACCGCCCTTGAGATGCTCCGCGAATTTTGAGGCGGTCGAAACAATCTTAGGATGAGCTCAAACCGCAGGCCCGCAGATTCTTGATGGACCAGGCCGGTTTCCTCGGGCAGACTGGTCCGGTAATCGGGCGTGCTCGCTTCCATGCCGCCGCGCGTCCGTGTGAGCAGGGGCCTCCCTCAGCCAGAAGTTTGGGCACCGGTTGCTCTCGTTTGCACTTGAAGATCGATGGCAGCAGCAGGTGATCCTGAAGATTCTGACCCACGCCCGGCAGGTCAACCAAGGCCTGAATACCGTTCCGCCGCAGTTCGGCAGCGGGACCAGGCGCATCTCAACTGTCCAAGGGCTCGATTGGGATCCCAAATAATTCCGCATTTTGCATGTAAAACATTGCATTCAGTCGTAGAATAGGTTACTGTACCCATGAAAGGGGTGCGCATTTTCCCCTGATGGTTGTGCCACAAGCAATCCGCTTGGATCGGGACAAGCAACAGGTTGTCTTTGTGCCGCTGGAGAAAATATCCCGAGTTGAGACTGCCCATCGGCACGCGGACGACAAGTAGCCCGGCGAACGACCTTTTCGACTGCGAACATTCATTGTGCCCCACACTCAATTATTGGCCCTTTTGCCCTCCCAATTCTAAATCTGTTCTCCCCATAGGCCTTCGTCATGTTATCTCGCTCTCGTCTTCATCCACGCTACGGCTTCACGCTCGTAGAATTACTGGTCGTCATCGCCATCATTGGCGTATTGGTCGCTCTCTTGCTTCCTGCGGTGCAGCAAGCCCGCGAGGCGGCTCGGCGGATGCAGTGCTCCAATAATCTCAAACAAATGGGGCTGGCATGCCATAATTATCTGGATACGCATCGCGACTACTTTCCCCCGGGCTCTTTCTACCACACGACAAAAAAAGGATCGCACAGCTTTGCGGTCGCGATGTTGCCGTTTTTAGAGCAGAATGCTTTGTATGAATTGTATGACTTCTCCATTGAACCTCTAGCCGCGGGCAACGCGGTCGTGCGGCGTTCTCCGGTGAATGCATTTTTCTGCCCCAGTTACGACGGTCCTCCAGTTAACACGTCAGGGAGCGCATTCTCCGACGGAGCCCTCCTAACGTATCTAGGGATTGCTGGCGTGTTCTACAATGACACCGCATTAGACAATGGCGTGACGCCCATCAGCCATGGAGACATTCCTAGTAATGGTGTCCTTAGCTTCGATGGACCACGCCGGGCCGCAGAAATTATCGATGGGCTCAGCAACACGGTCATGATCGGAGAGTTTGTTCATCGAGAACGCACTGGCAGCAACTCCGGCGTTCCAGGCAATGTACGGGTATGGGTTCTTGGTACCGATGGTGCTGCTGACAAAGGTCTGTACAGCACAAAGGCGATCTACCAAGACACGATTAACTCTCCCCGAGATCGAGCGATGAACGTTGGGTTCAACCACTTGCCATTCGGCAGCTTGCACCCTGGCGGCGCGAACTTCGCTGTGGCCGACGGAAGCGTTCAATTCCTACCGGAAACGATTGACTTTGATGTCTATCGCGCGGTCGCCACAATCAATGGTAAGGAATCCCTCCAAATTCCATAACGGTAAGAGTGCAACCGGTGTTTTGTCGCTGCGGCCTAAAACAACATAAGGGACTTTAATGCGAGTCGCGTACTTTATACTTTTGGGACTTGGTCTGTGTAGCTTTATCGGTGGATGTTCCGATGGGACAGAAATGGATACGGTACCGGTTCAGGGAACGGTAATTTACAATGGGAAGCCTCTACCCTATGGCACGGTCAGCTTTCAGCCGGAGGCGGGCTTGCCGGCGATTGGAACGATTCAATCGGATGGAAGCTTCAAGTTAACGACGTACTCCAACGGAGATGGAGCGATCGTCGGCTCGCACAAGGTTGTAGTGATCGCTACCGAGGCGGATGCGGGCACGGCCCCACCGGTCGATCCCAACGCGGAGATGCCGGTTCCCAAGCTTGTCATTCCTGCGAAGTACACGAGCTACTCAACCAGCGGACTCACGGCCGAAGTTGTCGAGGGAGAACGAAACGAGTTCACCTTCACCATTCAGGACTAATGTGTCGCATCCGCTGCGATGCGATCTCAGCGGATGCCCCATCAAATCACACCCACCTCCGGCGCTCACGTCACTGCAGCAACATATTCCGCGAACCCGTTCCCCCTCACACGCTCCTACAACTCTGGGGCAGCGAGGGGGGGCAGGCTTTATTTCGCTTGTTCTTTAAGGCTTTCGTCATGAATTGTCACTCTCGTGTTCAATCACGCCTCGGCTTCACGCTTGTCGAGCTATTGGTCGTCATCGCCATTATTGGCGTATTGGTCGCCCTCTTGCTTCCGGCGGTGCAGCAAGCCCGCGAGGCTGCTCGGCGGATGCAGTGCTCCAATAATCTCAAACAAATGGGGCTGGCATGCCATA
>JBBDIM010000123.1:0-23130 GCA_040880405.1 Pirellulaceae bacterium | reverse complement strand
ACCATCCTGCGGGGCGAGATCCTGCCCGACTTGCTACTGAGTGCGGCCGAACTGGGCTGCGACCCCTCGGCCTCCCCAACGTGTGGCCCCGCCGAATCGGGTGCCGATCCGAAGTCGCCGGAATGAACCATTCTCTAGCATGAGATCGCCGGAATGAGAATTGTTGTCTTGGGTGCGGGCACCGTCGGTACCTGGATCGCCGACCTATTGTGCCGCAACAACCACAGCGTGACGGTAGTCGACTTCGACAAAGATCACATCCGTCGCCTCAGTGCCGAGATCGATATCCGCGGCATCCATGGCTCCGCTTCGGAGTCGAGCGTGCTGTTCCAAGCCGATGTGATCGGCTGCGATATCTGCTTGGCCGTGACCGGCGATGACGAGGTCAATATCGTGGCGGCCAGCATGGCCAAGGCGATGGGTGCCCGCCGCGCGGTGGCGAGGGTTTACGGCCGGGTTTTCCGTGATTTGAGCACCTTCGACTACCAGCGGCATTTCAACATCGACCGGCTTTTAAGCCTCGAACACCTCTCGGCGGTGGAATTTGTGAGAGCGATTCGAACGCCCGGCAGTGCCGTGCTAGAGCAATTCGCGCGGGGTGAACTGGAAGTGCAGGAGATCACCTGCGACGATCCCACCCCGTCGCTCGGGACACCGCTGAAGGACCTTAGTTTTCCCAAGGGAGTTCGCGTCGGCACCATCCAGCGGAACGGCCGGACCTGGATTGCAGGGGCGGAGGACGCGATCGAGGTGGGTGATCACATCACGCTGATTGGCGAGCGGGAAGAGGTGGATGCCCTCAAGGGACGTTTCCAATTGAAGGCGACGCCGATTCGTGGAGTCGTCATCGCGGGCGGAGGGGAAACGGGTTTGCATCTGGCACGGATGCTGGAAGGGCAGCGTTTCCGTGTCACGCTGATGGAATCCGATTTGCAGCGGTGTGAGTTTCTCTCGCGACTTTTAGAAGATACCACGGTCGTTCACGCGGACGCCACCCGCCGTGCAATCCTGGAGGAGGAACGGGTCAACAAGGCGGATGTCTTCGTGGCCTGCACCGGCGATGACGAGAACAACATTATGGCGTGTGTCGAGGCCCGGGAAATCGGGGCTCCGCAGTCGATGGCGATTGTCCAGCGTCCCGACTACGCCAACGTGGTGGAAAAACTGGGGATCCAACTGGCCGTCAGCCCTCGTAACGTGATGGCCAAGCAGGTGCTAGGGCTACTTAACAGCGGGGCGATGATCTCTAAAAAACATCTGCCCGGCGGCAGTATCGCGATTGTCGAACTGGAGGTCCTCCCCGGTGTGGAAGCAACCAAGCATGTGATCGCAAACTTGCGGTTACCCAGCCAAAGCCTGATCGCGGCGGTCATGAGTGCGGATTACGTCCGTGTGCCCGCGGCCGACGATCATCTGGTGGCGGGGGATACGGTGGTGATGCTGGTCGACGAGACCTCGCTAGAGGCCCTGGTCGATATGTTCGAACCAGATTCACGCTAACGTCCGATACACGATAGGACCGCCGCGGCGGGAATCGATCGATGAACTTTCGCCTGGTTTGCAAACTGCTTTCGATCGTCTGCCTGTTGATCGGCGTGACGATGGTCTTTAGCCTGCCCTGGGCCTGGCCTGTGCTGGGACGGAGAACGGCGGAGACCTTCGAAACCTTCGAACAGGCGGGGTTTTTTGGGCTGATCGTCTCGATCGCGGCCAGCCTGATGTGTGGCGCGCTCCTGTGGCGATTCGGAAAATCGGCCAAAGGTGACTTGTATCGCAAGGAAGCAATGGCCGTGGTTGGCTTGAGCTGGATGGTCGCCACGCTGCTGGGTGCCTTACCGTTTCTGCTAAGCGGAACCTCTCACAAATTGTCAGTCCGAATCTTCGAGTCGCACGAGTTTGCCCCGCAGGTCTACGGGCGACTGGTCGATCCCGTCAGCAAAGAAGAGTTCCAGTTACTCCAAATCTTGCTAAAAGTGGGTGCCCGCGGCCTTTCCGAGGAGCAATTGATCGCGGCGTACCAATCGCCTGAGGTGCTGGACGTGTTCGCCGACCTGCAAGCGAACGAGCCCTGGGACGAGGTGTTGATCGGCCCAGGCGAGGATGATAGCCAGCGTCTCGACCGCCGCAACAACCACCGCGTTCGTCCGGTCCGCATGAATATCGCCGATGCGCTGTTTGAGTCGCAATCGGGCTTCAGCACCACCGGCGCCACGGTGATCGCCGACCTGGAGGACCCGGTTCTGGTGCCGCACTGCATCCTGTTCTGGCGAAGTAGCACGCACTTCCTCGGCGGGCTGGGGATCATTGTGCTGTTTGTGGTATTGCTGGGCCAAGGCTCTGCCGGAAAGACGTTAATGCGGAACGAGATGCCGGGTCCGACCAAGGAAGGCTCTCACTCCAGGATGCAGCATACCGCTTGGCTGTTCGCTGGGATTTACTGCGGACTCACGGTAATCCTTGCGGCGATACTGTTTGTTCTGGGAATGAACTTTTTCGACGCGATGTGCCATGCCTTTGGAACGATGGCAACCGGCGGTTTCAGTACCTATAACACCAGCTTGGGGCACTTCGCGCAAGAGGATGTGAGCCGAGGGGCGATTATCGAGTATGTCGTGGTCCTGTTCATGATTCTCGCCGGGACCAACTTCACTTTGCTCTACTTCCTGATGGTTCGGCGGCCGGATCGGCTGTTGGCCGATGTTGAGTGGCGATTTTACATGGCCATCATCTTTGTGGCCAGCTTCTTGGTGATCGGGTTTGGGCTGGCTTATAACGATTTTCGTGGCGGTGAAGAGGAGATGGCCTGGCATACGGAACTGCTCTATGCCATCCGGTACGGCCTGTTTCAAGTCGTATCGATCTTGACCACTACCGGCTACGGCACGCACGACTTTGACCAGTGGAACAGCTTTGGCCGCGGGGTACTGTTCCTGTTGATGTTTGTGGGGGGATCGGCCGGCAGCACCGCCGGTGGGATGAAGATCATCCGCCATATCCTGTTCCATAAGATTCTGTACTTGCAGCTTGAAAAGTCGTTCCATCCCACGGTCGTCCGCCCTTTGCGGCTGGGTGGCAAGCCGATGGAGGATCCCGATTTGCAGCACAACATCCTCATTTACTTCAGCATGGTGCTGGTGATCTTCGTGCTGAGCTGGATGTTGATTCTCACGATCGAGCCCGATGCGACCTGGGGTAGCGGCCCAGCCCATATCGAGCACAAGCTGATCGACACCGCCACCTCGATCGCCGCGACACTCAACAATATCGGTCCCGGTCTGGGGATCGTCGGGGCGACGCAAAACTACGCCCATTTTTCTTGGTGGACCAAGCTGCTGTTTACCTGGCTGATGATGCTGGGGCGGCTGGAGATCTTCGCCATCCTGGTCCTATTTATGCCCAGCTTCTGGCGATCGCGTTGAGCCTTGTCCAGCCCGTAACACTCATATAGGCGGTCGACCTGGAATGAGATGGCGTGTATCGATTTGACAGCAATTTGTCGGTCGACCATACGCCTGATGAAGTGATTCCACCTCTCTCTCAATTTAATGCATCGCTGTAACTGCTTAAATAGCGGGGTGATAGCGTTGGCACTGTGCAATTTGGGCACCCAAGGACCGTGAAATTGGCACTCCAACTGCAACAACCTTCTCTTGCCCAGCACAATCAAATCATTGGCTCGCCGAGAGGCGGGCCACAGGACACCTGATTTAGAAAGACGACGATGTCAGCCCGAGCATTAACCCTGATCGCACTGATGGCAATTGCCTCTATGTCGTTTTCCCAGCAGGCCATGGCGGGCCAGAATCAAGCGAACCTGACCACCGAGGCAGGTCGGCTGTATAACTCGGCCCGGATTTTTAACAACCAAGTTCGCGGTAGAGCGGGGTTTGCCCATTTGAATCGCGAGACCGTGCGGCTGCTGCAGGCAACTGAGTTTTTTATGCGGTCGGCCCGCACGACCAACAATCCGCGGCAGCTCCGTTACGACTTTGAAAAGGTTGTGGCGGAACTGGAAATTGCCCGGATCAAGGTTCGGCATGCCTTGCGGAATTGCGGGGACGTTTCGGTCGATCGGGCCTGGACTCGCGTGGAACAGGACTTCGACCGAATTTATTTCATACTGTACGACGGATATCGGTTACCGACGCACGATGTGTCGATCCGACCTGCCGGATTACGACCAACAAGCCATCTCCAGCTTCCAATCCAACTGGGAAGACCGGCTACTTCCCTTCGGAAGCCGTCGCTGGGGATGTTTTTGAAATAGCCGAGGGTTCGGCGGTGGATGCGGGATTCTCCGGTCCCACATTTCCTCACAATTATTTCGACCCCATGATCGTGGTTTGCTACGATACGTGCGGGGGAATGACGATGCGTCAAACTTGACGCATCGTTTTTTCCGTTGAGACTGCGGAAACTTCCAAGGACGACACAATGAACCACGGATCGAGTACCCGACAGATTTTCCATTGCCTACCAGGCGGACGCATCGGGCACATGCACGTGACCTTGCTCTCGCTGTTGTCGGTAACGCTGTTGGCTCCCTCTCTGGCCATGGGCAACGATTTCCCCTTCCCGCAGCGTAGCCGGACAGCCGCCGACGCGGTGATCCTGGAACATGCGGCCAAACGGCTGGCAGCGCAACAAGCCGGAGCGGATACCCCCCTGCGCGGTGCTCCGCCCAAGATCCTGGAGCCGGACGAGATTCGAATCCGCACGCGGCTCTCGCGCCTGAAGCAATCGATCGACCGGTATCGCGACCTCGCTCGGCGGCAGGCGGGCCAGCAGATCCTGCGTGAGGAGTTTCGGCAACTCTCGCACGCATTCGCCGATGTCGAGGCGATGGCTCAAGTCGCCAATTCACCGCTGACTCGGGGACATCTGCGGGAAGATTGGTTTCAGCTTCAACAGGCCTTCGATCAGGCCTATTTCGATCACTATGGCTTTGACGCATTGGATCCCTACTTCGGTCGTCATCCTGATTTCGCGGCTTGGCCTGAGACTCATTTTCACCCGCGAGACTATTGGCGGCCCCGTTCTCAATCGGTCAACCAAGTGCCCGCCTTTCATCGCTTCATTGACGAGACGGAGCAGGGCCGCCACTGGAGCGACACCGCCGACGCTATCTGGAATCAACCGCCAGCGGTCGTCCCACCAAGGGCCGCCCAACCGCCTGCGGATTCCGCCCGTCAATTTTGATGTTTCGAGTTAATTCTCGTGGTTATTTCTCTCGCTTGGGTTGAGTCGGGTGCGATCCGCGTTATACGCCTGGAATTAGCCGATGCAGGGATCACCCTCAATTCAACCAAACAGCATCGATCTACGCGAAGTCTATTTTTGAAACGCAGCCGCGGAGTTCGCAGAGCACCCGCGTGCATGTTCTTCTCTGCGTTTCAAACGTGGAGAGCAGCCTGTTTCGCGGGTTGCTTTTCGTGTCATTCGTGTGTTTCGTGGTTAAAAAAAGAACCGCGAGTTGTTTTGCCCCAGTGAAAACCATCCGAGAAATCCGCGTCATCCGTGGTTAGATCCTTCTTTTTTTGAACCACGGATGACACGGATTTCTCGGATAAGATTTTTGGCGGGCAGAGCGGGTGAAGTCTTGGCCGCTTCACCGCAAGTGAAGGTTTTGGTTGTTCGAGCTTGGCTGCTTTGGTGGTTGATGATGGGGGTTGCCGGTGGAGGATTTTCCCGCCCAAGCATGCCCACGCTTTCCGGGCGTGGGCATGGCACCCACCTAACAAGACATCCTGGTTTTGCGTGGGGATTAGGAAAAAATTTCTCTCGCCAAGACGCAAAGATGCAAAGGGGTTTAATCGTCCCGGTCTTTGATGTTTTTCGTCACTTCCAGGCGATGATGTGACCAGAAAACTTACCACCGGTGATCGACTCTCCCCTTTGCGCCTTTGCGAGAGATTTTAAAACGGGAAACCTCGCCAAGCCGCCAAGGGGGAATTGAAGGGGCGGGAAAAGGAATCGGCCGATTTCTGTCGCTTCGGGCCTTTTCCTGGCGGTGCCCGCTCATGCGGTGAGTCGGCTGCCAGGCACCGCTGGAAACATCAACAACCAAAAATGACGGGAATGCCGATGGTATGCGGCGCATATACCGGATCGCACCCGTTGAGTCTCGCCCCGGCAGGCCCCGGCACCTCTGCGCCGATTGCCCTGGGATGGAGTCGGCAAGTCTGTTAGGCTGCTCGCCCCGGCAGATGGCCAATAGGGCTTTCGCGATTTGCTAGCACGAGCGGTACGCGTGTCTTCGCAATCGCGCTATTCTCTGCCGGCGTTCCGGTACAATTCGCCGCCTGCTCGCATCCACACGGAGGTTTTTGATGCGTGGTTTAGTTCTTTCGTTTCTGTCTTTGGTGCTCGGTTTCGTTTGCGCTACCGGTTGCAATGTTGATGTCGACCAGGTCGTGCAACAACTGGAGGACGCGGCCAATCAGCGATCGGGTACCGGAGCGTCCGGCGGACGCGCGGTCTTGGCCGATGACGACACCATCTCCATCGCCGCGTTCAACATTCAGGTATTCGGCCAAAGCAAACTCGGCAAGCCAGATGTGATGGAGGTGCTATCCAATGTCGTTCGGCAGTTCGACGTGATCGCTGTCCAGGAACTCCGCAGCGCAGAGCAGAACGTGATTCCCGAGTGGCTGGAGATGATCAATGCCGATGGCTCACGCTACGATGGCCTGGTCGGCCCACGGCTAGGACGCACCAACATGAAAGAGCAGTACGTCTACCTCTACAACACCGAGACGGTCGAGATGATCCCCGGCTCGCACTACACGGTAAACGACCCGGAAGAGGTTTTCCATCGGGCACCGCTGGTCGCCTCGTTTCAAACCAAGGTCGCATCCGGGAAAAATCCCTTCACCTTTACCCTGGTCAACACCCATACCTCCCCTGACGAGGTCGATTGGGAGTTGGACGCTCTGGGCGATACGATGCACCAGATCCAGCGGGCCAACCCCAACGAGGACGATGTGATTGTCCTGGGAGACTTGAATGTCGACTACCGCAACATGGGACGTTTGGCTCAGATTCCGAATGTACACTGGATCGTGAACGAGGAACCGACCAACACCCGGAAGACCGCCACCTACGACAACATCGTGTTTGATAAGGTCCAGACGAACGAATACGTCGGCAGTTGGGGAATCTTGGGCCTGGAGTCACAGTTTGGCCTGACGCTTGACGAGGCCTTGGACGTTTCTGATCACTTGCCGGTTTGGGCTGCGTTTACCGCAACCGAACAGCCAAGTGGAACCGGTCCTGTCGCGAGTCACCCCGCGGCGACGCGGCGATAATACGGAAATCTCAGCGGTTGGCCCATCGCTTGGCTGCGTCCAGCGGTGGGCGGATTTTGCCCACCAATTTACCTGGCGGGTAAAGCCAAAAGTGCCCGCTTACTTTTTCGGAATGAATTGTGCTCTACGCCCGGATCTTGTCGATCGACTTGGAATCACGGGTGTCGGGGCCGAGTCGGCGACGGGCACCTACCGCGGCCAACATCGTGTTGTAAACATCGATCCCTTCCGCCCCAACGTCCATGATCTGACCAGTTTTGAAACGACCATTGGCCCCGGTGATGGCGTGGAAGATACCAGAAAGCTCTCGCTTGACGTCCGAGTGCCGGCCATCGCCCGATTCCGTGGAGATGGTTAGCAAGGAGTTCTCGAGGATCGTCTTCCCGTTGGCTTCGACCGAGTCGCTGTCGCTCAGTTTGTGCAGGAAGTAAGCAACTTCCCGCATTTTCATGTGGGCATGGGCCCTGAGCTGCTCGTTCTTTTTGTTCTCGTTAAAGGCGTGCCACCACTCATGGCTACAGCCGTTGGACCCGCCCGATTTGCGCTGGGCCGAGTCGTTGAACTCAAAGATGGTCCGGCCATCGTACTCGTACTTTCCGGTTAAGCGAATCCGCTCGCCGGCGGCCAGGAAGGTAAGCGAACCGAAGCGGACGCGGTCCATCTGAATCGCGAAGGCGTACAGGTCCGCCATTAGCCGCCATTCGGTGGTCAGTTGCTCCAGGGTGACATCGATTCCTTCACCTCCTGGATCAGCCTCACCGCCATGCACGATTTTCGACTTGCTGGGTAGGTCCGGTATCGGCCCCTTGGCGACCGCCTGCTCCGCCTGTTCGCGGACCCGGATCTCGTACTCGCGGATTCGGTCGAAATGCTCCTCCAATCGGGTCCGGGAGGACTTGCCCAGGGGCGAACGACCACCGGTGTAAAACTTTGATTGCTGGACCACGCTATCCAGCACGCTTTGACTAAGCCGCCTGCGTCGCGGATCGGCGTCTTCCGGCGAGGAGGTCGTGCCGAAAAGACGGTTGAACAAGTCGCGCGGCCGTTCCTGCATGGCGGCCGCGATCGTACCATCCTCCTTGAAGCTCTTGGTGTGCCTGCTGACCCGGTCGCGGCGAAAATAGGTACCTGCGACCAGGGTGGGAACCATGCCGCCCGGCAGGCCATCGGGATAGTGGGCACCACGGATCACTTGATCGATTGAAGGCCCACCGGCCCTCGCGGTCCCTTCGGGAGGTTCCGCGGTGAAGGCGGCGGTCGAGCCGTCGTAGTGGGCGTTGATGCCTGGTTTGTCGCTCCGAATCTGATCGACATTCCGCATGATCAGCAGCTTATCTGCGAGCGGCTTGAGTGGTTCTAGCACGCCGTCGAATCCTTCGGCCTGCAGGGGAGTTGGAATCCCCAGCCCGAAAAACACATTGAATGCGCGGACCGGGACTTCGTCTCGTTTGGCGGCCGAGGCAGAAGAGACGAGCATCTCTTCCAGGAGGGGCAGGCCAATGGTTACGCCACCCAGCCCTTTGAGCAAGGTGCGGCGGCTGAGGTGGTTCGATTGCATGGAGTTCACTCCGTTCGAGTCTTGAGGACCAGATCGCTGGTGGCGATCGCGGTGATTAGGCTGGAATACGTACCCCCATTTTCTTGGGCGGCCGCATGGATCTTCGCGAGATGACAGGCGTCGGTTTTGACCAGCGGTCGGCCCAGGGCAAACTGTGTCAGTTTCAAGGTCAGCGTTTCCCGAATCCGGTCGCTGCTGGCCAAGATATCCATCAATTCGGATGAGGTCTCGTAGGGAATTGGCTTCTCCACGCCGGGGATCAAAATTTTTCCATCCTCACGGAGTTGGTTGTCGAACCGATCCTTGTCGTGATAAGCACCTATTCCGTCGAACTTCTCCAGCCCAAAGGCGAGCGGCTCGAACGCCGCGTGGCACCCAACACAACTCGCATCCGCCAAACGGACTTCCGCCGCGCCACGTTGTGAAAGGCCCGGCTTCGACTCCACTGGTGTCACATCGAGACAGGGTGGCGGATCATCCACGCCGCTGCTCAGCAAATCGTGCAGCACGAACAATCCCCGAGCCACCATCGAGGCCTCATCGCCACCGACCGTCAATACACTTCCCTGGGTTAACAGCCCACCCCGGGCCGGAATCTCGCTTACATCGTACCGGACCAAGCCAATCCCATGGGCCTCCACCTCATACGGGGTGAGTGCGCGGCTATAGATGGCGATCAAGTGCAAGGTTCCGAGCCAGGGACGTTCTCCGGTCAACTCGTTACCCACCGCCAAACGAAAGCCACGGACCCAGTTATTGAGGTCGCTGCCCCGTTTCTCTTCCAAAGCCAATTCACCATCGATGTACAATTTGGTGACGCCGTTGACCTCACGCGTATAAACCACATGGGTTGGACGCGTCTCCACATATGGCTTGCTTGTGGTGACGCCGGGAATTCCGTTGTTGTCCGTTCCGCTCGATCGAAAACGAACATCGTACAGGTCTTTTTCCTGTCCCAACGTGAAGTTACGGTTGCTGGTGTTGTTTGAAAAAGTCAGGATCCGAGCAGGGCCGGCTTGGTTCTTATTCTCCGGTGTGATCCATGCCTCCAGGGTAACCGCGCCTGTGCCACGGACCACATCGAATAACCCTTCCGGCGATTTGGAAGTCGCCAGGACGGTCGGCTCTTTAATTCGCAGTCCCTCGCTCGTCCACTCGACTGCGGAGGGCTTGGCGATCTCCAAGTCGGTCCCTCGACGGAACGGGGAAAGGTCGCGGACGATACTCCCTTCCCCTTCTTGGAAGGTGTATAGGGCTTCCAAATCACGCGTGCTGCGTCCAGTGGAGTTCGCAGTCCAGCGGTCGGTAAGTTGTTGTTTCGCGACAGATTTGGGAAGTCCGTAATGCTGGGCGAGTCGCGGCGTGGCAAAGGTTACCGGATAGTTCAGTAGATCCGCCAGCGGACGACCTTCTTCCCAGACGACATGCTCGAAGTAAGCCAAGGTCTCGGCCCGCATGTCGGCCGCGAGTTGGGGGTCCCAGGCGGGAAAACGCTCGGAATTGGGGCGGAGGTTATCGAGCTGGTTCAGATTTAACCATTCGGTGATAAACGTCTTCGAGCGGGAGATCGCGCGGGGATCGGCCAGCATCCTCTCGACCTGAGCCTGAACCTGCTTGACGTCCGACAGCTTTCCCGTTTCGGCCGCCTGAAACAATGCGTCATCCGGGGGACCGCCCCATACCAGATAGCTCAGCCGAGAGGCCCGTTCATACGGCCCGACATCCCGAACTTGCCCGTCACCGCGCTGGTCCTCGACCAGATAGATGAAACGCGGGGATTGAAACATCGCCTGGACGATGTAACGGATTGCCTCCGGAAAATCCCCCTCCTCCCGTTTCACCGCCTGTCCGACCCGGAGGTAGAAGTCGATTTCATCCTGCTCCAGTGGGCCTCTGAGCACACGAATTCCGAGTTGGGAAATCACTTGGCGAAGACAATCGTCGCTCAACTCGCGGCAGGGGGCGAACTCTTCGATCAGCGACTCGACCTCCATCCGCAGGGCGATCAGTCCCGCTAAACGGTCGTATCCCGCGACATTGTCGAGATCGATGAACAGGTTGTAGGCGGTGTTGCTGAAACCATCGGCCCGAGTATCCGGAGGTAATATTTCCGCGGCTTCTCGCTGGATATCGACGTCTAGAGTCGCCTTAACCGTTTCGATGTACTCACGGTTTGTCAGACGCCGCAGTAGCAGTGGCCCCGGATCGGAAGTGCCGCTGCCTTGAGGGTCACAATCGAATTCTTTGTGCTTTTCGATCCGCTCGTCCAGATCGACAATCGGGCCGATCCGGTCGACCGACCAGTGGGCACCTTCCTCGATCCACTTCTTGAGATCCGCCTTTTCTCGTTCATTTAGCCGGGGACGATTCCGAGGCGGCATTTCACCGGAGGAGATATGGTCCCAGAGTAGGCTCGACTCCAAGTCCCCTGCGATGATTACCTCGCCGCTTGAGCCGCCTGCCATTGCCAAGTCTTTCCGCGAGAGATCGAGCTGACCTTTTTGCGAGAGCGCCCCATGACACTCCAAACAGTGTCGGACCATGATTGGGGCGATCCGATCAGCGAAATGCCGCTGTTGGTCTTTCCGCTTTGCTGGGGCATCAGCTCGAATTTGGGCCGCCGAGGTAGACCACAGGATAAGGATCGCGAAACAGGCAGCGATAATGCGGCGGGCAAGGTGCCGTAGTCCACCACTTGCACATATCAATCCGGGAGCAGGCATGAGAAATCCGGAGCCTGGTGAGGTTAAGGAAGGGGCAACGTTTTTGCTTTGGTTTGTTCACATTTTATGCTAGACGTTTTGCCGGTTTTCAGCAAACAGAAACGGATCTGTTCATTCAAAACGGGGCAAGTTTGTCCCTTCCACACGCTTATGGTAAGGCTGCTAATCAATTCCATGGGTTCTTAAATGCCAACGATGGGCGACTCGAACGCACGGTTGGTTCCCGATTGAGCTTGCCGGGGCGGCTTGGTTTTTCTAGACTCCGCCCGCCCAATGCAGTCCCCGATCTATCGATTTGGGCCCCGTAGCGTCTTCCAGGTTCATTCCAGACCGACCATCAATTCCGTTTGAGTTCCCAGAGTTATGAGCGTTTCCATAGTTGTTCCGGTCTACAACGAAGTTGAGACCATCCCCCACCTCTATCAGCGGTTGGGTGAGGTCCTGGCAAAGTTGGACCGGGAGGTGGAGGTCATCTTTGTCGACGACGGCTCCAACGACGGTTCGACCGAAGCCCTCCGCAAGGTGACGAAGATTGCGCCCTGGGCCAAGGTGATTGAACTGCGGCGGAACTTTGGCCAAACCGCGGCGATGCACGCCGGGATTATGCATGCGACCAAAGATGTGATCGTCACGCTTGATGGCGACCTGCAGAACGAGCCGGACGACATCCCCATGATGCTGGCCAAAATCGATCAAGGATACGACCTGGTTCATGGCTGGCGGAAAAACCGCCAGGACGCTTGGCTCAATCGCAAACTCCCTTCGAAGATCGCCAATTGGCTGATCTCGACCGTCACCGACTTCCCGATCCATGACCTTGGCTGCACTATGAAGGCGATTCGCCGCGAGATCGCCCAGGAGTTGGAACTCTACGGAGAGATGCACCGGTTTATTCCGATCCTGGCCCACCAGCGTGGTGCTCGCTGTGTCGAAGTCGTGACCCGGCACCATCCTCGTAAATACGGACAAACCAAGTATGGGATCGGCCGGACGACAAGGGTCGTACTTGACCTGCTAACCGTCACCTACATGCTAAGGTTTTTCGCCAGCCCGATGAAACTGTTTGGACGGCTAGGCCTAGCCTGCATGGGCATCGCATTTGCTTCGGTCACCGCGAGCGTGGCCATGAAGTTCCTTACCCAGCTCGACATGACCGGCAATCCGCTGCTACTGTTTTCCGTGTTGACAATGATCCTCGGGACACAGTTCTTCGGGATGGGGCTGATCGGCGAGGTCAATGCGCGGATTTATTATGACCGCGAGACGAAAACACCCTACGCGGTACGCAACCTCGTCAATTTCACGGAAGACGACCACGATGCGTCGATCCCACTCAAGCGAACCGCGGCTTAAACGCGAAGGAAAAAGCAACTTCCCGCTTTCGCCCTAACGAGTGCCATGCCTACGCAATAGCGCGTCGTAGCCACGCTTGCCAAAAGCGTGGCTACGACGCGCTTTCTCGAATCTTTCCGGGGCCACGCTCGCCTGGGTGCCATGCCCACTATTCCGGCTTCTGAGCGGCCCAGGTCCAGTGGCGATCGCTGCTTTGCGAAACGGTCTCTGGGGCGAATCCGTGTGTTCCGACCAATTCGCGGACTTCGTCCAGAGTAAGTGCCGCTCGGAGAGAATCGGCAAACATCTTTTGAGCCGGTTCCCCTTCGTTGCCGGCATAAGCCTGAACCAATCCCAAAACCTGCTCCTCCGATTCGGGCCGCATTAGATCGCGGAAGAATAACGTTCCGCCGGGCTCGGTCACTCGGACCGCCTCGGCAATCGCCGGTGCCGGATTGGGCAGGTGATGGATCAGACTGTTCGACATGACGACGCGGAACATCTCATCCTCAAGCTCCTCCATGCGTTTGCAGTCGCTACGCAGGAGCTGCACTCGGTCCAACATGCTGTCGATGTTGATGTTGATCTTCGCGATCTCCAGCATCGCGATCGCTTGCTCTGCGGCCATCACCCGGGCCTGCGGTAGGTGCTGGCAAAGTCGGATGGGGATTTGCGCGGTGCCGGTTCCCATGTCCAGAACATCGAGCCAGCTTTCACCGTTGAAGTCCGGATCGGGCTTCCAGTCCATGAATTCACACAGGTCTGATACGAATCTGTCGTTGACCTGGCGGTGATCCATCGCGTCGTAATCCATGGCCTCGTCCTGCGAGTCCATCAGTTCCGGCTCAAGCTGGCGGGTTAGCATCCGGGTGTTTCTCCTGGTGGGGCGACTGGCGGCTCGTCGACAGGCAGCGGCTCGGTGAAGGGATAGACCATCAAACATACCACGGCCATCAGGCCGTAGGCCGCACCCCAATACACCGGAGTTTGCCCCGCGGCGGCCAAGGGCAAGTCGGGCATATCCCAAAACAAAATCATGGGACTGCCAGGCAGGGGCGAGTGAATTATACCAAACAGGCTGCATAGGCCGCAGATAGCCAAAAACAGCGCGGCCCGCAGCAACCGCCGATCGATAATCGAGGCCAACGTCGTCGCCCACAACAGGCTGGTGAGGATGAATCCGGAGGATAGGATCTGCAAGGTTTGCAGCTTGATGGCGACCGGATCGCTGTGAATGTGCCCCTCGTCGTCCGAACGCGTAATTTTTCCGGAAGCGTAGTCTTGCAGGGTGTCGGCCGTCTCTCGAAGTGGCTGAAGTGCCGAGGACTGCTCCGGCAGGGCCTCCGCCGCGGCTTGGATCTGGGCCTGAAGCTGAAACCCCAGCCCCACATACTTCCCTTGCAGTTCCCCCACAAAGATCAGCACCATCGCCGCCAAGGCGGGCACACAGGCAAAGGCTAGAGCCGGATAATGGCGTTTAGGTGTGGCGTGAAAACTTTGCGCGGTGATCTCCAGCCCGATGAAGACCAAAATCGGGAACAGGGTCGGTTTGGGGATCAGCCAGTACAGGTAACCGAAGTAACCGATCAAACCGGCCCCTCCCACAAACAGGGCCGTCGCCAGGACGTAGGCGGAGCGGCCCCCCATTGCTTTGTAGGCGGGGTGTCCGATGTAGGGCGTTGTTTGAATTACCCCGCCACACAAGCCAGCCGCCAGAGTGGCGAAGGCTTCGATGCCGATGATCTGGCCGGTGTAATACTCGTCGCCGGCGGCCGCAGCGCTTTCTACACAGTCGATCCCGCCGATCACCGTTCCCAGGGCGAAGGGGATCACAATCGGCAGGTAGACGACCGCGTCGTTGAAGCTTTGCCAGTTAAGCCACTCAAAGCGGAATACGGCAAGCCAATCCGTCGGAAGAAGGGCTTCTCGTGGATTGACGATCAACGGTTCCGGTTCGGCTCCCAGGATTCCTAGACCCAGCATCAAGTAATAGACCACGCCAGAGATAATCATCGCGGCCAACGCCCCGGGTATTTTTAATGGCAAACCGATCCGGGCCGTGAGCGTAATCAAGATGAGCGACAAAGCGGTCATCCCGATCACCGGATAATGGAGCGATTCCACTAATGGCAGGAAGCTGATCAGGACCAATGCCACTGCCGCTAGCGAGCCAAGCAGCCCCGCGCGGGGAATCATGGTTCGGACCCAACCCGCTCCGACGGCGCAGACACCTTTAAACAGGCCGGATAACACGATCGACCAAATGCCAATATGCCAAGTGAACAGCGCTGCTTGCTCCGCTGGCATTTGTAAATTGTTCGAAGCATGCACGTAGGCCGGGCCCAAGACGAACAAAACCATCCCGAAGGTGCTGGGTGTGTCGAGCCCTAACGGCATCGCGGTTATGTCGTTACGGCCTGTCTTATGGGCCAAGGAGAGGGCCACAAAAAAAAGGATTCCATCTCCTACAAGCACTCCAATCGCCGTCCCAGGCACCATGTGTCCGATCGCGAAATTTGTAGGAAAGTCAAAAACCGTTGCTAGCAGTCCAATCGTCAGCAGAAGGCCGGCGATATTGTCTAACATCAAGCCGAAAAAGGCGTTAACGTCTCCCGGCGCGGCCCATCGGTACGGTGCTTGGTTCATATTTGACCACTTTGGCACGGTGTTTGCCTTTTCAAGTGCCTGGAGTGTAGAAGCCACTTGCTTGCATGTCAAACACATCTGAAATTCTCGTTTGGATTTCAGATCGCATCCGCCTACCGTGGTAGGATGAAGGTCAGCAAGAGCGACGGGCTTCCAGCGGTCGGGGATCGTTTCTCTTGAATTTTCCCCGAACGGCTCCTTTTTTCCAAGGGACAACGAACCGTTGCTGGGATATTCCGTATCAATGAGTACTGCAACACTTGAAATGACGAGTAGCTGGTCCGATTCAACCGCCGTGCAGCAAAAATCCGACGAGGAGTTGCTGCTGGCGTATCGCGAGTCGGAAGATCGACGGTACTTTTCCCGGTTGGTCCAGCGTTACGAGCGGGAGTTGTTTAACTACCTGCGGCGTTACCTGGGTGACCCGGAAATGGCTGAAGACGTTTTCCAAGCTACTTTTTTACAAGTCCATTTGAAGTGCCATACTTTTGAAGAGGGGCGGCGGTTTCGTCCGTGGTTGTACACGATTGCCACGAACCAGGCGATTGATGCCCAGCGACGGACCAAACGCCACAAAATGGTCAGTTTGGATCGGGGCGGCAACAATCACGATTCGGACGACGTTGGCACTTTAGTGGATCTCTTGATTAGCGATGAACCCACGCCGGTGGCTCAAATCGACGATCAGGAGCGTCAAAAAGTGATGCGTGAGGCCGTTCAGGAACTGCCTGAAACGCTCAAAACCGTGGTGGTGCTCGTATATTACCAGGGGTTAAAGTACCGTGAAGCGGCCGACATCTTGGAGATCCCCGTGGGGACGATCAAGAGTCGGTTACACACCGCAATCCAAAAATTGACTGAAGCTTGGAACCGGGTCTACATTGACGATGACCAGACATCATGAACATCTGATTGGCTACCTGCTGGGTGCAAACGAAGCCCATGAGGACCAACTTGTTAAAGATCAACTTTCACGGGAACCGGAACTTCATGATCAATTGGCAATCCTTCGTCAGCATGTGGAACACTTGGATGATGGTTTGGATGAAGAGCTTCCACCGACCGATCTTACAGCCCGTACGTGTCAGTTGCTCGACAATCCGTCCACCTGGCCGTCGCTCTGGTCTCAAATAACCGATACGACCGTGTCGCAAGATGAGAATGCGCCGGGCGTCTCACTTAATCGCGTTAAATTGTCAAATCGCCGGGAAGCGGTCTCCGGCGGTTCTTCTCGCTTCTCCCTAATGGATGGCTTGGTTGCCTTGGGAGTCTGCTTGGCCGCTCTGGTCATCTTTTTCCCCGCCTTGGCCAGTTCACGGATGTTGGCATCCCGAATTCAATGCGAAGATAATCTTCGCCAAGTCGGCATGGGGCTACATAAGTTCGCCGATGCGAGTTCACGGCAGCAATATCCGGAGATCCACGGAGCAGGGCCCCTTTCCGTCGCCGGTTCGTATGCTCCACGATTGGTGAACGAAGGGTTCATCTCCAATCCCGAAGTTCTCTCCTGTGTCGCTACCTCCAAGCAAATTTCTCTGCCGACGATTGAAGAGCTGTTGGTCGCTCCAGAGGTCATGTTGCCTGAATTGCATGATCGGTTGGAAGGCGTTTTCAATTACAACTTGGGTAGCCGTCATGGAGACAACATCGAAGCCCCGAGAATGGCTGGCCGAGCTCGCTTTCCGATCGCTTCGGATGTGGTCTTGGTCAACGATACGCTGATTGGTTCCGACTCTCATTTTGAGAATCGTGTCAACATTTTGTTCGACGATGGTCATGTTGAATTCCTCAAAATCGAGCATCTGCCCTCCGACATTCAGCGGGTCTTTGTCAACAACGAGGGTCTAGTCCAGGCCGGAATCGATGAGGACGACGTCGTGCTGGCCAATAGCATTGCCCGACCAATTCCTGGTGCTCCGCTGCACATCGCACTTAGCGATTAGGCCTTCAGGGGCATTTCCTTGAAGATTGCGGCTCCGGATCCCTGCCTACCCCCTCTAAAGCCAATTCATTCCCGCGCGAGCATTCCGCGGTGTGATCGCCCACCACTTCACGATCCATCTTCTTGCATCCTTCTCGGCGGTGGAGGAAACTACACCCAATGATTCGCGGGTCGATCCACGATCCAGGGAACCGGGGCACCTCTTCGCAATGACCTTTTTCGACTACATTTTCGGCAGTTCCGCCCGAGATCAATTCGCACGGCAAGTGCTCCTGCGTATGCAAGCGGCTGGAGAAGTTCGCACGGTGAGCTATCGTCGCGAGTCCTTTGAACTGATCTTCCAAGGCGAGGACGAAGCGATCGGGGTAGCCTGCCTCAATAATCTGTTCCGCGAGTTCGAAAAGCTGGCACCGGCGCGGCGCGAGGCTTTTCTATCGCAAGCAACCAAGGCTCTGCTTTCTCATTACAAGCAGATTCCGGACGACCTGGCAGACGCCCGGCCCGATATCTTGCCGATCGTGCGTAACCGCTCCTACTTCGAACTACGCAACCTGGAACAGCGCGTCCGCGGCGGACCTTCGCTCGGTTTACCCTATATCGAAATTGGCGAGCATCTGATGGCCGCGCCGGTCTATGATTTACCGGAGTCGATTCGCACAATCGAGCAAGCACGCCTCGACACCTGGGGGATCTCGCTGTACGAGGTGATGGAGTTGGCGGTCCGGAATCTTGATGATATTGAGATTGTGATCCAGTCGATGGACGACCAAGTGTTTTTGATTGCCAGCGGCGACAATTACGATGCTTCGCGGTTGTTGCTGATGGACCGCCTCCGCGATTTGCCCCTGAAGGGAGACCCGGTCGCCATGCTTCCGCATCGTGACTTCTTAGTCATAACCGGAGAGCAAAACCCGCTCGGATTGCAAATCATGCTCGATCTGATTGAGCAGCAACTTTCGACCCCGCGACCGATCTGCTGGACTCCCACCGTGCTCCGCGGAGACCAATGGCAAACTTGGCTACCCCCGGGCGGACATCCGCTGCACCGGCGGTATCGAGAATTGCATCTCCGTGAAATGGCGGACGTCTATCACGATCAGCGCGAAATCTTCGGCTCGGCGCAGTCGCCGCAGGGACGAGATCTGTTCTTAGCGACTTTCCATGTCGAAGTCTCCGAGGATAGCGGCACCGCCTACAGTTACTGCGTCTGGCCCCGGTCCGAGTATTCCCTACTTCCCAGAACTGACTATGTCGTGATCATGGACGAAGAAGTTGAAATGCCGCTGGCATCGGCGGCGTGGGAAGACGTTGAGCGAATCGCCGGCAACCTCTGGGAAGATGCCAAAACCTATCCTCCGGCGGTCTATGCCTTGGGTTTTCCCACTGCGGAGCAGGTCAAGTGTATCGATCGCCTTCCGTACTCCTGGGGTTAGGTTCATCGGCCGTTTTTTGCCCGCGTCAAACTGGCGAAGGACATTCTAGAAGTAGCCCGCCAGCCCGTAGTTTGTCGACCAATGTAGGCGTGCTGAACGGTTTGACAAGGTAGCCGGTGATCCCCAACCAAATCGCTCGTTGCACGACTTCCCGCCGGCGGTCGGCGCTCATCATCAGCACCGGTTTCGAGAACCCATGAACTTTGAGTCGATTAATCACGTCGATTCCGTCTTCATCCTGCAGGTGGACATCGCACAGGATCATATCCACAGAAGGGGAAAGCTCATGAGCCTCTTCAAAGTTACTGGCGTGCAGCACCTGGAGCTCATACGGCTTGAGCATCATACGGATGATTTTGACCGCAAGTTTTTCGTCTTCGATTACCAGCAACGTGGGCCGCCCCGGAATGATCTTCTGCTCTTCGTCCTCATCTTGGTCCGAGTCCTCGGGAATCAGATCAACTGGCGCATGATCACGTTGATAAGTGTCCTCGGCGATCTTTGCCGCTCGGGCCAGTTCCTCTTCCGAAAGATCGCATTCGGCATGCTTTTGTAGGTCGCTGGTCAAGTGGCCTAGCTCCCTGTCGCTGGGGACCGGAATGCTCAATAGTTTGGCCGACTCGGTGACCTTGGCGATTCCCTCCTCCAAACTGGTACGGCAGGCGTTGGCGTCCGATTTGCGGTAGTGCGAGAGCAACTGGTTGAGCCGGATGTATCGCTGCGGCGTGTGTCGATCGGAAATTCCCGCCACCGCCTCGCCAATTTGCATCACGCGAATGAACGCCTCATCGACCGGGGGTAGTTCGGCATTTGGGATCGGTTGATGGTGCCCCGCGACGATCGATACCATGAAGTCCTGCAGGCCCCACTTTTGCAAAAGTGCCGCCGAGACATCATGATGCGAGATGCCCAGCACGGCCAGTTCTTCCGCCTCTAGCTTCAAGTGGGCGATCTCTCGCACCCGCTTCAATAGTTCTAGGTAGCGGTCTCCATAGACTCCAGCAAGGACGAGGATTCCTATGTCCTGCAAGAGTCCCATCACGTAAGCCGTCTCAGGTGAGATCTTCTCCAAGTTTCGGGCAAACGCCTCGGCCGCCCCGGCAATCAACACACTCCGATGTCCGTACCAAGTCCGGACATTGCGTGGCAACTGCGAGACCAACCCGCTTTGTGCCTTCACTAAGCCGGCGGAGAGGACCACCGACATCGTCCGCCGAGTTCCCAAAAAGCGGATCGCATCGATCAAACTGCTGGTCCGATGGGCCCGACCCACGGCGCTGCTGTTGGCGACCCGCAAGATCTCGGCCGAGGCCTTCGGATCGATTGCCACATCGCGATATAGCTCGTCCGGTGAATCGCAACCATTGCGAAGCAGTTCCGCCATCCGCACCATCAACTGCGGCAGTGGCTCGATATGCCCCGCTCGGGCAACTAAGCTACGGGCGAGCGAACCGGTGATCGGACGACTTTTGATCGCGGTGACGAGAAGCGGCTTAATCACATTGACGAGGGCCGAAACAGTCATTGTGCTAATGCACAAGCGATGAACCCCCAGCGATTGGGCCTCCGCCTCGTACGGTTCCTTGTGCGGCACGAGCACCACGCTCACCGGATTGACCATATTCTTTTGCAAATGCCGCAGGATCTCTAGCCCGGTTAGAAATCCCTTGAGTTGATGGTCGATGACCAGCAGGTCGATCGATTCGGCGGCCGCCTTTTCGTTCAACTCGTCGCTATTGGCGGTCACAAAGCATCGATGTCCCAGGGCGGACAGTTCAGCGGCCAGCGCGGCGGCACGATGTTTGTCTGATAAGAAAATCGCAACAAGTGCGCTATCATGTGCCATGACGTAACCCCAAACCGGAAAGACTCTGAACAGTTTATGAAAACAGCAGTAGTGCTTCTGGCATTGGATTAGGTCGCCCAAGCGTCCAAAAGCAAAAAGCCTCTTGGAGAAAAACGCTTAGCCAACTACCCATGAATACCTGCCCCTAATGGAATCCCAAGTCCCCGTAGGTTGAGCGGTTCTCTCAGGACGCCAATCGAACTATATCACCCCAATTCGCCATCAAGGTTAAATTCAGGGGGGTTGCGGGAAGGCGCGATGAAGAGACTCCCGCCCAGGCCAAAAGATGGCGGATTTTGACGAGACATCAGGGTCGCCTTATTGGTGTTTGACCCTAGTTTCTTCGGCAAAACGGAGACCTGGGCGAGAGCGTTCCGATTCTATGATTTCGGATTAGCGCAAAAAAACCTCGCCGGGCGCAATTGCGCAAGGCGAGGTTTAAGTTTAACGAGTTAGCAAATTGCTACTGGGAAACTATAGGTTCCCCAAAATTTTCACCAAGTCGGCGGTCCGGGCGCTGTAGCCCGCTTCATTATCGTACCACGAGACGACCTTGACCATCTTGTCGGCAATCACCGCGGTGAACGGAGCGGCGAAGACCGAGCTGGCGGGGTAGCCGACGATGTCGGACGAAACCAGTGGATCTTCGCTGTATTCCAGGATCCCCTTCATCGGGCCTTCGGCGGCCTTTTTGATGGCGGCGTTGATCTCTTCGACCGTTGCCTTCTTGCTCAAGTTGGCGACCAGATCGACCACGCTCCCGGTCGGAACCGGTACCCGCATCGCGATCCCGGTCAACTTGCCTTGCAGTTCCGGAATGACCAAAGCGACCGCTTTGGCGGCACCGGTGCTGGTCGGGATGATGTTCTGGGCGGCGGCCCGGGCACGGTACGGATCGCTGTGAGGCAGATCCAGCACGCGCTGATCGTTGGTGTAGGCGTGAATGGTGGTCATCAAACCACACTCAATGCCAAACGTCTCGTGCAGCACTTTGGCGACCGGGGCCAAGCAGTTGGTGGTGCAACTCGCGTTGGAAACGGTGGTCATTTCCTTGGTGATTTGGTCGTCGTTGACGCCGAGCACGCAAGTCAAATCAGGGGCGTCCTTGGCCGGGGCGCTCAGGATGACCTTCTTGGCACCAGCATCCAAGTGCGAATCGTAACCCGGCTTGCTGTCGGTCTTCCGATTGGTGAACACACCGGTGCTCTCGATTACGACATCCACGCCCAGCTTGCCCCAGGGTAGGTCGGCCGGATTGCGTTCGGCCAGAATCGCAATCTTCTTGCCGTTGACGGTCAGGCCATCCTTGTCGAACTCGACGGTGCCCTTGAAGCGGCCGTGGGTGCTGTCGTACTTCAGCAGAGTCGCCAGCATTTCGTTGTCGGTCAGGTCGTTGATCGCGACCACTTCGAACTCTTCCGGCCGGGCGACCATGTTGCGGAAGGTGAGACGACCGATACGCCCAAACCCGTTGATTGCTACCTTTACTGCCACTGTTTCTATACTCCTAAGGGGTTTTAGTGGGTGACCACCGCCCTGGGCGACAACCACGCATTACTGGGGGATATCGATGACAAATCGCCGCTGCCGGAAGCTCCCCCGGCGGTTTCTTGCCGCACGAGCATCCGGGCAGATATCGCCTTCCTGGGGAAGACGTTTGAAGCCCCGGATTCATCCGTCATGAACGTCGACGAGAGAATCCCGAAGGGCGATCGCTTGCGTGGCGTCCGATGCCGGTAAGAGGTTCCCGGAAATCCCTTTACCAACCGCTACGACCGGCACGGAAAGAGATGGCGTGGAACAGCCTAATTAGAAGGCGATTATACGTCCCCTTAACTGGCCTAACAAGCGGTATAAGGGGGAGCGCTCAACTTGGCCGATCGGAAGCAAGCTGTGGCGTCCAACGCTCCGCAAGGCCATGCCCTGGGGCGTGATCGCTGCCATCGGAACTTCAATTTGCCTTCGTTTTACGATGGCGGACTGCGAATTCCCTCGTGAAGCCACCCCTTCCCTTCAAGTTGAGCCTGAACACCCCCTCCCTAGGGCCGATCGATTGAGATCCTTTTACCCCTCTTCTTGTTTTTTCTTGGCCGCCCCTCGGCCAGGTGGCTGGCCCAATCGGGGGTCGTACCGGTTGTGGTGTCGGGCCCGTTTTTGGCCCTGTGAGCGCTGTATCTTGTGGACCCCCGATTGGGGAAACGCGCGGCCAAGCGGCCGGGAATTTTAAAACCGCAGCCGAGGCCCTCTTCCCTTAATTAGCTCTCACGGCCAACAAGGGAAAACACCACGACCTAAGCCACCCCCATTTTGGTGTTTTTTCCTTGGCCGCGCGGCCAAGGGCTT
>JBBDIM010000122.1:0-23159 GCA_040880405.1 Pirellulaceae bacterium | reverse complement strand
GTGCCAACCCGCTTCGCCCCAAGGGCACACCCAACCCGCGGTTCTCCCACGGTCTTGCGACCGTGGCTACGACGGATTTATATCGCTACGCTTGCCGAAAGCGCGACACCTCCTGATCCCTAAGATCGGTATTTCTTGATATTTTCCGGCCCCAGTGGATTTCTTGAACTAGGTTTTCTAGGAGCGAGGAAAGTGGTTTCCTTCGCGCTTTTGTTCCTATCGAGAGCTTGGTGATCACGCCTGCCTTAGCAGGGCGTTGATTCGTCGAGAAAACCATTCATGTTCCCACGCATCTCCCAATGGTTCACAGCCCCGCGCTGCCCGCATCGCGGCGTCGCGTTTCGGCGGCAGGGCACGACGATCGTCGAGACCGCCATCGTGTTGCCGGTCTTTTTCCTGTTTGTGTTCGTCATCATGGAGTTCGGGCACGCGATGATGGTTTCCAACGTGCTCAAGAACGCCGCGCGGTCCTCCGCCCGCTGGGGATCGGTGGGAGAAACCACCACGGCCGATGTCCGCCAATATGCCAAAGATCGGATGGGTGGCGCGGTCGACCCGGAGCGGGTGCAAATCCAGATCAAGGACGCCAGCGACATGGATAACGGCGGAGACGCCCCCGGCTCGCTGGAGGATTTCACGGACATGCCGGATCTGGAACTGGCGAGCGCCGAGCGGCAGCAACTTTTCATGGTGCGGGCCGTTGTCCGGTATGGCGATATCGCGATTTTGCCTCATCCCTGGCTCCAAGATGTCTGGGTCGGTGGCCAAACCTTTACCCGTCACGAGTAAACCGATCATGAAACCGCTACTGGCCAACTATCGAGAATCGAGTCGCCGTGGCACCGCCACGGTCGAGTTCGCCATCATCGCGCCGGTCTTCCTCACCCTCCTCTTAGGGCTTTTGGAGGCGACCAAGTTGTTCGAGATCCACGGCCTAATGGCTCAGGCGGCGCGCGATGGCGCGCGGATGGGAGCGATGGATCGCGCGGACTGGGTGGCCAACGGCCAGCGATCCAACGACAAGATCATCCGCGATATCAAAAACAACCTGGCCGCCGCCGGAATGGATCCGGACAAGGTCGAAGTCGCGATCGAAATCCCCAACCAACCGGGCGACGAATTCGACTTGGACGACCCGGCCAACGACCTGGGACTGTTTCAGGTTCGGATCAGCATCCCGTATGGCGATGTCAGTTCGCTACAGATCCCCGGCAATTCCGATTATTCCCTCTCTTCGGCGGTCGTCTTTCGCAACACGCGCTCGACGATTGTCAACTAACGACACCCTATCACGCCGCTCGACGTCGCACGCGAGCGGTATTTGCCAGGCATACGCCTGGCGGATGACCCCGGCCTGACCTCTCTATGTTCACTTTTCGGAGACGCAAACCATGTCCACGCCACGTCGAAAATACCCGCTCGGTACGCCACCCGAATCGATCCGATCGTCGCGCAAAGGGGTATTTATCGTATTGGCGGCGATCCTGATGGTGGTCCTGTTTGCGTTTCTGTCGTTCGGGATCGATACCGGGCTGATCGCGCTGGAACAATCTCGCCTGCAAAACGGGGCGGACGCGGCCGCGTTGGCCGCCTCGCAGGAGATCACCGCCAACGTCCAGATCGCGGGGGAAGAGGGGCAGGATGTGAATTCGATTTCCATTGCCGCGGCTCGGCAAATGGCGGTGGATATCGCCGAGGCGAACGGTGTGTACATCAATCCGGAGCGGGACGTGACCTTCGGCAAGCGGACCTACAATCCCGGCAATGGTGAGTGGACCACCACCTGGGGAGACACTCCGTACAACGTGGTGAAAGTGGAGCCGCGCCGGGATAACCACGACATGTCGGCTCGTGATAGCCGGGTCCCGTTATCGTTTGGCTGGGCGGTGGGTGTGCCGACGGTGCCCCTGAGGGCTTCGGCCGTCTCGTTTGTCGAGGCTCGGGATATGGTGGTGGTGCTCGATTTCTCCGCTTCGATGAACGACGACAGTCAGTACGCGGCCCTCAATCGTTTCTCGCAAGATAGCATCGAAGGCAACATGCGAGACATCGCCGACTCGCTGACCGCCAACCTGGGTAATCTTTCCTTCGATCAGCAATATCTGACAATCGTGGGGCAACCGCAGCAAGGGGGTGGAGGTGCGCAAATTACAGTGACCTTCGGCGATCGCGAGGTGATCATCGAAAGCTCCAAGGATTTATCTAATGTGGTGTTGGAATTCGAGAACGGCTACCGCTACAAGTTCGATGGTTTGAGCGGCAAAACCGGCACGTTTCGTGGGGTGGGTGGATACAACGGTCGGCGGATTGTTGGCTGTTGGGTCAAGTCAGGCAACAACGCTAGTGGCGATGGCCCCGGCTATGGCGAGCGGTTCCGCGATACCAACGAGGCGGTCCGCGCCCAGTTCGGCTTGGACAACATTTCCTACCCATACTCCAGCGGAAGTTGGAACGAGTTCATCGACTTTTGCCGCAACGACAACGACTTGCGCAACGCCGGCACTCGGCACAAGTTTGGCAAGTACAACTTTGTAAACTTCCTGCTCAAGCATAAATACCATCATCATCACACCAACGAACTGTGGCGGACGCCCCACTATCCGTTTACCGCGGTGAAGGATGGTTTCTCGCTGTTCCTGAGTTTCCTGGAGGATCTCGACTTCGGCGACGAGGTCGGGATTGTGTCCTACGACGACAACTCTCGAATCGAGCAGACCTTGTCCGATAACGGCGTCAGTGCCAGCCTAAATGGCAACCTGATTTCCGACGACTACGACACCCTTGACACCATCCAGCGGCACAAGCAGGCGGGACATTACGCCACCTTCACCGCGATGGGCTCCGGAGTCGACAGCGCGACGGACATGTTGATGAACCACTCCAGGCATGGGGCCCGGCCCACCATGGTGCTGATGACCGATGGGCTGGCCAACCGGCATCCGGGCAATTTCAGCCTGCCGGGCGATTGGGACTGGGACGAGTTCACCGACTACGATGGCGATGGCAATTCCAACTACTCCAGCCATAACCGGAGCGTGCAGTATGTGTTTTACCAGGCCATTCAGGCGCATCGGCAAGGTATCACCATCCACACCATGAGCGTGGGGGCGAGTGCCGATCGCCAATTGATGACCGCGATCGCCCATGCCTGCGGCGGTATTCACATCAGCGTGCCGGGTGGTGCCACCGTGGCGGAATTGGAAGAGCAGATGATGGCCGCCTTCGGCCAGATCGCGGCAAGGGTGCCTCCACCACAATTGGTGTATGAAATGGAGTAACACACGCGATTCACAACGTCGATGTGTCCTGCCCGGTGGCTGTTGTCCGGTCCCCCTTTTTACCAAGGGAACCGGCGCGACAGCCACCGCGGTATTTCTTGGCCGTGAACAATCCGGGCCAGCATTCCCTGCGGGAAACGAAAGGCACAAGCGTTGCCGCGAATTTTTCAAGAAGGGGCTTCGCCTGGAATCTCACCGGGCCGTTGCCCCTTGGTTGCGGTGAGCCTAACTCGCCGCACCAGCGGCGCGTTTTTCGAATGGAAACTGAAACACGTCCGCAGGTTCTCGGGCTTCCTGGAAAATCTTCCGCACCTTCGCCATCACTTCCGCGTGGTCGGCGGACAGGTCCTTCGTTTCGCCGATGTCGGCCGTCACGTCATAAAGGGCGATTGGAGCATTCGGCTTGTTGCCCATGTCGACCTGCACCGCTTTCCATTTGCCCATCCGGATGGCGCGTTTGCCGCCTCGTTCGTGGAATTCCCAGTAGAGGTACTCGTGCTGCGGTTGGTCCGGTTTCCCCAGCAGCGTTGGCACGAAGCTGATTCCGTCGATTCCCTGCGGCGTTTCGATTTCCACCAGGTCGCACACCGTCGGCATCACGTCCCAGAAGGCGGAGATGTGGTCGGTTTGGCTCGCTGGTTTGATCTTCCCCGGCCAAGTGGCGATCATCGGCACGCGGATGCCGCCATCAGTTAGGTCTCGCTTGAAGCCATTGAGCGGGCCGTTGCTGTTGAAGAATTTGGGATCGTGCCCTCCTTCCACATGCGGGCCGTTGTCGCTGGTGAAGATGATGAGCGTGTTGTCGCTCAGGCCCAGCTCTTCCACCAAATCGACCACGCGGCCGACATCCTCATCCAGCTTGACCATCATCCCGGCAAACGCGGCCACCGGGTTTTTCACTTCGGTCCCGGCATAGCGGCCGATCTTGTCTTCGAACTGCGGGAACTTCTCGCGGAACGGCTTGCTATACTCTTCGGTCACATGCATCGCCGCATGCGGGATGGCAACCGGCAGATAGCAGAAGAACGACTCCTGCTGGTTATCGCGGATGAACTGCAGGGCCTGGTCCATGATCAAATCGTGCGAGTAGGTCTTCCCATCGAGCTCGATTTTTTTGTCGTCATCGTACATCCAGGTCGGGTAGTACGTGTGGGCGTTCCGCTGGCAGTTGTAACCGTAGAATCGGTCGAACCCTTGCTTCATCGGGTCCCCCTCGGAACCAGGAAAGCCAAGCCCCCATTTACCAAACGCCCCGGTCACGTAGCCCGCCTGCTTTAGCAGCTTGGGCAGGGTCACCGTATCGGCCGGAATGGGAGACTGGCCCACCGGCTGGACCTCTCGGTTGCCTCGGACGTACGTATGCCCAGTGTGGTAACCGGTCAGCAAGGAGCACCGCGACGGGGCACAGACCGTCGCCCCGGAATAGTGCTGAGTAAACTTCAAGCCACGCTCGGCAAGTTGATCAATCCGAGGGGTCTCGAACTTCTCCTGACCATAACAACTGAAGTCGCCATAGCCGGCGTCATCGGCCAAGATGTAAATGATATTGGGCCGCTCGGCAGCGGCGGTTCCGCCCAGGGCCAAGAGGGAAAGAAGCAGAGAAACGGACAAGCAGGAGGGCATTCGCATGATGAAGAAACTTTCCCGTGGAGCAGGGAAGAGGGGGCCAGTGGCGGATCATGCCGCACGACGATAGCCGTCCAGTATATCAGGCGCGAGAAGCGAAAAAAACGGATCTCGGGCACGGGGATGAGTTCAATTACAAAGAGTCGGCGGCATGGAACCCTAATCCGCGGTCCCCGTAATTGACCTTATCCCCGTTCAATCGCTCCATTCTCAACATCCGCGAGTGAAAAAGGGGTCAGGACTCTTTTTCATCAGACGTGTTCCATTGGTGACCGTATTGCGAAAAAGAGTCCTGACCCCTTTTTCACGGCCACCCGGGCTCGATTGGAACTTTGGAGATCCGACTTGGGGCTGTTCAGGCAAGTGGCAACGATTTTCTCACACGCCAAATGAGTACGGGGATAAGGTCAATTACGGGGACCGCGGTCGAAACTTCTTAACCACCGACTCTTTGTAATTGAACTCATCCCCTAATCGCGAATCCTGGGCAACGTTGTGGCATCTCGGTCCGGGATCGGTGTAAAATGAGTGCCACAGCTCGACAATCCAACCACAACCAACCCTCCCCAGGAACCGCTCCCATGCGTTTACCCAAAGCCAGTCTGCTGGTCGCTCTTATGATGTTCGCCCTTAACGTGCCTGGCTTGGTTCAGGCGGAAGAGGGGCTCAAGGTTGGCGACACCGCGCCCGACTTCACCCTGCCCGCGTCCGATGGCAAGACCTATAAGCTGTCCGACTTCAAAGGGAAGAAAGCGGTGGTGATCGCCTGGTTCCCCAGAGCCTTCACGCGAGGCTGCACGATCGAGTGCAAGTCGTTGGCCGCCAACAGCGCGAAGCTCGACAAGTTCGAGGCCGCCTACTTCATGGCGAGCGTCGACCCGGTCGACGGGCCCAAAGGCAACAAGGCATTCGCCGAATCGGAAAACGCCAGCTTCCCGATCCTGGCCGACAGCACCACGCGAGTCGCCGCCGCCTACGGCGTGTTGAACGAGCGTGGCGTCTCCAGTCGCTGGACCTTCTACATCGACAAAGAGGGCAACATCGCCGCGATCGACAAAGAGGTCAAACCCGCCACCACCGCAGAGGACATGATGGCCAAGCTGCGGGAGATGGGTGTGTCGGAGGGGTAGTCATTTGGGAAGCTCTCAAGCCCCCAAAACTTCCACCGCCCCGGTACCAAGCTCGTAGTACCCGCTCACGATTTTCAGCTCTCCCTTTTCCACCATCCCAGGCAGGATCGGGGCGAGGTTGGCTAAACGCCGGGCATTGGCTCGAGCGTTTTCCTTGGTGACGTTCACCAGTTTATCGCCGGGGGCTCCCTTCACTTTGCTGACGACCGGGCGGATGTAGTCGACCATCCCTTCGATCGAACCGGGCAGTGAGGTGTTGTCGTCGATGTGGTCGATCGCCGCTTGGCAGGCACCGCAGCTACTATGTCCCAGCACCATGATTAGCCGCGCACCGAGCACCGCCACGGCGAACTCGATGCTGCCTTTGAGGATCGGCCCTGAGCCAACGATGTTGCCCGCGACGCGCAGCACGAACAGTCCGCCAACCGGTTGATCGAACACGAACTCCGGCGGCACGCGGGAATCGGCGCAGCCGAGGATGATCGCCGGTGGTGCTTGCCCTTGGGCGTCCCGCGCAAAATCTTCCGGGCCGCGGGGGACAAGGTTGGTTTTGCCGCTGGTGAATCGCTTATTGCCTTCCATCAGCTTAGCCAGAATCTCGTCCGGCTTCTGCGGAGCGGCTGCTTCCCCTTCAGCCCCGAAGGTCGCCCACGGCGAAAGACTCGCCATGCCGGCGGCCAGGCCCAGTTGCTTTACAAACGTCCGCCGCGACTGATCATTCGACTCACACATCTGGCACAACCCCCAAGACACGAGAAACGCGACGCCCATTGACTTCGCAATTTTAAGTCTAGGCCAGAAACCAAGCCACGAAAAAAAATTAAAAACGTCCTCGATTGCCGGGTGCCATGTCCACGCCCGTAAGCGTGGGCATGTTTGGGCGGGAGAGATTCTCCACCTTCAACACGCATCATCAACCACCAAAGCAGCCAAGTTCGGACAACCAAAACCCTCAACCACGGTGAAGCGGTGAAGACTCCAGCCGCTCTGTCTTATCCGAGAAATCCGCGTAATCCGTGGTTTGATCCTGCTTTGTTTTTAACCACGGATTACGCGGATTTCTCGGATGGTTTTCACCGGGGCAAGCCAACTCGCAGCTCACTTTTTTAACCACGAAACAGCCGCTCTCCAGGTATGAAACGCAGAGCCGCTGAGTGCGCAGAGGGACGTTCCCCACGCTAGTCACGTCTCTGCGATCTCCGCGACTCTGCGTTTCAAAAACAGACTTCGAGTAGCGTGATGCTGCTCGATTGAATTGTGTCGACCCTTTGGGCCTTGGGCGAATTGGGTGATCCCCGTATCGGCTAATCCAGACGCATAACGCGGATCACATCCTGCTCATCGGCGACGCGAGCTAGCACTTCTCCCACGGTCTTTGCGACCGTAGCTACCTAGGTGCCTTACTGGGTATCGCAGTTGCGGCGGGAATGCCAAAATGCAGGTCGCGGATGGATTGGATGCGCGTTACCGAGATCCCCAGAGAATTGGCTCCCTGATGACAAAGCAGAAGTACGACGTGGTGGTGGTCGGTTCCGGGCCGAATGGCTTTGCCGCCGCGATTGCCATGGCCCAGCGGGGACTTTCGGTGGTGGTTATCGAAGGGGCAGAGACCTTGGGGGGTGGTACTCGGTCGGCCGAGCTGACGTTGCCTGGTTTCGTGCATGATGTCTGTTCGGCGATTCACCCGATGGGGCTGATCTCGCCGTTCTTCAAGACGCTACCCTTGGCCGAGCATGGCCTGAAATGGATCACGCCACCCGCCGCCTTGGCCCATCCGTTTGACGACCTGCCGGCGGCCATCGTGGAAAACACCCTGGTCGCGACCGCCGCGGGTCTCGGCGAGGATGGCCCCGCCTACGAGCGTTTGATGGCCCCGCTGGTCCGCAATGCCGATGCGCTGTTTGCGGACTTGGTCGGACCGTTTCGGATTCCCCGCCATCCGATTGCCGCGGTGCAGTTTGGCTGGCGCGCGATTCAGCCCTCGACTTGGTTGTGCCACCGGTGGTTCAAGACCGAGCGGGCCAAGGCCTTGTTTGCGGGCTCGGCGGGTCACTCGATGTTGCCGCTGGATAAAATGGCCACCTCCGCGATTGGGCTGATGCTGCTGGTCGCCGGGCACACCGTCGGCTGGCCCTTTCCTGAAGGGGGTGCTCAGGCGATCGGCGACGCTTTGGCCAGCCACTTCAAGTCGCTCGGTGGTGAGATCGTGCTGGGACAGCGGGTGGAGGATCTCAAGCAGTTACCGGAGTCGAAGGTGGTCCTGCTCGACCTGACGACCAAGCAGGTTTTGAAATTGGGGGAGGATCGATTTCCCGCGGGGTACCGGCATTCGCTGGAGAGTTATCGCTACGGCCCCGGGGCGTTCAAGATCGACTGGGCGCTGGATGGTCCGATTCCCTGGAACGACCCAGCCTGCGGCCGCGCGGCGACGGTGCATTTGGGCGGCACCTTGGCGGAAATCAAGCGAGCCGAACAAGCGGCCTGGCTTGCCGAGTCACCCCCTCCGCCACCTTACCTGATTGTGACGCAGCCCTCGCTCTTCGATCCGACGAGGGCCCCGGCCGGGAAGCATACCGCATGGGCCTATGCGCATGTGCCCAACGGCTCGACGGTCGACATGCTGGAGACGATCGAAACGCAAATGGAGCGCTTCGCCACCGGGTTCCGCGACCGGATCTTAGCGCGGCATGTGATGTCGCCGGGTGATTTCGAGACCTACAACCCCAACTACGTGGGTGGCGATATTAACGGCGGAGCGCAAGACTTGTGGCAAATCTTTACCCGGCCCACGATCCGGTTGCGTCCCTACCGCACGGCGGCCAAGGGCCTCTACATCTGCTCTTCGGCAACCCCGCCCGGCGGCGGCGTCCACGGGATGTGCGGCTACTTCGCGGCCCAAACGGCGATAGGTGATTTTTTCCGTTGAATCCCCGCGTAGCCACGCTCGCGGAGAGCGTGGGAGAAGTGCGGGAACAGGCCGCCGACGGTGAGTAGCCACGTTCGCGTAGAACGTGGGGGCCACGTGGGGACGGGTTGCCCCTGGTGCATGGTGATCCGGCACTTCCCCCACGCTTTTGGCAAGCGTGGCTACGACAGCTTCAGCTCGGACTTTGGGGTTTAGTACCCGATGTCGTACGGCTCGGCTTGCAGGAAGTCGCGGGGGCCGCGCGTTGTGTAGTAGGGGTACGTGATCTGGCCGGTGCCATGATCTCCGGCCGCCGCACCTTGCGGTTGGGCGCTGACGCTGGTCGGGTTCTGGCAAGGATGCGAACCGATTTGGGTGCGGCATCCGGTGGCCCCGGCCGCGAGCAGCCACAATCCGGCCAAGAGTAGCAATGTGCGTTTCATGATTTCGAATATCCTCGGATTGATGCGGGCACTTCGTCTGGATCGGTTCGCTCCGAGAGCCCCCCCGGGCCGTTCGGAAAAACAGCAGCGGCAATGCGGCCCTTGGCGAAAACCACCGCAATCGACACCGCACCGAGGGTGCGAGCGACCGTGGCGTGACACCTGGGGCACACTGTCCAGGATGGTAGATCGGCGGTACAGCCGCGAATATTGAATAAATCAGAGCAATCGGAGGAACCGGCGCAACCGGAGGGCCGATTTCGGGGGAAATTCAGGTGGGAGAGGCGGAGAACGCTAGCAGTATTTTCCCCCCACGCTTTTGGAAGCGTGGTTACGTAGAATTCTCCCGTAGCTACGGTCGCCAAGACCGTGGGAGTTCCGCGTGCGGACGTAGCCCCTAATGTCTGGCGGGTGAGCACTTCCCCCACGCTTTTGGAAGCGTGGCTACGTAGAAGCCCCCAGGGCGATCCAGGCTTGCGCCTGTTCCGGGGTGAGATGGGCGAGGACGCGCATTTCGACTAGTTCGATGAACTGTCCCAGCCGCTCTTGGAATATTTCCTGGTGGTTTTCGAGCTGCTTCCACAACCGGTTCATTTCCGCTTCGGCTTCCAGCATCAATTGAAACAAGGCCTTGTGCTGCCACTCATCAAGCTGGAGCGACTCCAGGATCACCGGTTCGCGGAGGACCAATAGCTGTTCGACTCGGTCGAGTGTTGATCGCCGGGAAAGTTCAACCGTGAAACGCTGCATCGAGTCGGTGCCTGGGAGGATGAACCCCCTGGCTTTGGCCTGGGCGATTTCCTGCGGCGGCAACTTGGGCTGGGAATCGGTCGGTTCCCAGAGGGTCGCGAGTTGCGGCCACTCAATGGATGGCGCGCGCACCGAAAGGCTGGGTAATTGGTCGCTCAGCGCTCTCGCCGTGCAGTAGCCGGAGAAGCAGATCGCCAACAGCAGCGCCGCGCATATCCGGAGCGTGCTCCCAGGCGAGCGAACATGTCCCACCGGAATTTCCCGAATGATCCGGGTTCCCAGCCGTAAATTAACCTTCCCCCGGGGCCCGATCGACTGGACGCCGTTGTCGCGGGGATTGACGTTGAGGATTTGCAGCTCGTAGGCCACCAGGTTATCGATGACCAGCCGTCCGATCTCCCCAAACAGGAAGCATTCCCGCTCGTCCTTGAAGCCCTCCGCGCCAAGTCGGCGGCGGGGCACGGCGATCGCCATGGAGAAACCGGCCAACGATTGGTCCAGCATCTCGACATGAAATCGGTCATTCCCGATCAGCAGAGTCGCGGACGTCGCCTGCTGCTCGGCGGCAGTTCGGGTTGTGCGTCGACGCTCGGTCGTCATGGTACGGATTTAGGGAACAGAGGTCTGAAAAGAGGAACCGGAGGTCGTTTTCCGTTGGAAGTATAGGTTCGGGCCAAGCGGGAGGAAGGAGAAAAAAATGAGATTTCGGCGGGTTCCCCCCAGGCCGGACGGTTTCACGCGGAGAAATCGGTACGATAAGACCGCTTGTCTCGACGGATTTCCTTGCCAACAATTAATGAGCTCAAGTCGGTCGATGTGAGCCACCTCGCGTTTTATACCCCGCTGGCTTCCCTTTTCCCGCAATCCCGCGAAATTTGACACGTGCCTGTCTCGCTCGAAATCGCCCAACAGACCGCCGAAACCTTCCAGGCCGCCGCCGAGGCGATCCGCCGGATGCCGCTCCGGCACGGCAACTTGGTGCTGTTGGACGAAACCAACGCCGACGATGTCCTGATTACCGCGGACCTCCACGGAAACCGCACCAACTACCACCGCATTCTGGAGATCGCCGCGCTGGACGAGCATCCGCGGCGGCATGTGGTGTTCCAGGAAGTGTGCCACGGTGGGCCCGCGTATCCCGGCGGTGTCGGCGGATGCATGTCGCACTTGATGCTGGAGGATATCGCCGAGTTGACACTCCGCTATCCGGAGCGCGTTCACTTTTTGATGTCCAATCATGAATTGGCCGAACTGACCGACCACCCGATCGCCAAGGGGGGCAAGATGCTGAACCTGCTGTTCCGCACCGGACTTCAGGCCATGTATGGCGAGGGAGCGGAGACGGTAAGGGGCGCGTATCTCGACTTCCTGGGGAGCTTGCCGATCGGCCTGCGAATCGCCGAGCAGGTTTTGGTTTTGCACAGCCTGCCCAAAGAGTGCGACCAGCGCCCCTTCCAGCGGGCGCTATTCGAGCGCGAGATCACCCCGGCTGATTGTGAATGCGGCGGGGCGCTTTCGCTGTTGGTTTGGGGTCGCGACTTTCGGCAAGAGAACGTGGATGCCTTCGCCGTGCAAAGCGGGGCGGAGCTGTTTATCACCGGACATGAGCCGTGCCGCCATGGGTTCGCCGCCCCCAATACGCGTCAGGTCGTGCTCGACTGCTGCGGCAGCCAGGGTCACTATATGCTGCTGCCGGTACGGTCTGGGTTAACCCAGGGCGACCTCCTGGAGGCCGTTCTGCCGCTGCACTCCGAGCGTCCCAGCGGCGAAGAGGGCCTGGGGATTGGACAGGTCGATTCGGTCTCGGCTAAAGTGAAGCGGTAGTCCACCCGGGTCCCTCTGATCGAAAGCCGCCGCCATGGGCAACGACCCCCTTTTCGACGAAGATTCCGACACCGGCGAACCGGCAATCCAGCCGCCGTGGCGTCCCCGGTTCGGGATTGGGGCGTTGATGCTGATCACGTTCATCTTCTGTGCCGTCTTCACGATGGCGTACTACACCTCGGTCAGCCCCTCATCCGGCATCTTCAGCAGCCGCTTCACCTTCATCTTCATCACCCTCGCCCTCCCGATGCTACTGCTTACCGTGCTAAGTGGAACGCGTGCGGTGCTGTTGTGGATGGATAAGATGCATCGACGGCGACGGTGAGTGCAAAAGGGGATCACCCTCAATTCAACCAAACAGCACTGATCTACACGAAGTCTGTTTTTGAAACGCAGAACCGCGGAGTTCGCAGAGCAGGTGAAGGTTTGGGTTTTTCATACTTTGCTTTGGTGGTTGATGATGAGAGTTGCCGGTGGAGGATTTTCCCGCGAAAGCATGCCCACGCTTTCCGAGCGTGGGCATGGCACCCAGGTAACAGGGCATCCCTGGTTTTGCGTGGGGATTAGGAAAAAATTTCTCTCGCAAAGCCGCTAAGACGCAAAGGGGGAATTGAAGGGGAGGGAAAAGGAATCGGCGGATTTCTGTCGCTTCGGGCCTTTTCCTGGTGGTGCTCGCTCATGCGGCGAGTCGGCTGTCAGGCACCGCTGGAAACATCAACAACCGAAAATGGCGGGAATGCCGATGGTATGCGGCGCATATACCGGATCGCACCCCATTGAGGCGGTTCGGTTAGAGGCTCAACGAATTCACCCCAAGCCCAACCTTCGCGCCAAATCTTCAGGCAACTCTCCTCCATCTTCCGGTAGTAGCCGAGCAATGGGCCGATTGGGAGGCAACAGATTCTCGTTCGCTGCTTTGACCACAAACCGCCCGCCGGCGTGCGTCTCGAACGACTCTCCTGTCTTAGGGGCCGACTCCTCTTGCAGCATCCGCAGGCTCACACTCCTGGCCAACGCGGCGACATCGTTGGTTTCCTGCCGGTCGTGCTCGTAGTAGACCTCTACATCCGGCAAACCCAATTGGATGTTGCCGATGGTCTCGACCAATGACCAATCGTCGGTCAGCCAGGAGAGCCGGATGTTCGACCAGAGATCCAACGGTGGGATTTGGGCGATCGTGGCGTGCTCCAGCATTTCGGCGACGACATGGGGCGGTAACAGCACCTCACCGGCGGGTTGAAAATAGGCCAACACACCCGGCAAGGTGGCGGCGGCCAAGGCCTGGCGAATGAGCTGGGTCACGTCTCGGGCGGTAACTTGCGGCGTATCGAGCACGCCACCCTCTGCGCCGGTAGATTCTCGCCGCACACGAACCACCGCCTGATGCCGCGACACCGCGGCGGAGGCGGTGTCCCAAACCCAGCACTGTTCTAAACTACGCTGCAGCCCCCAAGGCTCGGTTCCGAGGCCAAATTCCTCCGCCGATCGATCATGGAGATCGGTACTATCGGGCCAGGGGTGGGGTAGGGTCTCCACCACGAGTCGCGCCGTTTCACTGTCGCCTAAGAACCCAGCCAGCGAAAGCTCATCCTCCGCGGCGGTCAGTCCGGGGAAACACTCCGCCAAGTCCGCCGCGGTGGGAGGGGTCTCTAGCAGCAACGCGACCACATAGTTTCGTTTCGATGCCGACACGTACTCTTTCCCCATTACACCGATTGCGGTTGGTGTTGATCGGAGGCGGCTTCCAGCTTGGCGAGTTCCTCCACCGTGGCGTCGATCGTCGTGCGGATCTGTTTTTCGGTGTGGTCGGTAGTGATGAAGAACCGCAGCCGAGCCGCCTTCTCTTCCACTGCCGGATACATGATCGGCTGGACGTTGATCCCTCGGTGGTACAGCCCGCGTGAGAGCCGCAGGGCCTTCATCGAGTTGCCGATGATCACCGGAACCACCGGCGTGTGGTTGCTGAGCCCCGTGTCGAGACCTTGCTCTTTCGCGAGTGTCAGGAACAAAGACGAGTTGTCGATGCAGCGGCGGACGATTTCCGGGTGGTTGGCGATCCGCCGAATCGAAGCAGCGGCAGCCGCGGCATTCGCGGGTGGAATGCCGACACTGTAGACAAACCCTGGGGCGGTGTACTTGAGGTACTCCACCAGTTCTCGCTTGCCGGCGATATATCCACCGCAGCTTCCAAACGACTTGGAAAGCGTCGCCATCAGGAACTCGACCTGAGTGGCTTTCATCCCGAAGTGCTCGACCATGCCCCGGCCCGTCTTGCCCATCGTGCCGATCGAGTGGGCCTCGTCCAGGAACAACATCCCCTTGTACTTGTCCTTGATCTCGACAAACCGGGGCAGGTCGCAGTAGTCGCCATCCATGCTGTAGACACCCTCCACGACAATCAACGCCCGGCGGTATTGGCCCCGCATTTCGGCCATCATCCGCTCGCAGGCATCGGCGTCGTTATGGGGAAACGCGCGGCGTTGGGCCCCGGACAGGATGCAACCTTGAATCAAACTATTGTGGGCCAGTTCGTCATGCAGGATCAAGTCGCCCGGCTTCATCAGGTGGCCGATGGTGGTCTCGTTGGTGGAGTGCCCGCCGACAAACACGATCGCGGCCTCGGCACCCAGGAAATCGCAGATCTCCTTTTCCAGCTCGCGGTGAATCGTCTTCTCGCCGGAAACCACGCGACTGGCCGAGACGCTGGTGCCATACTGCTGGATCGCCTCCATCGCGGCCTGGTTCACTTCCGGGGCCCCGCTGCTGCCGACGTAGTTGTAGCTGGAGAAGTTGATCATCTCCCGGCCATTGATCATCGTCGTGTCGTTGGTGACGCGTTGGTGGACGTCGAAATAGGGATTCTCCATCCCCATCCGCGTAATTCCCTCTAGCCGCTCTTTGAGTTGCACCACTTCCGGGAAGGCGGCCACGTCGTATTCTTCCGTGGGAATTTCCTCAACGGTCCGCTGCTTGGCCTTCTTCTCCTTGCTGGAAGAGGCGGCCTGCTCGGCGGACGAGTCCTCGTCATCTCCATCATCATTCCCTTCGGCCTCGACACCCATCAGCCCTTGGATCGCGGTAGCCAGGGTGGTGACGGTGGTTTCTGCCGAGAAGTTCTCGACCGGGATCTCCAGATCGAGTTCCGCCTCCAGGCCGCTCTTCAGTTCGATTCCCATCAGCGAATCGAGCCCCATCTCCGCGAGGGGCCTGGCTCGGTCGAGCGTGCTGGCCGAAACGCCCAAGGTCCCCGCAGCCTGAGCGGCGACCAGTTCGGCAATGAGCTTGGCCCTTCGCGATCCCTTGGAATTCGCGATTTGCTCGGCCAGGCCGCCGCTACTCGATGCCGCCGTGGCCGCCTCTTGGCGATGCACCTGGGCGAGACCTTCTAGCAGGCGTGGATGCTTGTTGCGTGGGAACTGCCGCAGGAACTTCGACCAGTCGATTGGGAACACCCCAACATTGGCCTGTTCGCCGTCGAGCAATTGCTCTAAGGCCAGCAAGCCTTCCGGTGGGCTGATCGTACCCAGGCCGATCGCGGCCCAGCGACGTGGATCTTGTCCGGCGGCCATCCCGCCGCCGCTCCAAGGGCCCCAGTTGATGCTGAGCCCCGGTTGCCCCAAGCCACGGCGATACCGCATGAGGCCATCCATGAAGGCATTTGCAGCGGCGTAATTCGCCTGACCCGGTGAACCGATCACCGAGGCGATCGACGAGAAGCAGACGAAATAGTCGAGCGGCAAATCGTGGGTGAGGCAGTGCAGATGCCAGGTGCCATCCACCTTGGGGGCCATCACCTGCTCGAAGTGGGCCCAGTCCTGCTGCGCGATCGTGGCATCCTGGAGGACACCGGCGGCATGGAACACGCCAGCCAAGGGAGGCAGGTCGTGCTCAATAAACTCAAGCGCGGTCGCCACCTGATTCCGGTCGCTGGCGTCCATGGAAGTGACCACCACCTGGATCTCTTCTTCTCTCCACGCGGCGATCCGCGGCTCGGCCGATTCCGGGACCGTTCCGCTCCGATTGGTCAGCACCACGGAGTTTGCACCCCGCTGGATCAACCACGCGGCGACCTCCAGGCCAATCGCCCCGGTTCCGCCGGTCACCAGGTAGGTTCGATCTGGCTTGATCGAGCCCTCTTCCGCCGACCGTGCGGGCATCGTCAGCACCACTTTGCCCCGGTGTTTGGCCTGCTGCATGAAGCGGAAGGCGTCGACCGCGGCGGTAATCGGGTAGGCCTGATATGGCAGCGGCGAAATCTCGTTCGACTCGAATCGAGGCAACAGCTCCGTCAGCAGTTTCGCGATCAACCCCGGGGCGGCGCGTTCCTCTTCACCCAAGTCGAACGGAAAGTAAGTCGCCTCGGGCAGCGCGGCGAGGAACTGTTCTTCGGTCCAGATACCAATCTTGCCGATCTCGACAAACCGGCCATTCGGGGCCAAAACTTCGACACTCTTGGTGATGAAATCTTGGTTCAGGCTGTTCAGCACGACGTCCACCCCTTGGCCGTCGGTCTCTGCCAAGATCTGCTGCGCGAACTTGGTCGTGCGCGAGTCGTAGACGTACCGCACACCCAGCTCGTGAAGAAATTCCCACTTGCCTTGGCTGGCGGTCGCGTAGATTTCCGCCCCGGCCGCTTTCGCTAAGGCAACCGCCGCCTGTCCGACCCCGCCCGCGGCGGCATGGATTAGGACTTTTTCTCCCTTTTTCAGTTGGGCCAGATGGTTGAGGCCGTAGTGCGCGGTGAGGTAGGCCAGCGGAATGGTCGCCGCTTCGGTGAAGGTTTGCCCCACAGGCTTGGCCGCCACGTACCGCTGATCGACCAGCAGGTGACTGGTCATGCTGGCGGTCGAAAGGGCCAACACCTCGTCACCCACGGCGATGCCCTGCACCTCCTCGCCCACCTTGGTCACGATTCCCGCGCACTCGAAACCGAAGGTCACATCGGCCTCACTTAGGATGCCGATTTCCTTCTCATGCTCTTGCAACATCCCGAGCGCCCTCAGGACGTCGCGGAAGTTGAGCCCGGAGGCCTTCACCTCGATCTCGACTTCGGTCCCCCGTGGTTCGGTTCGCTCTTTGGGTTTCAGCGTTAAATTGGTGAGCTGGCCGAACTTTTCCAAACCAAGCTGGTACGCACTTTCAGGCAGTTCCAGCTTGGTCGAGTCGCTCGCTGACTGCGGCAATAACCGGGCGGCGTAACGCTGACCGCCACGCAACGCGATGTCGGTTTCCTTATCGGGGACCCACATTTCACCAAACAGCCGAGCCGGGCTGTCGGTGGCGTCGGGGTCTAAGTCGATCCGGGTGCAGGCGAGTTTCGGCAGCTCGTTGGCGATCACCCCGGCCAAGGCCCACACGGCCGATTGCACCGGCTGCGTGGTCGGGGCGGACTCCTCGACCTGCTGGCCACCGACGGTCACCACCGTCAACTTGGGTGTTTGGTCGTTCAGTTCGGCCAGAGCCTGGCCCAGATGCAGTAAGGCCTCACAGCCACCGACCGACTCTTCGACCAGCGAAACCTCGTCCTGAGTCGGCAAGCGGTCGTCGACACCCAGTAGAAAGAGCACACCGCGCAGTTGGCCCGGCTCGCGGAGGTTGAGCATCTGCAGCAGGTCGCGGAATTGGGTGGGATCGGTCGGATCGATCAGGGCCTCGTCCTCGGACAGCCCCAGCTCCGTTCCTGGCTGGACCAGCACGCAGCGTTGCCGTCGCTCACGGAGCTCCTGCATCACGTGCCGCGTCAGATCGCAGCCGCAACCAAACACCAACCAGACCGGCAACTTTTCCTCGTCGACCGACAGCGGACTACCTAGCCGGGGCGTTTCAACCCAGCGGATCTCATGCAGCCAGCGGTCGACATCCGGCAACAGCCGTTTTTGCAGGTCGACGCGGCGAATCCGCACCAGCCGCAACCCTTCCACTTCCAGCAGCGGCTCACCCTGTTCGGTGCAGAGGGTCAGATCGGCTTCAATTTGTGGTTGGCGACCCGTCTTACGGGCCGTGATGCGGCTATAGCAGATGACCCGGTTGGGCAGGCTGCCGACAAGCGGACGAACGGCCCGCATCCCCACCGGAATGAAGGTGGTCCCATCCGGCAGTTCCGCTTCGAGCAGTCCACCCACCGTTTGCAGGCAGGCATCCAACAGGGCAGGGTGAACGTGGTACTTGCCGAGGTCTCCACTGATGGCCGCTGGCAACAAAATCTCGGCGAGCGTTTCGTCTTCGCCCGCGCCGAGTTGCTGAATCCCCTGGAACCCGGGGCCATATTCCAGCCCGGTCGATTTGGCCTGGCGATAAAATTGCGGCACGTCGATCTGACGCTGGAGCCGCAGGAAGATCTCCGAGACCGGAACCGGCTCTTCAGGCACTTGGGTTCCGGTCGCCATTTTGCCGGAAGCGTGCAGCCGCCAAACGGAATCGATGGGACCGGAGCTTTCACGGCTGAGCACGCGGAACGCGGCCTGCCCTTCCCCTTCGGGAAGCAGCAGCAGTTGGATGGTTGCATTACCGGTTTCGGGCAAGACCAGTGGCTGCTGGACGCTGAGCCCGGTGAGGTGAACCCCCTCGGTCTGAAAGTAAGCGTGGGCCGCCGCCAAGGCAAGCTCCGCATACCCCGTCGCGGGAAAGACCGCCTGGCCGAAGAGCTGATGGTCCGCCAGGTATTTCGGGAATGAGGCGGAGAGCGTGCTTTGATACACCACTTCGTCGGTCGCGGTCGGGATCAGACTGCCCAGCAGTGGATGCCCAGTCGCTTGAGTCGTTAGCTTGCCGGAGCCACTCTCTGAAGAACAACTCCCTTGGGGGAACTCGACGTCGAGGACATCGGGCCCCCAGAACCGGCTCCGCTGGAATGGGTAGGTCGGCAGTTCGATCCGCTTCGCCTTCCGCGGCGCGAAGACACCCCGCCAATCGATGGAAATCCCCTGCTCGAACAGATCGCCCAATGAGCGATAGATGATGCTCCGTGGGTCGCGTCCGCTACGTAAACTGGGCAGCCAAACAAGTTCATTATCGGTCAGACAAGCACGCCCCAAACTGGTCAAAATCGGCTGCGGGCCGATCTCGATAAAGATGGTCGCCCCCTTGGCGGCCAAGGCCTGCATCCCGTCGGCGAAACGAACCGCCTGTCGCAGGTGATTCCGCCAGTACGTGGGATCCGTCAATTCGGTCGTTACTAGTTCGCCGGTCAGATTGCAGGCGATCGGGAAGCTCGGCTTATTGCGACGAATCGCCGTGACGGCCGCTTCGAACTCATCGAGGATCGGTTCCATTAACTCGGAATGGAAGGCGTGCGAGACGGTCAGCGGCGTGACACGAATCCCCGCTTGCGCGCAATCTTCCGCGACGCGATCGATCTCGCTCTGCTTTCCGGAAAGCACGGTCTGCTGCGGGCTGTTGTACGCGGCGACCGAGACATTGTCTAACCGCGTACCCAGCAACTCCTTCAGACGCACGCTACCACAGGCGACCGCCAGCATCGCCCCACCGGCGGGCAGCGACTGCATCAGTTTGCCCCGCAAGGCGATCAGCTTGAGGGCGTCTTCCAGGCTAAACACCCCCGCGACACAGGCCGCGACATACTCACCCACACTATGCCCGATGGCCATCTGGGGACGGACTCCCCACGATTTCCAAAGCTCCGCCAAGGCGTACTCCGTGGCAAAGAGTGCTGGCTGCGACATTGCCGTCTGGTTGATCGCCTCCGGGTTTTTCTCACCGAACAGCACTTCGAGCAGCGGGACATCGGACTTGGCCAAGATCTCCGCGCAGCGGTCGATCGCCGCTTGGTAAACCGGCTCGGTCTCGTACAGCCCGCGTCCCATGCCGCTTTGCTGGGAACCCTGACCGGTGAACAGGAAGGCGACCTTGTGGCGTTTCCGCCCTTCGGCCGGTGCCTCAGGGGACTGACTGGCGAACTTTTTGAGCCCTTCGATCGACTCGGCCGAGGACTTGGCCAGCAACACTTTCCGCCGATCGAGCACCGACCGGCCACAAGCCGCCGACATCGCGAAATCGGCCAACGGTGCCGCCGGATCGAGGTGATCGGCATAAGTTCCGGCGGTCGCGGCCAAGGCCTGGTTGTCCTGGGCCGAAAGCACCACGGGCAACAGCAACTCGCCCGATTCCTGGGTTGGCACAGCCGCTTGCCGGGGGTAGTCCCCCACAATCATGTGACAGTTGGTTCCGCCAAACCCAAAGGCGCTGATCCCCGCCAAACGTTTCCCTGCCTCGTGGATCCACTCGGTCGGCTCGGTGGGGATCTCGATCGGCACCCCCTTTAAATCGATGTAGGGGTTGAGCGTCTCGAAGTTGAGATGGGGCGGAATCTTTCCATGGGATAGCGAAAGCACCAGCTTAAGTAAACCCGCTACACCGGCCGCTGATTCCAAGTGCCCGATGTTGGTTTTCACCGACCCAATCCGCAGCGGATGCGTGGCGTCGCGCTGCTCCGCTAACACGGCCCGCAAGGATCGAACCTCAATCGGGTCTCCCAGCGACGTACCGGTCCCGTGGGCCTCAATGTATTCGATCTCTTCCGGGTCGATGTCGGCGTCACGCAGCGCGGCCCGGATCACTTCCTGCTGCGAAGGACCGTTGGGTGCGGTCAGCCCGTTGGTGAGGCCATCTTGGTTGATGGCCGAACCATGGATCACCGCCAGGATGTCGTCTCCGTCGCGACGGGCGTCGCTCAGTCGTTTGAGGATCACCGCCCCGCAGCCTTCACCCCGCACGTAACCATCCGCCTTGGCGTCGAATGTTTTGCACTTGCCATCCGGGGCCATCATCCGGGCCTGGGAAAACGTCACGGTCCCTTCCGGTGTGAGAATCAAGTTCACCCCGGCGGCGACCGCCAAGTCCGACTCACCGCTCCGCAAACTGCGGCAAGCCAAATGCGCCGCGACCAAGGAGGAACTGCACGCGGTATCAATCGCGATGCTCGGCCCTCGTAAATTGAACAGGTAGCTAATCCGATTGGCGGCGATCGACAGGCTACTCCCGGTCGCGGAGTAGGCCCCGAGCGAGTCGAGTCCGCGGATCATCATCCGGCCGTAGTCGCTGTTGCTGATTCCGACGAACACCCCAGTCTGGCTGTCGGACAGGCCACGGACTGGAATGCCGGCGTTCTCCAAGGCTTCCCAAGTCACCTCCAGCAGCAAACGCTGCTGTGGGTCCATCCGTTCCGCCTCGCGGCCGCTGATGCCGAAAAAGGCGGGGTCGAAATCGGCCACGTTCTCCAGGAAGCCCCCAAACCGGGTCGACATCTTCCCGGGGGTTGCTGGCTGGTCGGAGTAGATCGAGTCCAGGTCCCAGCGATCCGGCGGGACTTCGGAAATGGCATCCCGGCCGGCGATTAAGGCATTCCAAAACGCGGTGGGGTTAGCGGCACCAGGCAAGCGACAACCGATCCCCAAAATGGCAATCGGTTCGTGTTGAGATTCCATGAGGCGGACTTCAGGCCTTGGTTGGAAGCGAACGAGAAAACGGGAGCATCCTTACGCTTGGTTCGCCAAGTATTCGGAGAACTCCTCGATCGTGGGATAGTCGTAGACGACCGTGGGATCGATCCGGCGTCCGAGCCAGCTCTCTAGATCGCCGGTCATCCCGATCGCGGTTGCGGAATCGAGCGCGAAGGAATCGAACGTGTTGCGCGGGTCGATTTTCGCGGGGCTGATATCCAGCTCCCTGGCCAGATATTCCACGATCCAGTCTTGGACCTCATCGGCCGTCACCTCGCGGGGCGAGCCTTTTTTGGTCGGCTCGGCATTTTCAGCAGCCATGGTTCACCTCAAGCGTAATTGGTAACTCATTATGTTACCGATTACGCGGCGTTTAGACCACCGACCCAGCCAAACGTCTCGACCTCGGAGCAGTCGACCGATGTGGCTGCCACGGCCCCCACAAACCCTTCGCCTGGGTGGATGTCGGTTAGATAGACATTCCCCTGATCCGGGAAGATCCCGAAATGATTGACCACCTTACGGGCCGGCGGGGCCACCAAATCGACCGTGATCCCATCCATCGGCTGACGCAGTCCAACGCCAAACGCCTTCACGTACGCTTCCTTGTGCGTCCAGAAGCGAAGGAACTCGGCATGCCGCTGCTCGGCCGGCATCCGCCCCAGGTCGTTGCGCTCGGCTCGAGACAGGCAACGCTCCAGCATCATCGGGAAGCTCCGAACCTCGCGGATTTGCTCGATATCGATCCCCACTTCCCCGCCCGGGGCCACTGCTAGCACCGCCAAGTCGGCCGAGTGCGAGAGGTTGAACGAGAGGGATGTCTTGTAGGCCCGAGCGAGTCGCGGCTTGCCATGCTGGCCGGTCTCCAGGCGAAGTTCCCGCGCCGATAGCCCGAGATATCGGCCCAAAATTTCGCGCATGGCGGAATGGGCCACGATGAACCTGCGGGCGTGATCGTCTGCCACAAACCGGGCGGCCCTTTGCCGTTCGTCACCGCTGAGCGACTCGCGCATCGTGGGAAGTTGGCCAGGCAAGGCATTTAGGGAGATTCGCCACAAATGAAGTTGACCTGACGCAAGCTCCAACCGGTCGTATCCGGCCGGGGCGAGTGAGCTGTTGGTGGTCAGTTGAATCATCGAATCACTGTCTGAGCGTGAGGGGCGGGCATGCTTGGCAACCGAAAAACTTCTCCAGGGTCATCGTCGGCAAATCCACCCTTCAAGCCGCACGAAAAGCGCCTGGGGGGTGTTTTTCTCCACGATCCAGTCTAATTGGGACAACCGATAAACACCCATTAATCTGCGCCAAATCGCCCCCATTTGGCAAGTGGATTCAGGTAAAATGCGTGGAGTATTCTGATTACACCCACTGATGGCGTGCGTCACCTACCCCAACCCGCCTCGATCGCAGGCAACCACCCCGCAACTGGGTCAAATCAAACGTATTCGTTAGATACGACCGATCGGCCGACCGGTTCGTCGAAAATCAAGAAAACTCACCCCGAAGTACCCAGTCTGCGGTAAGCCCCGTTTTTTGCGTGAACCTCCTTGGTTAAACGCCCGCAAGCAAGCCTTTAGGAGGGCGTGGGCATGGCACCCAGCTACCAAAAGGTTCAAAGGATAACCACGAATGACACGAATACGGGGAGAGGTTTTGGGAGTGCTTTCAATTCTGGGTGGCTATTCGTGTGATTCGTGTCATTCGTGGTTAAAAAATCGTCCTTCGAGAGATTCGAATCGCAGTTT
>JBBDIM010000121.1:2833-3654 GCA_040880405.1 Pirellulaceae bacterium | reverse complement strand
ATGCACTCGGCGTGGCGCTGGCCATGGTACAGGGCCCGGCCGAGCAGGTACTCGCCTTGGTCCTCGTAGCCGGGCGGAAAGCCGAGTTCCTCGGCGTTTTGCAGGTGCCGGATCGATAGTGCAAATAACGCTTTTTGATCGGACGGGTTAAGGAATTGGTCGGCGTCTCGCTGAACGATCGCGCCCAGCACATAGGGCGGAACCCCCTGCCAGGTTTTGTCGACGCGATAGTCGTCGGCGTAACGCTCGGCAATCGCCCGGGCCTCGATCACATGCCCACCGTCGAGTGCTTCCAAGGCGGCGAGGATCGAAGCCTCCGGAACCACCGCCGGCTGAAAAAGCCAATAGGCCAAAGCCCCGCAACCAGACGCCAAAAGCAACGAAGCCCCCATCACGCCCCACATCGCATAGGGGTGATTCAGCCACGACCGAGCCACCACAGGCTCGTCGAGATTCGTGCTGGCATCCATTTCAGCACTCATATATTTTGCGGAATTTCCTCAAGTAAAACATCGCCCAAAGACGAAAAAAGATACGGGTCGATCCATGACCGGCATCTCAATCCAAGTGCGCGCGAGGGCGCGGGTCGGTTTGTAGCGGAAAGCGGAGAGTGGCGTCAAGCGAGATCTGACGCATAAAGAAGTACGCTCTTACTACTTACTTAAGTAGCCACGGCGGGGTCGCCTGTCGAAACGTTGCACGAATCCGTGTGCCATCGGTTATCCAGCCGAAAAACATCGCAGCGACGTCGTCGTTGATCATGATGCGATCCCAGGACGGCGGGGATAAACTCGTTATTGCCGACCCCGAGCGGCGGGGTT
>JBBDIM010000121.1:0-2823 GCA_040880405.1 Pirellulaceae bacterium | reverse complement strand
GATAAACCCCGCCGCTCGGGGTCGGCAATAACGAGCGGCGGGGTTTATCCCCGCCGTCTTCTCATGCTATTTTTTTCCCGATGTTATCCCTGTTGCCTTCTTCGGCGGCGCGGCACACGAGGAAATCGATCCCCGTACTCATTTGGCGCGTAAACCAATCGCCGTCACTAGATTACGCGGTCCACCGCTAGGGACTGACATTGAGAATGGAGTGTCTGGAAGGGGATAAGTTCAATTACAGGTGCCGCGGATTAGGGTTCTATGCCGCCGACTCTTTGTAATCGAACTCATCCCCGTTTCTTCGTCGCCTCGCGCTACCGGAAGCAAGTCATTACTCCAGCACTCGGCCCATCACCCAGCTATTCATGTCTTGCAACATGTCGGTCATGATGGCGTCTTCGCACAGGTATTGGCGGACATCCATTTTGAAGGCGGCCGAGTGGGCCAGGCGGATGTCATTGCAGAGTTGGGCCTCGGGGTAATCGGTCCCTTGTTGGCACTGCATGACCAACATCCGCAGGTCGCGGATGGCGGGGAGGCCGCGGAGCGGAGACGAGCCTTCCGGCAAGCCGCCATTGATCGACACCACCCCGGCATAGGCGGCCGGGTTTTGCAAGGCGAGCCGCAGGGCCATCGTGCCACCATCGCGGTAGCCGGCCAGGAAGATCCGCCGCTCGTGGATGTTGTAATTTTCCCGCGCGGACTCGATCGCCGCGGAAACGGCTTGGGCCGCTCGTTCGATCTCGCCGGGGCGTTGACTCCAGCAATGGACCGGCAACCGGGCCGAATGCCGAGCCGACTTGCGGGTCCCCCGGGGGGCGACCGCCACGAAATTTCGTGAGCTGGCGACCGGCATCACGCGGCGAAGCTGCGTTTCGTTGTCGCCGGAGCCATGCAGCCAGACGATCAGCGGGTAAGCGTAACCCGGCTCGTAGTGCAGCGGGCTGAAGGTCTCCAGTGGCGTACGAGGATCGGTCGATCGCTCGATCCGGAACTCGTAGATTTTGTCGCTATAGGAGTATGATTCGGGGGGGACAGGCTGCGTGAGCGTGTCGAGTCGTTTCATCGAGGGCATATCGGACTATCTGGATAAAGCCAACTCTGGTCGGTGAAGCACAAACTTTGCCGTGGAATGGAAATCAGGTCAAGGTCAGGATTTTTACTAAAGTCCTGACGCCATGTCGAACACCGTCCCTTGATGAGGTCTCTCGACACGTTCCCTTTCGATACTTCCAAGGTCTCGTGATAATTCAGCCGAATCCTTCGAATGAACGATTTTTCCTAAAGGAGTGCCCATATTGGAGCATGATCCTCAGGAAATAACAATCTTGCTAGCGTGGCGGAAAAGGAGAACTTTTTTTCCGCGGCGAAAGGCACACCCGACGTAAATGCAATGGGCCTTTCGCAGTTGGTAGCTTTGGCGGGATTGCCGTCGCGGCTAGCCCGCGAGGAGTCCGTCCATGGTGGCGACGAGGCTCTTCACCGCGTCGACACTCTTCTGGAAATCGGCTTGCTCTTGCTCGTCGAGCTCAAGCTCGACAATTCGCTGCACGCCCCCTTCGCCCAAGACAACCGGCACGCCGACATAGTAGCCGCCGACGCCATATTCCTTGTCGCAGTAGGCGGCACAGGGAATGAGCCGACGTTTGTCCTTGATGATCGCCTCGACCATCTGGGTGGTCGCCGCGGCTGGGGCGTAGTAGGCACTTCCGGTCTTCAAGAGGCCGACAATCTCGGCACCGCCGTTGCGGGCGCGATCGACAATCTCATTCAAGCGATCTTCGCTCAGCAGACGGCGAATCGGAATGCCGCCGACCGAGGTGCAGCTTGGCATCGGAACCATCGTATCGCCATGGCCACCCATCAAAAGGGCCGAGACATCTTCGACACTCACGCCCAGCTCCATCGCGAGGAAGGTGCGATACCGAGCGGTATCCAGCACGCCCGCCTGACCGATAACGCGGCTGGCGGGGAACCCGCTCACCTTTTTCGCCTGCTGGACCATCGCGTCGAGCGGATTGCTGACCACGATGATCACGCAGTTGGGGCTGGTCGCTTTGACCTGCTCGGTCACCGCGGTGACGATTTTGGCGTTGGTGGCCAAAAGGTCGTCGCGGCTCATGCCCGGTTTGCGGGGAATACCGGCGGTGATGACCACGACGTCGCTATCTTTGGTGTCGGCGTAATCGTTGGTGCCGACGACGTTGCTGTCGAAACCCATGATCGGCGAGGACTGCATCAGGTCCAAGGCCTTCCCCTTGGGCATGTCTCCGGCCTGCGGGATATCCAGCAGCACCACATCTCCCAGTTCCGCCGCGGCACACCAGTGAGCGGTGGTGGCGCCGACGTTTCCGGCACCGACAATGGAAATCTTGGCTCGTCGCATGGATATTTTTCCTTCGTTGAGTTAAGCGGAGGGGCCAAGCGAGGCCATCAGGCGGCAGCGATTGAACCGGCAAGGCCGCGAATGGTAGCCTCTACTAGCGTCAACAATAGCCTTCACTAGCTTCTGGCAATAGCCTCTGAATATGGAGCGATTAGTGGGGAAGATCAAGTAGGCTTGACACCTCAGCGGAGGGATGCCCCAGAAGTCCCGAAACATATTACGTAGCGGTTACGTGGGAGCCGTTGATCGAGAGTTTACCGGTAGCACTCACCAGACAGGTCATCGGGTGCCATGCCCACGCCCGGAAAGCGTGGGCATGTTTGGGCGGGAAAATCCTCCCCGGCAACCCTCATCATCAACCACCAAAGCGGCCAAGCTCGGACAGCCATGACGGAAATCGAAATCATTCAACGCCAAGCCGCAAAGACACCAGGACG
>JBBDIM010000120.1:0-23525 GCA_040880405.1 Pirellulaceae bacterium | reverse complement strand
TTGAGAGGTAGAGCTCGCTAAACGCATATCCGGAGGAGAAGAATTGCCGCGACCGCTCGCGAAAGGCAGGCACGTCGACATCGTCGACAATCGTCAAGGTACCGGTCCGCCGCCAATCCTCAAGCAGTTCCTGCTCCTCTTCCACCGTCCCCCGATAAACTTCCTCTCCCAGTTCACGGATCACCCTGGTCAGGGCCTGTTGCTGATCGGGGGTGAGGCGATTCCAAGTTCGTTCGCTAATCAAGACTTGGATAGAAGACTGAATGTGCCCAGTTTGGCTAAGATATTTTTGCACCTCATGAAAACCCATTGCGTGAATCACCGGGACCGGGTTTTCCTGTCCATCGGCGATTCCCTGCTGCAAGGCTAGGTAGACCTCGCCAAACGAGATGGGCATCGGACTGGCTCCCATCGCTTCGCCCGAGGCCTGCCAAGTCTTCGCTCCCGGTAGCCGCAGACGAAAACCCTTTAGGTCTTCCGGTGTGCGAATGGGGCGATTCGAGGTGATATGCCGTGATCCATAGGCCCAGGTATCCAGGACCCTCACTCCATACTGTTTGCGGAGTTGCTCCCAATGAGCCGCCATGATCTCGCCCCGGGCGACTTCTAACATGTGATCGAGGTCGCGAAAAGCGTAAGCGGCGTCGAAAACCCCCAGCGGCGGATGCCACATCGCGAGGAACGAGGGCCCGGCGATCGCGATATCGAGTTCCCCGGCGACCAACTGCTCCAGCAGCTCCTCCTCGCTGCCGAGCTGAGCAGAAGGGAAGACCGTTACATCTAAGCCGACGCCCGCCTCGCGGATTCGCTGGCTCAAATCGGCTGTACCATAGTGGTGCGTGGGGGAACGGACATCATAAACGTGCCCCATTTTCAGACGCAGGTGCCCCTCAGCCGATGGTGGTTCACTACAACCGACAAGTACCGCCAAGGCGAAACCACACAGCGCAGCGTAAGCCAGCGGCGCATGAATTGGGGCTAAACGATAAATCAGGGGGTGTTCCACTTCGAATTCCTAGCGTCCATCACCTACTCGCGGCACCTAGTCGACCGGCGGATCGGATCCCGGAAATGGAGGACTGTAACGTAACGCGCCCCCTCGTTCAAAACAACTAATGAATCGTTGACTGCCAATGAATACCGCAAAGTGCGGTTTCATGATCCGTTAGCAGCAAGCCCCTTCCCTTGCGAACAATTCCCTATAATTTGGAATTGCGCGAACCCGCATTCGGTTAAAATACTCCTGGCAACATTCGGACTTCGAGGCCATTTGGGTCGCCTCCCCGGAGAGTTGTCAGGTTGAGTACGATACGGATGAAAATATTCATGTCCAAAACGATGCAGTTGTGGCTTGCCAGCGTTATTGCCATCTCAGCCACCCAAGCTCCCCTGGGCCCAACGTGGGCTCAGGAGACGAAAACGGTCGAGCCGGCGATCGACCATGCCCACCTTTACCCCGGGTTTGACGGGTATTCCCGAACGGTGACTACCGAATCGGCCGAGGCCCGGAAATGGTTTGATCAGGGGATTCAACTCCTGTACGGCTACAACCATGATGAGGCGATCCGCAGTTTCGAGAGAGCGGCGGAGCTTGATCCTGGGTGTGCTATGGCGTGGTGGGGGTCGGCCTACGCCCGAGGTCTTCACATCAATAACCCAGAAATGGGGCAAGAGCAGAGTGAGGCGGCCTATGCTGCGGCCCAAAAAGCCCTGTCAGCCTTGGACAACGAGACCCCCGTGGAACAGGCCTTGGTCAAGGCGGTCGCCCAGCGATACGCCATGCCGGTGCTCGAAGACCGTCAGCCGCTGGATCAGGCCTACGCAAACGCCATGGAGACGGTTTGGCACCAATTCCCTGATGATGCCGACGCCGGCACCCTATTCGCTGAAGCTCTGATGAACCTCCAGCCTTGGGATCTTTGGACCGGCGAGCTTCGGCCGAAGGGCCGGGTGATGGAGATCGTCGCGATTCTCGAGCGCGTAATGGCCAAGCATCCACGACACCCTGGAGCCAACCATCTTTACATCCACGCGGTAGAGGCATCTCCTTGGCCTGGAATTGGTGTAGCAGCGGCCGAGCGACTGCAAGACTTGGTACCGGGCTCCGGTCATTTGGTCCACATGCCGTCGCATATCTTCATCCGTGTGGGCCGATATGCCGACGCCGCCGAGGCAAATGAGCGAGCAATCGCCGCGGACGAGGCCTACTTCGCGAAGGCCCCGGCCCCGGATTTCTATAGCCTGTACTACATGCACAATATTCACTTCCTTGCCTACGCCGCGATGATGGAAGGTCGGTACCAGGTGGCGATCGACGCGGCCCGGAAGATCAACACCAACATCCCGCCCGATTACCTGGAAAAATACGCACCCCTGGCCGATGGCTTCACCACCACGGCCCTGCACGTCCTGATCCGGTTTGGAAAGTGGAACGAGATACTGGAGGAGCCGGAACCGCAACCGTGGCGGCTGTTGAGCCGTGCCGAGCGACACTTTGCCCGGTCGGTGGCCTACTCGGCGTTAGGCAAAACAAAAGAGGCTCGGGAGGAGCTCACCCAACTGGATGCCGTGGCGAAGGACTTGACCGACGAGTGGAAAATGGGCAACAACTCGGCTGAAGAGGTGGTGGCGATCGCGCGGACCATGGCCGAGGGGGAACTGGCCTACCGGGAAGGGCGTCACGAAGAGGCCTTCGACCTACTCCGCGAGGCGGTGCAAATGGAGGAGTCTCTCACCTACGACGAACCGCCCGGGTGGATGCAGCCGGTCCGCCACGCCCTGGGTGCCCTGCTCCTAGCTGAAGACCGCTATGCCGAAGCGGAAGAGGTCTATCGAGCCGATTTGGTCCGCCACCCCAACAATGCCTGGGCCCTTTTGGGTCTGGAGCAATCGCTCCAAAAACAGGAGAAGGCAGCTCAGGCGGAAGCATTGGCCGAACAGGTAAAGAAGGCCTGGTCCCGAGCGGATGTGAAACCGGTTGCTAGTTGCTACTGCCACCCGGCGGCAAGAGAAGTGGGTAGCAGCGTCAAAAAAGACGCCGCTTGTGAGTGCCCGGCGGAGAAGAAGTAGGTTCCGTTGCACCTTGAGATCACGATGGACAATCTTCAGTTGGCCCAAATCGAGCGACTGTTTTATGGTTCGGACGAGGATGAGTTTGTCACCTTGCCGCGCGAGGCGCCCTATTGCGTGGTACCGCCTCCTACCAATGAATCGCCGATCCTTTATTGCACGAAGGCCTCGTTTGTCTTGTCGTGCCTCGACCAACTGGGGATTTCTCCCTTCGCCGAGATTGGCTTGGTTGGCCGATATGGATTGCCACAGCCGAGCGATGCCGACTGGTTGGGCCAAATGCTCGAACACCGGGCGGTTGGATTCCTAGGTGACTTGGACGCAGTCGACCTCCTAATCTTCGCATGGCTGGGCAGGCAATTTCCTACCGCTCGAATTACCTATCTCGGCCTGGGTGACGATCTGCTTTCAGCGGCGGGAATCGCGCTAGCCGAATCGTCAAACCTCGACCAGGTTGCCTCTCCGGAAGAGCAGCAGCAGCAAAGCTTCGTTCGGACACTGCTGCCGGAATTGGGAAGCTTAATCGGTCAGGCGTCCGATCAAAAAATGAAATCGGGTCGAAAGTTGGAACTTCCGGCCGTGTTTTGCCAACAGGTCCCGGATCCAGAAGGATTCGCCCGGTTTGTTGGTACTTGGCACGCTCGACTACGATAGCCTTTACCTGTGTCGCATCGCGGAACAAGCGGCAATCGATTATCATAACGAGATCGGATTTCGCGGTGTGCCAGACATACCGTTTTGGTCGCTGGCTGAAGGCTTTTGATGATTGAGGATGACGGAATGGCGGGGAATGAATCAAACGGAAGCGAGCGAGCGCCCAACGAGGATCCCGGACTTATTTTGGGGCGGATGGACTTCTCCGATTTGGGCCCCGGCGTCGATCCGGAAGATCGTAGCTACCAGCCGAATCCGGAGTACGAGTGGATTGTCGACGTGCGGCTCGAGGGGGATCCGCCGCTTGATTCGCAAGAGATCGCCGCGGCGTTTATCGCGGTGATCACCGATGAGCTGGACGATTTCACCATTCATGCCCGAGATTTCGAGACCGGGGCGTGGACATATATTTTGCCGAATGAGAGTCCCCAAACGGTCGACCAGTTGAAATTCGCCTTCGACTTTGTCGAGCCCATGCCGTCGGAATTGCAGCCCCTGACAAAGAGGCAGTATCAGGCTCGTCTCGATCAAATAGAGCAAATCCTGGGGCAATTTGGTAAACCGACCCTCACTCCGAGCATGCCGGTCGAAAAGGCCGCCAAACGATCTAAGGCCTTAGCTCAAATTCAAACCTCTCTCGATCTGGTCGCGGTGCTTTCGTTACAGGCACCGACCGGACAGCACTACGCGGTGCGGGATATTGAGCCTGTGATGTCTTCCCTAGGTCTGGAACGCGATGAACTCGACTGTTTCGTCTGGGAAAATCCCGCGCCATTCGGCCATGATTTCCTTTTCACGGTGGAAACCAATACCGAGGCCGGATATTTTCCAGCGGATGATGTCAGCGGAGAAAGTCACGAGGTGGAGGACCTAGTCTTTATTCTCTCGATCCCTCGCTGTTTGAAGCCGACGGAAGTTTTCGAGGCGATGATTCAGGTTGCCCAGCACTGCCAGAGCCGGCTGGGTGGAACGCTGGTGGACGAGGATGGCAACCCGTCCGATCTGGACGAACTACGGCAAAGCGTCCGTGAAGTTGTCGAGCAGCTGCGCTCCCACGGCTTTGAACCAGGCCTGAGAGATACGTTGCGGCTGTTTTAAAGGGGCGTCTGGGAGCCGGCAGGGGGCACCGGTGTCACCAGCTTGAGCAGCAAGGGCAAAACAATCAAATTGCCGATCAATCCGCCCAGCATGGTTAAGCTGACCAGAACCCCAAAATAGATGGTGGGGATAAAGTCGCTGAAGCACAGGATGCTAAAACCGACGATCAGAGCCAGGGTGGAGAAGACGACAGCCCGGCCGACCCCGTGCTGAACCAACTGAAGGGCCTCCGCGACCTTTTGCCCATCGCGGAGGTATCGCTGGAAGCTCATGATGTAGTGGATCGAGGAGTCGACCGAGAGCCCCATCGAGACCGCCGCGATCATGGCGGCACCCATGTTGATGCGGTAGCCGGAGAGGCCAATCAATCCGGTTACCAGCAGCACCGGCAGGATGTTGGGGACCAGAGCAATTAGGCCATATTTCACGCTACGGAAGGCGATACTCATCGTCACGCCGATCCCGGCAATCGCCAGCAGAAACGATTTCCACTGGTCGGCGATCAGGCTGTCGATCAGGTTGGTGAGCAGGATATAGAAGCCGGTGACGTATGGTTTGTCGTTCGCCTGAGCGCCTTCCCACTCAAACGTGGCGGCGTGGGCCTCCACCTTCGCGATCAGGGCCTTCTTCGCCTCGGCGTCCTTTCGTTCGGGCGAGAGCAGCATCACGCGGAACCAGTAACGGTCCGGATGGTCGGGATCCTGACCATGCAGCGAGGCCAAGGTTTGCGGCATCTCCTCATCGAGCATTTTTACCCCTCGATTGAGCGCCGTTCGGAATACAAACGCCAAACCCGGGCCGTGCGGGTCGATCGGAGTAGTCGCGTACAGAACATCGGACAGGCTGAGGACCTTGGAAAGCTCTGGGGCCTCGGTGCGGAGTTCCCGCTCGAAGTCACGCACTTGCCGCAGGTAATCCCACGTTAATCTTTCCGGAGCGGGCAGCGCGATATCCCAGATCCCGGCGCCACCCAGTTCATCCTCGACAAAGTTGTAGGCCTGGACGATCGGAGTCCCCTCGCGAAAGTTCTTGGTGAAATCGCTTTCCACTTCCAGCCGGGTCGCCCCATACAAGGAGACACCGAGCAGCACCACCGCGACCACGGAAATAACCGCCGGATGCCGCTCGACTCGGTCGATGATCCACTGCAGGCGATGCTCCAAAAAGCCCTCGCCCCAGACCTGGGCCGGATCGACACCCCAGCGGCCACTAAGGATTAGGCCTGGCAACAGCAGAAAAGCCGCCACCGGAACCAAGATCGCTCCCACCGACATCATGATGCCGAAGTCATGGACCGGGCCCACCTTGGTGATCAGCAGAGCGCAGAACCCGACGGCGTCGGTCACACAGGCCCAAAACACGGGGGCCGCCAGCCAGTGGACACTCCGGGCCAAGGCCTCGCGGGGCTCGTTCGCTTCGCCCCGGTATTGGCGAAACCGGATGATCAGGTGGATGACGGTCGCGACTCCGATCACGGTGACAATCGCGGTCAACATCGAACTGACCATGCTCAGTTGCATGCCGATCGCCGCCAACAGAGACTGGGTCGACCAGAGTGTGAGCTGAACCACCAACAGCGCGATCGCGACCCAGCGTAAACTGCGAAAGGCCAACAGGATCACCAGCCCCAACAGCAGCGTGGTGGCCCAGCCCAGCCGGGCACCATCCTGCTCGACGTAATCGAACCCGTCGACCACCATCACCGGCTCACCGGTAATCATGCCCCCTGGCATCTCGTTGAACATCTCGCGGATCGTCTCGACCAGCTCTTCCCGATTGTCGATCCCCGGTTCAAGCTGAATCGGTAAGGCGGCAATGTCGAGATCGGCGTCGTGGGTGAACCCGGCAAACAGTTTCAACACCTCGCGACCGGTCTTCGACATGGGATCCAAGACCAGCTCATCGATCGGGGGCCGGTCCAAGGCCAGCACTTCGCGGACCCCTTCCAAAGCCTCCAGCCGCAGGCGGAACTGGGTCAGTCGAGCCATGGCCTCACCGTCGGGCGCGTAGAGATTCGGCTCGCGGTAGACTCCCATGATGATCTCATTCCCGCCGAACGTCGCGTTGAACTTGCGATAGGGGGGAATCAGCGGATCGCCGGGGGAGAACATATTTTCGATCGAGCGATCGAACTCCAGTTGCTGCCCGCCCCACAAAGCGGCGGCACCTGCCAACACCGCGAGCGCGAGCAGGGGCCAGCGGAATCCAATCCAAGCGTCAATCCAGTGGCGGAACAAACCGGGGCCCCATTCGGGAAGCGTCATGAAAGGGTAAGTTTGGTATAGTTTACGCTTTCCCCCCGTTTCTCACGAGTCCGCACCATGGCCGAACGCACCTCGACTCTCCTCTTATCGGAAAGCGCCGATCCCGCGATTCCAGCGTGGTGGCGAGATTGGCGGTTTTTTCTGCTGTTGGTAATCGCGCTCGTCGCTCGGGCAGGCGTGGGGTTGGCCTCTTGGGAAAATCTACAAGCCGACCCGGACAGTTATCGCCGCTTGGCCGCTAATATCCTCGAGCAACAATCGTTCACCCTGAGCGATCCGGCCGAACCGACCGCGTTTCGCCCGATCCTCTATCCCTTGCTGTTGGCGTGGGTCAGCCGGAGCGGCTTGGTGCTGCCAGCGGAGGTCTTCGGGCTGCACTTGGTGCTCGGCCTGCTGACGGTCGCCGGGGCTTACGCCTTGGCCAGGAAGCTGGATCTGGCCAAGTGGCGACTTTGGGCCGGGCTGCTAGTGGCGTTTGATCCGATTCTGATGCACCAGGCGACATTGGTCATGAACGAGACCCTATCCGCTCTTTTGGCGGTGACGGCTTGGCTGGCCCTCTTGGCCTTGATTGACACGGTGCGGGGAGACGTGAATCGAATTCCACCACGAGAACTTACCATTCGAGGGGTGAATTTGGGCGGGGCGCTGCTGCTTGCGTTCTATTGCCGTCCGACGTTCGTGATTTGGGCGGCCTTAGCCCCGCTGACGCTTCTTGGCGTGGAGGCGAATTGGGGACGACGCGGGCAGGCAGTAGCCGCCGTCGGTTTGACCTGCTTGTTTTTACTGGCCCCCTGGGTGGTGCGGAACATCATGATATTCGACGCCCCGGTTATCGCGACGACTCATGGCGGCTATACCCTACTGTGGGGCAACAACCGCGAGTATTATGATCATCTGAAAGAGGGGCATGGCGATATCTGGGACAGTTCTCCGTTTCATGCACGATTCGGCGAGGCCCATCCTCACAAGGGAACCTCAGCCAGCGAGCTGGCTCGGGACCGGGCCGCCAATCGGGAAGCGGTCCGCACGATTTCCGACCAGCCCGGGATGTTTGCCTACAGCAGTCTCTTGCGGCTGGCCAGTTTTTGGCGACCTTGGCCGTTGCCTTTGAGCGAAGAGGAGTCATTCAAGCGGCGGATGTTGCGATATGCCGTCGGTGCCTGGTACTGGGTGCTACTACCGCTAGCCGCCTGCGGCTGCTGGCAATTGGGCCGGAACTGCTTCCGACCGGAGTGGCTGGCCGGTCTGTTGTTGCCGATCACGTTCACGGCGATTCATCTGGTCTACTGGACCGACATGCGGATGCGGGCCCCGGTAATGCCGGTGATCGCGGTGCTAGCGTGTGTCGCCCTAAACGCAGCCTTTGAAAGATACCGATCCAGTCCAAGTTTGGGCTAAACGAGGCAGGCCCCGATATTTTCTTCAAGTTCTCGTCCGGGTGCTCCGTAACCGGCCTGAAACTGCCTTGTCTTGTCTGGGGGGCGTTCCTATAATCCGCCCGCGTTTTTAGCGATATGGCCTGGCGATCTAAGTCGGCTTGATAGCTGTATTTTTCGCTGTGTCGAACTCCCTGACATTGGCAAGGAAGCCATAGCCCTGTCCCTCCGAATCCGAGGTCGATTGTTCGCGTTCTTCGGCGCTGTCCGAAGATCAGCCGAGGCGTGCGTTGCACGCCAAGCGGTCGCGTGCGCCTTCGTATTTATCGGTTGGTTCCTGTTGGGGAACACGCTTTCGGCACAAGTCCAGCTCCCAAATACCGATGTTGGCGAGCCCATCCAATTCACCGCCACCGAGTCGCGGCATTGGCAAGAGGGTGATCAGGAGGTCTGGATCCTCAAGGGGGATTGCCGCGTGACCCAAGGCACCGCCCAGGCGACCGCCGGGGACGCGGTCATCTGGATCGATCACGCCGAGCCGTTTCGTCTGGTCCCTCATAAAGTGACGATCTACCTGGAGAAGGATGTCCGAGTCGAGACACCGCCACCCTCGGGAGACGCCCAGGCGGACCGATCGGTTGTGTTCCAGGGGGATACTTGGCTGGGGCGACTCTTCACGTCCGACCGAGTGGTGCCCCCCAAGGATGGTTCCAAGGAAGCGCCGGCGGTAGCACCGGCTATTTATCATCGGGGGCTAAACGCCCAACCGGAGAGTCCGCCACCCCCGCGGCGGTCTCAAGCCGGGCCGATTCAGCGCATACAATATGAGCCGAGCGAGCCGATGACTCCTAGCGTCGACATTCCGCCTCCGGGCGGACGTCGCATTCAAATCTTCCCTCGTTATTCCACCGGCTGGAACACTCAGGCTAGAGAATCCGATCCCCTTACGGGGGAATCGATCGTGATGGTCGACTCAGGTGTTAATGTCGTGGTCCGTGGGTTCGACGAGATCGATACGGTCAACTTGCTGGCGGATCGAGTGGTGATGTGGTCCAAGGAGGACATTTCGAACCTGACCGGGGCGGAGCGTGAGAGCGGACTGCCCCCGATTGAATTCTACCTGGAGGGCAACATCGTATTCCGCCAGGGTGACCAAGTGGTATACGCTGACCGCATGTACTACAACGTCGGTGATGAGTACGGTATGATCCTTGACGCCGAACTGGTCACTCCGGTCCCAGAACATCAAGGATTGATCCGGCTCAAGGCGGAGGTCATGCAGCGGGTCAGCCGAGACCGTTACCTGGCGCGGGGCGCGGCAATCACCACCAGCCGAATGGGAGTGCCTAAGTATTGGTTTCAGGCGAACGAAATCGAATTCACCGATAACCAAAGACCTCTTGTTAACCCGCTGACCGGTGAATTGCAAATCGATCCCTTGACCGGTGAAGGATTAATCCGGCATGAGCGAAGGGCCACTGCTCGGAACAATCTGGTTTATGTCGAAGGGATCCCCGTACTCTATTGGCCAGTACTTTCAGCGGATATTGAGCAGCCCACATTTTATATTGACAGTGTCCGCGTCGGAAATGACAACGTCTTTGGATTTCAAGCGGGAGTCGACGTAAACAATTACCAGTTACTTGGAATTCAAAATCCATTGCCAGGAACCAAATGGACCAGCAGTTTTGATTACCTTTCTCTCCGAGGGCCGGGGGGCGGAATGCAATTTCGCTATAACGATACGATGTTCCCTCTACTCAATTCCCCTGCATCCGGATTTATCGACGCCTGGGGCATATATGATACGGGGCGGGATAATTTAGGTCGGGGACGCCGCGATCTGATCCCGGAACAGGAACTCCGCGGTCGGGTTTGGGGTCGGCATCGGCAGTATCTGTTCGGCGATTTCCGACTTTCCAGCGAATTGGGATACATCTCGGACCGCAACTTCCTGGAATCGTATTTTGAACCGGAATGGGACACCGAAAAAGACTTCGACACCGCCTTTGAAATCAAACGGCTCCGCGAGAACCGCAGCTTCAGCGTGGTCGGAGCGAGTCGGGTCAACGATTTTTTCATGCAAACCGAATGGTTGCCCAGGGTCGACCACAATTGGCTGGGAGAATCGCTGCTGTGGGACACCCTCACGTACCACTCGCACGCCAGCGCCGGATACGCCAGGCTACGGCCCGCCAGCGCGCCAACCGATCCGGCCGAGTTAGCGGTATTCGATCCGTTGCCCTACGAGGTTGAAGCGGAAGGCATTAGGGCGCACTGGCGACAAGAACTCGACCTTCCACTAAATGTAGGACCGGGGAAAATCAGCCCCTACGTGCTGGGTGACGTGGGATACTGGGGTCAGGATATTGAAGGGAACGATGTTCTTCGCGGTTACGGTCAAGTCGGTGCCCGAGGCAGTCTCATGGCCTGGACCGTTAATCATCAGGTACAAAGCCAACTCTGGAATCTCAACGGATTGGCCCACAAGGTAACGCTGTTCGGTGATATGTTTATGGCAGATTCCAGCCAGAACCTGGAGCGTTTTCCGCTGTACGACAACATCGATGATGATTCCCAGGAGCATTTCCGTCGCCGCTTGAAGTTCAATACATTCGGACTTCCCGCAGGAACTCCCGTCCCTTTCCGAGTCGACGAACGCAACTACGCCCTACGTTACGGAATGCAAAGCAATGTCACTTCGCCGGTGGCGGAAATCGCCGACGACCTAGCCGTTGCCCGCTTGGAACTGCGGCAGGTTTGGCAGACTAAACGAGGTGCCCCCGGCTCCGAGCGGATCATTGACTGGATTACCTTGGATGTCGGTGGTTCGATGTTTCCCAATCCGGATCGGGATAACTTCGGCGAGACATTGGGGCTCATGACCTACGATTTCAATTGGAAGGTTGGCAACCGGCTCGATTTATTCTCCCATGGGCACGCCGACCTCTTTGAAGATGGCCTTCAAGCCGTGACCGTCGGCGGTTACCTGAACCGAACGCAAATTGGGAACGTCTACGTGAGTTACACCAACGTAATGCAGCCGTTCCATAGCCATTTACTGGCCACCTCGTTGCAATACCGGATGAGCGACAAATGGCTCGGCGGGTTTGGCGCGACTTATGACTTTGGCGACGCGGGCAACTTGGGTCAAAATATATTTCTGACTCGGATTGGCGAGTCTTCCCTTTTCAGCTTCAGTTTCAATGTCGATCCGAGCCGTGACAACGTGGGAGTGGGGGTCAGCTTCGAGCCCCGGTTCTTCGCCCGGAGCCGCAATAGCACCATCAATGGCCAACCGTTGCCGCCGGTCGGAGCTTTGGGGCTGGAATAGAGTTTCAGGCTGGAATAAGCTCTTGTAACCATCCCAATCGAACCCGCCATCTCAAAGAGGCCCATATTTCATGAATCCCGTTCGTCCACGTCAAACCTGGGGTCGAAAGTTTCAGGTTGCGTTTCGCGGGATCGGGGTGGCGATGACGACCGAGCGCAGTTTTCGGGTCCACCTGCCACTGGCGCTCGCGGTCGCACTCCTGGCAGCCTGGTTTCAAATTGACCCGATCCGGTGGTGCCTGCTTTTGCTGTGCGTTGCCGGAGTCCTCTCGGCGGAGCTCTTGAACTCGGCGATCGAGCGGTTGGCCCAGGCGATTGATGCGGAACGGGTGGAATCCGATACGATTGAACCCCGGGACAACGCGCGAATTCGAGACTCCTTGGATATCGCCAGCGGTGGTGTTTTGGTCTTCTCGATCCTGGCTGCGGCGGTCGGCCTGATTCTTTTCCTGCCTGAACTGCTGTCGGCGATTGGGCTTGCATAGGTAGCGAAAAGCCCACCAGCGCATTGTTTAGGAATCAGCCGAAAAACCAGGGATAGGTGCTCCGCATCGCATCGCGGACCGCGAGTGTTACTTCACTGGTAGAGATCGGCTTTTCCAGCAGTCCGAAGATCTTGATCTGGCGTACCTGATCGCGAATGGCGTCGTCCAGATCGCCGGTCAGGAGAAAGTAGGGGATATTGATCCCTAGTTCCCGGCAAGCCACGATCGATTCAACCCCGGTTTGGCGGGGCATGTGAAAATCGAACAGGGCGACATGAATCTCGTGACACTGAGCAACCTCAATCGCCTCCTCGCCATTGGAGGCAAGCATTGGCTCGAATCCGCGCCGCGCGAATAACTCCCCCAGCGTTTCGCGGAATCCGCGATCGTCATCGGTAATAAGCAGCGTAGGCCGGGCGATGTTTCGCATGGCAACACCTCGGGGGGTGGAGCGGCGGCTACCGATGTAGCGCCTGAGCCGGAATGGTCTATGATCAACCGGGACTAAAATTTACCAAATCATAGGACATACAAGCAATTCTAGTTCCGAAGTGGCGAAGATTCCCCCTGATGATCACCGCAGTTTCGCTTAAACGCTTTCCAGTGCAGCGGTTAGATGCCGGATTCCTGGGCCGGTTCTTGTTCCGGTAGGGTAGGTGAGAGTTAATGCCGAGACAATAATGGCAGTTTCAACCTCAACGAAACAAGTCGCCCCACCTGCCAAACTGGACCACCGCGCCAACTTCCTCTAGGGGACTTAAATCGCTTACCTCAATGCGGTATAAACGTGATTACGTCGCGATAGTTCGCTGTAAATTACTCCGCCAGTGGGGTGTTTTCCGCCTATTATCAGGCGACCTACCTTCCAAATAATTGCTTCCAGGCAAGCATCTCGCTGTCGGAAAGGGTTTGTCGGTGAGTTCCACTCCCAGCTTTTGGTCTCGCAATGAGTTTCTCATTCGTCGTCTGCACTCACTTACGGGGCTAGTCCCTGTGGGGGCTTACTTGTGCATGCATCTGGGCGTGAACGCGACGGTCGCGGTCTCGCCAGCGATGTTCCAGCGATTGGTCTTCCAGATCCACGCGTTGGGCGATCTTTTACCGCTGGTGGAATGGGTTTTCATCTTCCTGCCGTTGATCTTCCACGGGGTGGTTGGCCTGTTCATTACCCGAGGAGGCCTGCCCAACACCCAGGCTTACCCTTACGACAGCAACTTCCGCTACACCATGCAGCGGGCGACCGGGATGATTGCGTTCGTTTACATCGCTTGGCATGTGTTTCACATGCATGGCTGGATTCATTACACACCCTGGTTGGACTATGTCGCAATCCCGCTGCACGGCGGCAAGTTCGCTCCCTACAACGCCGGAAGTACCGCCGCTGAGGCAATGCAGCAATCGTTCATCGTGCCGGTGATTTACGGGATCGGCGTCTTGGCCACCGTTTACCACTTCGCCAACGGGATCTTCACCATGGGGATCACCTGGGGCGTGTGGATCAGCCCTCAGGCTCAGGAGCGGGCCAAGTGGGCCTCGACTGTGTTCGGAGCGGTTCTCGCAGTCGTGGGACTCTCGTCGATTATCGGTCTTCAGCGGATGGAGAATTTGGATGAGGTACGGCAGCGAGAAAATCAGCAATATGAGGCCCTGGTCATCACCGGTGACATTCCGGCCAAAGAGCACAAACGAGCCCACCAGCGTCAAAATGAATTCATGGAAGAGACCTTGAACCCGGGCTTCCAAGAGGCCTCGCCGCAAGTACCGACCGATCCCTCCGACGTAGATCCCGAGACCGAACCGGCCGCACAGTAGAACCGACCGTAAATTAACGGGACCGGACGGGTTAAGCTGCTTGCCCGTCGTTCGGGTAGCTTTACAAATCAACGCATCAGATCGAGATACAGAGTTTTTCCAGGCTTGGTGGCCGAGCTTGCTCGGGCTTTGCCAGGCGGAGATGCTCGCTTCATTGAGGAATCGTCCCCTATGGCTAACGAACGCGTACTGGTGGTCGGCGGCGGATTGGCCGGTTTGGCCGCTACCATGAAGCTGGCGGAACTGGGAATCCCGGTCGACCTGATGAGCCTTACCCCGGTCAAACGATCTCACAGCGTGTGCGCCCAGGGTGGTATCAACAGCGTGAGCGACCAGACCAGGCAACTGGGGGATAACGAGTACAAGCATTTCGACGACACGGTCTACGGCGGCGACTTCCTCAACCACCAACCGCCGGTCTACGAGATGGCCTACTGGGCCCCCAAGGTAATCGACCTGATGGACCGCCTAGGGGTGACGTTCAATCGGACCCAAGAGGGATTCATCGATCGACGCCGGTTCGGCGGCACGCTCTTTAAACGAACCGCCTTCGCCGGGGCCACTACCGGGCAGCAGCTCCTGTACGCCTTGGACGAACAGGTCCGCCGCTGGGAAACCGAGGGTCTGGTCCGCAAGTTCGAAACCTGGGACTTCCTGGGCCCGATTTTAGATGACAACGGTGTGTGTGTCGGAGCCGTCGCCCAAGATATTGTTAGCATGAAGATCCGCTCGTTCCGGGCCGACGCCGTGGTGGTGGCGACCGGTGGCTGCGGTCTGATCTACGGCCGCAGCACGATGTCGGTCACATGCAGCGGCAGCGCCGCGAGCCGCTGTTTCCAGGCGGGTGCCTCGTACGGCAACGGTGAGTTCATCCAGGTCCACCCGACGGCCATTCCCGGGGCGGATAAACTCCGGCTAATGAGCGAAAGCGCCCGGGGTGAAGGTGGCCGAGTCTGGGTGCCCCGCAAGCCGCAAGACACTCGCGGGCCGAAAGACATTCCAGAATCGGAACGCTACTACTTTTTGGAGGAACGGTATCCGGAGTACGGTAACTTGGTGCCCCGTGATATTGCGACCCGGGAAATCTTCAACGTCTGTGTGAACGAGGGGTTGAGTGTCGAGCAATCTCGGCAATGTGTGTATCTGGACCTGACGCACATCCCGGCCGACGAACTGAACCGCAAGTTGGGGGGCATCCTCGAAATCTATCGCAAGTTCCAAGGGGTCGACCCCTGCTACACTCCGATGCGGATCTTCCCGGCGGTCCACTATTCGATGGGTGGCCTCTGGACCGATTACGAAAAGGGGGCCCATGGTGGCCTAACGCCCGGTTCGCCTCGCAATCAAGCGACCAACATCCCCAACTTGTATGCGATCGGCGAAGTCGATTATCACTACCATGGCGCCAATCGCCTCGGTGCGAACTCGCTGTTGAGCTGCATCTTCTCAGGGTTGTTTGTGGCCCCGGGTCTGCAAAAATTGATTGGCAGCCAGAGCCCCGGCACCGCCGCGGTCGACCGACCGCAATCACTGTACGACAATGCCGTGGCCCAGCACCAAGGCCGTCACGAGCGACTGCTGCGTCAGGATGGGGGAGAGAACCCTTACCTCATCCACCAGGAGCTGGGTAACGTGATGACCAAGGCGGCCACCGTCGTCCGGGTCAACTCCGAACTACGAACGGCCCTGGGCAGCGTTCGCGACCTGAAGGCACGTGCCCAGAAATGTTCGCTTTCCGACACCGGCAATTGGTCGAACCAAAACGTGATGTTTACGAAGGCCCTGCAAGACATGTTCCCGATTGCCGAGGCGATCGTGCAGGGTGCCTTGCAGCGGGACGAATGCCGGGGTGCTCACTTCAAGCCTGAATTTTCGATGCCGGGGCTCACTTCCAACGAACCGGCCGAACGTCGCCGTCAGGCGGAGGCCTGGTGCGACAAATTCCAGTCCAACATCGACAAATTCCTGAAGTCGACCGTCGCCTCGTACGATGGCAAAGAGGTGTCGTTGGCCTACGAGGATGTCGACACCTCGATTGAGCCACCCCGGCCGCGGTTGTACGGCTTGGTCGGAGCCGAGGTGATTGACGAAGTCTGGAAAGAACGGACCAAATCTAAACAGGAACGCGGTGTCCCGGCCGCGGCGACTAACTAACGGACGGCGTTTTTGATTACGCCCTGACTTACGATAAATCGTTTCATCCATACATTCAGCAGGCCGTGATACGATTATGATTGCTCACGCTGGCAATAAGCCGAAGACTTTTACTGTCAAAATTTTACGTCAAAACTCTCCCGGTGAGCCAAGTTATTGGGAGCGGCACGAACTCGATTACGAGGCGGAGCTGAACGTGATCAGCGTGCTGCAAAAGATCGCCGCTAAGGCGACGACCGCGAAAGGCAAAAGAGTGACTCCGGTCGCCTGGGATTGTGGTTGCTTGGAAGAGGTTTGCGGGGCCTGCACCATGGTCATCAATGGTCGCGTTCGGCAGTCTTGCAGTGCCCTGATCGACACGCTGCTGGAGTCGGGCAGCGAGATCGAACTTCGCCCGATGTCAAAGTTCCCTGTGATCCGCGATCTGGTGGTCGACCGTCAGCGGATGTTCAGCGCCCTGAAAAAACTGAAGACCTGGGTGCCGGTCGACGGCTATTACGACTTGGGGCCTGGACCGAAGCAAGGCCGAAAGCAGCAGGAGGCGGCGTATCCGCTGAGCGAGTGCATGACCTGCGGCTGTTGTCTCGAGGCTTGCCCACAATACAATAAGGTCGAGTTGATCCAGCACCAGGGAGAATCAGACGAGGCTTTCGCGCTCCGGAAAAAAGAGGTTTACGACCGAAACTTCGTCGGCCCGCACGCGATTAGCCAAGTGGTGCTGTTCAACATGAATCCGACCGGCAAAATGAACGCCGGAGAACGTCTCGACGCCCTTTCGGATGAAGGGGGCCTTCAGGTTTGCGGCAACGCTCAGAACTGCGTGGCGGTATGTCCCAAGCATATTCCGCTAACCACGAGTATCGCTCAAGCGGGCCGGGCCCTCACGTTCCACACCCTGCGAAAATGGTTCGACCGCTCTTAAGGCGATCGCTAAAAGTTAACACTAAAGATTGGCAAAGGGGGCGTCTTACACGGATGCCCCTTTTCCATTGCGTCCTAAGAAATAAACCAGTGACATTCCATCCGGCCCAGTGAGAGGCACCAACGCAACCGTTGACTGTTACGGTTTGTCATCCGTTTCCATTCTGTCGTTCGTATCCATTCCGCCGACGTTCAGAAAGTCGAAGTCGAGGCCATCGACACGGCCTTCCAAGAGGGCGGCAAGTGGGCGAGTCGATTCGAACTTGGAGAACAAAATCTTCATCGCAGCGGTGATCGGGGTGGCCAGAAACATGCCCACGATTCCCCAGATCATTCCCCAGAACATCAACGCAAGCAATACCACAATCGGGTGCATGTCGACGGAATCGCCCAGCATTTTTGGTTCCACAACATTCCCGCTGATGATTTGGACGGCGCTTGCTAGTGAAATTACCATGATCATCCCCCAGGTACTCAGTTCTGGGTCGAACAAAATCAGTGGAACGGGCAACACAGCGGCGATGATTGGTCCGATATTCGGGATGAAATTGAACAGGAAGGCCAAGAGGGCGAAGACCATGGCCAGGGGAATTCCGAACAGCCACAAAACGAAGCCGAAGATCAACCCGGTGAAAAAAGAAATGAGCGACTTGGAAACGATGTACTGTCGAATCTTTTGATCGATTTCAATCCAGGTGTCCGAACGCGGAACGGCATCGGAACCTCCCAACAGTAAAAAGAGCATGAAGATGACCACCATGGTACCGCTTCCCATGATCTCCATCAGCGACTGCGTCAATTGAACAAGCAGGATGCGGACACCCTGGCTAAGCATTTGAGACACCTGGTCTGGCAATCCTCGTGACTCGCGAGAATCGGATTCGGACTGATCCGGCGGCGACTTGGCTCCCCCCGGCTCAGGCATCGGTGATAAAAGATCGGCGTAGGGAGGGCTCACGTCTTCCTCTCGATCTTGCTCGTCCGATAAGGGTTGATCCGCTTCTTCCGAATTCTCTTCAGAAATAATATCTTCACTTCCCGCTTCATCCGTCATCTCATTCGCGGGGCGATTAGTCGGAGATTCCTCGTCTAATTCGCGGACGAGGGATTGAGGAATCCATTCCGAGGCGATTGCGGCGAGATCTTGAAACCGCTGTTCGTACTGCGAGGCGTTCCTGGCCAGTTGCGAGACCGAGACAGCCGTTACGGTCCAAAGCAGGAAAATGACGAAAAAGCCGAGTATCGACGCGATCGCCAGGGCGACCAACCTAGGAGCGTGGAAGCGGCGCTCGATCGAGTGCAGGATCGGCATCAGCCCGCTGACAATGAAAATAGCCAACACAAATGGCAGCAAGACCGGACGGAGCCAGTAAAACGCGCCCGCGACAAGAAACCCAAGCATCACCAGCAGGCAGATGGTCTGGGCCCGTATCTCACGCTGCATCGAAGCCATGCTTGGGGTTTCCATTGAATAACGCGGACCTGAACTGAAGAACAGCCGCCAAGCAATGATTTATGGCCGCTTGTCACCAGTTGGTTTACGCTAATCGTCGTTGTTGAGCGGTTTCACTTGAATCGCGGCCAGGAGGAAGAACGCCCAACCCGCGATAAAGCTGGTTCCCCCAAACGGGACAAGCCAGGTCAACTCTTGCATGTCGTAGATCGACACCAAGTAAAGAGTCCCCGAAAACAGGACCTGCCCCACTAGGAACAGCACCCCGGCCAGCAGTCCCGTTATGGCACCTCGGCTTGAGGAGAGCAGCATTGCCCCGAGGGCCACCATCGCCAAGCTATGGTACATCTGGTACCGCGTGGCGGTGTTAAAAGTGTCTAGCCGTTCCGCTCGCTCGGCGGCATAATTGGGCACCTGTCGCGAAGGGGTCTCGGTCGGGAGGTCGGCGTTGCGGGCCTCTTCCGCGGCTTGTGGGTCTTCCGGGTTCTCCTCTTCCTCGGTCGCCCCAGATGGTGTTTCCTCAGCGGTCTCTTCGTCAACCTCGGGACTCGTATTCCCACCCACCTCATTCTCAAGAGCGGCTGCCGCCTCGCCCCGAGCTTTGAATTCCTCGTCCAGAATTTCTTTAACTAAGTGGTCTCCAGCGGCTCCTGCAATTACCGCCAAGAGGCCAAACAACGTACCCAAGATTAGATTGAACTTCGACACGATCTGTTACCCCCGATTTCAAAAATTTCGGCTCCGCCTGGATACCATGCGTTTTAGCTCAAAACGCGTCAATTCCGATTCTAATCGACCGGACAGGCCGAACCCATGGGAAACAGGAAAAACTTTCCCGGGACATTTTGGGATGTATATCGTACCCATTTCGATCTAGCACAAAAAAGTACCGCCGTGATTTCCCAAAGGAAAGCCACGGCGGCAGGAGGTCAAATCTGGTTGCGAGAAACGGGCGCTTCCCGTTACTCCGGCGGGAAGCCTAGCTTCTCCTCTTCTTCTTCCTGGATAATGATCCGCGGGGTCACCATCATCATTAAACTTTGCGTTTCGCGACCGATACCGATGTTGCGGAACAGGCGGTTGATGTAGGGGATCTTGCTCATCACGGGAACGCCGCGTTCGCGCCGTTCTTCGCTCAGACGCTTGATACCACCCAGCAACACTGTACCGCCATCGGGAACACTCACCGAGGTTGAGACGGAGACGGATGAAAACTCCGGTTGCTGCACCGTGGTGCCGGTCCGAACTTCTTCTTCATCTTCCTCTTCCGAGCCACCATCTTCGGCGTCTGGATCGGTCACCGAAGAGCCGCGGCGGGTCGTACTGGTACCCTCATAGGTGAACTCCTCGACATCGCCAATCCGACTAAACATTGGCACTAGCGTGAGCCGCACGAACCGACGATCAGGAGAAACAACCGCCTGAACCGTTAAGGTAGTCCCTTCGTTCAAGACCACAATGACCGGTTGCCCGGCCGCGGCAAAGTCACCCACCACCGGTGTGATACTAGTCACGAACGGTCGCGATGTGGTGTCGTTCACAAAGGCCATCTGGCCGTTGAATAGCGTCACCTTGGGTGCTTGCATTACGTTCGACCGTAGGTCTCCCTGTGCCGCCTGCATGATAAAGAACGCCTCGATGTCACTGAGCATGGCAAACCCGAACTGGGCACCCACGTCAGCCGCCGCACCACCTAGCCCACCAATCACCGGAACCGTATTCGCGAACATATTTTGGGTAAACTTCAGATCTAGGTCCTGGGTAACGTCACCCGACTGTTGCAATCCGACCGTCACACTACGGGCCCCGTCCGCTTGACCCAGTGATCCAACCGAGGCTCCACCATCGTTGCTCTTCAAGTCGAAGTCGAAGTTCACCCCGATCCGCTCGAAGAAGTTGTCGCTGAGCGTAATGAATCGGACTTCGATTGTCACCTGCAAGTCCTGCAAACGGCGGAGCTGCGAGAGCAGATCGGCCAGCTTATCGTGGATTTCCTGAGTTTGGCTTACCACCAGGCTCAGGTTTTGCTCATAAGGAGACAGCGTACCGGGACCACCCAATTCCTCCCACGACTCTGGGACGATGGTAGTGGTGATCAGCTCGATGAGCGAGTCGAAGTCGGGCTGCACCATGCCACCCATACCGGCCGGGCCACCCATCATGCCACTGCCCAGGGGAATGTTCTGCGGAGTTCCCGTCCGAACCTGGCCACTACCTCGAAGTCCCGGAATAAAGCCCGGCGGCATCTGCTGTGCCATGACATCCTGGTTTTGCAGATCGCCTTGGTTGGCCAAAAAACCATTTGGGGCGATCGGCATGGCCGCTCGCAGGTCGGCATTCGTGGGTTGCCGAGCCATCGCGGCCATTTCGTAACCATGACGCAAGGCACCGGAGAAGCCCATGTCGTAGCTCGGGGCGAAGTTGGGAATCGGAATTACCAAGTCCGCCACATTATAGGTTTTAGGGTAGGTGTGCTTGCTACGAAACGCTTCGCTGGTGACCACCAAGGCTTCGTCACGAATCACATAGCTCAACCGAAGTGGTTCCAGAATGTGACTCAATGCACTTTCTAATCGAACTGCCTGCTGCATGCTGATCGTGATCTCGGTATCGTAGGTCACCCCTTCGTGCTGCAATCCACGTGGATCGAGTTGCACGTTGATACCGGCCATGTTGCCCAAAGTTTCAATCACCGACTGGAGCGATTGCTTCTCGAACTTGACGTCGACCTTGGTTTTCAGCGCTTTGCGGATCTCCACCTCATCCTCGGAAATCTGGCTGTTATTTTCCAGCCAGCGACGACGGGTTTCAGTCAAGTCATTCCAGCGTTTGACATCGCCATGCTGGTAAGGGTTAGAATCATCGAATGGAATCGCGGTTCGTTCGATACTAGCGAAGGTATCGATGACCGCCTGTTCTTTCGTCTCGCTGAGAACCATGTTGTTATAGGTGCGGCGAGCGAATTTCGACTTCCAGAGAAGGGTTTGCACCACCGGATTGTCCGGAGCGATTTCGCGAGCCTGTCGCGCGATCACTTCCGCTTCCTCCCAACGGTTTTGTTCCATCAACTCGTTGAACTGATCGACCAGGGTCACTAGTTTCTCTTCAACTTGGATTTTCAGCTCGCGGCGATCCTTCACGCTATCCTTAATCGCTGCATTCCGCTCTTCCAGTTCGATCTGCGAACGATTGAGGTCGATATGGTTTTCCAACGCATCGATTGAGTTGTTAACGCGGGAAACCAATTGCTTTTTATAGGTCGCGTCGACGGCTGAATCCTCAATTTTTCCGCGAAGCTGATTGAGGCGACGCAGGGCTTCCTTGGGTTCACTCTCACGCATCTTGTCGGTGGCCGACTGTTCGCGAGTCACTTCGGCGATCAGTTGCCGCAACAGGACTTGCTGTCGCGCGTCGATCGCTTCGGTTCCTGAAGGTGCGCTGGCCGCAGCCACGCCCGAAGTTTGGGGGTCGGTGTAGTTGCTTAGGAAAACTTTCAGCTCGTGACGTTGTTCCGGATCGAGCTGATTCTCGAACTTCCAGGCTTCTTCAAACAGCTTGCGAGCTTTAGATCGGTCACCATCAATCAGTGCCTCCTTCCCCTCATCAAGGTAGCGTTGGCCCCGATTGCTATTCTCGCTAGAGTTTGCCGTAGCGAGTTGGGTTTGCGTGTCGTCCTGATCGGAGCGATACACTCCCTGGCTGACAGGGTACCCGTTGCCATCAAGAGGCACTTCGGCACTGGCTTGACGCACACCACTGGGTAACCGGTCGTTGCCAGCCGCATCGCGGCGACGTTTAATTTCCGTCAGCAACCGATCGGGAGTTACTCGCGACTGTGAGAAGTCGAGCCCCATTGAGGACGCTTGACGGGCCAAACGTTCCGCGTCCGACCATTGGCCGTACAGCATTAGGCCCTCGGCCTGGAGCAAGGTCACTTCGCCAAATTGGCGCGCCGACTGGGGACCAACCTCGGCTCGAGTAATTTCATTGAGCTTTCGGATCAGGTACTCAACGTTCTGAGGGGAGTCATCCTGGGGCCCAAACTCCACGTTCAGTGAACGAACCTGACGAACCAACTGATCCGCCATCGCCATGTGCCCCTTGGCCAGTTCTAGCCGAGCCTGCATCAGCATGCGTTTTGCGGCCTCGTCGTTGGAACTTCGTCCCTGTAGGTCACTAACGTGCGGATTATCAATTGCCTGAGGAGAGCGTTCTCCTTCGTTAACCGAGGGAATCCTTTGCGGCCCGGCGGTCTCGTCCGACTGCCCCTGAGGTCCGGTCGGTTGCGGACCGAGCATACTAAGTTGCACTCCGGCCGACGAGAGCTGCTGCCGTAACATCGCCGGAGTGAATTCTCCGGTTTGAAATTCCGCCCCGGTGGCGATGGCCTGTTGATAGAAATTGATCGCCGCCATGGTCTGGCCGTTTACCAGGGCCTCGCGACCCCGTTGCAAAGCAACAACCGCTTGCTGTTTGGAGTTGTCGCCCGACTTGCCAAGCAGTCGGTTGGCTGCCACGTTGGGATCGGTCTGGACGCCACGCAGATCATTGAGGTCCCTCAGGGCCTTGGCCGGACTGTCCTGGAACTTTGATAGCGCTTTATTTTGAGGGACCTGCAACTGATCCGCCTGGCGAATCAGAGAGGAGGCTTGTTCATAGTCGCCCTGCCGCATCAGCCCGCGGGCCTGTTGCAGTAATTCCTGTTGCTGACGATCGTCAGCCTGTGATCCTAGTTGTTGCCCGAGTGCCGAATGCGACATGACGAGTTGAATCTCGGTCAATGGGTTCGCGGCAACACTCCTTTCAGTGCACAGCGGTAGGGCGACTGCCATACCGCCCAATAGCACGCGAGTAGCCAAATTCAACGCGACTCTCCTTGTCTGAACTTGTTGAATTCTCTGAC
>JBBDIM010000119.1:0-23618 GCA_040880405.1 Pirellulaceae bacterium | reverse complement strand
TTCGGCTCACGCGGCAAGCGGGCCGTCAGGCACCACGGGAAACTTCAACAACCGAAAATGACGGGGATTCCGGTCGCAGGCTGCGCACATGCCGGATCGCACCCGATTCGGGTTATGGGGCAAGCCGCTTCAATTTTCGCTGCAGCGTCCGCCGCGGGATATCCAATAGTCGGGCCGCTTCGGAAAGGTTGCCGCCGCAATCTTCGAGCACCCGGTGGATATGTTCCCATTCCGCCTCCGCCAAGGAGGGTGGGCTGTAAGCCGGTTCATGATGCCGCTGCTCGGCCGCCGGCTCCCCTTCAAAGGCCGCGAGAATCTCATCCGCGTCGGCGGGCTTGCTCAGATAGTGGACCGCACCCAATCGCATCGCCTCGACCGCGTTGGTGATACTCCCATAACCGGTCAAAATAACCGCCTGCGTCAGAGGGGAGACCCGCAACAATTCGCGAAGGACCTCAATCCCCGAAGTCTCCGGCATTTTCAGGTCGAGCACTGCCCGCTCTGGCTGCGCCTCTCTCGCTTGGGCAATCGCATCCTCCTTGCCGCTGGCGGCATAGACATCATATCCCCGGGCGACAAACGCCCTGGTAAGACGGTTCCGGAGGGTATCGTCATCATCGACAAGCAAAATCGTTGGCCGGGCCACCCGCGTCCACTCCCCCTACAGGTTGCAACAAAAAACATCGCTCTGCATTCATCTTACCGAAAAAAACTCAGGAGCGTTCACGAGGACGGAAAATCGGGCCTCGGGAAGTGGACGGTAACCAATGGGGCTGAATCGCGAACCGAGAATTTCGCGAACGATCCGCTAGAATTGGGGCGGATGTTTGAAAATTCGGAGTGCGCCGGGCAGGGGTAAAGATTCACAAAAGTGCGGTCGCAAAGGATCTCGTGTGGGATCCACAAGCCCTTGGCCGCGCGGCCACGGAAAAAACACCAAAATGGGGGTATCTTAGGTCCTGGTGTTTTCCCTTGTTGTCCGTGAGAGCCAATTAAGGGAAGAGGGCCTCGGCTGCGGTTTTAAAATTCTCGGCCGCTTGGCCGCGCGTTTCCCCAATCGGGGGTCCACAAGATACAGCGCTCACAGGGCCGAAAACGGGCCCGACACCACAACCGGTGCGACCCCCGAATGGGCCAACCACCTGGCCGAGGGGCGGCCAAGAAAAAACCAGAAGAGGGGTAAAAGAGTCTCAGTTGAACAACCCGAGGGAGGGGGCAAGAAAACGAAAACACCCTCCCAAATCCAAAGATCTGGCAGGGTGTTTCGCTCATCAAACCTTGCATTGTAGGGCGAGCTAATTCGCCTATCTGTTAACGATCTGCGCCAATCGTTCCGCCGACACCGGCACCGCTTTGACCGCTGCCAAGTCCCCCGGATGTCCCGGCACGACCGCCCGCATCAATCCCAGCCCCTCGCCGACTTCCGGAATCTTGGGTATCCAGATTGCCCCGGAACTGGCCCTCGATTTGGGTATTCTGCCGCCGCTGGTTTTCCTGTTGGGGTTGACCCTCCTGCTGGTACCGACCGCGCTGATCCATCTGGGTATCGGCCCGATCTTGCTGGCCACGGAAACCGCGGGTGGTACGATCCTGCACGGCCCCCGGGCCTGGGCCCTGTCCTTGGGCCGAACCCTGATACCGCTGCCAATCGTTGCTGTCATGATACATCCAGTAGTTTTCCGGATGCCAATACCACCACCGATTGCCTTGCCGCATGAAACGCCAAGTGGCTTGAGCATCGTTATCGGTTTGCCGGTCGTCACTCCGATCGCGCCTATTGCTTTGGTCCTGATAGCGACGTTGATCGTCGCGGTCGTCGTCACCACGATATCGCTGATCCTGGAACTGTTGCCGAGAATCTTCATATCGATCGGAATCTAGCCCACGGTAACCTTGCGTCGAACGCTGCCCTTGAGCATCGGCCGACCCCTGGAACCCTTGCTCCCGCTGGCCCCGTTGCTGCCCTACACCCTGTTGATCCGCTTGCGGCCCGGATAGACGCTGTTGGCGAGATCCGACCGAGCCTGAGGCCCGCAATTGACTTTGAGTACCTGGTTGCCCGAGTGTTTGCCACTGCCCCTGCGAACCGGATTGGAATCGAGCCCCTTGGGTAGCAGATTCTCCCAGTTGACTTTGTATACCTCCCTGACCTCGGACTTGGGTACTTCGTTCATCGTCCGATCCGAGAACGCGCTGGCTACCGGTCTCACCAAGGCCGGTTTCCCCTTGAGTGCCGGTCCGAATTCCACCAGTTTCTTGTGCCTGCAAACCAAAGCTTCCCACGACCAGCCCAAGTGCGGTCAATCCGGTTAGAGCGAGGTGCCGATGTACTCGTTTCATAATGGTCTCCTGAAAATCCTATATCCGCCTGCTGATAATCCGTTACAAAAAATGTCCGCTGAATCGCCCGGGTTCTCCCAGCGTCCGACGCTCCAGGCTATTCAGCGGACCAATCTTGGCTTGCCTTCTCGCTTACAGCGAAAGCAGAGCCCTTAGTTACTCTTGAACCCGCGGTCGGGATTGATCCGACTGCTTGGCGCTAGTGGTCCAGCGCTGATCGGCTTGGGCAGGCCAGTTGTCGGTGTCGAATCCCTCCGCGTTTTCAAACGCGTTGTCATCGATCCGAAGCAGCAAATAGTCGCCATCCTCGTGCTGCTTAAATTCAAACAGCTTCCAATCGATCGCGTAATAACTGCTCCCGACGCCAGCCAATCCGCCACGGGTCAAAGCGGCATAGACGACCTTGCCCTCTTTGAGATCAACCATCAGATCATTGATCGTTCCAAGATCTTTCCCCTGAACATTTCGCACGGTCATCCCGGTGACAATTGACGCCCGCGCGGCCTTAGCGTCGTGGCGAGCGGTGGTCGCTCGCTGCTGAGCAGCCGGTTGCTGAACACCATCCTGGCCGACGAGAACCTGAGTGGTGGTCCCAACAGCAAGCAGCGTGGTTAGCACCAAAGCAGTTCCGGCGGTGAATATCGATTTTCGTGTCATGTGAATTATCCTTCCTCAATAAGTCGTGGAAACTTGTTCCCGCCTCGAAAACGCGAGGTCGGAATGTTGGGCACCCGCAGTTCGACGAGTAATAGGTTTCGAATCGTTGGAATTTCGAACCTGGACTTCAATCAGGAAGTTCTGTTTCGACTGGGACTACGCCATGTCCCGGCTAGATTGCAACGTGCGTGCCGTTTGAAGAATGATCCCATTAAAAATCCCGAAATTTTGCGGGGTGGCAGCGAAATCCGGTTAAAGAACCCTGCAATTTGCGGAGAACGCGAGTTAATGAAATAGAGAGATTCTTGCGTCCTACCACTCCGATGTCTTGGTCGCGACTGAGGTCTTCGAGCGACCAACGTTCTCATCCTTGGTAAATAAACAATCAAGTTGGGCGTTGATCGTTCACCCCAGCCTCAAACAAGCCTCGACGACTTGTATCGCAGAGCAATTGAAGAATTGGGCAATGGCGGTTCGGTCCCAATAGCTCCATAAAAAAAGGCCGCTTGGATTTCCAAGCGGCCTGAAGAACGCAAATGATTGTCTCGACGATAGAGCGTTCCACTCATTGTGGATCACTATTTCATCGCTCGATTTTCTTCAGCTTCAGATTCCGCCAACGGGCGGTGTAAGGACCTTTATCGCGTGGGATCCCATGCACCTGAAGACCGATAAACCCGACGGGATGGGTGTGGTATGCTTGCTCATCGTCTAGTTCGTCGATCTCTTCACCGTTGATCCAGACTTTAATTTTTGGGCCTTCCGCGACTACTCGATACTCGTTCCACTGGTCAGTTTTGAAGTGCTCGTGCCGCTCTCGACGATCATCGGGGGTGAGCCAACCCCGTCCGGTCGCCTCGCCGTAAATATAACCCGAGACACCGCCCGGGACTTCGATTTCAACCTGCGGACCGTTCACGCGGCCATGAGGCTGACCTGGCCGATGGTCTTCCTCCCCCTTGGTCTTCGAGCGGATCTGGACACCGGAGTTCAGCTCTTTGTCGATCTTCACTTCAAATTGCAGTTCAAAATCGCCGTATCGCTCTTCCGTGCAGAGGAACGAGTTGGGGCTGCCATCGGCTGTGGTGCCGACAATCGCTCCATCCTTGACCTCATAGGTGGCGGTCCCATTTTTCTGGATCCAGCCGGTTAGATCCTTCCCGTTGAACAGTTCGATCCACTCCTCTTCCGCTCGGACCGATGACGCACAGAACAGGGAGACGCACACCGCAAGACTTAGAAAATGTTTCATTGAATCAAACTCCAGGTGGGGTAAATAATCGGTGGCAGGTTCCCAGATGCTAGGCGAACCCTTGGGGGGCAGTGTCAACTATTATCCTCGCCTTTGAGCGTGAGTTCAACCAATCGGAAGGTTTTATGATTAAGCAGTGGCGGGGTCAGAAGAGTTCCCGTTGCCGGTTCTCGGGCCTTCTTGGTGGGCAAAACAACGTCGGATCGGGTCGACTTCGCTCACCCGCCAAACCAAATTTGGTGGCAAAGACGCGAAATGTCGCCGCGATCTGCTTCGCAATTTCCCCCTCACCCCGCATTCTTTGGCCGAAACGACTATCGCTGACTTCGCCGCCACGGCAGGCCTGGATTCGAGATACGATCCGGGCCTTATCGGCCGGCACATTTCGCGTGAGCCACTCCAGGAAGATATCCTTCACGCCATGTGGCAGTCTGAGCAATGTAAATCCGGCGGAACCGGCCCCCGCATCGGCCACTGCCTCCAGAATTCGGGGAATCTCCGAATCGTTCAAGCCGGGAATGATCGGAGCCACCATCACATTGACCGGGATACCCGCCTCGCGAAGTGCCTTAATCGCCGCGAGCCGAGCCGCGGGACTGCCACTTTGCGGCTCGAGAACACGTGTCAGTGACTGATGCAGCGACGTGACGCTAATGTTGACGACTACTAGATTCATTTCGGCCATTGGCCCCAACAGGTCGATATCACGGCGGACCAAGGCGTTTTTCGTGATGATGCCCAATGATTGTCGCGCCTCAAGCGCCACCTCCAGGCATCCACGGGTAATCTCGAATCTTCGCTCGGCCCCCTGGTAGCAGTCGGTCACGCCACTCATGGCGATCACATCCCCTTTCCAGTCTCGCTTGCGGAGAAATTCCCGAAACAACGCCGGGGCATTCCGCTTGACCATAATCTTGGTCTCAAAATCCAACCCCGCACTGAACCCCAGGTACTCGTGGTAGGGCCGGGCATAACAGTAACTACACCCATGAGCGCATCCCCGGTAGGGATTCAGACTGTGGCTAAAGACAATATCAGGGCTATTGTTTTTGGTAATGATCGACTGGCTGGCGTCGTCGAAGTACTCAGTTTTTACCTTACGCGGCTCCTGCGCCTCGGGGTCGTACGGATCGAGATGCTCCCAATCTTCCTGAAATCCGAGCGATTCGAAGCGATTCTTCGGGTTCTCAATGGAACCACGGCCAATCACACGACGCTGGGGAATGTTTCCTTCAGGCATCGGGGGCTACTCCGAGATAGTGTTCAAACCGCACCCCCCTTGATGGTAAACAAAAGTACACGTATCCGCAATCCGGAGAATTAAGAATCCCTATCCGGCAAATCGACGAGTTGGCCAACCACCAACGCCCGGCTCAGCTATAAACAGGCCTCCGGCGAGTGGGTGTTGCTCTAAGGCCTCAGGCGACATCCCGGCTCGGGCGGTGGTGATGAACAGTTGTTCGAAGTTGTGTCCACCAAAACAGCAGGAGGTGACATTAGGACAGGGGAGCTCGATCTTGGCAATCAAATCGCCCGTCGTGGGATCCCACCGGGTCACGCCGTTTCCACGAAACATTCCAACCCACAGCTTGCCTTCCTGGTCGATCGTCATTCCATCCGGTTTTCCCAGATCTTCCGGCACGCTGATAATTGTACGGCGATTCGAGATTTCCCCCGTCTCTACGTCGTATTCGAAGGCGTCGATTTGCCGGGTGGGGGTATCGATATAGTAGAAGGTCGTTTCATCGGCGGACCAACAAAGCCCATTGGAGTTTGTTGACCCGCTCACGACTTTCTTCACGGACAAGTCCTCGTCGATCCGAAACAGGCTGGCATCCCCTTTGATCCGATCGTAGGAAATCGATCCGGCGAACAGTCTTCCCCGGGGATCACACTTTCCATCGTTGAACCGATTGCTGGGAATGTCACTCTCCGGATCTACCAAAGAGACGATCGAACCCAACTGCGGATCCAAACGAATGATTCCATCCCGGGTTCCGGCGACGATGTCGCCGGCGTCAGTCGGTACCGCAAACCCAACATGCATCCCGACCGACCACGATTCATTCCGATTTGTCGCTGGATCGAAGCGGTTGATCGTGTTCCGCTCAATATCAACCCATATCAGGCGATCGAGGCGATCATCCCAGGCGGGTCCCTCGGCCAGGGTCGCCTGGGCGTCAAACAGCAGTTCGGCGGTCAGGGTTTGCATGGCGATAGTGGCCTTTTCGGAAAGCCGAGCAAGGGTGGTTGTGGGCTTGTAAGGCGTTGTCTTAGACTAAGCCTCGATCGTAGATCGATTCTCCGCTTCACACAAGAACCGCCACTCCGGGGCGGTGAGAAAGGCGTTTGGACGTTATGGCGAACACTTGGCAGCAGGAACTAGAGGTTGCGGTTACCGCTGTTTCCACAGCAGCAAAACTGTGCCGCCGGGTTCAGTCCAGTGCCGATTTCGCCGAACTGGCCAAGGCGGATCGTAGCCCCGTAACCGTGGCCGACTTCGGCAGTCAGGCCTTGGTTTGTCGAGAGATCCTGGCCCATTTTTCCACGGACCTGGTGATCGGCGAAGAAGGTTCCGAGGAGCTCCGCCAAACGGAGCAAGCGACCCTGATGAATCGGGTCCTGACCGAAGTCCAAAAGATCGTGCCGGACGCGACGACGGACCAGGTTTTGGCCTGGATCGACGCCGGCGATCACCGCGACCCCGCCGAGCGGGCCTGGACACTCGATCCAATCGATGGCACGAAAGGATTTTTACGAGGGGAGCAGTATGCCGTGGCCCTGGCCCTACTGATCGATGGCCAAGTGACCGTCGCGGCAATGGCCTGTCCCAACCTGATTTCAGGCGATGGTCAACACACCGGTTTGCTGTTTACCGCGGTCCGCGGCCGAGGAGCGAATGTGCGTCCCCTCGAACACCTGGAACACATCGAATCGGTTCGCGTTACCGAGACGGCATCCAGCCAAGACGCCGTGTTGTGCGAATCGGTTGAATCGGACCATAGCGATCATGGCCGCTCCGCCAGCTTGCAGACGCTGCTGGGAATCAACAAACCCTCGGTCCGGATGGACAGCCAAGCGAAGTATGCCACCGTGGCTCGGGGACAGGCCGACATCTACCTGCGATTGCCGACCAGCAAAGGGTATCAGGAGAAAATCTGGGATCACGCCGCCGGATGTCTCGTGATCGAAGAGGCGGGTGGCAAAGTCACCGACATCACTGGTCAACCGCTCGACTTCTCACGGGGCAGCACCCTCTCCAGCAATTCCGGCATCATCGCCACCAACGGTCACCTGCATGCGATGGTGGTGGCCGCGATTCAAAACGAGGGTTAAGAATCGGTTGCCGATTCTCCCGGTAGCTCAACCCATATTTCATCCCCTGACAGCCGCACGCGGTATGTTGTCAGGTTGAATTGCGGTTGATCCGCGTCGAGATATTGACCATCTGCCAGACGGAATCGCCACAGATGGACCGGGCAGGTGAGGCAGCCTGATTGGAACTCTCCCCGCACCAAATTAGCGCCGGCGTGGGGACAGTGGGCCTCGATAGCGTAGACGGTACCATCTGCGCGAAACAGCCCGATCCACAGATCATCCCGGACAATCAACCGGGATGATCCATCCGGCAATTCGCTCAACCGGGCCACTTCGACAAACCGGCTCACGCCCGTTGGCTGGCCGACGCGGGAGTGATTTGCTTCAACTGCTCAAAAGTTTCCAAGATCAGTTTCTCAGTCTCTTCCCAGCCGATGCAGGCATCGGTAATTGAAATGCCGTACTCCAGCGCGGACGGATCATCGCCGAGCGATTGCTTACCGGGAAAGAGATTGCTTTCAAGCATCATGCCGACGATCGCTCGACAGCCCTCAATCCGCTGCTGCGCAACATTTCTCCAGACCTCGGCCTGCCGCTTATGATCTTTCAGTGAATTGCCGTGGCTACAATCGACCAGCAGCCTTGGCTGTTGCTTACGGGCCTTCAATTGAGCGATGGCATCCGCGATGCATTCCGGGGAATAGTTGGGGCCGGAGCGTCCTCCCCGCAGGATTAGGTGCCCCCAAGGATTCCCCTTGGAATGAACAACACAGGTCGACCCCTCGGAGTCGATACCCAAGAAACTGTGGGGATGATTGGAAGAGGTCATCGCATCCAGGGCGATTTCCAGGCCTCCATCGGTCCCGTTCTTAAATCCGACCGGCATCGATAACCCGCTTGCCATCTGACGATGCGTCGGAGATTCGGTGGTTCGGGCACCAATCGAAGCGAGTGAAAGCAAATCAGCGATGTACTGGGGGCTAACTGGCTCCAAGGCCTCGGACGCCGCAGGCAAGCCAAGCTCCGCCAAGTCGAGCAGTAGTTTACGTGCCAAGCGGTAACCTTCACTGATGTCGAAGGTGTCGTTCAGATGGGGGTCGTTGATTAGACCCTTCCAGCCAACGGTGGTCCGCGGTTTTTCAAAGTAAACTCGCATCACAACGAGCATCCGTTCGCTGACTTGATCCGCGAGCTTTTTTAGGCGGGCCGCGTAATCGGTGGCGACTCTGACATTGTGAATGGAACAAGGACCAATCACGGCGATGAGACGATCATCTTCACCCGCCAAAATCCGCTGGATCCCTTGCCGAGACTCAAAGACGAACTCTTGCGCAGCCTCTGAAATTGGAAACTCCGCCTTCACTTCACTGGGCGGAATTAACTTTTCGATGTAGCGGACGTGGAGATTATCGGTTTGGTGCATGGCAAAATTTCAAACAGGTGGGGTCGACTCTTGGTGGCTGGGGCCGCCGCCAAGAGGGACGATCGAGCAAAAAAACTCCTACATAGAATCGCAGTAAACGCTGGAAACACAACGAGCGACGCAGCTTAAGGCCACCGCAGGAGTCGGCAAACAATCTCCTCTATCATGGCACGATCGGCGGGAGAGTCCTAGGCCGCATTTCGAAAAGATCCTCGGTTTTTGCCCCTTTCTTCGATCACCGGTCTATTCCTGGCCACTGGATGGCGAATTTCGGATCGCCGCAATTTCTTCGCCTTGCAGGACTAACACGCCTCGGGCACCTCCCGAGAGCCGGGCGTAAACCCCAATCTTCCGAAGTTCTATCTTCTCCGGATCAAACCTCAGGCCATTTTTCCGCGCAAATGCCGCTAACGGCACCGACAAAGCTTCCCCTTCCTCCAAGGGGAGAGATGCATAATGATGAAAAGCCCCGTTCAGGTTGATCTCGACATTAGAAATCGCATTCGCGCTGCGATTGGTGACCGAAATCTGCGGCAAGCCGTCGGTGGTGTGCAAGACAACGCCCGCTGGCAAGCGGGCCTCTTGTGGCTGGGGAAGAATCCACCACATCAAAAGTACCAGCAGGGGTGGTAGCGTCACAACAACCAACAGCAACAGCGACAACCCCAGCCGCGTAAGTCCAGGGGCATTGGGGTTTGACTCGCCTAAATCAGAAACGGACGCAGCGGAACCATCAGAGATGTCAGCGGACATGGCACAGTCCCCTAACCCAGCGGCAAGCTGGCAAACCTTTGACTACAATTGCAGCAAATATCATCGTTTCACCATGAAAGCTTTCCCCGTACGAATAACCATAAATCATATCTCGCAGGCGAACTCTGGCAAACCGCCGGGCCGCTGATTGGAGCCTACTCAACACCCATGCCCCATTTCGCCACTCCCAGCGAGGCCTCTGCCCTAAGCCAAGCCAAGGCAGCCCGGATGACGATCAATTCCTCCTGGTTGATCAAACTAAGGTGGGTAGCGGTATTCGGGCAGTTGATCACGATCGGAGTCGTGCGGTTGTTGCTCGGAGTCGAGATTGCAACGACTCCGTTGGCGGTGGTCTTACTGCTAACCGGCCTGAGCAACATCGCGTTCACCTATATTTGCGAGGCCCTCCGCAAACGATATTCCGCCGCTCCGGTACTGTGGGAATATACGCTTTTCGGAGTGATGCTGATCGACTTGCTGTTTTTGACATTGCTCTTGATGTTTACCGGAGGAATGGCGAATCCCTTCGCCCTTTTTTACTTGGTAAACCTCACGTTGGCGGCCATCGTCTTACCACCGCGAAGTGCCTGGGGCTTGGTCGTCGTGACGACCGCCTGTATCGCGGCCCTGTTATTCCTGAGTTACCCGCTTCCCGATATGAGTGACTGGACTATTGCGTTTATCCAGCACCAAGGTGAGCCGGTGACGGTGCTGGAACTCGGAACCTTCGCGGCGCTTTTGACCTGCACGATGGTGATCGTGTACTTCACCACCCGACTCAACGCCGAGATCGCGTTCAAAGACGCCGACCTCCGCCGTCGCGAGATCCAAGAGGCACGGAGCGAGAAGTTAGAGGCTCTAGGCACTCTCGCGGCTGGCGCGGCCCACGAGCTCTCGACTCCTCTCTCCACCATCGCCGTTGTCGCCAAAGAGGTGCAGCGCGAATTGGAAGGAACCAATCTTTCACCAGAGATTAAGGAGGACATTTCCCTTATTCGGGGAGAGCTCGACCGCTGCCGCACCATTTTGAATCAAATGTCCGCCCAAGCGGGTCAAGCCACAGGCGAGCCGATCGTCAAGCTGACTAGCGAATCGCTCCTAAGCGAAGTGCTGGGATTGCTCGACTCCCAACATCGGGGTCGAATCATCCTGACCAACCAGGTTCCGGAGGTCGCCATCAAGGCCCCCCTTCATCTCCTAGCTCAGGCGATTCGGGGACTTGTTAAAAATGCGATCGACGCCACCCCCAAAAGCCAAAAGATTATCCTGCTAGCCGAAGCGACCCCTTATTATCTGGTACTCACCCTGCAGGATAAAGGGAGTGGAATGCCGCCGGAGATCCTTTCACGGATCGGCGAGCCTTTCTTCACTACCAAGGAACCTGGTGCCGGAACGGGGCTCGGCATCTTTCTAGCACGCAACGTGATCGAAAAACTGCTCGGAGACATGACGATCGAGTCGAGCACCGAGGAAGGCACCACGGTAATTGTGAGAGTACCACGAGGTGGTAAATAGCCTTCCAGTTCAGCCAACTTGTCGAAGGCCATCGATTCAGGGAATCTCAATCCCTGATCCGCAGCAAGCCTTTCACGTTTACACCACGGATGGGAAGCTCGGATCGACGCTCCGAACTTCCCGACACCCGTTGAACCCTACCTCATAAAATGATGCTTTGAGAAAACCGGCCCCCTCCTTCGGGTTGCCTAATTGAGACTCTTTTGCCCCTCTTATGGTTTTATGTTGGCCGCCCCTCGGCCAGGTGGTTGGCCCATTCGGGGGTCGTACCGGTTGTGGTGTCGGGCCGATTTTCGGCCCTGTGAGCGCTGTATCTTGTGGGCCCCCGATTGGGGAAACGCGCGGCCAAGCGGCCGAGAATTTTAAAACCTCAGCCGAAGCCCTCTTCCCTTAATTGGCTCTCACGGTCAACAAGGGAAAACACCAGGACCTAAGATACCCCCATTTTGGTGTTTTTTCCTTGGCCGCGCGGCCAAGGGCTTGTGGATCCCACACGAGATCCTTTGCGACCGCACCTTTGTGAATCTTTACCCCTGCCCGGCGCGCTCCGAATTTTCAAAGATCGTCCTCCATTCTACCTCACGTGTTTGCGAAATTCGTCTTCCCTGCGTGTTGTCAATGCATGCGGTCGGAACATAAGAAAACATCCTGTCGCGCTGGTCTCTCGCCGACCGGGTTCGCCGGTTCATTGGTCGACCGGCGATCACGATTCGGGGGGGAAGGCAGAAGCATGATTGGCAGCGTCGTACCCAATTGAGGGGCAATCCAGGATGAATTTTCGGCCTGAGTGGTAGTTCCCGTTACGGGGCTGAGCCAATTGTGGAAAACCGTGCTGATCGGGTCGGGCTTAAGGCAAGAAGACGCGGAACTGGCATGGTTGTTGCAACCCCAATTCATCTCAGGTGAGGCCGCGTGACGCAGTGCTAGGGTCACGTGTCCAGTCACAAGTTCTGAAAATTTTCCGTAGCGAAGGAGACAAGGATGAAAAGTTCACGCTTTCACGCGTCACTATTGGCACTTGCCACGTTGGGATTGGGTTTGGGGGGAGCCAACCTGCTGGCCCAGGAGATCAGCCCACCCGATACCCCGATCAACGATGCGCCTGTCAACGATGCTGTCAACGATGCACCCGTCAACGATGCACCCGTCAACGATGCCGCCCAACAGGCGGACAGTGCCGTACCCAATGAAACTCCGGATGTCCCCAGCGAAGCCCGGGATGCGCAAAACGAAATCCAAAACAATGCGCCTCCAGTCGACCGAAATTCACCCGCGCCTGATCGCGGCGACAGGGAACAGGATCCCCTGGGGTTCGAAGCAGAAGCTGGGGCCAACGCTCAGTTGAGAGGTGAAGCGGATGCTCAACCTCGGTTGAATGATGGTCAACGGCAACCGCAGCGAGATCAGTATCAGGCTCAACCGCAAGATCGCCGGGAACCGCGACAAGACGTGGATCAGGCCGATCGGAACGCCCAGTGGCGTTTCCGTCGGCAAAACGGGGTTTGGTGGTATTGGACTCCGAACGATTACTGGATGGTCCATCAAAACAATCAGTGGGTGCGGTACGAGCCCGGGATGCGAACGACGCCACGGCATTCCTCCGGTTATCGCGCGGTGCCGCAACAGCAGTACCAGGGAAACCAGTACTATCAGGATCAGCGATATTATCAGGGACGACGGGATTACAATAACCAAGGTTGGAATCAGCCCGGTTATGGCTATGGTCAACCTGGCTGGAACCAAGGTGGCTATGGCCGGGGTGGCTATGGCGGTCGCGGCTATGATCGTGGTTACCAAGAGGGTGCCGGTGTCGGTGGAGCGATCGGTGGTGCCCTCGGTGGCCAGCGAGGTGCGGATATCGGAGCGGGCATCGGTGGTGCGATCGGTTCCGATCGATAATCGCTAACCGAAGCCATCCGGCAAACTCGCAAAAGTTAAAGCACCTCGTCGGCCTCCCTAGGTCGGCGAGGTGCTTTTTTGCGCTAGCAAGCGAATTTTACGCAAACAATGATTATTGCAAAATGGAGATTGGAAAATGAAAAATGAAAGCGGAATGGGCGCGAGCCCTCCGGTTCTTCTTTGGCGTGAAAGTCTCCCAAGGGCAACGCCGCCCAAGGAGTGAGCGAAAAATAACTTCCCTTTTTTGACTGCCCCTAGCCCCGATAGGGGCGGCATGTAACAGCCAGGGGCGTCTGCCCCTGGAACTGGTCTTCAATACGTGATCCCTGAAAGGGGGCATAAGGCTGACACCAGTCAATCGAGCAGCATCGATCTACTGGAAGTCTGTTTTTGAAACGCAGAGTCGCGGAGAGCGCAGAGACGCAACTAGCGTGGGGAACTTCCCTCTGCGCTCTCTGCGGCTCTGCGTTTCAAACCTGCGATTTGAATCTCGCAAAGGATGATTTTTTTAACCACGAATCACACGAATGACACGAATAGCCACCCAGAATTGAAAGCACCCCAAAACCTCTCCCCGTATTCGTGTCATTCGTGGTTGAAAAATATGAACCGCGAGTTGCCTTGCCCCGGCGAAAACCATCCGTGAAATCCGCGTAATCCGTGGTTAAAAAAAGAAACTAACCACGGATTACGCGGATACCACGGATGGGATTGAAGGGCGGACGCGGCATTGCCGGTAGCGAGTTTTCACGGCAGTGTCACCTCGCCGGACTTCCCCTGGGACCGCCGACGTCCTCGTCGGCATTATCGCCGCGCTCATCATCCGTCACGCCCTCACAACCAACACCGCCCGCCAGCACCAACAAAAGGGCCAAAGGCCCGTCCTATCCCAGGTGCAGGGTAAAACCCTGGGTTCTAGGCACCAAACCAATCGTGAGGGCTGAAGGCCCGGCATAATTTGCTAGTTCCCTCGGCGATGCCTTTGGCCTTCGGTATTAGAGTGATGTTTGTTCTCCCGATTCCATGCAGAAACGTGCCAGCGAGGAGGTCGGCGGTCCTAGGAGGTGGCCTGGTGATGCACGGCAGGGTGGCACTGTCAAGTCGATCGACGAATCCGTGTGCCACTGGCATCTTGCCAGTGCTTTGGTTCTCTATCTTCAGCAAGCGCTGAAATCAAAATCATTCAACGCCAAGACGCAAGGACGTAAGGACGCGAAGAGCTTAAATCGGATTCTTTGCGTCCTCGCGTCTCTGCGTTTATCATTCCTTGCCATCCCGCCGAGTTCACCACCTCGGGGATGAGTCCCCTCGCTTCTCATTTCAAAAAATGAAAACCCGTGCGCGCAGTCGTTCATGGGGGACTTATCCTAGGCTGCTAAAAAATCGGTGTTGACGCGGGTTTTCGAAGGGGTGGTTTTGTTCCTCTCACCGGAGCGTGGAGTAAAAACGGGGTCGGGAGTCTTTTTTCGAAACGTGAGCGGCGGGCACCAGATTCAAGGTAGCCAAAAAGAGTCCCGACCCCCTTTTTACTCGCTGTGAGTAAACGTACATGCCAAGAGCCCAATCCGTTAAAAAGGGGTCAGGACTCTTTTCTTCGTCGCTGGGAGGCGGGGCTGCGATTTCTTGTTTATGAAAAGACTCCTGACCCCTATTTAACTCCCGAATCTTGAATTCATGTTCAAAAAGTCGCGCAAAACTTGCACAAACAAAAACCGCCGCAAGACCGAATTTTTGACAGCCCAGGATAAGTCCAATTATCGCCGGGCACCCGGGGCAACCCGCCTTGCCAGTTCTAGATAATCGGACTCATCCCCTGAGTGGTTAGCCGGGACCGCCGACGTCCTCGTCGGCATTTTTTTGGGTTTGCGCTGGCGGTTCTCCAGGATATTCCATTTTCCGTGGGCTTTGGCGGGGTGGGGGATTTTCTCGCGGGGCTTGCCGACGCGCGCGGCGGCGGTCTCAGGGGGAGCGGACTCCCAAAGTCCCCATCAGACGCTCGGCTCTTTGCCTTACGCCGCGTACCGCAGATCATCCACCTGCCGGGCTTGGCCGATGGCGACCAGCGTCTCCAGCAACTCCTGGACATCTTCCCGTTTGGCTCGGCTGAAGGTGGTGGCGAGTTCCTCGACGGTGACCGGGCTGTGCTGGCTGGTGAGGGCATCGCGGACCGCCTTCACGCGCTGCGGCAGGGTCTTGGGCCAAGGGTTCTTTTTGGCTTTGGCGGCGGCCTTGACCTTTCCCTTTTTCGGCTTCTTTTCCTCGATGGCCAGGTGCTGCTGCACGGAAGTGGGGCCGCTGGGGTTTTGGAACTCTGGCCGCAGCCAACGCACGATCCCCCGCGCCTCCTCCTCGGCCCGCTGGTGATTCAGCTCGACCAGGCGGACCAAAATCTCCTCGTCCGCGAGCTCGGCCGGCCAGCCATAGGCCGCGGCGACCGCGGCGTCCAGATCGTCATGAATCTGCTTGAGGACCGAGACCAACCCCTGCTCATGAATCGTCTGCTCCTTGGCCGACAGCGCCTCCCCGGCCCGCAGCTTTTCCAACACATTGTACATCCCGGTCATCGTCAGACCCGAATGTTTTTCTTGTTGGCGTTTGCGGTGGGCGTCGAGCTGTTCGGCGAGGTCGCGAATTTTTTGTTTTTGATCTTCGGTGGTTTCGGGAAACGGGAAGGTTTCGAAACAGCGAGTTTTGTTGTAGCGGGGATCGTTGCCGACTCCGAGACGGCCACCGACTGCGAGTGCCCAAGTTGCATGGATACTGCTGGAAAGAATCCCAAGTGAATAGGGATCATCCAGTCCAATTGCGACCAGCATATTATCGGGCAAAATGGAATGATCTAGGAATACGAAGAATCGATATTTGGAGGTTTCGACTGTAGTAATGTAGCGAGACAATCCCTTGAGGATGGGACGCAATGCTCGGCGAGGTTCTCCGTGAATCCACCAGTTGTCGCGATAGGACGCACGATTATTTTGATCACGCTCAGGCTTTACGCGGCTCAAGACCCACTGATATACCTCTGGAAACCTCTGTCGGACTTCGTCGATGTTAAGGCCAAGTAGGTCGATCACCAACGCTCCGCGAGGCGACTGTGTGATGTCCCGACCATTTCGGTATTCGCGAATATGATGCCCCAGTTCTTCCATTTTACCGAGTCCAAGCTTGGTCGCTTGTTCACGAGTTACGATAAAGCCAGAGCCAAAAAGTGTAACGCCGCGTCCACTGATTTCAGTGTTAGACTGTAGCGGAAGTGCGCCGGCAACATTCGCTCCAATTGTAAGGTCTGATTGAATATCTCCCCATCGCTCCACTAAAGGTACACCACCACCGACTTCATCCGGTAATTCGCGTCCAGCCACTTTCAATAAGCGGCCCACCGCCGAGCCTGCTTCCGCAACAGTCATCGAAATGCGGACCGCCGCACCCAATGCCGCATCTACCCAGGGATGGTCCGGAATCGCGAATAATATCGATAACGGCGGCTTGCTCGTCATTTGGGTTTGCAAGACTCGGCGATTGAAGGTCTGCCGAAGACTGTTTGTGGCGATGAAGCCAAACCGGCGGACCCCACCCGAACGCGCCAATTCTGCGGCTGCCTTCCACCAGTACATGACGTAGTCACACGATTCAGGAACTTCAGAATAGGTCTTCCTGATCGCTTCCGTGTAACCATCCCCCAGTGCATACCGCATCCGCGCCGTCCCAATAAACGGCGGGTTCCCCACAATAAAATCCGCCTTCGGCCACTCCGCCTTTCGCGGGTTGAGATACCGGACCTCCTCGACTCGGGCCGTTTCGTCCGGGACCTCTTCCCCAGTGACCGGGTGTGGTTTGGTGGTCCGGCCGTCCCAGCGGCTGACCGGTTGGCCGTCTTCGCCTATGACCGGCTCGACCGCGTCCCAGTCCAAAACGGCGTCGCGGCATTCGATGTTGTGGAACTTGCGGATGATCGGCTCTTTGAGCGGTTCGCGGCCTCGGGTGCGGAAGTGCCACTGGAGGTAGCCGATCCAGAGGACCAGGTCGGTGATCGCGGCGGCCCGGGGGTTGACTTCGATTCCCAGGAACTGGTGGGGGTCGATCGTCAGCAGGGGGCGTTGTTTCTCGCCGAATTCCAGCAGGGCGTTGAGGACTTCCCCTTCAAGCCGCTTCATCAGTTCGAGCGCCACGTACAGAAAATTGCCGGAGCCACAGGCGGGGTCGAGGACATGGGTCTCGCACAGTTCGCCATGGAATTGCCGGACGGTCTTCCGGGCCGCGTCCGCGTCGCCGTCGGTGTACTGCTGCACGGCGGTGGCGTAGGCGTTGTCCCACGCTTCACGCAGTGGCTCGATCAGGGTTGGCATCACCAGGCGGTCGACATAGGCGCGGGGCGTGAAGTGGGCACCCAGCTTGTGTCGCTCGTGCGGGTCTAAGGCGCGTTCCAGCAAGGTGCCGAAGATAGCAGGCTCGACATGGCTCCAGTTGGCCTCGGCCGATTCGATCAACAGTTCCAGGTGGTCCGGTTCGACCGGTAGCGCCGTGCAGTCCTCGAACAGCCCGCCGTTGAACCGCTTGACATTTTCACGCAGGACGACGGAGAACCCGCCGGTGTTCATCGTTTGCCACAAGGCCTCGACCATCGGGACGAAATTTTGCGGGGCAGAGCGTAACGATTTGAGCAGGGCGGTGAATTTGCCCTCGGTCCGCAGGCCAGGCTCGGTCGGATCGGGGACACCCAACAGCTCGACATCCTCGGCGAACATGGTGAACAAACACCGCATCAGGAACTGCGAGACCTGATCCGGCGTGTACTTTTTCCCGTGAGCGGCGGGGTTTATCCCCGCCGTCCGTGCGTGTGTTTCTTGCCCTTGGGTGTCGGTTTCCGCCAAGGGAACGGCGGGGTTAAACCCCGCCGCTCGTGAGTGGCTTTTTTTCCCTTGGTTGTCGGTTTTCGCGTGATCGGCGGGGTTGAATCCCGCCGCTCGTTTGGGTTGGGCCTCTAGCCGTTTGGCCAGTTCGGCCAGTTTGGCGGCTAGGTCACGGGTTACCTGGGCGGCGCGGCGGCTGGGGTCTAGCGAGTGGGGATCGAGCCAGAGCGCCTTGAGTTGGTCCAGGATCTGGTCATCTGCCAGTTGCTTGAGCTCGATCCGGTAGCTTTTCGGATCGGGGAACGGGACGTAGTTTTTGCCGGTCAGGGAGAAGTCGGCGTACAGGTCGAAACAGTGCCCCACATCGACCACGACCAACAGCGGCGGCCATTCCGGCAGGGCCTCGGCGTACCGTTTGGCTTGGCCGCGGGCCTTGGTCATCGACTGGTTCCAGGCGGCGGTGCCCCGTTTGGCGGTGCCGACGCGATGTTTTTTGGCTTGAGTGGTCGCGGCCAAGGGGGCCAGTTCGGCCGCCTTGCGTTCGCTCCCCTGTTTCGATTCCAGGACAAAGCAGCCTTGGCGGTAGAGGTCGACCCGGCCGGTGCTGTAGGTCCCGTCGCCGTTGTTGAACTGGACCGCTTTCTCGAAGACGTAGGTGTTGTGGGACTCGTCGCTGTGGGTGGGGCTGGGCTGGGGGACTTCCAGCAGATCGCACAGTTCCTTCAGAAACGACTGCGAATTGGCCATTTCGGCACCGCCGGAGTCTTTCCAGCGATCAATAAAGTCTTGCGGCGTCATGCGGCGGGGCCCGAGTCGAGAGGGGAAGATGCCATCCAAAGGGATGGCACCTAGTATAGTCGGGCAGGTGTGGGAGAAAAGCGGCCTGGGGCGCGGGGGTGCGAGACCGCGCTGGTACGCACTTCATGCCGACGGGGACGTCGGCGGTCCCAGGGGGGCTTTCTACTTCGCCAAGCCTTCCAATGTCACCGCCATGACGACCGGGGCGGTGCTGTCTCGGCCTTTGACTAGTTCGATTTTCTGGACCAGGTCTTTTCGCTTCGGCTCGATGGCCAAGTAGCGGATTTGGCGGCCGGAGAGATCGAACGCGAATTTTGAGCCGGGGACATCGACGCGGCGGATGTAGTCGGCGAAGTGGACCCCGTTGCGGAGCTCGTGGTCTTCCTGGGAGCCATCCTCGAAGTGGAGTCGGACAATCATCGAGACGCCCCGGCCGTCGCCGTAAGGATGGGCCCAGCCCGCGACACCGCTGAGGAGATGGATCTTGCCGATCGGCATGTTCGCCGGTAGCTCGACCGTGCGGGGCATCTTCGGCGGGATCGCGCCGTTGGAACTCTGCAGGAGGATCACGTTCTCGGTCTGGCCGTTTTGCGGGTCGGTCAGGACAAACGGGACACCATCGACCAGCTTCGGTCCCCAGTCGGCAAACTCGAGACGCTCACCTTGGGCATCGGCGCTGTGAAACATGCCGCGGTCGCTGATCGCCGTGGCGACCTTGTTCAATGGCAGGGGGACGTAGCGGTCGTGGGTGGCGAGGAACTGAAGCAAGTCGACCATCTCTTGCCGAGTCACCTGCTTCTCAAACCCTTCGGGCATCAGCGATTTGGGGGTGGCCCTGAGTTGTTCAATATCGTCCCGCAAAATCGTTTGGCGTTTTCCTTCGGCGTCGAAGAACTCCAGCGCCGTCCGGCTTTCGGCTGCCAAGAGACCGCTCAGGACCCGGCCGTCGACCGTCCCGACCAAATAGGTCCGGTAGTTGGCCTCGACACTTCGGCTGGGGTCGAGGATCTCCGTCAGGAGTTGGCCCTTCGGATGAACCGCCATCCCGGTCAGGTCAGGCCCGACCTTGGAGCCTTCGCCGGAGTGCATGTGACATTTGGCGCACTGCTTGGTGAAGACCAACTTGCCGGCGGCGGCGTCCCCTTTTTCCTGGGTAACCGAGAGCCACTCGTCAATCACTTTTTGGCGATCGGGATTGGGCAACGCACCACCCCGGGCCAACAGCATCGAGGCGCGGCGACGGATGTCGCGGCGGGGATGGTCTTGCAGCGCTTGCCGTTGATCGAGGGCCAATTCGGTGAGCTGGATCTCGCCCGTGTCCACGCCATCAAGCATCGCCTCGGTCCACTCGGGGCGGCTCAGCAGCACGCTGAAAACCGATTTCCGCATGGCGGGAGTGCTATCGGGCAGGACCCCCAGCAGCATCTCGCCCACTGCGGGGTTTTGACTGGTCCGCAGGGCAGACAAAACGCCTTCGGTCAGCTCCAGGGGAGAACGAGGAGAGACGACCCCCATCAGGCGATCGAGCAGCTCGGTATCGGTCCCGGTATCGAAGGTGACCAAGTCGGCGGCGGCGGAGGCCCGCTGCTTCGCGTCGAGTTGATCGTCTTCGATCTTAGCCAACAGACCGTCGACGATTTTCGATTTATGCATGTCGAGCCGCTCGCTACCCCAGCTTCCCGCCAGGCGAATGAGTTGGACTTGCAGCGGCGGTTCGATGGAGAGGAACATCCGTTCGAGTTGTTCTTCCAGGGCTTCGGTCAACACTGGCTTGGCCTTCTCCGGCCAGCCATTGCCGAGCCCTTCCAGGATGCCGGCGGAGACGGCGGGATTCGCCTTGGTCAAGCTTTCCAGAACGGAGGCAATGGAATCGACCGGGCCACCCCGGGCGTAATGTTCCGAGACGATCGCGATTGCCTCGCCCGAGCGGCGATCGACCTGCTTGAGCTGAGCCCAGGCGGATAATGCGGCGGCGTCATGTTTGGCGGCGGCGGCAATGGACGCGTCGTTTAACCAGCGATCGTTGCCGGCGGCGTTATCGGCAATAAATTGGACGACTGCTTTGCCCGCGGCCTCGGAGGCGGGTTGATCGGCCAGGGCCAACAGTGCGGTGAGCTGAACCTGCGGGTCGATATCTTCCAGCAGCTTTGCTGCCAAAATGGCCTCGGTGGCCGCTTCACCGGCAGGCAGAACCTGCACGGCGTTACGGCGAACTCCGGCCGAGGGATGTCCCAGGGCCGTGATGGCGGCTGCCAGGCTTTCGGCGTGAGTACTATCCAACTGGCCCAGACCGTGTAACGTCCAAAGGGCGTGGATCACGCCCACGTTGAGCCCGATTTCGTCGATTTCTTGATCGGCCGCGAGCTGCAAAAGCTGTGGCACAATATCGGTCTCGCCTCGTTCGACCAGCAGCCGCTGGGCGTGACGACGCCAGAGGAGGTTGTCGTGGGCCAGGGCCGCGACCAATTTCTCAGGCTCGGCGTCCTTTAGGCTAAAACGTTCCTGCGGTTGGCCGTTGGCCGAAGGGGGATCGTACACTACACGGTAAATCCGGCCATGCTTTTTGTCGCGGAGGTCGGTCTCGTAGGCGGCGTTCTTGCCAGTCTCGAAGCCGTGCGGAGTCGGGTTGTGCTGCACGATGTAGTTGTACCAGTCGACGATCCAGACGTTCCCGTCCGGGCCGACTTCCGCGATGATCGGGGCGGTCCACTCGTCGGTGGAGGCCAACAGGTTGAAGGGGTTGGTCGAGCGGAAACCGCTGCCGTCGCGCTCGATCACAAAGGCACCGGTCAGGTGACCAGTCGGGCCGTTGACCAGGGCGACCCGGTTCCAGTACTCCTGGGGATACCGTCGAGCTGTGTAAAGCGAATGCCCCGCCCCGGCGGTGTAGCCGCCGTGGTGATCGACCTGCCGGATTTTGTCGGACACCGGATTGAACAGGTGGGTATCGGCCATTGAGCCGAGTACCAGCGATGGGGTCCAGCCGCGGACTGTCTCGTAGTAGCGGTTGGGGATCGGCATGAAGACGCTCGGGTTGCGGTTGGCGGTTGAGCCGAACACGATTCCCTCTTCACTGATACCCAGCCCCCAGGTGTTGTTGTTGGTGCTGCGGATAAATTCCAGGTCGCTCCCATCGGGCCGGAACCGGAAGAACCCCATCCGGAACCGCTCGGTCGGCTGGCCATCGATCGCCGGGGCGGAGTCGTTATAGCCCTGCATCGCCCAGATCCAGTTATCCAGGCCATACTGGAAATTGCTGACCCCGCCATGGGTATCACGGGAGTTCCAGCCGCTGAACATTACCTGGCGAATATCCGCCTCGCCATTGCCGTTTTCATCTTTCAGGAACAAGGTTTCCACGGCGTTCTGCACGATCACACCTCCGTTATGAAACGTGAGGGTGGTGGGGACGCTCAACTTGTCGGCGAACTGGGTGAGCTTGTCTGCCTTGCCATCGCCGGTGGTGTCTTCCAAGACCACCAAACGGTCGCGTCCCTCGCCTGGTGGGCGAAGCTCATTGGGATAGTCGAGCGTCAACGCGACCCACAACCGGCCCGCTTCGTCCCAGGCCATCGCGATCGGTTTCCCCCCTTCGAACATCTCTTCCGAGGCGAACAATTCCACGCGGAAGTCCCGCGGCGTTACCATCCGCTTCATCGAATCCTCAGGCGAGAGTGGAAGCTGCATCATGTTGAGCGGATCGGCCTGGCCGGCCCGGGGTGAGTAGTTGGGGATCTTTGCGCCGACATCGACATAGTCGAGCGGTGGCAGGTCGGTCGGCAACTTGTTCATTTCCGGCAGGCGGAAAGGATGGTCAAAGGCACTGGTCGCTTCCGTGGTGGGTGGGTAATCGGGCACGATGCTTGGGTCTCGTTTGACAGCCCAGCGAATACCCCGCTCGACCAGGTTCTCGAAACCCTCTTCTCCCCAGGTTCGTTCATCGTGGCCCCAGGCGGTATAGAACACCCGGCCTTCTCCCTGCTCGCGAACCCAGGTCCATGGCTCGCGCCCTTCGTTATCGACGCGGTATTCCAGGACGGTACGGCCCTCTTCGTTATGCTTGGTGTGGACGTAGGTCTCGTCCCAACTTTCAAACCCGCTGAAACCGCGCGTCACCGGGTGATCGACCCCGGCGCTGGTGGTGCGGAAGACACCTGCCCCATGCCGCTGGAACTGGGCCCCGACCAGGTCGATGTACTTGGGCGAATTCAAGAAGCAAAACGAGGCACTGTGGAGCGGAATCAGCCCGTTGCCCGCTTCGACATATTCCAACAGCGCCGCTTCCTGCTCCGGTGAAATCCGGGTGTGGTTGGCGAAGATCAACAGGCCGTCGTAGGCCTTGAGGGTTTTCGGATTGAGATCCTGGAGGTCCTCGGTGTACGTCAGGACGATTCCTCGCTCCTTCATCACCGGTTCGAACTGGCGAAACCGCGCACTGGGGTTGTGACCGGCGCGGTCTCCCAGGAACAGGATCTCGATGGTCTCGTCCTGCTTGTCCTCTTCGGCAAGGACAGGGGAGAGGTTGCCGGCGAGCAACGCTGTGAAAGTGAGCCAAGCCAAAACCAGCGACCAAGGTCGCGGAGCACTGAGAGAAAAAAACATGCCGTGCCTCGAATTGAGCGGGAATCGATGAGATGCGTCGGTGGGAAGAAAAACACGCGTAATTGAAGTATAGTGCTGCCCCGTGACAAATCATCCCGGTTTATCTTGCGTCGTTTGTAGCTTTTTTACAAAGCAAAAGCCGCTGGAATCGCCGGGCGCGAAAAAGGGGAGGAGTCCAATTATCAAAATCTCCAGCGATCGCTGCAGGCCA
>JBBDIM010000118.1:34902-108612 GCA_040880405.1 Pirellulaceae bacterium | reverse complement strand
CTCTGTGGCTAATCTTATTTTGATAAAGGTTTGGGGATCGTTGCCAGCCATTAGGATCGACGGCACTCCAAGCCATCCCCCAATCGACTAATTTGTATCGAAAAATGGCGGGATGTCGGTTACACCCCTCCGGGGACGCCATCCCTCCCGCAACGTCCCGGTTCTGGCTATAATAGTCGATTGCATTTTGCCTCCCAGGTGCCACCGGGACCGTTTCCGCCGGAAACATTGTTACCAGTGATTGGCCCGCGTGCCGGAATCTTCCCTGGGGGCGTTATCTGTTAGGAGTTGGGTGTCGATGAGTAGTGCGGATTCACCACGTACCATGTTCCAGAAGATCTGGGACAACCATGTTGTGTTGGCGGAAGAGGGGAAGCAGGCGATCCTGTATATCGGCTTGCAGCTTGTCCACGAAGTGACCAGCGCCCAGGCCTTTGAAGGGCTCCGTCTCGCTGGTCGAAAGGTTCGTCGTCCGGAATTGACCAAGGCGACCCCAGATCACAACGTGCCGACCACCGATCGGTCTTTGCCGATTGTCGACCCGATCTCGCGGCAACAGATCGAGACGCTCCGCAGCAATTGCCAAGAATTTGGCGTCCAGCTGTTCGATTTGGGGGATGTCAAGCAAGGTGTGGTCCATGTGATCGGCCCGGAACTTGGTTTGACCCAACCGGGGATGACAATCGTCTGCGGCGATAGCCATACCGCCACCCATGGCGCGTTCGGGGCCCTGGCCTTCGGGATTGGGACGAGCGAGGTCGAGCATGTGCTGGCGACCCAAACCCTCCTGCAATCCAAGCCCAAGACGATGGAGCTGCGGATCGAAGGTCCGCTGGGCAAAGGGGTGACCGCGAAGGACTTGGTGCTTTATCTGATCGGCCAACTGTCGACCGCCGGCGGAACTGGCTATGTCCTGGAATATACCGGCGAGGCGATCCGAAATCTCACCATGGAGCAGCGGATGACCGTTTGCAACATGTCGATCGAGGCGGGTGCTCGGGCCGGAATGATTGCCCCGGACGAAACCACATTCGAATACATCCGCGGCCGAGAGTTCGCCCCCAAGGATTATGAGGCGGCGATCGAGAAGTGGAAGCAACTTCCCTCTGATCCAGGCGCCAAGTACGACGAAGTGAAGGTCTTCCAGGCCTCCGACATCGCACCTCAGGTCACCTGGGGGACCAACCCTGGGCAGGTCGCCTCGGTCATCGACAACGTCCCGAATCCGGGCGAGTTGGGGGACGCGACGGAGCAGAAGTCGGCCCAATTGGCCCTCGACTACATGGGTCTGACGGCCGGTACCCCGATCTCCGACATTAAGGTTGATCGGGTCTTTATCGGTTCCTGTACCAACGGCCGGATCGAAGACCTGCGGGCCGCGGCGAGCGTGGTCAAAGGGCACCGGATTGCCAGTGGCGTCCATGCCATGGTCGTGCCGGGGAGCGGTCAGGTCCGCGTTCAGGCCCAAGAGGAAGGGCTCGACAAGATATTCACCGAGGCGGGCTTTGAATGGCGGGAAGCGGGCTGCAGCATGTGCTTGGCAATGAACCCCGACAAGTTGGAACCGGGCGAGCGATGCGCCTCGACCAGCAATCGAAATTTTGAAGGTCGGCAAGGCAAAGGGGGACGAACCCACCTCGTGTCACCGGAAATGGCCGCTGCCGCCGGCGTGACGGGGCACTTCGTCGACATTCGCCAGTGGGATTTCCGATAGTCGTCCCCACTTTTTTCACAGTCGTCAACGCTCAAGTGCGAGAAAATAGCGATGCAACCGTTCGTCAAACATACCGGCCTGGTGGCCACCATGGACCGGGCCAATGTCGATACTGACCAGATTATCCCCAAGCAATTCCTTAAACGGATCGAACGAACCGGCTTTGGCCAGTTCCTGTTTTTCGATTGGCGATTTCTGGATGACGGAAGCCCCAATCCCGATTTCGAGTTGAACCAACCGGAAGTCCAAGGTGCCTCGGTTTTGGTCGCCCGGCGAAATTTCGGTTCCGGTTCCAGTCGGGAACATGCGGTTTGGGCGATTGACGATTATGGTATCCGGGCCGTCTTGGCACCCAGCTTCGCCGATATTTTTTACAGCAACTGCTTCAAGAACGGCACCTTGCCGATTCCGCTGACGGAAGAGCAGATCGACGACATCTTTGCCCGGGCCGCCAAAACCCCCGGCTATAAGCTGACCGTCGACCTGGAAAGCAAAACGATCCGCGACGAGCAGGGCTTGGAAATCGCGTTTGAGATCGACGAATTCCGCCGTCACAAGCTGCTCAACGGGTTGGACGATATCGCCTTGACCCTCCAGCAGGAAGACAAAATTCGCGAGTATGAGGCGAAGCAAGGAATCGGGACGTAGATTTCCTGCCGATTCTCCAAAAGTCGCGTAGATAAGGAAGGTGGGCCCCGGCTCACCTTTTTTTGTCGGCCGACTTCTCCCAGCGGGAAGCTTTCCGCGACTTGCATTTGGCTGGCTGATCGAGAACACTGGATAAATACCGAACAATCAACACCCCGACCAATGGAATCCACTGCCATGCGTCGTTCCGCCTACTATCTGCTGGTTCTGTTTCTGTTAGGTGCCTCGGCCACGATGGCGTTGGCCGAAGTGACCACCCAGGTGGTCACTGAAGGTTTCTCCAAGCCGACCGCGGTGGCAATCCAACCAGAAACGGAGACACCATTCGTGGTCGATCAAGGTGCTGGCACCATCGTGCGCGTCGTCGACGGAGAGCGGCAGGAGGTGGTCACCGGATTCGAGGGACAGTTGCCTTGGGCTCTCGAATTCGTCGATAAGAACCGCCTGGTGATCGCCGGGGGCGACGATTCAAGCGATGGCTCCTTACTTAAAATGTTCCGCCTGACGGACGAAATGCCCTCACCGCTGGCGGCCAAAGAAGCTGGTGAAGACCTCACCACCAGCCCTGCGGACGAGTCGTCGGAGGAAGAATCAGAAGAGGAAGAACAGTCCCCCACTGAGGAAAGTGGACCTGGCGCGCTCACCTATCTAGCGATCGACCGCGACCTGGTATACGCCGCTGGTCAAGCCACCGGTGGTGGCGTGTGGCGGAAGGGAATTACCTTGGTGGAGACGCAGGCCGAAGCAACCGAGGAAGAACCAGCGAGGGCCCGTCGCGACCGGCGGGAGGAGTCAGCTTCGAAGAAAGACGCTGAGCGATCTTTTCAGCGGTATTTGGTTAGCGACGTGGAGGGGGAGAAATCAAAGATCGCCGCGATGATCACAAGTCCGCGCCGCGAGGTCACATTGATTGAGACGCCAGATGGGGAAATGGCGAGCCAACTCGTCTTCTATGACGCCTCCGGAAAATCGCTCCTCCTGCGGCTCGATACCGGTTTGGGCGGAGTTACCGCCTTAGCGTACAGCCCCGAAACTGGGCGGCTCTACGCCCTCGCCCAGGCAGACCGCGACGACCATTCGCCCGGGCTCTACCGTCTCGATGCGGTTCGTAGAGATGGTAAACAGGCGATCAGCCCCCATCAGGTTTTGCCGCTAAAGGATGGGATTGCCATGACCTTCTCCGCCAAGGGAGAGCTTTTCCTGTTGGCGGGGGTTGAGGCCGAGGGCAAACTGCTCAAGATCGAGCCCGGCCTTTAGCCGACGCTCACTTCCTCGTTTTTCGTGACAGTGAAACCAAGGTCTTTGAGCATCTGGAAATCGTCATCGGCGTTCTGACCGGGCGTCGTCAGGTAGTCTCCCAGAAACAGCGAGTTGGCCGGATACAAACCCAGCGGTTGGAGGCTCCTGAGGTGGATCTCTCGACCACCGGCGATCCGGATCTCACTCGCTGGGTTGGCAAACCGGTACAGCGATAATATCTTCAGGCACCGCATCGGGGAGAGGTCTTTCCCCTGCCCTGCCAGTGGCGTGCCATCGATTGGGTTGAGGAAGTTGAGCGGAATGGAGTGGACGTTGAGCTCGCGGAGTTCCAGTGCCATGCGGACCACGTCGATGTCCTGTTCTCCCATGCCGACAATCCCGCCGGAACAGAGCTCCAGCCCCGCATCGCGGACCGAGGTGAGGGTATCGATCCGATCCTGGTAGCTGTGGGTGCTACAGATTTGGTCGTAGTAATCTGCGCTCGTGTTCACATTGTGATTCACGCGGTCGACTCCGCAGGCCTTGAGCCGTTCCGCTTGTGCGGGGGTCAAGAGTCCGAGGCAGGCACAAATTTTGAGACCATATTTTTCCTTGATCTCCGGGACGATTGTCTCGACCGCCTTAATTTCCCGTTCATTGGGGCCACGTGCGGAAATCACGATGCAGTAGGTTTTGACATCCCGCTCCGCCGCGATTTTGGCCCCTTCCATCAGTTTGTCTCGGCTGAGGAAGTTATAGCGGGGAATTTCGGCGTCAGAGACTTTGGACTGCGAGCAATAGCCACAATCCTCCGGACAGAGTCCGCTCTTGGCGTTCATCAATTGGTACAACTGCACCGTCTTGCCGAAGTAGTGCCGCCGGATCTTGAAGGCCGCGTCGAGTATCGAGAGCAGTTCATCATCGGAACCGTGCAAGATTGCAAGTCCCTGCTCCTCGGAGATTTGGTGGCCCGCGAGGACTTGAGTCGCTAGTTCGTTCCAGTTGAGGGTCGTTAGCTGCATCGGATTGTTCGAGGTGCCCGGGGTGTTCGCGATCGGAGAAGGAGTGCCATCCACGGTTGCCCGAGCTTTGATTGCCGGGCCAGTTGAGCTACCATTTTAGGTATCGGCGGCAATTATTGTAAGGTCGGGCTTGCCATGCGTGCCACCGCCCCGGTTGGGGCGATCGGGATCGGCGGGCCGAAGAATGTTCTCGTGAGGGATAGTTGAATTGATCGAGTCGACAATCAGCCGCAAGCACTTGGTCCGGATTGGGGCCTTGGGGCACATTGGCCGCTTCACTTCGGTTGATGCGGTCGCCTATCTGCGGGGGATGCGTGTCATTTGCCGCACGGCTCGAGGGCTGGAAGTGGGGGAGATTCTGGGCCCCGAAACAGCCACTGCCGAGGTTGTATCGGACGGATCAATCCTGCGAGGGGTCACGATCCAGGATGATCTGATCATCGTGCGGCTGGAAAAAAATCGGCGTGAGGCATTCGAGGCGTGTCAGCGGCGGCTGGCGGAGTCGGGTGTCACCACGCCGCTGTTGGAGGTCGATTATTTGTTCGACGGCGGCGGCCTGTACTTTTATTTCCTCGGAGAAGTCTCTCCGGAAATGGAGCAAATCACCACCGAACTGGCGGAAATCTACGATTCGGCTGCCCAAATTCGCCAGTTTTCCGAGACCCTGGAGCAAGGCTGCGGTCCTGACTGTGGGACCATCGAGGGTGGCGCTTGCGGCGAAGGGGGTTGTAGCTCGTGTTCGATTGCTGCAGCGTGTAAGATGGCGTAGCTGTTGTAGCTTCGATACGACATTGAATCACCGAACTGAGAGGATTTCTGCGATGCGAATTTCCCCGCTGCTGGCGAGTTTGTGCTGCTTGGTTTTGGTCGGCAATGCCCATGCCGAAGACAACACCTTGACCGATCAAGAGAAGCAGGATGGCTGGGTGCTGCTATTCAATGGCAAAGATCACACCGGCTGGAAATGCAATAACGGCAAGGAAGTCGCCTCCAAAATCGAAGAAAACGCGTTGGTACCTCACAAGTCGGGCGGATATTTGATCGTTCATGAGAAGCAATTTGGCGATTACATTCTCAAATGCGACGCCAAAATGTCGGAAGGGTGTAACTCCGGGGTGTTTTTTCGGATCGGAAACCTAAACGATCCGGTCAACACCGGCTTCGAGATGCAGGTAATGGTCGGCAGCGGAACCAGCAAGCACGACTACGGGGCCATCTACGATCTGGTCCCCCCAACCAAAAACATGACCAAAGGACCTGGTGAGTGGGACTCCATTGAGATTCGCTGCGAAGGCCCGATGATTCAGGTGACGGTTAATGGCGAAATGGTCTCGGAGATGAACTGCGACGACTTCGACAAGCCGGGCCTGACTCCCGCAGGGAACAAACACAAGTTCCAACTCGATGGAAAACCGCGGGCCGTGGCGGACTTTGACCGCAAGGGATACCTGGGATTCCAGGATCACGGGGCGAAGGTTTGGTTTAAGAATGTCAAGCTGAAGGAACTGAAATAAGGTTGCCCCTATTTTTAGATCTTTCCGCACAGAACCTGCCGCCCCCTTGGGGAGGCAGGTTTTTTTTCGCCACCCATGGTAAACACGAAGCGACTTTTGGCCGGATGTCTTCCACGTTTCTGGTTGATAGACAACCATGTTTTAGGGACTTAAATTCCTCAAACCTTCTCCAGGAGCCATCAAGTTTCGAGAATTTAAGGGCCGAGATGATTCTCACTTGTCGGAATCCGGGGTTGGCATGGGACTTGCACCAATAATCGAGCGTGGATTCAAGCGGTATGACCACATTTTTCCTCGAATTCCAAGTGTAGACCGATGAACGATACCCAACTCGGGGCCCAGGCGGTAACGATCAATCCCAAGACGTTTGAGGCCGAAGTCGCCTCCGATGAGCCTGAACGAAATGAACCGAACTCGGGCGAATCGAGCAGCGGGAAGGGACAAAAGCTAAGTGCTGTTTTGGAAAAGTTGGTGGAAGAGACCGATGGCAAGGACGTGACCATTGGCGACTTGCTTGAGACCTTCGATGGTCGTGCGTACGGCCCACTCTTGTTGATTCCCGCGTTGTTTGCCGTCTCCCCGATCGGAATGATTCCTGGTATGTCAGTGGTCACCGGTTCGATCATTTTTCTGATCGCCGCCGAGATGATTTTTAGCAGTAGCGGGCCATGGCTTCCTCAGAAGCTTCGATCGTTCTCCATCCGTCGCGAGAAGTTGGTTGACACTGTAGAAAAGGTAAAGCCGTGGGCGTTGTGGGTTGAAAAGGGCATCAAGAAGCGGCTGGAAATAATGGCTATCCCACCGATGGTTTATCTGCTGTCCATTTCCTGCATGGTGCTGGCCGCCACCATGTATCCACTGGCCCTGGTCCCTTTCGGCGTGGCAGTACCGGGCTCGGCGGTCTTGTTCTTCGGCTTGGGTTTGACTTCCCGAGATGGTGCCGTCATTTTAGTGGGATACGTGCTGGCCGCGGCGGCGATCGGGCTGACAATCTGGGCTTTATGAGCCTAGTTGAGGAACCCTGCGGTTAAAATTACGACGAGGGGTTACCCATGCAACGGATGCCAACGGCCTCAATTGGAACGGCGTAAATACGCGTTTGAAGTTAAAGTCGCCGGTACTTGATTGGGGGCGTCAGGTCCGCGTTTTCGAAATCGACTGATGATCAAGCCGCCCAAAATTCAACTAGGCGAAGATGCCCCTCCGATCGACTTTGAGTCGAATCCGGATGTTTCTCCCCCGGAAAGTCTGAGTGAAGTCTTGGATGCCTTGGTCGAAAACACCGACGGGCGGCGCGTTAGTGTGGGCGATCTACTCAACACATTCGAAAGCCGATCTTACGGCCCGCTGCTGTTGGTCCCGGCCGTCCTTGCTATCTCTCCCGCCGGCTTCATCCCGGGCATGTCCCTGGTGACCGGGCCGATCATCTTTTTATTCTCCGCCGAGATGATTTTCAGCAGATCGGGCCCTTGGTTACCCGCCAAACTTCGATCTTTTTCACTTTCGCGCAAGATCCTGGTCCGTGCCGTCGAGAAATCGAAACCATGGGCAATGTGGATCGATAAGGGCTTCCGACATCGCTTGACGCCACTAACCCGCCCCCCGCTGAGTTATTTGATGGCGGTTCTATGCATGATGCTGGGAGTGACGATGTATCCGCTGGCGTTCGTCCCGTTTGGGGTTTGGGCACCTGGTTTGGCGGTCGTCTTCTTCGCCTTGGGTCTTACTTCGCGCGACGGACTGTTGATTTTGGTGGGATATGGACTCACTGGCCTGGCGGTCGGCCTTGTTATCTGGATTTTTTTGTGAGACTTCGTCGCTCTCGGCGCGAATTCCTCGCAGCAACATTATCGCAGGGCAAATTCTCGCTGATAGCTCGGTATGCATTCCTGATAATGCCGAGCGGCGTGCTCGATTCGGGATTTGTCCCTCTCAGTTGTCTCTCGGATCACTTTGCCCGGCATCCCCATCACGACGCTATGCGGAGGAATCACCGTCCCTTCAGGGATTAACGCTCCCGCCGCAATCAAACTACCTTGGCCGATTTTTGCCCCATTCAAGACAATGGCACCGATCCCAATCAGGCAGTTGTCCTCAATCGTTGCCCCATGCAGGAGCGCCCGGTGCCCCAGGGTGCAGTTTTTACCGATCCGGCAAGGTAAACCCAGGTCGGCATGCAGGACGCAGGAGTCCTGGATGTTGGTTCCCTCGCCAATTTCGATGAGCTCTGTATCCCCCCGCAGGACCGCTTGAAATAGGACGATCGTCCTTTCTGCTAGATTCACTTGGCCGAAAATATCGGCCGAAGGGGCCACCCAGGAGGTACTCGGAATCTTAACCGAGGCGAAATTCAGCCCTGAATTTGCGTTTTTAGGCATCTTGGTGGTCATTTGCGGCTCACGCGGATGTGGAAAGCTGAATTCCGGCCGGCACTCCCCTACCCCAACTTCGGTGCTATTTGCTACGATTCAAGGTTACTTTGGCCGCCATTATGCGAATTAGCATGCCAGCGATCAGCAGACCGGGGCTAGACCCCCCCCTAAAGGTCATTCGCGGAATTGTAAATCCGCGGCCCCAAATATCCGACACCACGTATTGTAACGAAATCCACCTATGCGTCGCGACGACATCCGTAACATTGTGATCATTGCCCACGTCGACCACGGCAAAACAACCTTGGTGGATTGCCTGCTGCATCAAAGCGGCCAGTTCCGCGCCAGCCAGCTCAACAACGAGCGGATGCTCGACTCCAACGATCTGGAGCGGGAACGCGGCATCACCATTTTGGCCAAAAACATCGCCCTCCCTTACAACGGCGTAAAGGTCAACATCGTCGATACTCCCGGTCACGCCGACTTCGGAGGTGAAGTAGAGCGGGTGCTGAGCATGGCCGATGGGGCTGTGGTCCTGGTCGATGCGGCGGAAGGCCCGATGCCTCAGACCCGGTTTGTGCTTTCCAAGGCTTTGGAATGTGGATTGCGGCCGGTGGTGTTGATCAACAAAATCGACAAACCAGATGCCCGACCGCACGCCGTGGTGGATGAAGTTCTGGATCTGTTCCTCTCCCTGGGTGCGAGCGACGAAGTTGCTGAGTTCCCCTACCTGTACGCGAGTGCGCGCGACGGCTACTGTTCGGCTGATCCCAATGCCCGCGAAGGAGATATGCGGCCTTTGTTGGACATGGTTTTGGAAAAAATTCCGGGGCCGGATGTCGACCCGGAGGGACCGCTGCAAATGCGGGTCACCACCTTGGATTGGTCGGAATACACCGGGCGGATCGCGATTGGGCGAATCCAATCGGGGCGACTTAAAAAAGGGCAGGCGATTAGCGTTTCGCAGTCCGATGGGAGCATGACGCGTGCTCGTGTCGCCGCCCTGCATGTTTTTGAAAACCTCGGCCGGGCCGAAGTGAGCGAGGCCGCCGCGGGGGATATCGTGGCGATCTCGGGGATCGAGGATGTCGATATCGGGGATTCGATTTGCGATCTTGATCGACCCTCGCCATTGCCTCGCGTCGCGGTCGACGAACCGACCTTGGAAATGATGTTTACCATCAATACCTCGCCATTTCTGGGCAAGGATGGCAAGTACGTCACCACGCGGAATCTCCGCGATCGCCTGGAAAAGGAACTGGAGCGGAACGTCGCCCTGCGAGTTCGGCCGGGCGAAACCGCCGACAGCTTTTTGGTGAGTGGCCGTGGTGTGTTGCACCTGGCCGTGCTGATTGAGAACATGCGGCGGGAAGGATACGAGCTGGCGGTCGGCAAGCCCAGCGTTATTCTGCGTGAACAGAACGGTAAAAAGGAAGAGCCGTTCGAGACGCTGATCGTCGAAGTCCCCGGCGAGAAGATGGGCCCGGTGATGGAACTGGTTGGTGAACGCCGCGGTGAACTGCTGGAAATGCAGCCCCGGGGGGATTTCAGCCAAGTGGTCTTCTCCATTCCGGCTCGTGGTTTGATCGGTCTACGGACTAAGCTTCTCAATGCGACCCAGGGAGAGGCGATCATCAATCATCGGTTCGACAGTTATCGCGCATTGTCGGGCGATGTGCCGCGTCGCCCGAATGGTGTTTTGGTCTCGATGGTTACCGGCAAGGCGGTTGGGTTTGCCTTGTTTGCGCTGCAAGATCGTTCCGATCTGTTCGTCAAGCCGGGCGAGGAGATCTATGAGGGGATGATCGTCGGTGAGAACGCGCGGAATGAGGACATGGTCGTGAATCCCTCCAAAGAGAAGAAGCTGACCAACATGCGGGCCTCGGGTTCGGATGAGAACATCGTCCTCAAGCCACCGCGAAAAATGTCGCTGGAAGCCGCGCTGGAATACATCGAGGAGGATGAATTGGTAGAGGTCACGCCTCACCACATCCGCCTGCGAAAGGTCTTCCTGAAAGAAGCGGACCGCCGCCGTCAGGGTCGATCACGGTAGTTCGCATTACGTGAGCTCTACTCAGACATCGTGCTGTTCACGAGGCTAAGCGTTCGGGGGTCGGCCATGCGCCGATCCTTTGTTGACGCTCCGGTCATCGACATTCTGAGACGGCGAGTCTCCGCCGCAAATTCGTCCTCTGGGCGATTCCGAAGAATCTTCTATTTTTCGTTGCTTCTGTCCGGAAATTTGTCAACTTGCGGTGACATCGCTCGACAATCCGGGCATTCCGCAGTTGGATGAGCGAACGACGAATCCTAAGGGATTTCGAAATCGCGACCCGTGGAAGGTAAAATCACGCGTTTCCCTTCCTAGTGGACCGACGGTAATCGGTATTGGAGAGCGGAAGCGGCCTGCCACGTTGCCATGGTACATGCCCTGAAGGAGTTCAGGGTGAGAACGCAATATTTTAGGAAGTGTCGATGATTACTTACCATACGTTACCCACGAGTCAAAAGTTTGCCAATGATATGGGCCTGACCGGCCTCCTCAAGCGATCCGAATTTCCGGCTTTGGAACGGATTATCGAACTGCTCAAACTACACTACAACCTGGACCAACGGCTGTGGCGTGTTCAGTTTGAAGTGCGAGTCCAGATCCTGATGCACACGAGGTACATCCTCAAGAATGCAAGCAACTCTGAAAAATTGGGGACTTCGCTTTGGAAGAAACGACGCGAGACGGTGCAGGCCCTGCAGGATTACATCGTTCGAACCGATGGTGATGTCGAGGCGGGTGATTATTTTGGCCGGGATGTCGATGCGCACGGTCAAAATGAAGACCAGAACGCGGTGGCCCAAGGTGTGCAGCAGTGGTACACGGACAAGGCGACCCGTCGGCAATTCAAACTTTCGTTCCGGAGCGGATTGGCAAACCGGTGGGATTTGTCGCCCAACGGCGGAAAGACCGCTCTACGACTTTATGACACCGATCAGTGGGGCGACAATCTGGAAAAGAACATGTCACTTTTCGCCATGGATGTCAAAGGTCGGATTTACGCCAGCGGAAGAGAAGGAGAACAGCAACTCAAGCATTCTTCCTTCCTCGCCGGGGCCCGCGTACTAGCCGCCGGTACCATTCGGATCGAACGAGGGCAAATCGTCGGGATCAGCGGGAAAAGTGGACACTACAAACCGACCGTGCAGCAAATGCTGAACGTGCTCGAACGCCTACGTGCCTATCAGGTCAACCTGAATCCAGTTACGGTGTACCGGGAAAACTACAAGGGCGATTACCAACACGCGAACCCACGAGATTTCGAACCATGTCCCGCGATGACCTTGCTCAGTAAGCGAGCTTGGCCGGGCGTAGAGCCGTATTCCATGTGGATCGGATGATATTTCCCCGCGCGGCGAGGAGACGAGTAAAATCTCGAGCTCACCTTAATTTACCTTGCGATCCGTGGCTCTCTCCACGGATCGTTTTTTTGGGGTTTAGGTATTTCGCGACCGGCTTATCAATCGACGCTGCCCGGTGCGCGGCGACCTCTGGCTGGGATTTTGGTGAGTCCATCCCCCAAATCTTTCCGCATCGATTGCGCCAGTTTTTGGAGCCGCTCGACGACCTCTGGGTGCGATTCTTTCACATCGTTGGTTTCACCGATATCGGCCCTCAGGTCAAACAGAGCCAAATCGGTTTTGGCCTGGGTGTAATTCGTGGGGATGCCACCGGTGCCGCCAGGTCTTCCGTCCAGGGTGCGATACTGGTGAGGGAAGACCAACTTCCACTGGTCTTGCCGGATTGCCTGGAGCTGATTGCCGTAATAGAAGTAATAGGCCTCGTGAGGTGACTGGGCATCTTCCTGGCCCACGATCAGGGGCCAGATATCTTTCCCATCGATCTTATGTTCCGGCAGGTCCGCCCCGATAAGCTGAGCCACCGTCGGGAGGATGTCGATCGTCATCACGGGTGTCTCGCAGATCGTATCGGATGGGATCTTACCAGGCCACCACATGATGGTCGGTTCACGGCATCCGCCATCAAACATGGTCCCCTTCCCTTCTCGCAGCGGATCGGCCGATCCGGCGTGATCGCCATAATTAAGCCAAGGGCCATTGTCCGAGGTGAAGATCACCAACGTGTTGTCGTCCAACTTGTTTTTGCGGAGGGTCTCCAAAATCTGCCCGACCGACCAATCGACCTCCATCACCACATCGCCAAACAGTCCCGCCCCCGATTTGCCCTTGAACTTTTCGGAGACAAACAGCGGCACGTGGACCATCGGGTGCGGTACGTACAAGAAGAATGGCCGCTCTTTGTTTTCCTCAATGAACCGCACCGATCGTTCGGTGATATCGGTGGTCAGTTGCTCTTGGACCTTGTCGTCCACCTCCGGATTGATGATTTCGTTTCCGTCGAAGAGTGGCAGATGCGGCCACCGCTTCAGCCGTTCTGCCATCGGCAAGTGTGCCACGCCTGGATGGTGGGGCCACATGTCATTGGAGTATGGAATGCCATGAAACTCGTCAAAGCCATGTTGTAGCGGCAAAAACTTTTCATGATGCCCCAGGTGCCACTTGCCGAAACAGGCGGTGGCATAATCCTGTTGCTTGCAAATTTCAGCGAGGGTTACCTCTTTCGGATGGATGCCGATGTTCGACTTTGGACCTAACGCGCCATTGATCCCGACGCGCACGTTGTAGCAACCGGTCAACAGCCCGGCCCGGGAAGCGGAACAGACCGCCTGAGTCACGTAAAAGTCGGTAAACTTCCGTCCCTCGCGGGCCATACGATCGAGATTGGGGGTCGGATAATCCTTCGCCCCGAACGGCCCAATGTCGGCGTATCCCATGTCGTCGATAAAGATGACGACGATGTTTGGGACATCCCGCTCGACGGCATTTGCTGCGCTGATTTCCCAGGAAATTGATGGAGCAAGGGTCCCGGTGATTAGCAGCAGTGTCGAAACTGTGTGGAGCAGACGACGCCGAAATTGGTTAGAGATTGCGGTCGGTGTTTGCAATGAGAAGTTCATGAGTGGGGTCTCCGATTGAGGCATGGGCTGTTGGGCGACCACGAAATGAAGCTTTAGAACCCCTAACATAACCTCGCTCTTCGGCCTGATTCCCTCGGGAAATCGCTGATTACTGGGTTAAGTTAGGCGCATTTAGTATCGTTTGCTGGGGGAGCCCGGTCAACGAACGACGTTTCGATGCCTGTGAGCCTGTTGGCAGTCTGGTGGACTCAGATCGACTGAGCGCTCTTTTCGATCTGGCGAATGTAGCGGTCCAGCAGCGCTACCGACTCGGCCCGGGGGTAGTAAAACGGGTCGTGTTTTAGGCAAACGACAATCTCATCCATGGTGGTCGTGACACAGAACGCGGCGGCCGTATTGGGGCGAATCGGGGGCGTGCCAATCAGACAGTCATATACTAGGTTGCCGGCCGCTAGTCCCCCATCGGCCAACGGCAGTTTGGCTTCAAAACGCCGCCAAGCGTTGCCAAAGTTCGTCAGCACGGCCGTCGCGAAACAGGACTGGCCTCGTAAAAGCCTGGGCAATAGGCCCAGCGACTCAACCGCCGCGAGTCCACCGATGAAGTGCCGCGAGAGGTTGTCTTTGCGAATCGCCGCGGTAATCACCTTAAGATTGTCGAGCAGTTCTGCCGGACGCTCGCACAGCGAACCGCGACTTCCGATGAACGAAAAGCCCAGATCGTTGGTGGTGGGCATGGCCGCGTCTCCCCGGCCGCGAAGACTTTGCGGCATCAGCACACGCAGATGACGACGCCCCACAGGTGTTCCATCCGCCTCGATTGCCGCATGGAGCGTGAGATACAGATCGCGCAGAAACACATCGTTCAGGGTGACCTTCCGCTGGGAAGTCAATTTTCGCAGGGCCCCGGTTGTTTCCCGCGAGCAGGATTGGCGGATAAAGCCGTTCTGCCGTCGCGTGGCATCCGCGGGCAACGCTGGTTTGGCCGCGTGCAGCGGTAAGGGACGCTCGCTGAAAAATTCATACGCTCCACGAACGCCGCAGTAGACATCGTACAGACCCCGCACGACCCCGGGGTTTTCCAAATTTGAGGTACAGCGCTTGAGTAACCGCTCAGGTTCCAAACGCCGCGGCCTGACGGTCTTGGTGCCAGGTGTGGCGTTGTGATAGGCCGTGAGCAGGTCTTCCACGAAAACCATCGAGCCCACTCCATCGGCGGTGGCGTGATGAAAGTGCAGCAAGATCGAAGATCGTTCACCGCCGCTGCGGACGAAGACCCGCAGGCCGGGATCGGATCGCAGGTCGATGAACTGGTCATAACCTTCCGTGCAGGGGATGCCATACTCGTCCCAATCGACGGTCGGCATCCGGTCGGTCAACCGCCACAGGAGGCCCCGTTTTTTGTCTTCTTCGATAATGCCGCGAAAGAAGGGTGCCCTTTGCATGGCGAAGGCGAGGGCCTCTCCAAACGGGCCACGCTCGATGGTGCCCTTTAACTCGACCTGCACATCGCACAGCATCGGGTAGTTCGACCGACCATCGAGAAACATGAAATGTTCGACGGTCGAGAGGGGGAGCGGAAATAGCTTGGCCAGCGGCGTGTCGTGGTCGGCGAGTGACTCGGTGGCAAGCTGGGGCATGGCGAAATCCTGAACGAAAAGCGGCTTAAGGCAGTCGGTCGGGCTGAATCTTGCCGGCCGGATTGCGGGGCAAGGCAGCGACTAGGGCGATCACCCCGGGACGTTTGTAATAGACGAGATGCTCGTCGCAGAAGGCACGAATGTCCGTTTCGGTCACCCCGTCTTCAACGGCCACCGCCGCCTTGACGATCTCCCCATTGGAGGACAAATCGCCGCGGTAGACCTTAACTTCTCGCACACCGGGCATGGCGGCGATCGCCTCTTCCACTTCACACGGTACGACCTTCAAGCCCAGCACGTTGATCATCTCGCCCGTCCGACCACGGAGGTGGATTGTACCGTCCTCCACGATTCGGGCCAAATCGCCCGTTTCGAAGAACCCTTCCGTATCCCAAGGCTGGAGGATTTCACCGCTGTCGCTCAGGTAACCGGCCATCATGGAGGAGCTACTTACGTGCAGCTTGCCGACCCCCGGTTCGAGACCCAATTCGTCCGCATCCGCCGGTGGACGAGCCTCGACATGAACGCCTTCCATCGCGGGGCCAACCCGGCCATCGACATCTTCGCCATCGGCGACCGTAGCGACCGAGATTCCGCCGGTCTCCGTAGTGCCGTAAAGCGGACAAACCGTGACCCCGGTTCGCTTACGAAACTGGATCGCCGAGCGCCGTGGCATCATGGAGCCCGCGGTAAGCAGCCACCGCAGCCGACCAAAATCGAGCTTGCCCCCGAAGTTGAGGAGATCGATGTGGGCCGGAACCATTGGGAGTACCGTAACGGGGAACTCTTGCAAGACTTCCGCCAACCGTTTAATACTGAATTTGGCGGTGGTGACAAGGCTGGCTCCGGTCAACAGGGGCACCATCACGTTCACACCGTAGCCGTAGGCATGGCTCATCGGTGGGATCGCCATCAGGCAATCGTCTTCGCAGATCGCCATCGTCGCGGTGTAGTGCCGAGCCTCTTCCATTGCACAGAAGCCAGGCCGCAGCGCAATTTTTGGGAGCCCGGTGGAACCGCTCGTGGGATGCAGCGGCACCGCGCGAAGTTCAGGGCCTACGACATGCTTCGGTGTAGCGAATTCGCCTAATCGAAGCTGGTCGTAGTCGCCTCCGGGGAGTGGGGATTCACGCTGGAGGACGGTCGCGACTTGGTCGTCACCACCGTAAGCGACGAGCCATTTGACACCAAACCGCTGAGCGTACCGCGCAAGTTCGGCTGGTGGTGTCATGACATGCACCAGCAGGGGTGACGCTTCGCAAGTCAGTATCGCCGTTAGCACGATGGGAAACAGCGGACCGTTGCTAACGGTGACCAGGACGCGGTCTCCCGGAGCGATCCCTTCTTCCCTCAGGCTGCTGATCAGCGCGTCGCGCATCCAGCGGAAATCGCTGGACGAGACGACGTAACCGGTGTCGAGGTCCGTGATCGTGCCGCGATAGTTCTCGGCGGCGTCCAAGATGGGCGCCGCACTCCAGCTTCCGTGCGACGTTATCGTACCAGGCATTCTCGGGTTCCCTCTTCCCATCGCGTGAGCACTTCGGCGATATCTTCCGAGGTGTGCGCGGTCGATAGGAACATGGGTTCGAATTCATTCGGGTGGAAATAAACGCCACGTTGCTGCATCCAATTCTGAAACTGAATGAACCGCTCGAAGTCGGCGTGCCGCCGGACATCACGATAGTTGTACAGCCCTTCCACATCTTCCTTAGTGACCAGCCCCGCCAGCAGCGGACCGAGGTGATAGACCTGGTGAGGGATCCCGAGGCGGGTATAAATTTCCTTGATGCCACTCGCCAATTGGTCGCTCACCGCGTTCAGATGCCGGTAGATGTTTTCCTTGTCCCCCAGTACCGTATCAAGGACCGCCTCGGCGGCCGACATGACGATCGCGTTGCCGGAAAACACCCCCCCGTGAAACAGCGGGCCCTTGACAATACATTGCATCAACTCGGACGAGGCTCCGAAGGCACTAACCGGGTAGCCGCCTCCCATCGCCTTTGAGACGACGGTAATATCAGGCGTAACGAGGTAGTGTTCCTGGGCCCCGCCGGGCGATACTCGCATGCCGGTGATGACTTCATCAAAAATGAGCAAGGCCCCATGATCGTGGGCCAGTTCCCGCGCGGTGGCCAAATATCCGTCGCGTGGTAGCAAGAGCCCCGCATTGCCGGAGACCGGTTCCATCATCACAGCGCAGACTTCATCGCCATGTTCGGCCAGGCAGCGCTGGAGGGCATCCAGGTCGTTCCATTGAACGGTGATCACGTCGGCGATGCTGTCTCCCATGCCGCTGGTGCCGGGAATAGCGGGTCCGTAACCCTTTTCCGGAAGTTGATCGAGCGGCGCGTGATATTTGGTGAAGACCGCCTCGCTCCAGCCATGATAGTGCCCCTCGAACATAATCAGCTTCTTGCGGCCGGTAAAGGTTCGCGCCAATCGCACGGCGGAGGCACATGCTTCCGTGCCGGAGTTGGCGAACCGCAGGAGCTCGATACTGGGAAAGAGTTGTTTAATCTTTTCGGCAACACGGACGGTTACCTCCGTGGGGAAGCCTAATTGGCTACCCCTTTCCGATATCTGTCGATAGACCGCCTCAATGACCGCCTTTGGCCGGTGCCCCAACAGCAGGGGGCCATAGGACATGTTGAGGTCGATGTATTCGTTGTCGTCGATGTCCCAGAGTCGGCAACCCTCGGCGCGGTCGGCCACCAGCGGAATATGATAGGGCAACACCCGCATCGTGCTGCTGTCTCCTCCAGCCAGGCTTTTCTTCGCGCGCTCGAGCATCTGCGCACTCGCCACATTCTTGGTTGGCGCAGGTTGAGTGGCATTGGATTTCGAAAGCATACCCGTCATGATCTTACCCTTGTTCAATGCTGTGGTCTTTTTCAGTTAGCGCTGGTGGATTGATGTTGAGCCCGCGCGAGGGCCGCAATCTCGTGAAAACATTGTTCGATTTCCTCTCCTGGAGTGGAGTGCCCGGCGGTAAATAGGCGACCGGACCTGAGCGCGGATTCCCAGGTAAGCTGGCCGTGAGTGATCCGGTGGAAGGTATCGGAGTTGAGGTAGCAAGTGGGGCCATCCCCGTTCCGCAGCCCGGTTGCCACCCCGACAAGCTGGCCGTGGTCGAGGATCATGTGCCATTGTCCGCCGCCGCTGCCGCTCACGCGTAGACTCACATAACGGCGCTCGCCGTTAGCGCTTGGTAGCTGCCGGCCGTTCTGGATCCAGGGAGCCAAGTCTTCGGCGACCGGATATTTGGCCACCGCCGGAGTTTCGCGCGGCCAGCCGAAATTTTTGTTGATCGCGTATCGGATTAACAGGTCCATCACGTCGTGATCGACCGCGGGACACGGAAGGTGCGGCATTGCGCCCTCGGTCCGAGTGCTGTCGAAGGTTGGGTCATCGCTCCAATAGGACTGGTAAACCTTCATCTGCTCGCGAAACGACTCCATCATCGCTTGCGGGTCGGCAGCGAGATTGTTTTTCGCCTCTTCGTCGGTCCGGGCTAGGTCCAAGATATTCGCCCCAATCGCGGCCAGCATGTCGGCGACCGTGGTCGGCTGGGGGTTGGTAAAGTGATAGGTCTGGCCATGCAACTCTGGCCTGGAGATCACCTGGGTCATGGCGGCTGAAACCCAATCGACGGGAACCAGGTTCTTGCGTTCCTCACCGGTTAGCTGGAGCGTGCCGAGCCAATCTCCCTGGACGAATACGTCCCAGGGCAACGTGGTTATCAGTGCATGAACTAATCTCAGTGGCGTATAAAACCCATGGTACGAGGTGGTGAACCCCGTGGTGGAATCTCCCACGATGATCGAGGGGCGATGGACGGTAAGTTGGTCGAAACCAAAGGCCCGCACTTCCTTCTCTGCGGTCAGCTTGCTCGACTCATAGTCATTACTCGGCTCTTGCCCCAAATCGAGTTCGTCTTCGAGGATCGTTTCCCGCCGGCGTCCACAGACATAAGCGGTCGATACGTGGTGGAAATGATCGATTCCCGTTGCGCGGCAGAGATTCAGGATGTTTCGCGTACCTTGGATATTGCTCCGCCACGGTTCACCATCATTGTCGTCCTCTTCGGCATAAAATGTCAGTGAGGCGGCGGAATGAATGGCCGTGTCGCAGAACGACGCAACCCACCGTAGGTCATCGCCGGAAAGGCCACAGTTCTCTTGGGTGATATCACCTTCCAGAACAATCGGACGGACCAAGGCCCGACCAAGTTCCCGCTCCCAGTGGGTCATCGCGGTTTCGATTCGCCCGACCGCCGTTTCCAACCGCGAACGCCGGACCATGACCGCTAAGGGAATCTCAGCGAGTGTCAGGTCACGGAGGAGATAGCGGCCTAAAAGGCCGGTGCCGCCCGTAAGGAGGTGATACTTCATGGGTGAATTTCGGATCATCGCTTGGTTGGGGAGACCGACCCGCTTGCAGGTGGATCGGTCGGAGGGATCATTTCGCTGATTGTGCCCATCTCAAGATGAGCGGAAGACGGAAATGGTTACGTTTAAACGTGGACCGCGGCACCGCCGTCGACCGTCAGCGTTTCCCCCTGGACGAGGTCCGCCAATGGGGAGGCGAGGAACAATACCGCGTTGGCCACGTCCTCGATTGTTAGCATTCGGTCCCCCATCATCGTCTTGTCTTTGCGGTGATCGAACATCTGCCCCGCGTTGGGGAGTCGCTTTGTCGAATCGGTTTCCACCAAGCCCGACTTAACAATGTTGACGTTCACCCCCTTGTCTCCCACTTCGAGCGTGAGGTGCCGCGCGAGGCTTTCCAGAGCCGCCTTGGAGCTGCCAATCAGGCCGTACCAAGGCAGTGCCATGTCCGACCCGTGGCTACTGATGCCGATCACCTTTGAGCGGCCGTTGCACTTTTCCAGGAGGGGCAAGCCGGCTTGCACCAGATAAAGCATGGCGAGCACGTTGGTATGGTACGTGTTCTCGAAATGCTTTTCGTTGGCCGCCAAGAGGGGGCGAAAACCTCCCGTTGCCGCGTTGCTGACGATGATATCGAGCTGGTGGATGTGTTCTCCGATATAATCCATCATCGACTCGACGTCGTCCTTCTGGCTGACATCCGCCTTGACGACGAACGATCTCCGGCCCATGCCGCGAATCTCTTTGGCGGTTTCCATGGCCGCGGTCCGTGAAGTGACGTAGTTGACGATCACGTCCGCGCCGGCCTCGGCTAGGCGTAAAGCACAGGCCCGCCCCATTCCCCGGGAACTCCCGGTAACCAGTGCAATTTTCCCTGATAAGTCAATCATGAAGTTTTTCCTCGATAACGAATGGTATCTTGTGTTGTGTCCCAGACGACCGTTGCCGCTCCACCTTCTGCTGGACGAATCCATGCCGTCAGTGGCGTAAGTACGCGTCCATTCAGCTCACTGTAAACCAAGCTGTTTTCAATGGCCAAAACCTCGACCGCCCGCGGGTTCCAGGCCTGCCCATCGGCCTGCGCCTTGAAAATGGCCTCTTTGAGTCCCCACAAGATTGGCCCGCGTCGCTCGGGCGAGCTTCCTAGCCAGGCGTTCTCACGCGGGCTGAACCACGCAGCGCGGAAACGCTCGCTGTGTGGTACGTCCAAGGCCAAATCGACTCCGATCTTCGATTGAGGGGCACCCAGCCCGACGAGAACCGACCGACCGGCGTGCGAAATTGACAGTCGCCGATCGAGCCGCTTACCATCGACATTTACGCGAGGTTGAGAGCCAAGTCCTGCAGCGGTTCGAGACAAAATCTCAACGCGACGCAGTTCCTCGGCGAGCGTACCGCGGCAGATCATCCGTTTAGCGATCCAGCGACCTGCGAGCCATTGTTCCCGGCGATTATGATCGCGCCAGGTAACTAATTCCGTATGTTCCGCCTCGCTCAGCCAATGCAAGTGTTTGGGCAGAGGCAGTACGCCGAAGTCGGCGACGTAGCGAATGGAGCTTTGAGAGCAGTCGCTCATGCGTCGGCTCCGCGGGTGAGGATCACCTTCTCGTAGCCGGTTGCCTTGAGGATGACCGCTCCGTCTTCCCCAAGCAGGGTCAAATCGTACAAGGCAGACTTTTCCGCGATCTCGCGACAAGCAAAATGGACGTAGCAATTCTCACCGTCGACTGCGGGGCGGCCCAGTTCCAGCAGCTCGATCTTGCGAGGCAGCGACACGGCTCCTGCGCCATGCAGATACAAATGGCAGCCACAAGCATACAAGGCCGAATCGAGAACGCAGGAGGGGACAAGCCACCCTTCGCGTTTGGCTTCGCCCGTGAGATCGGACAATGGTTGCGCGACAATATGTCCCCACCCACTTTTGGGCTCACAAGCAATCGCTTTAAGGCACCGAAATGGTAGCCCATGATAGATCGCGGCGTCTTCGGGATACGTAACCGCGTCCCATTCCGCGGGGAACGGCGGCGGGGTGAACGACAGCGTCGGCGGCGCATCGGCAACCACGACCTTTGCTTCCAGGTACAGGCGATCTTTCTGAATCAGCCCGCCGCTCCGGTTGCGAAAATCGCACGTCCAGCGGCAATGGACAAGCTCATCACCAACCTTGGTCGCAGTGGCCTGTGCCGTTTGGGGATTCGCGGTGTGGAACAACAGGCCATCCACCATGTCGACATCGCGGAACGCGGTCACCTGCTTACTTGAGGCAAGGGCCGCGATCTCCCGCAGTGCTTCCAGAGTCGCCACGACCGGCATCAGCGGCTTGCCCCGCAGGCGATGCAGCGCCAGGAAGGGATCGTTCTCCGGGTCGAGTGGCACATCGCCAACCAATACGTCTCCATCATTCCGCGTGGTACTAACCAGAGGCATGTCCGCGTTTTTCCCACTACGGGGTTGAAATTCACCCAGGGGATACTGCTCTTGCGGGTAAAACATCGGGTAGAAGTCGCCGAACGTGTAAAGCGTTTCGGCCTTCTTCGCCCCACCGGCCAGTTCCTCCTCCATCCGCCGCACACCCTCTTCAGGCAGCATGTACTTCATCTTCATGACGCTTCGCGGGCCCCACGCAAAACGGGACAAGGTGGCAATGCCGGCCCCTTCCCACGATTCCCAGTGGATGCAAAGCGTGGTGCAATCGGGACGAGCCATGCGGTGCCAATCGAGGACCTTCGACATCGAGTCGTTCCCGGCGGCATAGTCACTCAGGCCATTGCCCCCAAACCGTCCGCTAATTGATCCGAACCCAATGCAGTGAGTCAACGGATCGTCCTTCGTCAGGGCGAGCAGATGCAGCAGGCCATCGAACTTGGTTCGCACCAACTTCTCAACAAAACCGTGCCGCTTATTGTCGAAACGGCCCGGTTCAATCAGTCCCGCTCCGTGCATCAGCCCGTTGATGCCGCCATCGGCTTGGCGGATTTTTTGCAAGGTGGCATCGAGCTCCGCTCGGCTGGTCACATCGCACTGATGATACGTGGCCGAGACCCCCGCGTCCGCGAATTTGCGGAGGTTCGCGAAGATCTCACAGTCCTTCAGCACGCGATCCCAGGCAGCCCCGGGTGACTCCCCTTTGGAAACCGCTTCACGCGCGATCCGCGTTTTATAAGTTCTTAGTTGCTCTTCATCGAAGTCGCGCCAAGGGGCATCTTCAAGCGGCGGAGGACTCTTGCCGAGTAGGTGTAACTTCCATCCGTATTTCGCTGCCAACTCACGGGCCGCGATGGCCGTGATCCCACGTGCTCCGCCGGTGATTACCCAGACGCCGTCACGCGGAATATTCGCCGCCGGACCGGGGGGAAGTTCGACTGGAATCGGGCGGACGACACGCCGCATCCCACCGCACCAACTAACTTCCACTTCGGGCCGATCCGCCGCAATTTCCCTTAGCAGTGCGTCAACGACGATGCTAGAAGAATCGGTGACAGGGGCATCGATCACCTTGCAGCGGGCAACGCGCGGCTCGCGGCGGGAGTCTTCAATATGGATCGATTTGACGAAACCGGCCGTGCCGCCCCCGTCGGGGTTGACGACCGTTGACTGGAAGCCAAAATCGCCTCCCAGCGATACGGCTGTCACCAGAGTGCCTGTGCCGGAACCGGCCTTCGACAACCGGTTATACCAGTGCTGGGCGATGAAGAACGGGGTGATCACTCCTTCGCGACTGCGGCGTTCGACCGCTTCCGCGGAAAGAGGATCAGCGGGCGCTGGATCGCGTCCGCTCAGAAGAAACAAATGCTTGGCCGCTTGCTGGGGGTGGAGCCCATCAAGTTGGGCCAAGACGGCAGCGTGCTCGCCGCGACCGGCGAAGCGGTAAACCTCCGCGCCGGCCCCTCTCAGGCGATTTTCCAATTCAACCGCATCCGCGTTATCCCCTGCGATCCAGACTGGGGCATCGAACGTGGGGAGGTCGGAACTGCCAGGGGGAAGTGGTGCGTCGATGAGTTTCAGTTCACACCGCTCGGTCCGTAGTTCCACCGACGGATGGGGAGGGCCGAGCGGCTGCTGCGAAACAGGGCCTGCAGCTTTCGACTCGACCGAAGTGGCGATGCCTGGAGAAGCGTTGGGTGCCTGAGACGGCGAGTCTTCGCCAACTCGATCTTCCACCAGCTTGCCCAGCCCATCGGCAAAACGCTGCCAGTGACGGCGCTCGGTGATGAGAATTTCGTGGCGTGGAACCTCCGCTTCAATTTCCCGAATCAAGTGGCCGAGACCTTCGGCCAGCGGCATCAGGGTCAGGTCGCTTTTACCCTTCAATACACTTTGCGTTTCGGGACGGGCCGCCATGCCCACTTCGTCCCAGCCATGCCAATGGAACCCGACAGCGCGGACCCACGGTCGCTGGCGACGATACCCACCCATCAGCTTGCACAGCAGATCGCTCGCCATGCAGTAGTCGGCCTGGCCAAAGCTGCCGAGTCGGCCGGCAATCGAGCCAAACCCCAGGAAGTGCCGGATCGGATCTTCTTTGGTGAGTGCCGCCAGATGCACAACGCCGCCTGCCTTAATGCCTAAGGTCGCCCTCACAACGTCATGGCGTTTCTTTTCCATCCGGCATGATTTGTCGATCCCCGCTCCATGCAGGATGCCGGAGATCGGGCCGTCTATGCGGCGAACTTCGTTCAACACCGCGGCCAGCGATTCTCGATTGGAAACGTCGCACACATGGTACGTCGCGGAAACGCCCGCGTCGGCGAAAGCTCTCATTGAGCGATCGATTTCCAGCGCCTTCTGGACCTTCTCCCACGCACCGGGGGCCTGCTGGCCCGCTTTGCGCGCGGCGATCATCGTCTCGGCCTTCAGCTTTTGCAGTCCTTCCGCGTCCAGGTTGCGCCAAGCGGGATCGATCTGGGGCAAGTCGCTTGTTCCCAGCAGGTGGAGCCGCAAGCCGTAACGCTTCCCAAGTTCCAGAGCACAAGCGGCTGTGATGCCCCGAGCACCCCCTGCCACCACCCACACGCCGTGCGGAAGCGACCGCGCGATGGCGGTCGGTTCGGCCGGTCGATCGATCGCAAAGGGAACCCGGCGGACGTTGCCGCTCCAGGAGACTTCATAGTCGAGGTTGCCCGAGGCGAGTTCTCGCAGCATCGAATCCGCGACGCTGTGCGGATCATCTTGCGGCGCGGTATCGAACGCTTTGACACGTGGCCCTTTTCCGCTCCGCATGACGGTGTATTCGATAAAAATCGCCTTCATCAGGCCGGTGAGCCCACCACCCTGGGCGGCCGCCGCACCTTGGCCGAAGCCAAAGTCGCCCCCGAGGACCGTGGTAGCGACAACGGTCGCGCGATCCAACCAGCCACCCGCTTCCCCTAACGCCAGCCATTTCTGACAGACAAACAGCGCCGTCTCCAGCGCGGCTTGCTGCCGCGTCCAGAGAGCGGCGTCTTCAAAACGGACCTTCGGACTGCCATCGCGAGCCGTGGTGATGAAGAGATGAGGAGCCGGACCTTGCTGGCAGATTGCCTCAAGCTGGCTTACCACTATGTCGCAATCCGCGGCGTCTTCGATTTGGTAGACCGTCGCACCGGTTCGCTGGAGCTGCTCTATCAAGGCGGAGGCCATCTCTCCGCTGCCCAGAACAATCGCCGCCCCGTGCCAAATGGGCGTGGTGGGGGTGTTGCCGGCCAGCGGAGCCTCACGCATTTCCAGCTCGAAACGAGCGGTAATTTTGGGCTCAACCAAGGGCAGTTCGGTCTGCCGACCTGAAACCGAGCGGGGTGCGTCATCCAGGTTCAGCAGCCCCCGCAGGTCGTAGCGCTGCTGGTGGTCGTCAAGCACGTCTCCTTTCAGAATCAGGCATTCGTTGGAAAGCTCCCAGGCCAGAGAGTCGCGATCTTGAGGGGCCAAGAGATTCGCGAACTCCTCTTCATCAAAATCGATGGTCTCGGGCGACAAACGTCGATCCGCCCCGCCAACCGCCGCCAGTTGACCGTGGACAAGCCGAGCAGCAGGACCATCGCTGATCACTTGCACCCCTTGGTGATCAAGCGTGACCGTGGCAACCCGCCCTGTTTGCGTCTCGGAGATTACAAAGTCGCCGGCGGTGTTGCCCGGTTGGATCGCGAGATAGTCGAGCGCGGCTTCCAAATCGGCACTTTCCGCGAGCAGTTCGGCCAGCGGGGGATCGACGGCAGGCCGGGAACTGGTTTGGGGATCACTTCCCCAACTGACGGCTAAGCCCCGCGAATTCATCCCTCCGGTGACCAGCACGGTACCGATAGGGACGATGGCGACATGAGACAAGCCAGCGTGCGGTTTCCGTAGCATGGGGACCAAACGGAGGCTGTCTCTCAGCGGCCCGAACGCAGCGGGAATCATCCGCGCCGCGTGCCGCGTCGCCTCGCCGGAACCACCGGAGGTGGCGAGTTGGTCCACTTCCGAAAGGACTTCCGCGACCGCGAAATGATGGGCCAAAAGGTTCCCCAGCGGCGCTTCTACCGCGTCCGCGATCCCTTGAAGCTCGTCCCATTGGTCGCTCGAAAGGAGTTCCATCGCCCTAGCACAACGGGCAGAGCCTGGTAACTCGTCAATCGACTGGCCAACGAACTCGGCATAGTTCCGCAGCATCCGGCGGATCTCGGTGCGGTACTGAGAGCCGTGCTGCTGTCCTATCTGATAGGGCGTGCCGGAGACTTCGAAAGGTGTCGGAGAATCCGGATCTTGTGGCGAAAAATCATCCGCGAAGCCCGCTTCGGAGGAAGCAGACGTCACGGCCGGCGCAATTGAATTAATTTCCCGTGCCGGCGCCGGAGCGGCCGGGGAAAAAGACGCTGCCTCGTGAGGCATCTGCGTGCTACTTGGTTGCTGATCGCTGGCCGACAGGAAGTCGAGCACATGCCTCAGCGTGGTGAAGTCGTCGAGGGACAGATCCGTCGCGGAAGTGCTGATCTCGAAGTACTCCTGGAGCTCGCCGAAGAGCTGGGCCTTCTTGATACTGTCGATCCCCAGGTCCGCTTCGAGGTCCGCATCCAACTCGACCACTTCCGGTGGATAGCCAGTCTGTTCGACCACGAAGTTGACCAGAAATTTTTCGAGGTCATCCGGCACGGTACCCGTGACGGGGGTGGCGTCAGCCGCGGGAGCGGTTGATTCGTGAGGAACCGTCCCATTGGTCAACGACTGAGAACTCGGAGGGGGACTGGGTGGCGGGGACGGATGGGCCGGCACCGGTGCTGATTGAACGGGTTCCGCGGCCGCCTCACTTCGGGTCTGACCGTTGGCAGTCAAAAAGTTGACCACGTGGCGTAGCGTGGTGAAGTCATCGAGAGATAGCTCGGTGGCAGAGGTGTTGATCTCGAAGTATTCCTGGAGCTCGCCGAAGAGTTGGGCCTTCTTAATGCTGTCGATCCCGAGGTCCGCCTCAAGGTCCGCATCCAATTCGACCACCTCCGGCGGGTAGCCGGTCTGCTCCACCACAAAGTTGACCAAGAAGCGTTCAAGCTCCTCTGCACTGGTGCCGCCGGAAGGGGACGCTGAGGGAGCAGTTTGCGGGGCCGACTCGGTAGGGCTGACTGCGGTATCTGGCGGTGCTGTATCTTGGATCGCTGTATCTTGCGGCAGCGGAGTTGCCGGGGCCGGAGAGGCGATGCTCTGCTGGTTGCTGGCCTGCCCGTTGGCCGACAAAAAGTCGACCACATGCCGGAGCGTGGTGAAGTCATCCAGAGACAACTCCGTCGCCGAGGTGCTGATCTCGAAGTACTCCTGGAGCTCGCCGAAGAGTTGCGCCTTCTTGATACTGTCGATCCCCAAGTCCGCTTCGAGGTCCGCATCCAACTCGACCACTTCCGGTGGATAGCCGGTCTGTTCGACGACAAAGTTTACCAAAAACTTCTCCAGGTCGACCGCGGGCACCTGGCTAGTGGCCGGCTCGGGACTGCCATTGGAGTGATAGCCATTGGTCCCATGGAGACTGGGAACCGTGGGCCGTTCGACCGGCGGCGGGGTGGGACTTGGAGTCGCGGGAGCTGGAGCGGGCGGCGAAGCAAACCTTGGCCGGGGGACTTGCGCTGCTGCGGGAACAGGCTGTGAAGCTGCCGACTGCGGGCTGGGAACCGCCTGCGTTAACGCGGGAGGTTGCGGTGGCACCGCCGGGATAGGCCCGGTTGGCCGATCCGACGCCCCGCGCATCTTCAGTCGACGACGCTCGGTCGCATCGAAATGCGGGATATCATCCATCGGGTTCATCTCGTGGGAGTTAGTCAAAGAATCAGGAGCAACATTACGCAGTGGAGCCGTGGGGTGATTCACCGCTTCCAGGTGGGAAGGGGCGGCGGAGCCAACTCCCAGACATTCCAGGAGTGCCTGGACGCCCAGGATGCAGTCGAGGCCGGGTCGCTTGGGATTATCAGCTGAGGTGACATTCGCCTCCGCCGCGAGGATTTTGCGGTTGAGTTTCGTCAAGGTCTGCTGCGGGCCCACCTCGACGAAGATGGTGGGCGATTCAGCCGCTAGGTTTTCAATCAGCCGAACGTAATTTACCGGCGTGGTTAGTTGTACACCCAGGTTGCGGCGGATTCGGTCGACATTTTCGACCCGCTGGTTATCCACGGTGCTGATGAAGGTGGTCCGCGGTGGCCGCAGATCCGCTGTTTCCAACGCTTGCTGCAATAGACGGCTGGAGCCGGCCATGAGCGGCGTATGAAACGCTGCCGGAACAGCCAAAATGCGGGCGGCAAAAGAATGTTCCGAGAGCGTCTGGGAGAGCTGCTCCAACGCGGACTTCTTTCCGCCAATGACCGTTTGGTCCGGCGCGTTAAAATTGGCCAAGTAGGCCTGAACGCCGCATTCCGCGATAAGCGACTTCACCACCTCCGGCGGTGCGGTGGTCGCCAGCAAGCCGGCATTGTTCAGCGACGTTGCTTCAATGCCATCGCAACGCGTCTTGGTCATCCGAATGACATCGTCCAAGCTCCAGACTCCGGCGGCGTAAAGGGCTGGGAATTCACCGTAACTGTGGCCAAGGACCAAGTCGGGGGAGATCCCCCGTTCTTCCAACGCCGCCAGGCAGATGAGGTCGGCCAGCAGCATGGCGATTTGGGTTTGCCAGATGTCTTGCCCTAGTCGAGTAGGCTCACTCCAAGCCAACTCGGCGAATGAAGGAAAACCTTGCCGCTGCATGGCCGCATCCGCCTTGCGCGCCATTTCAGCGGCGGCTGGAGACTCTGCCACTAGATTGCGGAGCATTCCCTCGTACTGCGACCCTTGGCCGGGAAACAGAAATGCGACTCGGGGAGGCACGGCGGGCAGCTCACGGAAGAAAATTCCTTGCTGCTCAATAACTTGTCGCGCGGCCACGTTTCCAAGCTGCTCGGTCGCCATGGCCAGTTTTTTGGCGAGGCTGGCGGCACTATCCGCCACGATCGCCAGTCGCGCGGTGTCGGTGGTCCGGAACAGCCGTTGATCCGCGGTTTCCCAAGCGGAGTTAACGTGTGCGGCTGCCGAATGAAGTTGGGACCTCATGACCGCGAGACTCGGTGCGCCAAAACGCACAATCTTGCTTGCAGTCTGTGTTTCCTGTGAGTGGCGGGTCGGCGGGGTCGCTACGATTTTGTCAGACACCGGAGTAGATATTTGGGACTTTGGCGGAACCGGCGAGCCATCGTCTAGCAAGAGGTAAAACGCTTGACCTTTGGACCAAGTCGCGACCCCCCCCAGACCACGCGGGCGAATCTTGGCCGCTCCTCGGAAGGTTGCCTCCGGGGCATTGCCTGGTCGGGTCTTAATTTCGAGTCCTCGTCCCACCTCTTTGTGCTGCGATTCGAGAACCGCTTTCACCAATGCGAGAATCGGACCACCGCCCCCCATCTGGCCGAACTGTGCCGTTGCGGAGGCGAAATTGAGGGGACTTTGTCTCTGGTCGCCGACGTGGGCTCCGGCCAGGGCGGCATAGCTGGGTGAACTCACGGTGGCGTTCTCATCGGTTTCGACATCGATGAAATCGACGTCCGCCAGATCAATGCCTGCCATTTGGGAGGACCGCTCAACCGCGAGACGTATCGCTTTTGCGGGGTTCTCATCGGTCGCGATGCCTAAGCCACGGATCACCGCGCGAATCGGGTCGCCATCTCGCCGGGCATCCGCCAACCGCTTGAGCACGACCACCCCGACCCCCTCGCCTGGAACAATCCCGCGATAATCGGGGTCCCAAACATCCTTGGCCGTACCTTCCGCGGACAAGATGCCAGCTTCCAGCAGGCCATGGTACATCGTGGGCCCCATGCGACGTTGTCCGGCCGCACAGATCATCAGGTCGCTGTCGCCAGAGAGCAGAGAATCGATGCACAGGGCGATGCCCGACATACCGCTGGTGACGCCGCTGTCGATGGCAACTGCCCCTCCCTTAAGGTCGAGGGTTTTGCTAATTCTCGAAGCGAGCGTACTACTGGTGAAGCTGCCGGTTTCATCTACCAGTGCGGGCCACTTCTTAAGCAGGATAGAACCGAAGTTTTGATTGATCTCGTTGATCTTGTCGGTGGATAGACCACGCTGGCCCAACCGCTGGCTGAGATAGGCCTGCATTTCGGGCAAGCGGAGCCCCATTTCAAGCTGGTCGGAAAAATCCCCACCAAACTCCGTGCAGACGACGACGCCGGTCATCTCCCGAGGAATCGATTCGCGATCGTAGCCCGCATCGGTTAAGGCCTTTTCGCTCGCATCCAGGAACATGAATTGGAGTGGATCGGCTTCCAGCACCTGTTTGGGCGGAACCTTGTGTTTCCGCCAGTCGTAGGCGTAGTTTTCGATGAAACCACCCCGAGGGACTAAACCGGCCGCCGCCGCTTTCTTTCTCGCCTGAGCGGACCAGCGGTCGGCGGGTGGTTCACCCTTCGGGTCGGTGCCCGCTTGCACGAGTTCCCAAAAGCGGTCGAGCTGATCCGCACCGGGCAAAATGCAGCTCATCCCGATAACCGCGATCGCCCGATCCTCGGCGGTTTCCTCGCTTGTGGGAGCGGAGCCGGTAATTTGAGACGTCGACTGTCCGACATACTCGTCGATCACCACATGCATGTTGAGTCCACCAATGCCAAAGGCATTGACGGCAGCACAGCGGGGGCCGCCATCTTCCGGAGCATCCCACGCGGCGGGCTGCATGGGGACGAAGAAGGGGGATTGGTCCCAAGCGACTTTGGTGTTGAGTTCTTGGATATTGATCGCGGCGGGAAACTGTCGGTGCTGCATGCACAGCACCGTCTTGATCATCCCGGCGATGCCGGCGGCTTCCAACGAGTGGCCGATGTTTGCTTTGGCACTGGTGATCGGAATTTTCTTCCCTGCGGGGAATTTCGGCCCAAGCACTTCACCAAGCGTTTCCAACTCGGTTGCGTCGCCGACCTGAGTGGCCGTGGCGTGACATTCCAGATACTGCAAGCGAGAGGCGTCGGCTCCGCTGCGGTAGGCGCGGTGCATCGCCCGGATCTGGCCTTCTTTCCGAGGGGCCCACAGACTTTTGCCGCGACCGTCGGTAGCGACGCCCAGCCCGCGAACAACGGCCTGAATGGGATCGCCGTCGGCGATGGCTCGCTCCAACGTCTTCATCACGAGGGCCACATAACCTTCCGACATCACGAGCCCGTCCGCCTTGGAGTCGAATGGCCGGCTGTCGTCTTTGGTCAGCGTCTGGGCGTTGGAAAACAGCACCAGCGAGTCGGACTTACAATCGGACGCCCCTCCGACAATTACCGCGTCGGCGCGGCCACGTTGCAGGGCGCGTGCCCCCATGAGCATCGCGTGGAGCGAGGACGCACAGGCCGAATTGAGTGCCAGCCAGGCTCCGTTCAGGCCGAACGCCTTGGCGACCGTTCCGGCAACCATGTTGCAGTTCAGGTTGCGAAACTCTTGCGAGCCGCCGGGAATCGTTTTTAACAGGTCGTCAATCAGTTCCTGCTCGATCGCTTGTCGCTGATCGGGGGGCAGATCCTGAAATCCGGGGGTCTCTTCAAGCAGGGCGATTGCCTCGTCCAGGTAGGTTTGGAAGGTAAGCTCACCCAGCCGAGAACTCCCCTGGGCGTGACCAATGAAGACCGAGACGTTGCGATTGGGTAGCTCGAACGGGTCGTATCCCGCGTGACGTAGGGCCTCCCCTGCCACTTCGGTCATCAGAAGATGGGTATTGTCGACCGAACCAAGAAGATGTTGGGGAATGGGGCAGCGATCCGCGTGAAACAGACGATCCCCCAGCAGTGCGGCTTTCGTCGAGTAGGTTTTGCCTCGAACTCCTTTGTCGGGGTGGTAGTAGATCTCGCGGTTGAGGCGTTCCGGCGGAACTTCCCCCACCGCCGACAATCCTTCGGAGATGAGCTTCCAATATTCGTCTAGATTCGCCGCGCCCGGCAGACGGCAGGCCATGCCTACTATCGCCACCGGAATATCGGTTCGATCGGTCGAGATCGTCATTTGCGTATCCTGATCTTTGATCGAGGCACCTCCTTCGCCTCAGTCAAGCCGCTTACTAATGATTGATGGTTGGTACAGGACTCGGGGTTGTTAGCAATCCAGCATGGACAACCGCCGATGAATCGCGGGATGTCGCGAACAAGGCCAGACAAAGGAAAGTCGTGGCCTGTTGCAAACTTGGGGAAAATAGCGTCAGGTTGGGAAGGAAGATCAATGAGAACCTATGATTGCACAAGATAGGCGAATTGCAACAGGCGGCGTGCCCCGCTTGCGCATTTTATGACCCCCGAACGGGGGTTGGTTGGTTTGTGTTTTCCTGGGAACCACGAGACATTTGTGGGAATTGCAAGGCGTTAGGGAAGTCGCATCCACGAGAGGGGGTTCCCGCTCACTGGGATTGCGGCCTCAAGAATTCCGGCGAACGTAGCGGCACTGCTTCGGAGAGGATGAATTCTCGCTTCTCATGCCGTACGATTTTGCTGACCGGAATCTGCGGATCGTGATTCCAAACGACCCACAGGCCTCGGTCCGCGGCATAACCGAAAAGCTCCGCTTTTACTTTCCGCGTTTGGGAGAGATTCAGGTCATAGGCGGTACACCACATCCGCCTTAAGTGAGCCGCGGTCGGGGCGACATCACCAAGGTACAAAATACCCTCACCCTGAGATTCGATGGCGACAGCCACGTGGCCCTGGGTATGTCCTCCGGTCTGGAAGACGCGGACACCAGGCATTATTTCCGCGAGATGGTCGATCAAAACGAGTCTCCCCTCGTCCATCAAGGGAAGATAATCACTCCCCGAGTATCCTCCGGAGAGCTCCACGCAGCCTGATGTCGCATCCGCCCACTCTTGCCGATGCACGTAATAAGTGGCGCTGGGAAAGGTGGCAACGACATTTTCCTTCGTTCGCGACGTGGCACCCCCTGCGTGATCCCAGTGTAAGTGGCTGAGGATCACCGCGCGGATGTCGGTCGGGGCAAGGCCTAATCGAGCTAAATCTTCAGGAAGAGGCCAGCCAGGTTCGACGCCATGCGCTTTGCGATCCAGTGGCGAGAGTTTATCGCCATGCCCGGTATCGATCAGCAGATTGCCATGGACGGAACGCGCGAGGAGGCAATTTGTCGTCAGAGGCACCAGGTTTTGCGCGTCGGCGGGAGTGACCGTCTGCCAGATCGACTTGGGAACGACCCCATACAAGATCCCGCCGTCGTGCAAAAAACTGCCTCCCGAAACGATATCAATTTCCCACTCCCCTACTCTCATCTTCACTCCCCCTGCCCGCTCGATTCACACCTTTGCCATTGATCGCTATTTATCCTATTCTAGGCAGACTGCTTGTGTTATGCTCAGCTCTCGAATTTCTCGGTGAGCTCGTACCGGTAGTGAACTGATATCCTCAAAGTGGCTGGCAATGACATCTTCCGCGTGGCAGGATCGTTTCGGTTGGTGGATCATTGCATTTTTCTTGGCTCTGACTCCGATCGTTGGGTACGGGACGAAAGCGGCGTTCGATGGGATTAAAAATCGAGTTGAAGACTGGCTCCCTGATTCTTTCGAGGAAACCCAACGGCTGATGTGGTTCTACGAGCGGTTCGGTACGGACGAACTGCTGATGATCAGTTGGGAAGGATGCACGCTCGAAGATCCTAGAATTGCCGTCTACAAAGAGCATCTGGACGCTCTGGATTCCTCCGAAACTCCTGCGGCCGACTACTTTAGTGAGGTGTTGACGGGGCCGGAGGCGGTCGAGTCGCTCGTCTCGGAACCACTCGATTTGCCACGTGAGGAAGCGATTGGGCGTCTCCGGGGATGGCTTGTCGGCCCGGACGGGGAGCATACCTGCCTCATCGCGATTGTGAAAAATGCCGCGGAAGTCGATCGCGCCGCGGCCGTTGAATACGCCTACCGCTGCGCGGAAGCGGTTGAAGGGTTAGCGCGCGAAGATCTGGTAATCGCAGGCCCGACACGAGATGGAGTAGCGATTGACGAGGCAAGTAAAAATTCACTCGCTCAATTGAACTTAGGGTCGTTCGGCGTATGCCTTGCCATCATGGCGCTCGGATTGCGGAGCATTCGTGCAACGATCCTCATCTTTTTGGTAGCCATCTTTTGTGAGCAGTTGAGTATGGCCATCATGTATTTCTCCGGCCAACAAATGGATTCAGTGCTCACACTGGCCTCTAACTTAACCTATGTCCTGGCGATCTCTTCCGGTGTTCATTTAATGAATTATTACCGTGAGTCGCTGGCTGAGCGGTCCTCTTTTGAATCGGTGGGTTGGGCATTTAGGGCAGCATTGGTTCCCTGCCTGCTTTCCGCTGGTACTACGGCGGTTGGAATGTTCTCATTGACCGTCAGCAATATTCAGCCGGTGACAAACTTCGGCTGGTATGCCGCGATCTCGGTGATTGCGGCGGCGCTCGTATTATTACTATGGGCACCCGCCGCGATGTATAAGTTTCCGATTAACCCACCAGCGTGGCGCGGTCGAAGCGAACGTCCTTCGCGGATGAGGCCCCTCTGGGATCGGTTAGCGATCGCCATCGAAAAGCTGCGTTGGCCGATCTTTATTTTCTCATTGGTTGTGGTATTGGTTTGTCTGGTGGGCGTGCAGCGGATTTCCACCTCCGCCCAACTTCACGACCTGTTTGGGTCCGATGCCCCAATCCTGCGAGATTACGACTGGCTGGAAGAAAAGGTCGGGCCTCTGATTCCGATTGAAATCGTGCTCCGATACGACGACCCTCAGCAAACCGCCACCGACGAGCGGTTTCGCGTGCTTCAGGCCGTGCAGCAAGCCATTGAGGAAACCGATGGCGTCTCCGCCACGATGTCCGCCGCGACCTTCGCGCCAAACATTCCGCCCGCGGATCAGCCGGGGTTTCGGGCGGTAATGCAGCGCGCGTCGATTCGGAAAATATTGGAGGGACGCCTCACTGAGTATGAAGAGATCAACTACCTGCGACGTGAAGATGGCGACGAACTATGGCGAATCAGCGCTCGCGTGCGGGCCGCCGATCGTCTTAACTACGGCGACTTAATGCAGCGATTGCGGAACTCGGTTGCGGAGGAACTCGAAGGTCGCCAAGGAGTTGAACCGATCTACTCAGGTTCGGTGCCACTTATTTTCAAAGCCCAAACGGAAATGCTCCATGATTTAATCAGAAGTTTTGGATTGGCCTTTGTCATGATCGCCGTGATCATGATTGTTCTGCTACGCAACGTCTTGACGGGCGTTTTTTGCATGGTTCCCAACATCATGCCGGTACTCTTGGCGTTTGGCTTGATGGGATTTTTGGGAGTGAGCGTTGAGATCGGGACGTTGCTAACCGCGAGCGCGGCTTTAGGTATCGCGGTGGACGATTCACTGCACTACATCACGTGGTTCAACCGAGGCCTGGCCAAGGGGTTAAGCCGCCTAGATGCCGCTCGTTTGGCCTACGAGCACTGTGGCTTAGCAATGATACAGACATCGCTAATATGTTCATTGGGTCTCTTGGTCTTTGCGTTGAGCCCTTTTACCCCCGTGTCTCGGTTCGCATGGATGATGTTTTCTCTGCTGCTGATGGCGCTGATTTGCGATCTGCTCATTCTGCCGGCGGTGCTCTTTTGTTTCACGCGAAAACGATCGACACCTGGGATCTGAGCGAGCTATCTTCGTCCCAACAACATCGGTTCGAACCACTCGGCTAAGAGAATCGCCGCCAGGCAGGTAACCGCCGGGATCGCGATGGTTACCGTGGTCTTCGCGGACTCGCTCCAATGTGCGAGCGGGCGGGTCCGGCTGATCCACATCGTAAGCGGTGCCAGGATTATGAGTAGATAGCTGGCCAAGGGGACATTGCTGAACGTGTTGGCCTGTCCGATCAGGATCGAGCCGCCGACCAGCAACGTCAGCGAGCAGGCAAGTCCGAGAAGATGGTTCTTCCGAGCAATCACGGTGACTGCCAGAAAAAGTCCTCCCATGCCACACATCGCCGTCAGCAGGACCTGAGCAAAGCGCGCGGAATCGCCCTGGAAAACGACGATCGCCCCTCCCAGTAGGGTGCCGGTAAAAACCGCCGCCAGCGGTGGTGCGGAGATTCGATCGGTGAGTGGCTCGAGTAACAACGTCACAAGCCACAAAAAACCGCCCCAAGCAATCATCTGGACGAGGCGCGAAGGTTCGAGCGAGTCCCACGTCGGAACCAATAGCCAAACCGCGAGAAACGCGGGAGGCACGAAAAGCAATGACCGCATGGCGGGCCCTAACTTAAACTCACGCGAGAGGGGCCCGAAGATGATCGCGGGAAAAACGGCAACCGGCAGCCAGTGCCAGTGGGAAGTGGGTGGCCAGGGACCGACGTCACTCAAAAAGTATCCAGATAAGAATCCACCGATTAGGCATATTGAAGGAGCCCAACGATTCGCCATGTCGGCGGGCAAGATCTTTTTCAATAGCCAAAAGCTCAAGCCAGCGACGAGCGCTGGCAAGAGCAATCCGAGCAGCATCAGTTGAGGGGAAAAGGGCACTACCTACTTCCCAACGCTGATGATGATTTGAACCTCTTTCTCGACATTGTCCTGACCGTAATCCATGCCGAATTTCGTCCGATCGATCATGAAATCGGCCGATAGTTTCAGACCATCTTCGGTGGAATAAGTGGCGGGAAACTGGATCGACTCTGTTTTTCCTAGTAAGGTAAGATCACCGGTGACTTGGGCTTTGCCTTCGCCGTCCGCCTGAATCGCTGTGGAAGTGAAACTCGCCTGAGGGTGCTCGTTTACGTCGAAGAAATCGGGGCTCTTCAAGTGGTTGGTTAGCTTCTCAATCTCGGTCTTCAGCGACGTGGTGTCGATGTCGACATGGATTGCCTTCAACGTCTGATCTTCGAGTTCGACGTGCCCCATAAACTTATTGAACTCTCCCTTACGCGGTTCGGTCTTGCCGGGGGCATGGGCCCCGATGAATTCAATTCGCGTGTTATCCGGGGTGATGCCTACCTTGCCATCCACTTCCGCCATCTCTTCACTTTCGGTCGAAGCGGCGGGGGGAGCCTCAACTGGGGGCGTATCGCTTGGATTCTCGGAATCCGTGGCACCACAACCGGTAAAAAAGAGGACGGCGAGGAGCGTTGGAACGATTGATATTTTCATAGCTTTACTTTCCCGGAGACCGATGGACCTGGTGACCGAGGCAACCATCAGCGATTACCCAAGTCAAAAATCGGAACAGACGTTCCTCTCTTTTTACCAGACCCAAAAAGTCCGACAAGTCCAGTCGTCCGGTCGCGAGAACCGCGGAAGGGGCCGCGGGGATAACGGAGCGGTGGCGGCGTCCGCCGAAAAAGCAGGGGATTATCCCTCATTTGTCTTCCAGTCGAGTCCCAAGTCGAGCGAGACAGCCGAGTGGGTGATCGCACCAACGCTAATTCGATCGACACCTGAGACGGCAATTTCCTGGATGGTATCCAAGGTGACACCTCCCGAGGCCTCTAACGGGACGTCTGGGTTCACGGCGTCGCGGACGATTACCGCCTCGGCCAACGTGCGGGGATGCATATTATCCAAGAGCACGATATCGGGGCCACTTGCCAAGACATCTCGAAGCTGGTCCAGGGTGTCGACCTCCACTTCAATGATGCGTGAATTGCCCTCGGATTCACCCAAATGCTCGATCAAAAACTTGCGGACGATCGGCACGAGATCTTGTAATTTAGCGTTGGCAGAGGCGGATTGTTGGTACCAGGCGAGGTGATTGTCTTTGAGCATCACCGCTTCGTAGAGTCCACCCCGATGGTTGGTGCCACCGCCGCAGCGAACCGCGTATTTTTCTAGTCGACGCCAGCCGGGGGTTGTCTTCCGGGTGTCGTACACCGCGGCGGAGGTCTCGGTGATCGCCTGGACGTAACGATCCGTGAGCGTTGCCACGCCGGATAATCGGCCGAGAAAATTGAGAATGATGCGTTCGCAAGTTAGCAGATCTCGAACACTCCCGGCGATGGTCCCAACCACCGTACCCGCATCCAGGCGGGCCCCATCTTCGAGCAAACCGGTCCATGTGAGGTCGAGTTCCAGGTATTGGATGATCAACGGCAGACAAGGTGCCCCGGCGAGGATCCCGGACTGGCGAGCCACAATTGCGGCGGCTCCGGCCGCCTCTTCCGGGATCAGACTGACGGTACTCCAGTCCATTTGCCGTCCCAGATCTTCCCGCACGGCCAGATCGATCAGGTATTGCAAGTCATCGATCAGGGGGGCGTCCCAGGTACACTGATGGTATTCTTTCGGCATCGGTTCGGTTCAAGAATGGTGGGCGGGTTTCTGATTTTTCCGATTTCCAGTCTCCCAGTTACGGCCAACGTTGTCGATAATAGGAGCTTGTAAATCCCCGTCCACCCCCCAGAGCGGCAAATGCAACAGCCGGAGAACAACACGAACGAGCCGCCCCCGGAGTTCCGGTGGGGATGGCGTCGATCGGACCAGGTAGCGATCGCCGCCACCATGTCGGTCGTGGTGTTGTTGGGGCTGGGCAGAACGCTGTACGACCAAACTCGCTCGCAACGAGTGGTCGACATCGAGACCGCCGCGCCGTTTGAAATCCGTTACCAGGTCGATATCAACGTCGCATCCTGGGATGAGTTAGCCCAGCTACCGGGAATCGGAGAGGTCTTGGCGGGGCGAATCGTTGAATCTCGCCAGCAAGATGGCCCCTTCCGCGACAACACGGACCTGGAACGAGTCCGGGGCATCGGTCCCCGGACGATGCAACGTTTGCAGCCTTTCCTGGTGCCGATGCCCGAATCGGAGACGTTGGTGTCCGAGCCGATTGAAAACAACGCATCGTAGGCGGACTCGGAAGGAGTTCGCATTTTCGATTAACAACCAGCGAAATGAAAAATAAAAGCGGTAGGGCGCGAGCCCTCCGATCCTTCTTGGGCGTGAAATTCCCCCAACGGCAACGCCGTCTAATGGAACCCGAACCGGCGTCCGGACTTCCCGAAGAAGACAAGATCATCTCGCACTTCTCATGCCCACGTTTTCCGGGCGTGGGCATGGCACCCAGCGACGGTGTACGAGAGGTTAGCGTCCCCGTTGTCTTTCGGCGACTTGCCCGCGGCCCAGGTAAAACGCGGGGTCATCGACAACCCAAGGGGTCGACCAGCTTTTGCCATTGTCGAAGTTGAAGATGTTGAAGAACATCCCGCTGACTGACTTGATCTTGTAGTTGTAAGGATGGTGCGATCCGATCAGGTTGTCCTCGGTGAGATCTTCTACGCCTGGGCCGATATAGTAGTGGCAGCGTCCATCCGGGGTGAACGACATACCAATGGTCCACCACCCAAGCTCCGTGACCTTTGGCCCTTTGATATCGCCATGGGCGGCCCCTCGGATGATCCATTGCGCTTCATCCTCTTCCACGTTGGCGTCTTTGGCACAACGGTACTCGATAAAAATTCCGGGCCAGCTTTCGGTGGTGTCCTGTTTATTGGAAGCGAAAATGCCACTCCCCTTCCGCTCTGTTCGAGTACCGATCACGGTGGTTCGGAATCCCAAACTGGCCGGGGCGCTGCGCTGTTCCCATTTTTCGAAAGGGGGTAAGTAAACACGCACGACGCAGTTGGGATACGAGGCGACTGAGTAGCTACCTGGAACGCGGCAGATCAAATCGTCCTGCCCTAGCGTAAAACTGGAGCGACCGGGGACCATGGAATTAAGGGTCTGCATCACCAGAGAACCGGTGCTGCCGGGAATTCCTCCCGCGGGGGTTTCCACGCGGTGAAGATAGTCGGGATGGCCTCGCTTGGCGCTTTCGCCCCACAGCTTGTTTTTCGAGATGCCACCTGGCAGGCGAACTTGTTTGTCCTGTTCCTGACTTGATTTGGGATTGTTGGGGACATAGGTCCAGTCGGGATCCTCCATGTCGTCCATCCAAATCAGGACGCCATTGCCTGGCACCACGGGGTACTGGGCAAGCGCGGGGGACGCCACGAGCGACAACAAAACCAAGGCCAAGTAAGTATAAGAAGCTCGCATGGCAATTCTCGACGTGATAGCGGCGAATCGAAATGCGGGCGTTCATGCGTCCCGCATTTCATGTATCGTCCGCTCAATCCGGAGAACCCGCGAAAATGCCCCAATTGCGGTTCAGGTAGCGCAGGGAAAGAGGGTAACCCTGGCCACCGGCGACCAAGTTTACCCTGCAATGCACTTGAAGATTCGACTTGCTGACCCCGACCACTGCCGGGATGCTAGCAGTTGCGTTTGCCGGTGAGCAAGTTTACTTCTCGCCGATCGCCCACAACGCATCAAACGTCCGGAGATAAATCCGTCCCTGCGAAATCGCGGGAGAGGAAGCCAGCGGTTCTTCCACGTCGTTCTGGGCGACTATCTTAAACTCCGGACCAGGCTCTACCACGGTGACTTTGCCATCGCGGCCGCTCAGAAAAATCTTTCCGCCGGCATAAACCGGTGAGGCGCGGTGGCGGATGCGGTTGGTCCGCTCCTCGTAGACCTGTTTTCCGGTCTCTTTCTCCAGGCAGATCAGGTTACCGTTTTCACGACAAAGATAGACATAGTCTCCGATCACCAGCGGCGAAGGGACATCGGGCGTTACCTCGAAGGTCCAGTGATAATGTTCCTTCTTCTCGGTGATATCCCCCTTCCCATCCGGTTTCACCGCCACGGTAGGGCCGCGTTTGGCGGAAGGGATTACGATCATACCGTCGACCGCCACAGGTGAAGAGACGAAACGGAGCGTCGGGTCGTAACGTCCGGGAGGATGCAGTCCTCCGACTCGCCAGATTTCTTTCCCCGTCTCAAAATCGTAGGCGATGCTGTAGTCCGCGCCGTGCGTCAGGAGGAATTTCGTCTGACCGTCGTCGTAGGCGATGGGAGAGGCGTACGAATGCTCGCATTCGGAATGGGCGTCGCTTTCCCGCTTGACGGCCCACGCTTCTTTGCCGGTCTCTTTATCCAAGGCAATTACCTTCGCTCCGCCACTATGAATGAGCTGCAGGTAAAGTTTCTCGCCATGCAGGACGGGAGTCGAGGTCAGGCCGAACGCGATGTCGAACCGGCCATACTCATCTTGGAGGTCTTTCTTCCAGACCTCTTTCCCGTCGAAGTCGTAGGCAGCGAGCGTTCCATCGGCGAAAAATGCCCAAACATGCTTGCCATCGGTTACAGGGGAAGCGGCCGCTGAATTCCCCTCATCACCGCGAACCTCTTTATTACCTCGCCCTTGAGCCTTGCTCCACTTCGCTTTGCCGTCGGTGGTGAAGCACTTCACCACCAAGTCGTCTCCATCGACGGTGGTCAAAAAAATATGGTCGTCCCAAACGACCGGTGTCGAACCGGCCGCCCCGGGCAATTCGACCCGCCAAAGTACGTTTTCCGATTTGCTCCAAGTGGTGGGAACATTATCCTCGGAGCTAATGCCTTGGTTCAGTGGTCCCCGCCAAGATGGCCAATTGTCAGCGTGGGTGGTTCCAGCCATCACTCCCAAAGCGATGGCAAGCGAGAGTAAGGTTTTTTTGACCATGACGGTAACTTTCTTTGACGGGGCGGAGGGGAAGTGTTAAGAGGGAATTGCTCTGGAGAATGGAAGGCTCGGGAGAGCAATATCGCCTAAGTTTCTGGCATTTTCAGACGTCGGTCAACCCTTTCCCCACGGCATCGGACAGGCTGTTTGAGCTACAATTGAGCAGTCTCACCAGAAACCAAAGGACCACCGGATGAAGCTTTCCAGTATTCCGCAGCTCTACCGCAACATGAATCGCTGGACCGAGATACTCACGGTGCTGAGCAAATATGGCTTGGCAGACTGGATTCAGCAACTCAATCTCGACTTTGCCAAAGGGCTGCTCAAGGCTCGCGATGGCGAGGTGCTAAGCCGATATACGCGCGAAGCCCGGATCCGCATGGCCCTGCAGGACCTTGGTCCTACGTTCATTAAATTGGGGCAAATTCTCAGTACCCGGCCGGATGTGGTGGGGGTTGAACTGGCGGAGGAACTAAAACGGCTCCAGGCGGATGTCCCGGCCGACCCGCCGGAGGTGGCCCGTCAGATTATTGAGGCGGAGCTATCGCAGCCGATAAGCGAGATCTTTTCCGAGTTTGGGGATAAGGCGATTGCCTCCGCTTCGATTGGACAAGTTCACCTGGCCCGGATGCGGACCGGTGAGTCGGTCGTGGTAAAGGTTCAGCATGCGGGCATTGAGAAAATCGTGGCGGAAGATTTGGAGATCTTGGCGGGAATCGCCGCGCTCGCCGAACGCATCCCGGAATTCAAGGACTACCGACCCACCGCCACCGTGGCCGAGTTCCAAAGGGCCCTTCGCCGGGAACTCGATTTCGGCCGCGAAGAACGCAACATGACGCAGTTCGACGCACAGTTCGAAGGGGATGAGACGATCCGGATTCCCAAGGTGTATCCGGAATTGTGTACGCCCCGCGTCCTGACGATGGAGTACTTGGATGGGATCAAGCTGACTCAGAAGGATCACCTGGTCGCCGCTGGGATTGATGTCTGCGAGGTAGCCCGGCGGGGTGCCGAAGTCTATGTCCACATGATTTTCGATACCGGCTTTTACCATGCCGATCCCCACCCCGGAAACTTGCTGGTCCTGCCGGGCGATGTGATTGGGCTCTTAGATTTTGGCATGGTGGGTCGAATCGACGACCGACTGCGGGAAGATATCGAAGACTTAATGGTCGGCCTGACCGGCGGGGATGCTGACTTGCTGACCATCACCATCATGCGGCTTGGTTCCGTTCCCAGCGGATTGGACGAGACCGGGCTCAGGCGGGATATCGGTGATTTCATTTCCGAATACGCCAACCAAAACCTAGAGGAACTGAATTTTGGCGATGCGATGAACGACATGTTCGAGGTCATTCGTCGCTACCGCATCGGCTTGCCCCCGCAGGTGACGATGCTGCTCAAAACGATGGTCATCTTGGATGGCACCGCCAACATGCTTAATCCCAGCTTCAGTTTGATGGACCTCCTGAAGCATCATCGTCGGCGGATCATCATGCGACGGCTCTCTCCCGCCCGACGCGTCCGTAAGTTTTGGAAACTGTATAGCGACCTCGAGCGGCTCGTTGAGGTCCTCCCCCGCCGAGTCGGAGAAATTTTGGAACAAGTCCGTGTCGGCAAGTTCGATATCCATTTGGATCATCGCCGACTTGGCCCCACCGTCAACCGGCTGGTGATGGGAATCATGGCGAGCGCTCTGTTCCTTGGTTCCTCTCAAATGCTCAGCATGAAAGTCCCCCCGGTGTTATTTAGGGAGGAACTGTGGTTAGGCCTCAAAGACCTTTCCATCTTGGGATTGATGGGGATGGTTTTCAGTCTCGCCCTGGGGGCCCGCCTGATACTCGCCATCAATAAGTCGGGCCATCTCGATCGAGAGGAAAAGTGACGAGCTACGCCGCCTTGCTGGTTACGATTTCATCGCTGACCCTGGTCGAAAGGGTTTTCAGCACATCCTCGATCTGCTCATTCAGGTTGTCCAACTCACGTAGGACCTCGTCCTGACGAGAGCAGATTTCTTCCACCACGCTGATAATCCGTAACGAATTCGACATCCCCGCCTCCGATGGATCGCCAGAAAGTACTCGGCGCAGTTATCCATCGGAACAGTGCCCGCTCTTGCTGAACGGAGCGATTGAGGCCGCGGCGATTTTGTTGTACCGGTTTGGTAAGCTTTGCGGATCGCGTGAAGTTTGGCGAAGTGCTCTACCCCAACTGGGGCAATTCGGGCAATGTCTTGACGAAGTCTTTGATTTCGTCTCGGACTCTCCGGTAGGGTGCCAGCCGCTCCTCTTCCGTGGAGGCGTCGCGGGCCAATTTCGGCGGGTCATCGAACCCGTGATGTAAGACTTCCGGTGCACCGAAGAAGGTAGGACAGTTTTCATCGGCGTGACCGCAAACGGTAATCACTAAGTCGAGATCGAGCGGGCCTAGTTCGGCCACTGTGTTTGAGGTTTGTCCGGTGATATCGACCCCCGCTTCCGCCATGACTTGCACGGCATTCGGGTTGAGGCCATGTTTCTCGATGCCGGCGGAATAGACATCCAGGCGATCACCATGCAAGGCTTTGGCCCAGCCTTCGGCCATCTGGCTGCGACAGGAGTTGCCGGTGCAGAGAAACAATACCTTGGGGCGTGCTCGTTGAGTCATTGATCATCCACTTACGCGGCCGCATGAAGTTTAAGAAAGGAACGCCGGCTGGTGACTTGCAACTGACTTTGCAGTTCCGCCAAGCTGCCACCTACAGAATAGCGAAATTGGATATCCAGTTGATCCCCCACATGCACCTCGATCGGCTGTTCCAATGGAACGACCAGATACTGGTTGTGCCAAGGAATGTCCCGGTTCTCATCCGGGAGGATCGTCAGTACGTTTTTGGTCACAAAACGAATTGCGTTCAAGATCCCCTTCTGATCAATCTGGAGCTGGCCTCGCCAGCCAATCTTATCCGGCAACGCTTGATCGTAAATCACGGTTTGATAGACGATTGGTTCTCCCAAGGCTTCGGTTTCGGCCAGCGATGCTACCGGGGCTTGGAACAGCGGCACCGGGGCGTAATACCCTGAAAACTCGTAGTCCTGCTGGACTGGCTGAATCGCCAAGAGCGAGGCCTCCGGAATGAAAGATGGCAGCGGACCGGCATGGGCCCTGCGGTAATTTCGCTTGAAGGCGTCGATGACTTGCACTTGCTTCTCACGAACCAATGCCGAATGCAGCATCTCGCACACCACCACGTCGACCGGCTCCGGTGGTACGAACGTGGCGGCGTCGGAGCGGATGATCGTTACCCGCTTGCTCACGTCATTGAGTTCCAGAAACCGCCGAGCGACCTCAACCAATTCCGGGTTTCGCTCAACGTACCAAACCTTCGCCCCCCGTCGCGCGGCGAAGAACGACAGCACCCCCGTCCCGCCACCTAAATCGACTACGCGAGAGCCCACCTTGGCCACTTCGGAAATCGCTTCCTCAAACGCCGACATGCGGTATCGATCGCGGAGCATGTCGTAGTGGTAATGCACCGGAATGAATTGGCCTAACTGGTTCTCCGGTTGTTCCGTCATGGGGACCTTCCGCTGTGGGTAGCTCAATTGGAATGAATTTTGTGGGGGATAGTACCGCCACGGCGTGACTGCCGCAAGAGATTCTTAGTGCGCCTAACTTTACCCAGCAATCATCGATTTCGCCGAGAGAATCAGGCCGAGGAGCAAGGTCATGTAAGGGATTCTTAATTGGGGTCGCGCGGGTCGCTCCGGCGAGGTCGATCAGGGCGCTTAACGCGACTTTGGAGGCCTGCTGGCGGAGTCGCTGGCATCATGCAAACCCTTTGACTGCTATCACTTTCGGCAGGTTTTACCGATCACTCCGATAACAGGTCAGCGAGCATCAACAATCTTGCGATTCCATTTCCCCAAGCGCGAACCGTGGCTCATTCCCGCTCGGAACCATTCCGATACTTCACGATAGTTTCCAGGACATCGCATTGAAGGAAGATCGGATTAGTTCATGTTGGCATTGACCGAGATCGAACAACTATCGGCCGAGGAGATTGAGATCTTGCTCACTCATGGGCAGGATATCCTCGATCCCGAGGACCTGTTGAATGTGCAACTGTTCATTCAGCGGATCGGCGGGTTAGAAAACGCCTTTGCCGCGGTGAAAATGCTGAAATCGCTGGAATACTACTCCTGACGGCGAGGTCTACTTCAACCGACTGATACGACCCCGCCCTGCTCATCATTCCGTTTGGGAGGGTTGTTCCGCACCGAGGGACATGCGCTCGTTGCGCAGTAATTTGATCCAATCGAGGTATTCCTCGATCTCTTCCAGCGACATCCCCATCCTGAGCGCCTGCTGCACGGCGGAGATCCGATCGAAATAGTCGGACGAGCTTTCCAGCAGCAGTTTCGCTTTCTCGTTGGCCATGGGGAGACTTCCTATGTGGCGGAGCAATCGCGCCTGCTGGAACGGTTCCTGGGGGGCTATTTCGCCAGATCAAGCACTGGTTCAAACCCGCGAGAGGGAAGCCGGTTACCGGCCCACCTGACGAAGGTATCACGGATGAATATTTTATGAAATACGATTCCGCATAGATTAAGGGTCATTCCAATCAGGAAAGATAGTTCATGATTTACATCATGGCGAAAAAAAATGCACAAGCTGTGCTGCCAGTGCTGGCTTGCGTGCGATGGGATTTGGCTGTTGATCCACTCGACAGGCGGCCATGACCTAGAGTTCATGGAGGTCCCGAGCGGGACCCCATTGATTTGTAGGCATCCCGGGTAGGTTGCACCCATGCGGTGGCTTCCCTGTTCTCATTGAGAAAGACAAGACCGTGCCCACTTCTGAACTGAAATCAGGTTTGCTCGCTTCCCTGTTGGCGGATGATAGCTTCCGGCCGGAGGAACCGAAGTCGCTGGAAGATACCCAGCTTTCGCCTACCTTGATTGAAGGCCTGGTCTTAAAGCTGTACCTCAATGTCGGTTCGATGAGTGGCCGAAAGACGGCGGAGCATATCTGCCTGCCGATGGGAATTCTGGATCCGATCATACAGTCGATGCGAACGCGGCAACTGATCATGCATACCGGATCGGCCCCGCTCAACGACTATTACTACGCCCTCACGGATCAGGGCCGCACGAGGGCGCAGTCCTACATGGCAAGCAGCGCCTATGTCGGGCCGGCACCTGTGGCTCTGGATGACTATATTACTTCGGTTGAGGCCCAATCGATCCGCAATGAAGCACCTCAGGAAGCGGATCTTATCGCGGCCTTTGAGGGACTATCGGTCGACGCGGAAATGTTCGATCGATTGGGACCCGCGGTTAATTCCGGGGCCGGACTCTTTCTGTACGGGGCACCGGGTAACGGCAAAACGACCCTTGCCAAGCGAATCACCGCCTGTTATGGGCAAAGCATTTGGGTCCCGCGGACCATTGTGGAGGATGGTCAGTTTATCAAGTTATTTGACGCGGCATTTCATGAGACCGTCGATGAAGGAACGAGTAGTATTCTGAAATCGGCGGATCATGATCGCCGTTGGATCAAGATTTGCCGCCCCACGGTGGTCGTGGGTGGTGAACTGACGATGGACGCTCTCGAAATTCGCCACGATCAGCACAGCAATATCTGCGAGGCCTCGCTCCAGATGAAAAGCAACTGCGGCACCTTGTTGATCGACGACTTCGGCCGACAGAGGATGCAGCCGAGTGAACTATTGAATCGCTGGATCGTTCCGCTGGAAAGCCGCGTCGACTACCTCGCCTTGCCCAACGGCAAAAAGATCCAAGTTCCATTTGAGCAGCTCATCATTTTCTCGACCAACCTGGAGCCCGCGGATTTGACCGATGACGCGTTTCTCCGGCGAATTCCTTATAAAATCGAGGTGGGGGATTCTAACCAGGAAGAGTTCCACACACTGTTCAAAATCTTTGCAAAGCAGTTCGACTGTGAATACGATAAGGCCGCGGTCGATCATCTGATCGAGAAGCATTACCTACCAACGAACCGCCCTTTACGCCGCTGTCAGCCCCGCGATTTACTATCCCAGATCCGAAACTTTTGCGTCTATAAAGGACTCCCGACAGAAATGAGGGCCGATCATTTTGATCGCGTGGTAAGTAGCTACTTCACGGTCGTCGCAGGCGATTAAGACCCGATATTCGCCAGCGGTGAGTAGAAGGGATCTACTTTGACCGGGCTGTTCATTGAGGCGAGGTCATCACAGTAGACCAATCCAATGATCTCACCTCGTCGCTCAATTAGGATCCAAGCGGAATCGGCCGCGGCTAAGCTTGAAATTAGCTCCTCGAAGGGAGCGTCATGCGGGAGTCGTGGAATGCTCCGATCGACCCTTTCGGCGATGCTTGATTCTGGATCTTGATCCTCCAATTGGTCGAACGCTAGTAGGCCCACCACTTGCTGGTCATCGCCCACCACGGCAATCACATCCAGTTGATATTGGCGCAAAATCTCACTCGTTGCCGCCACCGACTCCGTCTCCACGACCGTCGTTACCAATGGGCGTGCGATATCGGCGGCGGTCATGCCTTCGAACAGATTGGGAACGTCCTGTTCGCTCAGCAGGTCGGCGTGAACTTGATCGCTGACCACCATTCCGCCGCCGGCGGAACTTGCGGCACGGAGGTGAGATAGCGCCATGTCGAAAAGATCCTCGGAGGAGTCGCTATGGTCATGAATCCAAGCGAAACCAACGGTGACATCCACGTCCACGCCTTGGTCATCATGCCCCAAGGCCCCCAGGTTGAGCTCTTCCGAGCGTGTTTCGCACCAGCGCAGCGCCTGTTCCGGGACTTTCGCCAGAGACACGGCAGCGAATAAGTGGTTGGCGAGATGAAATAACTCAGCATCGGGTGGCAGGTTGTTCTGCAAGTAGGTTCTCAGCACGGAGATCTCTCGGCCGGTGACCATTCGCGCGGCATTCGGAACCGGGCTGGAGATGCCTAAGGAGAAAAGGCCAAGGCAGATCGATTCCTGATGCTGCGACCGCGTATCAAGCAACTGCTGCATTCGTCCCAACATGGCTCCCTTGCCGGGAAGTTCGGTGTATCGCGGACCGTGGAGATCCCGTTGCAGACCACGCGTCACGTGCAAAATCGAGGCGGCCTGTCGGGCTCGAACCAGCACCTTGGCCGGAGTGATGGGAGGGGGAATCACATCGTCCGCACCGGCGGCAATCGCGGCCGATACGCTTTCTACTTGGTTATCGTTTAACACGGCGATCCGCCAAGGGCCGGAACCGCTGGACGGGGCGTCACCTTCTGAGGATCCTCTACGCGCGGACGATTTCCCTTCGTCTCCGCCATCACGCGCGGGGTGTTCGTAAACCCAGACATCGACCGGGAAGTTCAGATTTTGATCCCCATCCTGCTCCCCTTTTAGGGAGGTCTGGACCTCGAAACCGCAGGTCCCTAGGAACATCGACGTGTCGTGCAGGAATTTGCGATCGGAGAGGCTCAGATGAAGACGAAGAGGTTGTGAAGTCATATTGCCTACCTGCACGAAATGTGGGCTAAAAATAGGGCGTAGTTCCGGAGGGCCGTGGGCACGACACTCGGCCCGGAAAGTCTAGCCCATAAATTCGTGAGTAAGGAAATTGGTCGCTCAAATCGAATCTGCACGAAATACGCAATCCATTTGCGCGAATGTCGAAATCTCCCCCTCACGGAAGAAAGTAAGCTAAGTTTTCCGTGGACACTCATCAAAAATGGTTCCGTCGCGACCTTGGATTGCGGCGGTTCGGCACTCATCTACGCGGCTTCGAGTTCATTGGCGACTGGGACCGGCTTGTCCGGCCTGTTCCACCAGTCCAGGAGCGACTCGATTTAGGGATGGTTGGGAATGCAAACGCAAATGCTAGTCGAACAGGACGACGCGGAATTGTACGTCGAGGTACTCGGGGATGGATCCGGATCGAACCGAAAGGTCCCCCTGGTCGATTTCCCCTTCATTATCGGGCGGAACGACACGTGCAGTCTCCCCGTTGAATCGGGTCGCGTCTCCCGAGAGCATGCCGAGATTGTGAAACATGGATCAGGGTTTCTGATTCGTGACTTGGGCAGTACCAACGGAACATTCGTCAACGGCGAGAAGATCAAAGAGCAGCCGCTACTGGATGGCGACACGATCAAGATTGCCGATTTCGACTTCGATTTCCATCGGCCCGATCCCCACGAAATGCGGCAAACCGTGACGTTGGCCATGGATGAGGTTTCCTCGTCTGGGAAAGGGGGGGCTCGCATCGATACGGCCGCCTTGGTAGGGGCGCTGCGGCAATTAAGCCAGCTCGCGATGGTCGACTCATTACGACTACCCACCGTACCGATCCTGGATGCCCACTCCGGCAGCGCGATTGCGACCTGGATTTCTCCGGTCGGCGAGTGCCTCGGCGAACTGACCAAGGCGCAGCGAGAAGTCCTGGCAAAGCATCCACGACTGAGCAACACACTGCGTCGGATCCAACATGCGAGTGTCGTTCGCGGCAGTCTGACGGGCGCAATGACCACGAAATCCATCTTGTTTCATCTCACGGGACGAGATTGTGAGGACCCGGAGTTGATTGACAGCTTCGGCTGGATGCGCGCCAAATTCGGACCGAGCGTGGAACTAGTGGTTGGAATTCGCTTAGAGGACGCGGAGCATGATAGTGCTCGTCGCGCCCGCCTTTACGACCTGCTGAGCGTTGGCGTGCAGTTTGCCGTCATCGGCATAGATCAATTTCGTCCGCTGCCGGTGTCCGGTCTTTTGGATCGGGCTCGATTTGTCGGAATTTCATCCAAGTCGCTGGGGGCCGCCTCACGGAGTCCGGCGGTGGCTCAAAATCTGGAAGAATTTCTGGTGGAGCTGGCCCAGACAGATCGGCTTTCCATCGCCTGTGGCGTTGCCAACGAGCAGGAAGTGGAGCTTTGCCAGTCACTAGGATTTCAGGCAATTATTAAGGATCTTTGATCGTGCCGAGGGGACGAACATCCCCTGCCGCTGACCTTTTTTATTACCGTCTCCGCCGCCGAATTCGATTCGCGGCGGAACGATCGACACGTTCCTGACTCACTCCTAATGTGCGGTGCGGGAACGTGATATTCACATGCGCCCTTGGCGGGCGGATGTTGTTTGAACGAAAACGCCGAGCGCGTTGCCATATTCGCATTATCAGTTCGTCGCGACCAGCCGTTGGTCGCTGGTCGAGTACAACGAGGACGTTAGTCGTGTCCACTGAGGTTTCCAGTTCGGTACGCGAGGTCGATGGCTACCGTTTGGTAGAACGCATCGGTGCGGGTGGCTACGGGGAGGTCTGGAAGGCAGAGGCTCCCGGTGGTCTGGCCAAAGCGGTGAAAATCATCTTCGGTTTTCATGACGAGACGAGGGCCTCTCGTGAGCTGAAGGCCTTGAATCGCATTAAGTTCGCGCGGCACCCGTTCTTGCTCTCGCTCGAACGGATTGATGTGGTCGACAGCCAACTCGTCGTCGTCACGGAATTAGCCGACTGTAGTCTGAAGGATCGTTTCGACGAGTACCGCGAACAGGGCGCAACCGGAATACCCCGGCCCGAGCTAATCCGTTATCTGATGGATACGGCCGAGGCGCTCGATTTCATGTGTAGCGAGCATTCGCTGCAGCATCTGGATGTCAAACCGGAAAACTTGCTGATCGTCGGCAGCCACGCGAAAGTGGCCGACTTTGGATTGGTCAAAAGTATCCAGGACGCGACCGCCTCCATGATGGCGGGGCTCACGCCGATCTACGCCTCGCCGGAGGTCTTTCATGACGACCCCTCGCTCCAAAGCGATCAGTACAGCCTGGCGATCGTCTTCCAGGAAATGTTGACAGGTACCCTCCCCTTCCCCGGGAAAAACCTCGCTCAGCTAACCGCACAGCACCTCAATAGTTCGCCCCGCTTGGGTTCGTTGTCCGAACATGATCGTCGGGTCTTGAGCAAAGCCCTATCTAAAAACCCCAAACAGCGGTATCCGAATTGCCGCGCCATGATCGAGGCGTTGGCTTCCACCGCGGAGCCAAATACCTCTGGGGGACCATCCACGGGCGAACCATCCCCACGCGGTGGCGATACCGATACTCGCACCATCTTTTGCAACGACACGGAAAGCCCTCAGGCGAAGTCGCCGCAGCATAAGGAATCGGAGAAGGCCGCGACTTTGAAGATGGAGGCCCGTGATACGGGGCCGCCGTTGCATTCCTTAAAAGTATGGGACGAATTACCTCAGGGGCAATTGATTTCAGAGGTTCCTTGCGCGTCGGAGCTTAGTGCCCCCAGCGTCAGCCCGCACGTGGTCGTGGGAGTTGGCGGTTTGGGCGGGCAAGTCGTGACGGAGATGGTGTTGCGGCGCGAGGAACTGCAAGGAACCGCAAGTCGTTCTCATTGGTGTGAAAGCCTGTTAGTCGACACGGATATCTCCGATCTCTTCAAACGAACCCAGCATCTGGTGAACTTCGAGCGGTTGCCACTGACGATTGTTGAAGCACCGCTACGGCGTCCGCAGGCGTATCGACATTTGACTTCGCGGCTAGCCAGATCGTTGAGTCGGCGGTGGCTCTATAATATTCCCCACTCCCTCCGGACTGAGGGCATGCGGCCTCTGGGACGTTTGGCGCTGATCGATCATTTCGACCGGATTCAGGAAAGCCTCAGACAAGCGATCTCGGCCGCGGTGCAGTCGCCGGAGCGGCTAGAGGAGCGGCTAGAGGCGGATGGGATTGAATTCAACGACTTGCGGCCTCGTGTCACTTTGGTCGTGTCCAGTAGTGGCGGGACAGGCAGCGGAATGGTTTGGGACCTGCTGGCTACGACTCAACATTTGTTGATGGAACATGACATCGATCCAGGTCGGGTTCAACTGCTGCTGTTGCATGCCACGCCGCGCGGCGTCGAAGCCCAAGACCTCGCGCGTTGCAATACACTCGCCTGTTTGCGTGAACTACATCACTTTCAAGCGGCGGGCGGCTACATTGGCGACCCGGTGACCGGCCTCAAACGGATTGCCTGGGGTAGCCAAGTCGATCCCGGAATATGTGTGGTCGACTGCGATGCGGCCGAGGGGAGCGAAGAGTCGACGACCCAGTTGGGGAGTTTGGCCGATTGGCTGTACCTGAACATCTACGAGGGGCGTCAGGCATTGGTCCAGCGACAACTCACACGCGACCTCGATACGCAGTTCGGGACGATTGCGACCCTCGGCGTTCACTCCCAGGCTCTGGCCAATTCGCTGCGGTTGGATACGTTGGCGGCCCGATATGCGCGCGGAGTCGTGGGTAAATGGCTGGGGCAGTCCGGCAATCCTCAAAATGAGTCGCGCCGGATGGCGCATCTGCGCGAAGCGGAGCATGAAGCGGGACAGGTAGGCAATCAATACCAACGGCTGCTGGAATCGACCGCCACGCGAATCATTGCCGAGTTGCCGCTTCGTTTGGAAGAAATCCTCGAACAGATGAACCAAATCGTCCGAGATGAAATCCAAAGTACCCCAGAAGAGTACTTTCGCGCCTCGATTTGTGACTTTTGCGATAAGCATCAAAGCACCGTCAGCGAATATTCGAACCTGGAGCTTGCACATCGTTTGGTCGACCATTTAGACCAAGTGATCGGCAATTCAAAGGCGGATCTGGATGCCAGTCGCTTGAACGCTATTTCGCTGCATAATGAAATCGTGCCGATGGTACGCGGATTGGCGAAGGCCTACGAGGCGAAATTGCTGGCAGCGGTGCGGCTCAACTTGAACGACTCACGGTTTCGACTGCGAGGCATCAAGGCGATTGTGCCTCAACTCGATCTCGAACTTACGCGTCTGGAGGAAAAGTCGCGCGCGATGGGAGAGCGGATCGACCAGGAACTTACTCGGCTCCGTGGCAATTTGCTGACGCCGTCGCCGCGAAACGCGAAGGCGGGCGGATCTGCACCGGTTGATTCGGAACTGACGTGCGCTCAAATCCGCGAACTGTGTCTCAAATACGCGCAACTGCGAACCCATGGCGTGGTCATCTTGGCGACCTGCCAACTATTCCAAATTCTGAGGGGTTCGCTGATGGAGAACAACCTCTGGATCAAACATTCGGAAACCACGTTCAAATTGATGATCCAGGGGCTGCAAGGGGATGCCGAGACGCTCGCGTTTGACGCCGATGACCCTCGCCTGTTCGAACAAATCGCGAGACTCGAGCAGAGAATCGATCAACGAATCCTGGAGCGGCATGGTGGACTAGCCCAACTGCTGCGTGATGATCGAGATGCGATCCATCGATTGTCGGGCATTTTGATGGAGCTCGCCAAAGACCTCGTCCGGGAAGAACTGCGAGGTGGCGATACGATCGCTCGTGGTGGCGAGTCGACGACGAATGTCGATTCCGAAGCGTTGCAGCGTTCGTTTCCCCCCTTGGGATATCTTGGCGGGCGCTCGTCCCGGTTGAAATTTACGCCCGCTTCCAATTTGGAAAACGTCGGCGACGTGCAATCCGATTCCGAGGGGAACGCCTATGCCCAGTTTCCCACGACACTTCCCAAGGTAGTCTGTTCGCAATTAATCCAAGCGATACCACTGCAAGACGCGGCTCGCATGTTAGCCGACAATCGTCCCGACTACCTCCCCATCGCCGATCGCCTACTGACCCGGGCAGACTTGTCGTGGGATGAGTTGTAGCGAAGCTCTACAGGAGCCAAGTGGCGCCAAATCGCCCCAGATTTTCAAGGAAGTTCAATTGGTCGAGGGCTTGGCTTGATCACGGGACCCTGCCGGGAAGTCGCTTTACGGGGCGCTTGATCTTGGCTGGTAGTGCTCGTGGAGGGATCGATCTCGGCCTCTTGGTTCGCCACGTCGTGGTTCGATTTACCGGTGTTAACCGTCTCGGCATCGTCCGGATGGCCCGAGGCTTCCACGACTCGACCAGGGCGAATGAGACTTCTTGAATGGGACGGAATCGTCATCGTCCGGTACGATGTTGGCTTTGGTTCCGATGCTTTCGATTCCGCCGTCGGCGAGTCGAGTTCCGAATTCTCCGCAGGTACAACTTGCGCGACGGTGGTTGGATTGGATTCGTCCGGTGAAGCGGGTTGCGGCGAGGGATCTTCGTCCGTCATTGAGGTCACCGGCGTAATCCAGGTGTTGGAAACCATGGTGCCCGTGCTCTCTTGATCCTCGGAAAGTCGCGTGCTAAACGCAAAGTTGGCCGCCGGTGCTTCCGGTTGAGTGAGTATTTTTGTGTATCCAACTTCGGAATCCGGAGCGACGCTGGTCTCGGTCGGAATGGCTGGGGGAGACGGATTGGCGAAGTAAGTAACGGAGTTGGGTGGAACGCCCCCCGTTTGCTCGATGGCAAGACGCGGCGAGTCGATTCCACTGTCGACAACATACGGATTGTCAACCCTGTTTTCAGTGACGGGGTTGGAAGTGGGAGGGACCGCGTCGACCGGCGAAGAGGTCTTTTCGGCGAGGTACGGTTCGTTGGCTAGTGGGGAGTTTCGCGACGGATTCTTTGGCATTGCCGATTTGACAACGACCGCTTCTTCGCCCACTTCGGCGGCTTCAACAAGCCGATTTTCAACCGTCGACGGAGAGGTAGCGGTTGCCATGGTGGTGCCGCTGGTAGGGGATTCCCGCCAATCGGAAACCCGTAGCGAGCGATATTCCGGACCACGTTCGCGAAGCGGGTTCTCTTGCCTTGAAGGGCGCGATGCAAGGTCCGACATTCGAATCACCGGTGCTGGGCGACGCGATTCCAAATCGCCGGCGATCGCGTTGGCGATGGGCACCTCGCCGTGTGAGGATGTTACCTCTTCCGCGACGGGAGTCGGAATTGGCTGATCTCGAAGTTGGTTTTTTGCGAGGTTCGTTGTTGGGTTTTCGGCTTCTTGGCGTTCCTGTCTTAACCGATGCAACGCGTTGTGCAGCGATTCGGTTCGCGTGGAAGCGTGATCGGTGAGGCCTCGGTGGGTTATCTTGGTCGGATAGGGTGGCGTTGAGTAAAGCTTAAGATCGGCACCTGGCAATTCCGAAAGCGGAACCTCCATTTCCGGTTGGGAAGAACTTTCCGCGGTCCGTTGAGACGCAGACTCCGAAGCGGTGTCAGCGGTCTGGTTAACGCCGCTCTGTTGCTCCTGTTCGGTCTCTGAAGTCGAGTCATCGCGGCGGAGCGCCTTTAGTTTTTCAACGGTCGCGCGGAGCGTCGAATCTTCTGGCCGAGAGGGAGGTATTGAGGGGGAAGCCACCGGAACGCGGTCCGTGATGGCGGTTGACGCGGGGCTACCCTCCTGGGACATCAGTTGCGGAGAACCGGTGGGATTCGTTCCGCGGGAAGGCGTGGCCGCGGTCTGGTCGTGGATTTCGCGAGGGGGGGCAGTGCTGTCAGGATCTTGGTTTCCGGAAAAGAGTCCCTTGGCGAATTTGGCGAAGGGGGGCAGCGGCTTGTCCCGCGGCTCAGCGCTCGATGCGCCGTGACCGAAGCCCCAGATGAATAGCGCTAGGGCGGCGGCGACAACGACTTTCCTGCGGAAGCTCATGATCATCTCGATTCAGCGGCAATCGGACCTGGGTGGATCGGACCCCGTTTCAGAGGGCAACGAAGTTAGCTGTCCGGTTTGTTGACCCGGCGCACCACCTCTCTATATTCGGTCGTTCCGAATTTGAGGATTGAACGTTCTGGTTCGATTTTGTCGATTTTACTGCCGCTGGCCTACTGAATTGGTGCTAGCAGTCGCGAGAGGCTGACAATCAAGCGGAACATGAACGATCGCGTGGGTAATTCATGGGGATCCACTTCAACACACTGGTCGAAGTCTCGCTCGAGCATCGTTTCCACTTGCTTGGCAAATTCGGGATCGACAATGCTCGCCATGATCTCGAAATTGAGCCGAACCGAGCGATTATCGAGGTTGGCGGTACCAATCGCCGCGAGCTCGTCGTCGATAAGAATGACTTTTTGGTGCAGGAAACCGGGTTGGTACCGGTAGAAGCGTATGTTCTCAGTCGCCGTTTCATGCATGTAAGCGAAACTGGAGAGGTACACCATTAGGTGATCGGGACGCTCTGGGAGCATGATCCGCACGTCGCAGCCGCGCAAGGCCGCCAGTTGCAAGGCGGCGATCAGTTGACGGTCAGGCACGAAGTACGGACTGGCGATCCAGACGCGTTTGCACGCGACATTACATAAATGTGCGAAGAACAGCCCACACGTCTCCAGATCGTCGACCGGCCCGGAGTGCAAGATCAAGACCTGCTGTGTCCCATTTTCGACCTCTTCTTCTTGCCACTGGAGATCGGGAGTCATGTGATTGGCCCAATACCAATCTTCGACGAAAGACCACTGCGCCGATTGAACCGCCGGGCCGGAGAGGCGGATGTGCGTATCGCGCCATGGCCCGAATCGTTCGCTTTTACCTTGGTATTCGTTGCCAATATTCAACCCACCTACCAAGGCCACCCGGCCATCCGCGACGACAATTTTGCGGTGATTGCGGAAATTCAATTGGAACCGGTTTCCCCGTCCCTTGGTGGTGTGAAAGGAGGAGACGGAAACGCCCGCGTGGCGCATCGGCTCTAAATACTTGTGAGGCAGTTGGTAACTTCCGATCTCGTCGTAGAGAAAGTAAACCCGCACGCCTTCCTGTGCTTTTTCGATCAAAAGCTCTCGAAATCGCCGTCCGCTTTCATCGTCACGGATGATGTAGAACTGGAACAGGATGTACTCTCGGGCCGAGCGAATGGCCTCTTCGATCGCGTCATACGTGGCGTCGCCGTCGATCAACAACTCCACGCCGTTGCCGGTGGTGAAGGGATAGTCGGCCAATTCCTCCAACACTTTGTACCGCAGGTTCTGATTTAAATCGGATAAAAATCGAGGGTCGACCGGGCGCAACTGCTTCGTGTGCTCGCGGACTCGCTCGTTCCCGACCCGGCGAGAATTGATATACCCCTGAAATTTGCTTCGTCCAAAGACCCAGTAAATGGGCAGCGAGAAGTACGGAATGAACACCAAGGTAAGTGCCCAGGCAATGGCACCTTGGGGAGTTCGGCCGTTCATCACGGCGTGTACGGAAGTCAAGATTCCGAGCAAATGAATAAACGAAAGTGTCGTTCCGACGATCGTCAGCGATGAGAGATCCATACCGTAAGCAAACTTTCCCGGGGGCATGTGAGGTGATGAATGATTATTTCACCCTTTCGGACAGTGCGAAAGTCCCGTACAACCAAAGAGACATGCCGAAAAATCGTGGCGCTTACACAAAAAATTCAAATACCGGAACATCGTATATGGCGATTCATATCCATCGGATTTACACCAAGTTTGGCGACCAAGGGCAAACACAGTTGGTCGGCGGCGTTGAGGTGTCCAAGGCCGGTATCCAGGTGGAAAGCTATGGTGAGATGGATGAACTAATCAGCCATTTGGGGGTCGTTCGCGCCACTGCCAAGGCAACGTATCACACCACCGATCCGGAATTGGTTTGCGAGACGGATGAGGTGCTACGAAAGATCCAGAATTTGCTGTACGAGGCAGGTGCCGAGTTGGCCTCTCCCGGTCCACCAGAACTTGATGAGAACGCCCCCGCTGCGGCAGAGGACCCACGGGTTCGATTCCTGGAGAAAAAGATCGACCGTTACCGTGAATCACTGGAGGCGATCCATGGTTTTACCTTGCCGGGCGACTCACTGCTGAACGCCCATGCCCATGTCGCTAGGGCGGTGTGCCGACGATGGGAAAGAATCCTGGTACGTCGCAAGGCTGAAATTGGACTCTCACCCTGGATCTTGATCTTCGCCAACCGATTGAGCGATTACCTTTTTGCCTACACACGCTGGGCCAGTCATCGTCTGCGTGATGAAGAGGTCCTTTGGAGAGGTCCGGACAAACCCGCCAGCAAATGAGCAGGTTAGACCGTCGCGCACTCCATTGTATTCCGCCGCAGCATCGCCGCTTGAATGGTGGTGAACAGCGCCGTACGATCAATCGGCTTCTCCAGAAAGAAATCGCACCCTAGGTCAAGGTAGCGCCCGCGTTCCTCTTTCATGGCATTCGCTGTTAGTGCGATAATCGAACCGGGATAGTCTACCGCTCGGAGTTTCGCGATCGCCGCGTAGCCGTCGAGCACCGGCATTTGGAGATCCATGAGGATCACATCAAACGGTTCGCCACAGCGGTACGCCGTGATGGCTGCTTGAAAGGCGGCCTCGCCATCCTCGACGACGGTGACTTTGGCCCCTCGGTTTTGCAGGATCGTTGCGATCAACCGCTGATTGTCGAGTCCATCCTCGGCCAGGAGGATGCGGCAATTTAGTGGCCGGACCTCGCGGAGTGTCGGTTCGGGGGCGGTTCGTTGCTTCGATTCCTGAATGATGGGTGCCGGTAATCGGAGGGTGAATTTGCTGCCGACCTCCTCTTCGCTTTCCACGTCGATACCACCCCGCATCATTTCGGCTAAACGACTAGCGATGTACAGCCCAAGCCCGGTGCCGCCGAAGCGTCGTATCGTGGAGGCGTCGGCCTGTGAGAACGGCTGAAATAACCTGCCGAGTTGTTCTTCGCTGATTCCAATCCCGGTGTCAAAAACCTCGGCCGTCAACCAGCCTTGGTCATAGCCGATAGTGACCCGTACGAATCCGCGAGAAGTGAACTTGATCGCGTTACCGAGTAGATTAATCAGAATTTGGCGGAGTCGCGTCCCATCGGAACGAACCAATAAGGGAACGTCCTCCGAGATGGTCAGCGTCAACTCTATTTCTTTTTCCTTGGCCCTGGGCGAATGCAGCGAATAAACATGCTGGACCAAGTCGTGCAAGGGGCAATCCTGCCAATCGATCTCTAGCCCTCCCGCCTCGATTTTGGAGATATCGAGGATATCGTTCAAAAGCGTTAGCAAATATCGACCATTATCTTGGATCGTACGCAGGGCGTTACGCTGAAAGCTGGACTCGGATAGCTCGGCCTCGTCGGCCAATATGTCGGTATACCCCAAGATCGCCGTCATGGGCGTCCGGATTTCATGGCTCATGTTGGCCAAAAATTCCGACTTCGACCTGGCCGCCGCCTCGGCCGCGTCGCGGGCACGAACCAGTTCCTGTTGGCTTTGAATTTTGGCGGAGACATCGTGCAGCGTTGCCAGAAAGTGGGGCGTCTCGGAATCCAAAACCGGCGCGCCGACGATCTCGACCCAGCGTGGTTCCAAGTGATTCGTCAAGACGCGATGCGTTAGGGAAAACGTCTTGCCGGTTTTCATCGCCCGCAGAAACCCACGTTGGACTCCTTCTCGATCATCCGGGGCGATCAACTCCAGCCAATTCAAATGGGATGTTTGGTCCGAGGGCTGCACAATTTCTCGCCAGGCGGTGTTGGCATATTGGATGTTGCCCTGTTCATCACTCTCGAAGATACCGACAGGCATCTTCTCGCTCATGCGCTGGAATCGCTTGGCTACCTGCCGGTAAAGCTGCTTCCGGGCCGTTTGCTTGGATGCGATCAGGTCCAGATCATGGACGTGCAAGCGAAGCTCGATTTGGTTGACGACCTGTCGGCCCAGTGCCTCTAGCGACTGTAATTGACGAGGGGTGAGTTGGCGCGGTTGTTGATCGATCACGCACAGGGTGCCGATCGCGTACTTCCCTTCCAGTATCAGGGGCATGCCCGCGTAGAATCGAATGTGCGGAGGCTCGGTTACCAGCACATTGTCGCGGAATCGTTCGTCCTGCAAGGCATCGGGTACCACAAACAGGTCCGTTTCGCAGATCGCGTGGGTACAAAACGAGATTGCCCTTGGGGTCTCACAGACATCGACGCCCAAGCGGGCTTTGAACCACTGCCGCGAGTCATCCACCAAAGAGACTAATGCGATGGGAACCTGGCATATATCCGCTGCTAGCATCACCAAGTCGTCAAACGACTGCTCTGCTTCGGTATCCAGAATCCCGCACTGATAAAGGGCTTGGAGCCGTGCGGATTCGTTTGAAGGTGTGGGTTGCTCGACTGCGGTCATGTGGATTGATGCCCAGGAAAAGGTGATGTGTGACAGGCGACAATCTAGCCTACGCCATCAATCCTCTGGACATCTTCCGAATTCGGGAACCCGAAACCAGCATTAGCGCGAATACCGCAGCGCCGGTGCCTTTGATCGCCTTATGGCAGCAACTCCTCCAGCGTGGCGTCAATCTGGGGTGGTGTTTTTCCGGGAAAGACCTCAGGGGGGAGGGTCGGGAAATGATGGCGGGGAATATCGGACGAGGGAGGGGGCACGATCTGCTCGAAGCGGGCCGCAACGCCAATCAGTTCCATGACGGAAGAGACGCCCATCTTCTTCACAATGGTCGCCCTCCGCATCTCAATAGTTCGCACGGTGAGATCCAGCCGCGCGGCGATCTGCTTGTTAAGTAGACCCTGGAGGAGCATTTGCAGTACCGATCGTTCGGACGCCGTGAGGCTCTCATAGCGTTGGCGATAAGCTTCCTGCTGCACAAACCGCTGATATCGCGTGGTTGCTTCTTCTGCCGCCGCTGGCAAAATGGCGGCCAAATGGTCGGATTTCTCGTGCTTGAACAGGAAATCGAGGGCTCCCGCCTTTAACGCCTGGATGGCCGAGGGAAGGCAACGACTGGCGGTATGAAAGAGGACCGGCCAAGGCCGGTTCATGAGATTGATTCGCGACTGGACTTTGAGTCCAAGGGCACAGCCATCCAGCAGGTCGAGGATGACACACGCTGGGCCGGTAGGCAGGGAGTTTGAGAGAAACTGCTCTCCGCAGGTGAATTCCATATAGGGGAAGCCATTGGCTTGAATGAGCTGCACGGTTTGCAGCCTGGCCTCGGTGTGGGCGTCGACGACATAAAAGGCCGGTCGAGTCGTATTTTCCATCGCGATTGAACTTTCAGAAGATGCTGGCATACCGTTGAAAGAGGGAGGGTTGATAAGACGGCGATGCCAGGGGCATGCTCGACCGAATCGACCAATTTCTTATCCGACGGGGAGTCATCTTCCGCGCATGATATTCATGCGAAGTTGCCAAGCTGCCCCTTGGATTCCGAGCGTACTTTCGTTGGGGCTGTAATTCCTGCCTTGCTTTCGGATTACATTTCAGACCCGCAAATACACTTTGGGTATCGGACATGCCCGATGTGCCCCATTAACGAGTGTGAATGAAAAACGAAAAGCCTTTTACGGTAATTGCGAGGTTTACCCGACCTCGGGGGGCACGTGGAGCTTAGGGAGGTCCGATGTTCCGCGCGCACGCCGTTGGAATGGACCTGACATTTGGTCCCAATTCATCGGCGTCCATTTACGCGTAACGGGGACTAACTTCCCTTAGGTGTCTGTGAAGCGGGGAGTCTTCCCTAAATCGCTAGTTTGCCTGACGCAATTGACACCACAAGCGAAGGGGCGAATTAGTTCATCGGCAGGTCACTACATCTCGATTAGTGAAATGATTTCACGTTCCAATCACGCGACGTGTATCTCAACTGCGGATTGCCGCACCAAGCTGTCGCAGAGGTGGTTTGCGCGTTTCACGTTTCGGAAACCCGAAAAGAACTTGTCCCTCATTCGACGGGTTCGTTTCTCGGGCCTAGTTTTGCGTGACTTCAAAGTCATCGGACTCGCCTGATCTATTTCCACACGAATGCTGGAATCTCACGGCGATATCCCGTTCCCCCCTTTGCCAGCCACACCTAGAGATACTCCGTATGTCTGCCACCCTAGATCTCGATCCCGCACCGACGCGTCGCACACAACGTCCCCAGCCACTGCAACTAGCCGACTATCGCATGCCTGACCAACACGCGGCGCTGCTAGCGCAACTCCAGCAATTGTTGAAGCGGCGCAAGCGAATCGAGATTTCTCTGCAAAACGTCGAACGGCTTTCCTTGGGCAATTTGGAATTGCTAGTCACCGCGGCCAAGGAGGCTCGCAACGCTGGAAAGACGTTGAAGCTGATCGCGGTTGAGCCAAGCCTTGAGCATCAACTCGGTTTGATCGGCGCGAGCGGGTTGATTTCCGACGACGCGGAGCTCTGAGACGCCTCTAAGCATTCGTTTCTGACTTTCATCTTTGATTCAAGCCGTTGACGAGGAGTCGTTGCCAAATGAGTAATTCACCCATTTTCCCGGACGAAACGCGGTCTCGCCGTTCGAACGACTCCCTGCTAGCGGAAATCCAGTACGCGTCGGACCTTATTTCGGCGGCGTCCCAGCGGATCGATGAGGAAGTGCCCGCGAGTTGCGAGCGGTTTCTTCGTCTTGCCACGCTCATGCGAGGCTTGAAGCCGGGCGTCGCCGTTTCCGCCGATGTGCTGGACGAGGTCAACGACATCGTCCAGCAGTTGTTCACTCGATTTCAGTTCCATGACGCGGTGACCCAAATGTTGACGGCGGCCACCCATTCGCTGGGGCATGCGACCGACACCATGCAGCGGGCTAAACACGAATTCAGAGATCGCAGGGAGCTGGAACCCGATACGGCTGGCCAGCGATTCATCCGTCCGGACCAAACCGCTCCGGCAATCGAACTTTTTTAACCCAGTATTCACCGAGGTAAGACAATGTCGAAGCACGCCCTGGTTATCGACGACTCGAACACCATGCGGCAGATGGTCACTTTCACGCTTCAGGATGCGGGTTACACCGTGGTTGAAGCGGACAATGGCCAAACCGCCCTCGATCAGGCCAAGGCCAAAGCCTTTGACTTGATCATCACCGATTTGAATATGCCGGTGATGGACGGCATCACGTTCATTCAGCAGGCCCGGAAAGATAGTCTCTCGCGGCATGCCCCAATATTAATGCTCACCACCGAGAACGCGCCAGAGCGAAAGCAGGCGGGCAAGGCGGCCGGAGCAACCGGTTGGATTGTCAAGCCATTTGAACCTGCGACCTTGTTGGGCGCGGTTGGCAAAGTCGTACGTTAGATCCTGGGAGTGCCAACGATGAGTTTGGAACTAGAAGAATTCCTGCTCGGTTTTTTTGAAGAGACCGACGAGCAGTTGGGGCAAATCGAAGAGGGTTTGCTCCTGCTCGAAAAGTCCTACGAAGACCCCGACTTGCTGAACACCATCTTTCGCGCCGCCCATACCATCAAGGGCAATAGCGGAATGTTGGGGTTGCCGGAGATCGCCAACTTCACGCATCGCGTGGAGGAACTGCTTGACAACATGCGCGATGGCGCAGTCAGTCCGAGCGGTGAGAATGTCGACTTGCTGCTCCGGTCCACCGATTGCCTGCGTGACTTGGTGAACTGCGCTAAGCAGGGACTTTCGTGCGAGACCGAGGAGAGCACCCTGCTGGCCGATCAGTTGCAATCCGCGTTGGCCGTCTCCGAAGAAGGACCCCCCCAGACCGATTCCGCTCAGGAGATGCCACGGTATGAGATCCGGTTCACTCCTTATAAGTCGCTCGTCCGAAGAGGCGTTGATCCACTGTTGTTGATTGAGTCGCTTCCCCAGGTCGGGAGTATTCTATCTCTCGAAATGCAAACGGATAGCGTGCCAGATTTGTCGGAATTTGATACGCAAAAGTGCTATCTCGCGTGGTGCGTGGAACTGGAGACTCGGGAGCCGGTCCAGTCGATAGAAGACATTTTCGAATTCGTGGACGACGACGGCCAAGTCGAGATCACGCGGCTGAACCCTCATCAGATTTCCGATCCCCTACCGGCGGAACCGTCGGTCGAGCAAGCAACTCCCGACATTTCAAACGAACCTTCCCCCAAGGCCCCTGGAAACCAGGAATCCAGCCAGCCAACTGTCCGTAAACCGGCTCCCGCGCGGAGCGGTAGTGTCGAGGATAGTAACGAGTCGATCCGTGTTTCGCTCAAGAAAGTGGAACACCTGATCAACACCGTGGGTGAATTGGTGATCGCGAACTCGGTGCTCAACCAGACAATTGGCGCGACCGGTGCCGCCGATCAACTACCGCTAATCGAAGCGATGGCGCTCGTCGATACGACCACGCGAGATCTGCAGGAACAGGTGATGGCGGTTCGGCTGTTGCCGATGTCGACCGTCTTTCGGCGATTGCCGCGTCTCGTGCGAGACTTGGCTTCGGAGCTGAACCGGGAAGTCGACCTGCAAATCTGCGGTGAGGATACCGAGGTCGACAAGCAGGTGATTGAAGAAATTCAGGATCCGCTGGTTCACTTGGTTCGTAACGCGCTCGATCATGGACTGGAGCCTGCGGAGGAACGCTTGGCCGCGGGGAAGTCGGCCCAGGGAGTGCTGCGGATTAGTGCCTTCCACGATGGTGGCAGCGTCGCGATTGAAATCAAGGACGATGGTCGAGGACTCGATACCGAGCGAATTAAAGCCAAAGCGATCGAACGGGGACTGATCCGCGCCGACGAACCGCTCACCGATCGGCAGATCCACGCCCTTATCTTCCATGCCGGTTTTTCCACGGCGGCCCAGGTGACCAAAGTCTCCGGACGCGGTGTGGGCATGGATGTGGTGCGCAAGAATATCGAAAACCTGAGTGGTGTCGTCGAACTCGATTCGACGCTGGGCAAGGGCTGCACCTTGACCATCAAACTGCCACTGACAATGGCGATTCTCGATGGGTTAACGGTTGGCCTTGCGGGCGAGATTTACATCATTCCGCTGCTCTCGGTCGTCGAATCAATTCGACTCGATTCCCGTCAGGTCCAAACCGTTGCGGGTAAGAAGGAAGTGATTCTTGTTCGCAACGAGCCGCTGCCGCTGGTTCGGCTGCATCAGCGATTCGGCGTCACCCCGGCATCGAGCGATCCGTGCGAAGGGCTAGTGATCATCCTGGAACATCAAAACAATCGCGTTGGACTACTAGTCGATGAATTGCACGGCCAGCAGCAGGTGGTCATGAAAAGCGTTGAGAAAAACTATCAAAAGGTCGAGGGTGTCGGTGGTGCCACCATTCTGGGAGATGGCCGAGTCGCCTTCATCCTGGACGTCGCGGGCCTGACCCGCGGGCAATAAAACATTGCGTCGATTCGACGTGAGATTCACGTTCGTTACCTGGTTTGTTGTTTTCCTTGGAGAAAAAGATGACTGATGAGATTTCCGAGCATCAGGCAAGGGTTGTCGATTCGCTGACCGATGGCAACCAATTCCTGACGTTCACCCTCCACCAGGAGGAATATGGAATCGAGATCCTGAAGGTTCAGGAGATCAAAGGGTTTTCGCGACTGACGCCGATTCCCAACGCCCCTCACTATGTCAAAGGAGTGTTAAACCTCCGCGGTACCGTCGTTCCGATCATCGATTTGCGAAGTCGCTTCTCGATGGCGGAGAAGGAGCAGGATCAATTCACGGTGATCATCGTCGTAAACGTCGGTTCGAAGGTCGTGGGCCTGTTGGTCGACACCGTGTCGGACGTATTGCAGATCCCGGAAGAGGATATCTGCGATACCCCGGAACTGGCCGGCTCGGTTGATACCTCCTATGTCAGTGGCATGGGCAAGGTGAAGGACCGCCTGGTAATGCTGTTGGACATCGGCAAGCTGATCGGTGTCGAGGAACTGGAAATCGTCGAGGAGATCGCGGCCTAATCCAGTTCGCCAATACTGCTTCGGGGGCATGCGATGCGACCGAAACGACGGAATTCAACGATTCAGGGATCGAACTATTTTTCAATGAGTCAGGGCACACGGCCCTAAACACAAAATAACACCTTTACCAAAGGATACATCTACGATGAATTGGTTCTACAACATGAAGACGATGAAGAAGCTGGTCCTCGGCTTCGCCACGGTTTGTGCGATTATGGTGTTCGTCGGTTATATGGGAGTGACTCGCATGGGCGAAATCAACAAAATGATGACCGACATGTATGATAAAGAACTGCTGGGTATTTCCGCGGCGAAAGAAGCCAACATCAATGTGTTGCAAATTGCGCGGGCCGCGCGGAATGTCTTGTTGGCCAAAGAGCAGGCCGAAGTAATCGAACTCAAAGGGGTTATTGAGGGTTTTCGACAGAGCTATGAAGAAAGCATGGCCCAGGCAAAGCCTACGTTCTACTTGCCCAATGGCATGGCCCAAGTTGCCGAGGCTGAGAAATTGTTTCCCGCATATATGGAGCAAATTGACAAGCTTGTGGAACTAAAACTCGCAGGGAACGATAGCGAGGCGATTGCTGCGGTTCGGGACGCACGAGTAATTACGGACAAGTTTGAGGGTGTCCTAACCGAGATGGTTAAAATCAAGACCAGCGCGGGCGATGCGGCGAATCGCAAAGGGGACGAAACCTACGCCACCGCCTTCTATTTTTTGGTCGTAACGATTTCCGGAGGAACCATCTTGGCACTTGCGATTGGAATCTTCATTGCCAGAATTGTCGCTGGCCCCCTGAATCGGGCCGTGACCGTTTTGAAAATCGTGGCCGAGGGGGACTTCACCACGAGCCTCGAGATCGATACCAAGGATGAAGTCGGCGACATGGCCAATGCCTTGAACCGAGCAATTGTCGCGATGCGGGAAGCATTGTCCGATGTCAGGAATGTGGCCGATGGGGTCGCAAGTTCCTCGCAGGAGTTGGCTTCCGCTTCGGAAGAGATTTCGACCGGTGCTCAGGAACAAGCCTCCAGCCTGGAAGAGACCGCTTCGAGCCTCGAAGAGATTACCGTTACGATCAAGCAAAACGCCAGCAACGCGGAGCAGGCCAATCAGCTTTCGGCCAGTTCACGTGAAGTCGCCGAGAAGGGTGGTAAAGTGGTTGGCGACGCGGTGACCGGAATGCGGGAAATCAACGAATCCTCCAAGCGGATCGCTGATATCATCACCACCATTGATGAAATCGCCTTCCAGACCAATCTGCTGGCCTTGAACGCCGCAGTGGAAGCCGCGAGGGCGGGTGAGCAAGGTCGTGGATTCGCGGTGGTTGCCGGTGAGGTCCGCAATCTGGCACAACGCAGTGCCGCCGCCGCCAAGGAGATCAAGACCCTGATTCAAGACTCGGTCCGCAAGGTCGAGATCGGATCGGACTTGGTCAACCAGTCAGGGCAGACGCTGGAAGAGATCATCAACTCGGTCAAACGAGTGACCGAGATCATCTCGGAAATCTCCTCCGCTTCTCGCGAACAGGCGATCGGGATCGAGCAAGTGAACCGCGCCGTCGCCCAGATGGATCAGGTCACCCAGGAAAACGCCTCGCAAACCGAAGAACTTTCCGGCACTGCCGAAAGCCTCTCCGGCCAGGCTGAGGGTCTGCAAGACTTGGTGCGTCGCTTCGTCCTGGACAGTGGTCGTGGTGAGAAGTCGAACACGGTGGCCGGTAAGGTCAACAAGTCGATTCATGCCCCGGCGCGTCCGGCCAAGCAGGTGGTGACTCGGAAGCCCGCTCCGGCTCGTCCGGAAAGTGGTTTCGAGAGTGGACGCTCAGGCGGCCATACCCATGAACTGGACCTGGTCGGTGCCGGTGCCGGACACGATGGCTTCGAGGAATTCTAAGCCTCGGCCACGGAAATAACGTTTTCCTCAGTCAGTGAAAAGGCGTCGTGACGAACTTGTCGCGACGCCTTTTCCGGCGAGGGACCGAAAGACCTGTGATCCTGTGATTTTAAAAGATGATTGAAGCCCGGTCCGCCGGTATACCGCTCCGATCCATGGCATCTTGCAAAGCGGAATTGAAAATGATCGATACTGAAACTCGCGGTTTAGCCAGACAGGAACTGTGGCCCAGCCTAGCTGAGTTCCATCAACTGCGAGACCTAATTTTTACTGAAACGGGAATCTCCTTGTCCGACGCCAAGCATTCGCTCGTCGGGTCGAGACTCGCCAAACGGGTCAGGGTGCTTCGTCTTGATTCCTACGAGGACTACCTCCACTACCTCAGGCATGAGGGAGGGGAAGTTGAGATGCAGGAGATGATTAACTGCATCACGACTAACAAGACCGACTTTTTTCGAGAGTCCCACCATTTTCAGTTTCTCCGCGAGACGGTTCTGCCGGAACTCGTGAAGAAGACCAAACGGGGCGACAAACGAAAGCTCCGCATCTGGTGCGCCGCGAGCAGCCGTGGTCACGAGCCCTACACCATTGCCATGACCTTGCTCGACTTTTTCGCGCACCACAGCGGTTGGGACATCCGTGTCTTGGCCTCCGATATTGACACGCAGGTTTTGGAGACCGCCGCGCAAGGAATTTACTCCCTGCCGGAGGTCGAGATTGTGCCGGACGACTACAAGCAACGGTTCTTGCTCAAGGGGAGCGGACGTAATGAAGGGATTTGTAAGGTCCGACCGGAAGTCCGCGAGCTGATCACGTTTCGCCAAATCAATCTGAACAAGCGACCTTGGCCGATTCACACGAAGTTTGATGTGATTTTCTGCCGCAATGTGATGATTTATTTCAACCGCGCCACGCAAAATCAAATCCTCAACGCGATGGCTCCTTGCCTTGAGTCACACGGTTATCTGATGTTGGGGCACTCGGAAAATATCTGCCAGCAACAGACCCCGTTCACGCCGATCGGTGGGACGATTTACCGGTTGGAAACGTCGTCGAAGTAACTCCTCTCCCTCTTCCATGTTCACCGTACAAGGTTCCACCGCGATGCAGAGACCTACGTCCTATCGCAGCATTATCGCCGGAGAGTTGTTCGCTAGCCGGCAGCCCCTGGAGTTACGAACCGTTCTCGGTTCCTGTATCGCCGCTTGTCTTTATGATCCGGAGGCAAAGGTAGGCGGCATGAATCACTTCATGTTGCCAGGCGATAGCGATTCGCAGGGAGTGACCGCCCGGTACGGTACTCATGCCATGGAGTTGCTGATCAACGCGATCATGAAACAGGGAGGTGAACGGTATCGGATTCAGGCCAAAATTTTTGGCGGAGGAGAGGTGCTCGATTTCACCGCTTCCGGCTTGAACATTGGCCAGAAGAACCGCAAATTCATCGAAGAGTTTCTCGAAGCGGAACGCATTCCGACCGTTGGTAGGATGCTCGGCGGGAAGAAACCGCTCCGCGTGCATTTTCACACCCACACCGGTCGCGCCTTCGCCAAGACGGTCGACCGCGAGGCGGAACGAGCGGTCAAACAGGCTGAAAGCGAGTACCTCCGTCGTTGTCGAACCGCCAGGCCGGTGGCCACCACCTGCAATGTTGAGCTCTTTTAAGTGCGGAGGTGTACGGTGGTGCGAGTACTCGTCGTCGATGATAGTCCGTTGATGCGGAGTCTGCTTACGCAACTGCTTCAGGAAGATCCAGAAATTACCGTCGTTGCCACGGCTGCTGATCCATACGAGGCATGGGATCTGCTGAAGGCTCAGGCGGTGGATGTGATCACGCTCGATCTCCAGATGCCGAGAATGAATGGGCTAACCTTTCTCCGCAAATTGATGGCGGCACGACCCACCCCGGTTGTCATCGTCTCAACGCCCTCGATCGCCGACCGGCCTAGGGTCCTGCGAGCGATGAAGCTGGGCGCGATCGATATCGTGTATAAGCCCAACAGTCGTGGGACCGCTCGTCTTGCGGCGATGTCTCGCGAATTGTCGGAGAAGGTGAAGCAAGCCTCGCTCTTCATTCAGCCGGTGTTCCGTCGCGAGCGCACCGCGGCTACCCGGCCGATTCCCTTCATCGCGGGCGAGAGCGCGAATCCCAAGGACCAAGCCGAGCAATCACGTTCTTTGATCGTGATTGGGGCCTCGACCGGTGGCCCGGAAACAATCAGCAGAATACTCGCTGAGTTGCCTGCTCAAGTGCCACCCATCTTGATTGTGCAGCACATGCCGTCCGATTTTACGGGGCCTTTCGCCGAGCGGCTTAACCGGCAGTGCCGATTCGAGGTCCGTGAAGCGGTCGATGGTGATGCCTTGGAGACTGGTTTAGCTCTGTTGGCACCGGGGGACCGGCACATGATGGTTGTGCAGCGTGGTTTCCGACTACAAATCCGCCTGCTCGACGGCCCTCCTGTCAATCAGTTTCGACCCTCGGTCGATGTGACGTTTCGCTCTTGCGCCAGTCTGCCAGGTGTTGCCGGGGTGGGTGTCTTGTTGACCGGCATGGGCAAGGACGGAGCCCAAGGTTTGTTGGCACTGAGACAGGCGGGTTTTGTCACGCTGGCTCAGGATGAAGAGACCTGCGTGGTGTACGGGATGCCGCGCGAAGCGATCGAGTTGGGTGCGGCGCGCTACATCGTGCCACTGGAAAAAATCGGGCCTTGGCTCGCGAACCGATTTAGACCGAGACTTCAAACCGCTTCCCGCGGATGAATTATCGCGCGCTACGTCACTCTTTTTCGCCGAACACCGCGAATTGGGGCAGGTGGTCGCTCAGGGCGAATCCGTGGGGGTCTTGGTCATTCAATCGGAAGGCCCCTTCAAACAGTGGTCGGCCTTCCACAATTCGCTTGGCGATCGGTCCTCGGGCCAAGATATAATCGATCCGATGGGTTGGCACGTTGGCGGGAATCGTAAGGCCCTCCCCTTTTCCAACGGCAGTAAATGTGTCGACCCAGCCGGCATCGATCCACATCCGATATTCCTCGGAGTCAGGTGTGTGGTTCAGGTCACCAATTAGCAGCATCGAGCGATTCGCCTCGATATCCTGAGCCATACTGCGGAGCATCTCGGTCGTTTCTCGGAGCCGGACAGCCGGATCGGGGCCCGGCATCAAGTGGGCGGAATGAACCACCAAATTTTCATCGTCCGAAAGTTTCAGCGTGGCTCTGCCCCAGTGCCGCGTGAAAAGATCTTCCGAGCGCTTCCCGCCCACGATCGGAGCGCCTGCCGACTCGACAATCTCGTATCGGCTGAGAATTGTCCCAGGCCAGTTCTTCCCGCTTGGGAAACGGACATGATGCATTCCCAGCCGCTTAGCGACCTCTTCTGCCTGTTGCTGCGCGGGGGACTCTGAGAAATTGATGATGTCCGGTTGATACAGGGCCAGATCCTGAGCGACGCGAGTTGGCATCTGGCCTAATCTCTTGGCTCGGATCGCCAGGGGCCGATCTTTCGGCCACCCGTCAAAGGCATAGACATTGTAGGCGATTACCCGAGGTCCGCTAGCGACCGGTTGATCCCCACGTGTGGCGTTGATCAGCGAGGCAAGTCCGGCGGTACCAAGAAAAGCACAAAAATCGCGGCGCGTGAATGACATGGTCTGGACCGATCAAGGCGAGAAAGTTCAAAAATTAAGCGAGTTGCACGCCACCATTGTGATCTACCCAACGGGGCATTTCCACCCAATCTTTTTTTGCGCAATCCAATCACCCCCGAGAATCGTCGGATGATTGAGCCAAGAACGGTTCGACACCGACGAACTACCCTTGCCATTGCGTTTTCTGGACCTGGAGAGTACACCTGTCCGAGTGCAAATTTCTGATGGGGAAGTCCGATATTGCGCGCGGTCGATTGTGTAACGGCAGCGGAGCGAACCTTCTCCTAATCGAGGTGTCTGGTGGGGTATGAATAAGGCAACATTATTTCGAAAGTTTGAACGGCTGCGTGGTCGGTGGCAGATCAGCGATCCGCCGCGGTTCTCCGTACCTAAAGTGGGCACGCGACAGGCGAACGGATTGCGATCGCATCTTTGCACATCGGTGAAACTCGATGCGACGTCGGTCCAATCGCAACTGTTGTGTGGTGAAGCGGACGACGTCCATTCCTCCTATCAATCACGCCCTCTCTGTTGCGGATAGGTCGTCCAAAGGCGGCGGAGCGAACTCTGGCCAATTACCCTCGCGGCAATGGACATTCGCGTGGTGGAAAATTACGCTGGGAGTAGCAGTCAGATTGCCCCAACCCGCGAAGAGGTCCCGCTTTACCATGCCTAAACCCAACCGACGTCATTTTCTTGGAACTCTGGGAGCGGCCGCGGTCGCGATCGGCACGCGAGCTTACGCGGTCGAACCCAAGTCGAAGACCATTCTACTCCAATCCGCTTGGGATACTGTCAACATTGGCGATATCGGCCATACCCCGGGAACACTCCGCGTGCTGGAAGAGCATTTGCCGGACGTGAAGGTGATTTTGTGGGCGGCCAAGGTCGACGACCGAGTAGAAAAAATGCTCCGCGAGCGTTTCCCGCAGGTTGAGATCGTCAAAGGGAGCCTCCGCGGAGACAACGAGAGTAGCAAGCGAGTTCGCGCTGCGATCGAGCGCAGTGACCTGTTCATTCGCAATTCCGGGATGGGGCAAAGCACCGACTACATGGAGCATTGCCAGAAAATTGGCAAACCTTACGGTCTGTATGGTCAGTCGTATTTTCGCAATATGGTGAATGGTCCAGGGGCGGAGAAGCGAATCGCCTTGCTCGAAGGGGCGTCGTTTATTTATTGTCGTGAGAGCCGCACGCTCGATATTTTGAAAGAGGCGAAGGTCCAGCCACCGGTTCTGGATTTCGGCCCGGATGGCTGTTTCGGAATCGATGTCCGGGATGAAGAACGCGGCTTGGCCACGATGAAAAAGCTGGGATTAGAGGATCGCAAATTCATCACCCTCCAACTGCGAACCCACACGCCGAAGTATCCCGGAGTCGATGATCGGCGGACGCCCAAACTCAACCCACTAAACCCCACGCCGGAGATGATCGCCGATGACGAGCGACGGGCCGAGGTTTACCGAAAACTGATCGCGTTGTGGGTCGAGAAGACAGGGCACAAAGTCTTGATTTCGCCAGAAGTCGAGAAGGAGATGGTACACAACAAACGGTTCATCTACGACCGTCTCCCCGACAACCTCAAGCGGCATGTCGTGAACCTGGACTACTTCTGGAACGCGGACGAAGCCGCCTCGGTGTTCGCCAGGGCACATACCGTGGTTTGCCACGAGCCCCACTCGCCGATCATCGCCCTAGCCAACGGCACGCCCATCATTCATACCTTCTCCGAGTTCCATAGCCCGAAGTGCTGGATGTTCGAAGATATCGGCCTGGCCGAGTGGCTGCCCGAGTTTGACTCGACCCCGGCGGAAAAGATGGCCGATATCCTATTCGAAATCGATGCGGACTATCCCACGGCGCTCGAAAAAGTGAAGCAGGCGATGGCCTTCGTGCATCGTAAGCAGGCCGAAGGGATGCAGGTTATCGGCGAAGTATTGGCCAAGGCTTGAGCCGTAGCTGTCAAAAATTCGGTCTTGCGGCGGTTTTTGTTTACGCGGTAGAGCACTTCCCCCACGCTTTTGCAAGCGTAGCTACGACGAATTCTTGAGGTAGCCACGGTCGCAAGACCGTGGGGGAGCTGCCAACTACGGGAGTTGAACACGCGTACTGACGGTCGCGTCCTGCTCGTCCGTGGCGGTGATAAACCAAGCGGTTG
>JBBDIM010000118.1:0-34802 GCA_040880405.1 Pirellulaceae bacterium | reverse complement strand
CGCGTACTGACGGTCGCGTCCTGCTCGTCCGTGGCGGTGATAAACCAAGCGGTTGCATTGGCGGGCAAGTCGTTCACTTCAATCGTCGCTCCCTCAATTGTGGCGGGGCGGCTCGTCCAGGTCCGCTTGTTGATCGGCGTGTCGTCCTTGGTGAAGTGAAGTGCCGCTTGTGACAACGCGAGTGCCCCTTCCCAGCTTAGCTCAACGACACCTTGGTCTACTTTGGGCTCCGTCAGCACCGGCAGCCCCGGCTTGCCTAGCAGATGATGATCGACGAAACGCCCGATCTCCACCGGCTGCCAGCCTGGGGGATGACCATGCGGCATATTGACGGTGACGCGAATCTGTTTCTCGCCAATCTGTTTCTCGCCCGGCACCGCGTCGAAGCTCTTCATGTAGCTGTCCAGCGGATAGGCAAAGTCGTTGGTTCCGTTGACAAACAAGATCGGCATCGAGACCGCCGGCAGGTAGCGGGAAGGATCCCAGAGCTTAATCCACTTCTGGCGTTGTGGTGGTTCCATTCCCGCCAAACGGTCGAGCCAGACGCTATTCTCATGCAGGTAGCCACACCCATACACGGGCACCGCCGCCTTAAATCGGTTATCGACCCCCGCGACGATGCAGGTGAGGTAGCCACCCCAACTGATCCCGGTCACCGCGGTTCGCTCCGCGTCGACTTCCGCAAAGCTACGCAGCAAGGAATGCCCACGAATCACATTAGCGACGGCGTGATAAGGCCACTGTTCTTCCGCCGGATTATCGATTGCACCAAATTTTTCCTCATCCCCCTGATCCGGACCCGGTTGATCCAGTCTCCTGCGATTTTCCCTTTGATGGGCATTCTTGCCGGCAATCGGTTGATGTCCCGCGAGATCCATCGCAATGGCCGCATATCCACGCTTAGCCCATAGTTCGGCCCATTCTCGAAACGCGGTGCCACCACCTCCATGAACCAAAACCACTGCGGGCAAGTTTTGATCGTCTTCGGGATGTCCACTCAACGTCCCGGGCGTCGCATAGTACGCGAATACCTGCGTCCGCCTTCCCTTATAAGTTTCTCCTGCGTACAGCAGCGAACGAACCGGCGCGTCCTGATCCAACCAAGCGAAGTTCGGCGGCTCGCTCAACTGCGCTAGGTCCCAGGGTTGGGACTCCGGGAGCTGCGGGTTCGCCTCGATCGATTCGGCTCGCAATGTCGCCGAACCGATTATCAGCATGAAACAGAGAGCAAACATCCAACCGATGGTGCGATTCATAAGCTTACATCTTCTCACAGGAACGAGGTGATTCTTCGCGACGACGCTCACAATTGCAGCGTGACCGCCTTGGTTTGGGTGTAGTTACTAATGGCCTCGTGTCCCATTTCTCGCCCCCAGCCCGACTGCTTGTAGCCGCCGAAGGGTAAGGAGGCATCAAAAACGTTGTAGCAGTTGACCCACACGGTGCCTGCCTTAATTCGCTTGGCGATTCGATGCCCTTTGCTGATATCGCGCGTCCAGACGGCGGCGGCCAGACCATAAATGCTGTCGTTCGCGGCGGCGACCAATTCCTCGACATCATCGTACGCGACGGCGGCGACCACGGGGCCGAAGATCTCTTCCCGAATCACTTTCATATCCGGCTTGGTATCGACCAACACAGTCGGTTCAACGAAGTAGCCCTCCCCTTCTCCACGCTTGCCACCGACAACGGCTTTTGCACCTTCTTGAAAACCTGCTTCCAGGTAGCCGCAAACTCGATCTTGCTGGATTCGGGAAACCATGGGGCCCATCCCCGCGTCGGGATGCATTCCCGGCCCAAGCTTGATCTGTTTGGCCTGTTCCGCGACCCCTTCCACCACTTGGTCGAATTGGCTGCGATGCACAAAGAGTCGTGAGCCCGCGGTGCAGCACTGACCATGGTTGAAGAAGATCGCATTGGCCGCTCCGGCGATCGCGGAAGGTAACTCGGCATCCGGCAAAATGATGTTGGGACTTTTGCCACCCAGCTCCAAGGTAATCTTCTTCAGATTGGTTTCTCCCGCGGCCTTGACGATCAGCTTGCCCACCTCAGTCGAGCCGGTGAAAGCGATCTTATCGACATCGGGGTGACCAGAGAGTGCCGCCCCAGCCGTTTCGCCGAAGCCGGTGATGATATTGACCACCCCCGGCGGAAATCCGGCCTCTTGAATCAACTGCCCCAGCCGTAACGCGCTAAGTGGTGTTTCCTCCGCTACTTTCAGCACGACCGTGCATCCGGCAGCCAAAGCGGGACCTAGCTTCCACGCCGCCATGAGCAATGGAAAGTTCCAGGGAATGATCTGTCCGACCACCCCGACCGGCTCGCGGAGCGTGTACGAGTGGAACTCCGCTCCTGGCAGATAGGGAACGGAAATGGGGATCGTGGTCCCTTCGATCTTAGTCGCCCAGCCGGCCATGTAGCGAAACAGATCGATCGCCAGCGGGACATCCGCCGCCGCCGCGACGGCCCTCGGCTTGCCGTTGTCGAGCGATTCAATCTCGGCCAGTTCTTCGAGGTGCTGCTCCATTAAGTCGGCCAACTTCCAAAGCAGTTTGCCCCGCTCGGAACTGGTCAGCGCCGGCCAGGCACCCTCTTCGAAGGCCCGCCGGGCGGCAGCGACCGCTCGGTTGATATCGGCCGCGTCCCCTTCGGCCACCTGGGCGATGCTGCTGGCGTCCGCGGGGTTTTTTACTTCAAACGTCTTGCCGGAATGGGCCGCGATCCATTGGCCATCGATCAACAGCTTGTGCTCCTGATCGAGGAATGTTTGAACCGCGCGACTTGCGGCTGGAGCCTTCGTAGTCAGTATCATGAGTGCACTCCTTGATTCTCAATCATCCGCCGGTGTCTGGCACGGAATCGAACCGCGCGATTGGCAATACGTTGGCGGAAGGCATTTTGTTGGGGGGTGAATCGAACCATAATTGTAACATGCCTACGGCGACCAAAGTACACGCTTCCCGGCATCGCCGCGCCAGGGCAGGTTTCGCGGCCGAGCGGACCTCGGAAGAGAGAATTAGCCTTGGGGCAACGCGTCGAAATCGATTTCCGGCTTTTGCTCAGGCGTGGCGTCGCGGGTAAAAACCGCGCCGGGGCGGCCGGTCTCGCTGAAGAAGCCGCAGTTTTGCATGAAGAAATATTCGCCATCCGCTCCGCCGGTGAAATCAAGCCGATGGCCACCCCGACCGGTGGCATCCACCGAGAACCGGGCCTGCGTGCATTCATGCCACTGACCCTCGATGTCGTTCACCCACACGTTGCCATGCAGGGCCCGGCGGCTGATATGGCCATACGCCGGATTAAAATTCTCCAGAAACGAATGGAAGCGGCGGAGATGGGTGCTGGTTTGCGGCCGCCGAAAACTGGCGATCAACCGCCACTCGCCAGCCGACTTGTCGCCGAACCAGGCGGTGTACCGCGTGCTCTCCGGGCCATCCGGTTTCACCTCGGTCAAGAACCGATAGGTAACGCCCGCTTTCCAAGGGTAAACCAGAAAGCTCTGTCCCCCGGACCCCTCGTTGCCAAACTCACCTACCCGAACATCCGGGCCGCTGGCCAACCGCACCACCCGTTGATCTTCCGGGATATCGCGCGGATTGTCGGTTTGAAAGGGGCTCCAAACCGAAAACAGCACCCTCCGCTCCCGGCTATTGTTGACCTGTATCCCAAAATACCCCTCGCCAAACCCATTAGCCATGAAGTACGAGCCGATCGTGTCCTCCCCCTCCGGCACGGTGATCTCGCTGTAGGCGTATTGCAGCTTGCGGTCCTCAGGGACAACGTAAGTCAGATGAACCGAGGGACCCCGCCGCCCCCAGTAAAACATGTTCCCCTCGTTTGACTTCACGAAATCCAGCTTCAAGTCGGCCGTCTCAGTGGTGACAAGCAGGTCGCGAATCTCGGCAAAGACCCGGCCGGTACGCTTCCGGCCCTGAATCTCGACCTGCACGTATCCCGGCTCCGTTACGTCGATCCGCCCCACGGGATGCGTTGTCGATTCCCCGCCCAGAAGTGTAGTTGCAAACTCCTGTCCCGCAACCCGAATTATCAGCGTCGAACCTTCCGGCGAAGTCTCGGCACGTAACGCCAATTTCAGATTGGCGGGCCGGTCGACATGGAAGTAAACGGAAAAAACCTCGTCGGCATCTCGCCAAGTCAGGCCGCCATCCCGCGTCATTGCGTTACCACCCGGCTCAGGCGCGGTGCGAAAGGCGTTGCCACCCACGGGAATCGACCACTCCGCCGATTGTGCCGCGGCGGCAAACAGCAACGGGATCAGGATCGCAATTCGGCGAATCAGGGAGGAGATCATCAAGCATTCTCTGCGGGCGTTTCGAAACGTGTGCATCGTCAAGTCGCGGTGTAGCCCGGCGCGACGATGGAGCAAAGAGGGGAAACGTCAGTATTAGTGCATGCCGCCGAGAGGGCAAGCGGGTTTTCACGAACTGCCCAGCGGAGGGGGGTGAAGCAGGGGGCACGCGATTCTTGCGTCTTTCGTGGTCATAAAAAAACGAGAAACATGCACCCGTCCAACCACGGATTGACATGTCTCCCAAGTCCCAAAGAGAAGTCTCGCGATAGCCCGGGACGAAGCCATGGGCTCGCTTAGAATGACCTACGCCCCGCTCTATAGAGAACGGGGCGTAGGTGGCTGTAACACGATGCGGGGAGTTAAATCACGATGAAGCTGAGGTCAATTCCAAGTCAATTTTATTATCGCCCGCGCTCACTTCGTGACGGAGTTCCGATTTTTCGCCTCGGTAATTCGCCGGAACTAATTCCGGCTTGGGGTTACCGTCAGCGTCGGTAGCAGTAGTGAGGTGGACCGAATGAGTGCCGATCGCCGCTCCCTGAGAGGTGGCTGTATAGACCAGTTCGTAATTACCATTACTATCGGTCATTCCAAACGAAGGCCGGCCCTGGGAGGGCTGAAAACAGACCTGGGCGTTTGGCAAGGGTTGGCCATCGAGCGTTACCTTGCCACTGACTCTGCCTAAATCACCGTATGTCGCACTGCCACAACCCAAACATCCTAGTGCTAATAACATCACCAGGCACTTAAAACTTCTCATCGACGTAATTCCTTTAGAATGTTCAAATGGGCCAAGAGGGCAAAGTCCAGGGTATGTCTTCCCGTAAGATCCGACGTGGCCCAGTCCCTGGATAGTAACCAGGGACAAGGGCACCACGTGGAGGTTAATGTCGGAAAACGGCATGAACTAGAATTCGCCTACTACCAGCGCATCGTCTCGAATCACGAGCCGATCAAAGACCGTATTCGGATTGTTATTATTGGTGGCATTCGCATCGATCGTCTCCACAATGAACCGAACTGAGCCATCAAGCAGCAAACCATTGACGCCGCCAGGATGAAGACTCGAGGTCCATGAACGGCAATCGGTCACCGGTGCGTTGGGTGGACCGGAAGCGGCCATTCCATCGTACATGATGTCTTGATGGTGGGCGGCGTTCGCGGCACCAGGCCAGGAGGCGGCGAAGCAGCTTTGCGGGCCGATCTTCATGGCCCGTTCGCTAACCGCGATCGTATTGCTCAATCCATCCGTGATGCGATTGAATCCAAGAGGAAGATTGATGCTGAAGGCTCCACGAGGCATGTTGCCACCGGTTCGGTTATTTGCGTGCCGAAAGTCGTTAACGCGAGTAGCCGCCATTGCCACGTAATTCATTCTGCCGTGATCGACAGCGACATTACTATTATTAAAGGTCCAATTGTGTCGGATAATTTTGTCGGCGTTATCCGAGGGGCAGGCGTAGCCGGAGAGGTACACGTTCAAGGCAGGGGTAACCTCATCCATCTGAATCCCCTCCGAGATGCGCAGAGTGTCGAAGAGGCTTTGTTGCTCCATAAATGGCAAAATCATCGCCGACCATCCCCAACCGGGGACGAAGGTGCTCCCGTTCGGCCAAGCGGGTGCATAACTTTCCGGTGGAAATTTGACGCCGGAAGGCATTTCGTTGTAAGTGTCATGATGATTATGCAGCGCGATACCGATCTGCTTCAGGTTATTAACGCACTGCGAACGGCGAGCGGCTTCACGGGCCTGCTGTACCGCAGGCAACAGAAGGGCGACCAGCACGCCAATAATGGCGATTACGACCAATAGCTCAACGAGAGTGAACCCGAAGGCGCGTGACGAACGCGGCAAATTAGTTCGATTGGGAGATTTGCATGGGGAGGTGGGGAGCATGATTTTCCTGATGGTAAGAGTGAAAAAAGAGCAAGAATAATCCAACGAGATTGGGAGCACTACATCTCGCCGTGAACTGCCACTACATTCGTGTTTTATAAGCCAGATCGACTGTGGTGTCAACTGAAAAACGGCAGAAAATCATTAGGGAATTGAGAAGGGGCTGTTTCTTAGTGCTCTTTGCGGAGGGTAATTTTTGGGGAGCGATCGCGCAAACCGGGTTAGCAGGAACCTGCGATTCATCTTGGCCTAAGCAGAAAAGGTCTCATCGACCCAACCAACGCCACCATCGCTAGGAGAGGATGGTGGCGGATATTTCGAAATGGGGCCTTGGTTATTTTCAGCCGCGGTAACTACTTAGTTTCCGCTTTCTTGGCGTCGGAAACCTTGAATTCAGCCTTTTCCCAAGCGGCCTCGCCGAACAACGCCGTCACTTGGGCTTCCCCTTCCAGGTTCTCTGCTTTGCCTTTGCAGTTGTCGCAGCAGAACTTGATGGTGGCTCCGTTGACCGTGAGTTCGGTCTTCAGGGGGCCGCCGGTGAAGGGGCATTTTTTCTGCTTGGCCTGTTCGGTGGCGACTAACTGCTGGTTGGCCTTGGCCATTACCACAGCGTCCTTCGCTTCCAGTTTCTTCGCGAAACCCTTGGGGCAGTTGTCGCAGCAGAAGAAGACCTTGCCTCCTTTGTAATCGAGCGCCTTCTCTGCCTTGGCTGGAGCCTTCGGGTTCATAATGCATTTGACATCTGTCAGGTTGATATCGGCCGCGTACAGCGATACCGATGCAACCGCCAGAACGAACGCACCCAATAGTAGTGAGCGAGTTTTCATACTCGGAACCTTTCGTGTAAATCATTCAATCGGAAAAACAGGGAGAGCCGACCCGCATTATCAGCGACCGCGAATGGGCGAGTCAAGCTCTTTAGCCAAGTTTGTTTAAATACCAAGTCGATGGGGGGTAGATTGACATGCCCCCAAACCAGCCCCCGAGCCCCAGACTGTGATTTATGGCAGCCACTGCCCAATAATCTCCTCTACTATTTCCCCTTCCAACGTTTCATGGGCCAGGAGGTTGTCGACGACCGCGGCCAAAGCGGCCCAGTGGTCGTCTCGTTCGAGTAGCCGATAGATCTGCACGGTCCGCTGTTCCAGGTAGTTGAGACGTTTGCGGTGTTCCGGGGCCATGGTCTCCGCCGCTTGCCACGCCATTTGCCAGTCGGCGGACCATTCTGAAACAACCCCAGGATGGAACGGATTGCCGCTGTGGATCATCTCTGCCACCGGCCCCGCCAAAGCGACGAGCACCATTTTCTCTTGCAACTGCCGCGCGGTGAATTGGTCGAGCGGCCACTGGACACAAATATCGGCGTGCCGCTCCGGGCCATCGTCCCAATCGGGCTCGATGGTAACCGACTGGACCCGGGCCCCGACAAGGATCGCCATCAGAGCATGGCCCGATTCGTGATAGGCGGAAATTTCCGACATTTTTGATCGTCCGTGAATGGAGTTCGTGGTCCGGGGCAGAGGGGAGAAGTTGGATGTTTTTTTGCCACAGAGGTCACAGAGTTCACAGAGAGTTAGGAGTGAGTTTTTTATTACTTGCTGAGAAGGTCGCGTCTTCAAATGGACGATATCTAGCAAATTTCTCTGTGGCCTCTGTGACCTCTGTGGCTAACCCCGTCTTGCAAAACGGTTGGGGTTCATAGCGGGCAAGTGCGCTTCGTCGCCGTCTCAATCCTTACCCAATTCCCCCTCCCTTCCCCTTGCAGGCTACTTGCGAACGGAAAATGTCCTCCATTTTTTGGGATGACTCAGGGGGGGGCAATACTTTATAATATGGGTCCTGCCCTTTGTCCCTCCCCCCGTTTTCCCGCCGCATTTTGGTTCTGCCGATGATATCGCGATCTATCACCGTGGCAATTCTGCTCGTTATCGCTTCCGGAAATGGCCTTTCCGCGGAGGAGCCCAAATTCGAAACCGATGTCCGCGGCATCTTCAAACAGCACTGTTTCCATTGCCATGGCGAGGAGGAAGAGGTCGCCGGTGGGTTGGATCTGCGGCTGGTTCGCCGGATGGCCCAAGGGGGTGATTCCGGCGGAGCGATCATCCCCGGTGATGCGGAGGCGAGCCTGCTTTATCAGCGATTGGCCAGTGGTGAGATGCCGCCGGAAGATGGCAAGCAGCTTACGGCCGCGGAATTGGAGACAGTTCGCAGGTGGATTGCCGCCGGGGCCGAGACCGTGCGGCCTGAGCCGGAGGCGTTGGACGAAGGCTACCTGATCACCGAAGAGGAGCGATCCCACTGGTCGTTTCAGCCGATCAAGCGGCCCGCCGTGCCGGAAGTTGAGAAGAAGCAGGAGGTCGCCAACCCGATCGATGCCTTTTTGCTGGCCAAGTTAGAACAGCAGGGCCATGGGTTCAGTCCTCGGGCGGACAAGGGAACTTTGGTGCGGCGGCTTTCGTTCGATTTGCAAGGCCTCCCCCCTGCCCCGACCATGGTCGCCGAATACGTGGCGAGCGATAGCCCCTCGGCCTGGGGGCAACTGGTGGATGAGCTGCTCACATCGCCCCATTACGGAGAGCGTTGGGCCCGGCATTGGTTGGACGTCGCGGGTTACGCCGATAGCGAAGGGTACAGCGACATCGACGCCGAGCGACCTCACGCTTGGCGATACCGAGACTACGTGATCAAGGCGCTCAACGACGACAAGCCGCTGGATCGGTTCATTCACGAGCAATTGGCGGGGGACGAGCTGATTTCCTCCCCGCTGGATAACCTTTCCGCCGAAGATGCCGAGCTGTTAGCAGCGACCGGTTTTCTGCGGATGGCACCGGATGGAACCGGCGGCGCGGTCGATGATGTGGAATTGGCGCGGAATGAGACGATCGCCGATACGGTCCACATCGTCTCTTCGTCGCTCATGGGGATGACCCTGTCGTGTGCCCAGTGCCACGATCATCGGTACGATCCGATCTCGCATGAAGACTATTTCCGCTTCCGCGCGATCTTCGAGCCGGCGCTCGATTGGCAAAAATGGCGCCGCCCGAAAGATCGGCTTGTTTCGCTCTACACGCAGGCGGATCGCGAGGCGGCCGCGAAGGTGGAGGCGGAGGCTAAAAAGCTGGACGCGGCCCGCTTGAAGCGGCAGGCGGAATTCATTCAGGCGACGTTCGAAAAACAGTTGGCCAAGCTGCCGGAGGAAATCCACGAGGCGGCCCGCACCGCCCATGCTACCCCAGCGGCCAAACGCAACGATGCGCAAAAGGCCCTGTTCAACAAACACCCCAACTTGAACGTAACGGCGGGGTCGCTCTACCTGTACGACAAAAAAGCGGCGGACGAATTGAAGAAAATGGCGGACGAGGCCGCCAAGGTCCGCGCCGGCAAACCGAAGCAGGAATACGTCCGGGCCCTCACCGAGGTGCCGGGGCAGGTTCCGGTGACGCGGCTGTTTGCGCGGGGTGATCATGCCCAGCCGAAGCAGGAATTGGCACCAGGTGGACTGACGGTCATTTCGCAAACCACCGGTCTGGGAGAGATCCCACTCGCTGCGGAAGATCTGCCGACCACCGGTCGGCGCTTGGCGCTGGCCCAGCAGTTGACCGATCCGCGGCACCCGCTTACCGCCCGGGCAATCGCCAACCGGGTGTGGATGCATCATTTTGGGATTGGGCTGGTCACGACTCCCAGCGACTTTGGATTCCTGGGCGAACCACCGACCCATCCGGAACTGCTCGACTACCTGGCGTCCGAGCTAATCGAAAGCGACTGGAGCCTAAAACACCTGCATCGGCTGATTCTCAATTCCAATGCCTGGCAACAGCAGGTCCGCCAAAACGGGGCCTTGGAAGAGGCGGACCCGGACAATCACTGGTATGGTGGGGCCCGGCTGCGGCGGTTGGATGCCGAGGTGGTTCGCGATAGTTTGCTCACCATTTCCGGCAACCTAAACCCCAAACCGTTCGGCCCGCCGGTGCCGGTGATGGCGGATACCGTGGGTCGGATCGTCGTAGGGAAGGAAAACCTAAACGCGGGACGACCCGGCGCGGTGATCGACATGAAGGGTGAAGACCTCCGGCGGAGCATTTACATCCAAGTCCGTCGCAGCCGACCGCTGAGCCTGCTCGATACGTTCGACCAACCGGTGATGAGCCCCAACTGCGATCTTCGCCGCCCGTCGACCAACGCGACGCAGTCGCTGCTGATGCTCAATAGCGACCAACTGATCGATCAAGCCAGGGCCACCGCCGCGCGGCTCATCAAGGAACGTCCCGATGGTTTGCAGCAGCAACTCACGTTGGCCTGGACCTTGATCTATGCCCGGCCAGCCTTGCCGGAAGAGCTTGCCGCTGCCGAGGCGTTTGTCAGCGAGCGAGCCAAGGGCTTTGCCGAGTTACCGGCGTACCAGGCCAAAGGTGACAAGCCGCCCACACGCACCGCGGATGAAGAAGCCCTGGCCCTAATGTGCCAAGTGCTGCTGAGTTCCAATGAATTTCTTTATGTCGAGTAACCCGAAGGATTAACCATGAGCCATTCACTCGACCCGAACAGCGGTAGCCGCCGGCATTTTCTCGCGACCAGCGCGATGAGCGTCAGCTCGTTGGCGGCTCACTGGCTTGCCGAGCGAGAAGCCTTGGCCGCGGAGCAGCCTAAGCCACCCATCGAAACGCCCACCTACGACACCTTGCCCAAGGTGCCGACCGCGGCGCCGCAGGCCAAGGCGATGATCTCGCTTTGGATGCAAGGAGGACCTAGCCACCACGATTTGTTCGATCCCAAACCGGGCATGGCCAAGTACGATGGCGAGGATTTTCCCGGCGAGATCAAGTACGACAACGCCGCCCAAGCCAGTTCCAAGGTGTTTCATTCTCCTTGGAAGTTCAGCCCCAGCGGCGAGTGCGGGATGGAGCTTTCCGAGCTGCTGCCCCACACTAAGAAGATCGCGGACGACATCTGCCTGATTCGCTCGATGCGAACCGGTGTAAACAACCATGGCCAATCGATCCGAGCCCTGCAAAGCGGGCGGATTGTCGCGGGCCGGCCCACCCTGGGAAGCTGGTTCACCTACGGCTTGGGCTGCGAGGCCGATAACCTGCCCGCCTTTGTCGCGCTCATCGATCCGGGCCAGTTGCCGGTGTTGGGTGTCGAAAACTGGTCGAACGGTTTTCTCCCCTCCATCTATCAAGGCACGGTCGTCCGCCCGACCGAGCCCCGGATTTTAGACCTCACCCCCCCTGCCCATCTCAAAGGATCGGCCCAGGACGAGGCCTTGGCGTACTTGCAAACACTCAACGCCCGGCACCAAGAGCGGCACGCGCGGGCGTCCGACCTAGAGGCCCGGATGGCCAGCTATGAACTGGCGGCCAAGATGCAGATCGCCGCGACCGACGCCCTCGACCTTTCGCAGGAAAGCGAGGCGACCAAAAAGATGTACGGCATCGATCAAAAAGAGACCGCCGACTACGGCAGCCGCTGCCTGATCGCTCGTCGGCTAATCGAACGGGGCGTGCGGTTCGTGCAGGTTTACACGTCGAACCAACTGTGGGACAGCCACGGCAGCATCATAAGCCGCTTGCCCGCGGCGTGCAAAAAGGTCGATCAACCAGGGGCGGCCCTCGTGGCCGATCTGAAACAGCGGGGCCTGCTCGACTCGACCGTGGTCCACTGGGGTGGCGAGATGGGCCGCTTGCCGGTGGTGCAAAACGACGCCGGCCGAGCCAAAATCGGCCGCGACCACAACACCCACGGCTTCAGCATGTGGGTCGCCGGGGGTGGTTTCCAAAGCGGCCACGTCCACGGCCAAACCGACGAATGGGGCCACAAGGCGATCGAAGGAGTGGTCAACCACTACGACTACCACGCCACCCTCTTGCACCAATTCGGCCTCGACCACGAAAAACTCACCTACACCCGCGGCACCCAAGAACAAACCCTCACCGACGGCCAACCAGGGCAGGTGATTCGGGAACTATTGAAGGGCTAAACTCGGGTGCCAGGTCCCGGGTGCCATGCCCACGCCCTCCAACGTGGGCATGTTTGGGCTAAGGCGTTCTCCACCGGCAACTTGATTTAATGGAAGCCAAATAGGCATCCCGAGATGCCGGGCGCCAAAGGAGTAAGCGCCACGGATGTTCACAGATAAACACGGATGATCCCCACGATGCCCAGTGGAGGACGTTTACGAAGATTGACTGGGTTGAATCGGGTTCTTCCTTATCCGTGATAATCAGTGGTCATCCGTGGCTTTTTTCCTTCGAATTTTCAGGGACGAAAGATCGGGACATATCTCTTGCCTGCTCGGCTAATCGCTGCGATGCTTCGCCGTGTCGCTGGTGCGTTTAGGCCGACGCGCGCGTCGGCGGTCCCAGGGGGCACCCGTGAAAGCGTGCAACCCCTACAAATCATTCTCCCGCAGCTCCTCCAGCTTCTTTTTCATCTTACGCTGAAACTCATTCACCACCTCGGCATGCTCGTCGCTTTTTGCCAGGTTGGTGTATTGCAGCGGGTCTTTTTCGACATCGAACAACTCAATCCCCTGCCCTGCGTCTTCGCCGTATTGGATGTAGGCCCAGCGGTCGCTGCGTAGTAAAAAGCCTTTGCGGCTGGGGGCCACGCAGAAGGCCTCTTCGCGGACGGTGTGGCTGGGGTCGGTGAGCATGGGGCTGATGTCTTTGCCTTGGATCCGCTTCGGCACTTCCAACCCGCACAGTTTGGCGGTGGTGGGGTAGAGGTCGATTAGTTCCACCAGGCTATTGCAGACGGCCGGTTTTTGGCCGGGCGTTTTGATGATGAGCGGGATCATCGACGACTCGTCCCGGAGGCTGACCTTGGCCCAGAAGTCGTGTTCTCCCAGGTGGTAGCCATGGTCGCTGGTGAAGATCACGATCGTGTTGTCCGCCTGGCCGGAGGCTTCCAGGGCGTCGAGTACCTTGCCGACTTGGGCGTCGACAAAACGGACCGACGCGTAGTAGCCACCCACCGCTTTCTTTTGCTTGCGGATATCCATTTGCATGTTCTTGCTGGTCTTGTAATTGATGCCCGCCTTGGGGATATCGTCCCAGTCCCCTTCGACTTTGGGGGGAAGTGGCAGATCTTCGTACGGTTTGAACGGCTCGTAATATGGCTTCGGGGCCACAAACGGCACATGCGGGCGGACGAAGCCGACCGCGAGGAAGAATGGCTTTTCCCGTTTTTGGCTCAGAAGTTCGACCGCCTTGGCAGCCGTTTTGCCGTCGGAGTGGACCTCGTCATCCCCTTCCGCCTCGACTACCACAAACGTATTGCCACCCACCACCGGCTTTTTGCCGTCGGGGTTCCCTTCCAGGGTTTCCCCTTCTCCTTCGGCCTTCCACTCCGGGCCGGGGCTGTTGAACCGCTCCGACCAGGAAATTTCGTCGTCCGCGCCGTTGTAGTTGTCGTGGTCGCGGCCATCGCCACCATATTCGATGCCGCCGGGGACCCCCATGTGATAGATCTTGCTGACGCGAGTTGCGTAGTAACCGTTGTTCTTGAAGTGCTGAGGCCAGGTGGCGCGGTCGCCAATTTGTGGTCTGGGGCTGGTGTAGCCTAATACCCCGGTCGCGTGCGGATAGTACCCGGAGAGGAACGAGGCCCTCGAAGGGCCGCAGTAGGTGGCGTTACAAAACGCCCTCGTGAACCGCGTCCCCTCGGCGGCCAGACGGTCGATGTTCGGTGTCTCACACAGCTCATTGCCGTAGCAGGAAAGGGCGGTGGCGGTGAGGTCGTCGGAGATGATGAACAGCACGTTGGGCTGCTTCTGGTCTTCCGCGCGTGCGGCCAGCGGTAGTGAGAAGAGGGTCAGGAGGAGCGCCAGCGGGATTCGAGGGGACATCATGCGGGAAGACTTTCCAAAGGAGGAACGCGATTGAGGAGGGTTGGCCGTTCATGTCAGGATATCACGTGGGATATCCCGAGTGAACACCGCTCCTCAAACGAGTCGCGGATCGAGTCGTTTGACCGAACCGAAGGTTGGATACGGTTTCGGTTGCTCGGTTCGTCCCTCGTCGACTGCTGAAGCAAACAGGATCAACATCAAGGTGTGAATAGCAGGAAACTCGCTTCATTGTCTGGAATCTCCCGGAAGGATGTTGGGTTTACTCAGCCATGGAAGGAGTTGTCTCTGGGACGATCGGTTTGCTCGCGTCGATAAAGCACCAGCAGACCGCGGCGGTGACAAACACGCCCACATTAATCATGAACAACCAGTCGTAACCATGCAGCACCGCCGCGTGTTTTTCTAGCAGGGGGAGCTGCTCGACGGTCACCTGCAATACGGCGGCGCGGGCGGCAACCGAGGTTTCGATGAGCGTTCCGGTCAGCCATCCCGCAAGGGCCGCGCCGAAGGTGCCGACCATGTTCATGCTCGCCGCGGTGACTCCGGCATGTCGTTGCCCTAAATCTTGACAGGTCGCCCACGCCGAGCCGATGGTTAAGTCGATACAAAAGGCGGAGGCCGCCACCAGGATACAAAAGACATGGATGTTCGGAGAGTACAACGCACCGATCCAGAAACCGCTGCAAAGGGCCATGGCCCCGACCCCCAAAACACGGCGGGCCCTGCGGCGATCGCCGGAGCGTCGTGCCAAGTAGCTCACCACGCTACCACCCGCCAAACAGCCGATCGCTCCGACCCAGAGAGGAGCCCCGCCATAAATCGCGCCGAGCATGTCTCCTTTGGGGATCGCGAAACGCTCTTGAAGATACGAGGGCAGGTAGGTGATGTTGAAGATCCAGACGAAGGTCACCAGGGCATACATCAGGCAGAGCGCCAACAGGCTTCGGCTGGCCAGGAGGTTTCGCCAAGGAATACCGCCGTGGCTTTCGCCATGATGGGTCCGTGAGCCAATGAGCGCCTGTTCCGCCTGGCTAACACCGGGATGCTCGCTCGGCCGATTCCGAAACCACAAGGCAAACCCAAAACACCAGATCAGACCAATCCCGCCGAACAGATAGAAGGCCCCGCGCCATGAGAGCAGCGGTAGGGAAAATGCTCCGGTACCGACCAGGATGGCCCAGAGCAGCGGCGTCAGACCACCCATCAAGCGACCGGTCATCCAGATCATCCCTTGGGCATGTTCCCACTGCGTGGGCGGAAACCAATTGTGGATGGTCCGCGTGATGTTGGGATACGCCCCCGCTTCCCCAGCCCCGAACAGGAATCGCAACACGATCAGACTCCCTAGCCCACCCAGGGTGATTCCAGCGAATCGGAGACCGATCATGCCGGTCAAGATCGTACAGACGGACCACCAAGTGACAATCCGGATCAAGACACCCCGAGGACCCCACCGATCACCCAGCCAGCCGGAGGGGATCTCGAAGATCGCATACGCCAGCGCGAAAGCCGTGAAGGCCCACTTCAAATCGGAGACGCCACCCAGGGACAACGCCTCGGCGATTTCCGGAGCGGCCGAACCGAAGCAAACCCGATCGAGATAGGTGATCATCGACAGGCTACAGACCATCGCCAGCACGACGTAGCGGACGTAGGTCGGTCGATCTTCCGCTGGTGGGGAGGATCGACGGTGGCTCTGTTGCTCGCTATTTGGATTCGCAGACTCGATGAGCACGCACAAACTCCTCGTTTAATGTGACGCCCAGACCCGGCCCATCCGGAGCCGAAATCCAACCATCGACCGCTTGAATTTTTTCGTGAGTCAGTTCGTGACGTAGGGGAGAGTCCTCGACACAGTCTTCAAACAAAAAGGCATCACGACAGGTACTGAGCCAGTGCAAACTCGCCGCGACCGTCACCGGGCTCGTATAGCAATGATTGCAGAGCCGGGCCCCGATCTCCTCCACGCGATGTCGCAAGTACATGGCGTCGGTGAAGCCGTTGCGGGAAAGATCGACTTGATAGATATCAAGACAACGTCCATCAATCAGCGGGCGGAAAGACTGCCGACCACACTCCTCCTCACCCGAGGCGATCGCCACCGGAGAACGATCCCGCAGCCAGCGGTACCCCTCATAATCATCCGGCTGTAGGGGCTCCTCCAGCCAGCCAATTTTGAACTCACTGAACGCCTTGGCCCGGTCGAGCGCCGTACGCGCATCCCAAACACAACCGGCATCGATTAGCAGGGTGGCGTCGTCACCGAGGCCTTCACGAGCACCGCGGACCAGATCGATATCGGTCTGTTCCGACTGCCCCATCGGTTCCCAGCCGAACTTCACCGCGCGATACCCCGCCTCACGCCAGCGACTCCCGATCTCTGCGGTTTCTTCACCGTTTTTTCCGAACAGTATGGAGGCATAAGCCTGAATGCGATCGTGCTGCTTTCCCCCGAGCAAACGATGGATTGGCTCGCCATACTGTTTTCCCTTGATATCCCAGAGGGCCATGTCGATCGCCGCCATGGCCGTGATGGGCACGCTTCGTCGACCGCAATACATCGTGCGGCGATACATTTTCTGCCAGAGGCGGTCGGTTTCCAGCGGGTTTTCTCCAATCAACAACTGCCGCAGCCCGGTCGCGACATTGTGACTAAAGGGGGCGTCGATGACCGCCTTGACCATCTCCGGTGAGGAGTCGGCCTCGCCGATTCCCTCTAGCCCGTTATCGGTCCGAATTCGGACGAGGACCGAGTCCTGGCTGCTGGCGGTTTTGGCTTCGACGTGCGGAATGCGTAATATCTGGCAAACGATTTCAGTGATCTTCACGGTTTATTTCTCTCAAAGTACGCTGAGGGACAGGCACGATTTATAGGATGTGGCGGCCAACGACCACAATATGCTGGCCACGCTGAATTGGGGCAACCCAAGCCTGGGCCAGCACAATGCCGTCGACTCCGGCGACAGCCGGCCATGGGTCCATGTCAATATGATCGAAGTCGTGGAGCAGTCCGACCGTATCCCCCCGCTGAACGGAGGTACCACATTCGATTATCGGCTCGTAATGGCCATCGAATGGGGCGACGGTGAAACAGTCTCGATCGACCATCTCTAGTTTTTTCTGGGTACCGGCTTGGTGGTATCCGATCGGCTGGATCTCGCCCCGCAGTTGTCCATGATGGATCGCGGCGGCTAAAACACCATGTTGGGCATATTTGACCCCTTCTGAATTGATCGCCCGGCCCCAGCCAAGTTCGGTGCCGACCGTGATCTTGCCGAGTCGCTCCGCCTCGCTGGGCAACAGGCCGGGCGTCGCGTTTTGGTAAACCATGAGGCTCGGGACGCCAAACCAACGCGCTGTTTGTTCGATTTTCTCCGCCAATATCGGATCGTCCACCGGATGGTAACTAGCGCACAACGAAAACCTCGCCACATCCCCGCCAGAATGCAAATCGAGGACGACATGAACCCGAGGCCAAATATGCCCCCGTACAAACGCCGCGATCCGGTGGGTAATGCCGCCCAGTGCCGGAGTGACTCCCGCACCTTCGACAAACGCTCGGTTAAGATTGACTCGGTCGTCCGGGGTGCTTTCTCGCGTTCCCGCGCGGAAGGCGGAAGGGTTGAGGACCGGGATGAAAATGATCCGCCCGCGGACATCCTCTAGGCGAATTTTCCGCATCAAGTTCTTCAGAGCCACTGGCCCTTCATACTCATTGCCATGATTTGAACCGAAGGCGACCAGGCCCTCGTCCGGTTTGGCCTCGGGACCGACCCAGACGGTCAGCGGGATGAGGTGATCTCCCCAGATGCTGTCATGTTCTAGCGCAACCCAGTAGTCACGCCGACCGGGCGAGTCGAGATCAAGCTGATTGGGACGGGCAACAATTCGGGGCATGGTTTGGACCTAGGGGGGACCGTTGGCGGATCGTGTTAGAGCAAAATATCATGCATGACATGGCCATGCACGTCGGTCAAGCGAAAGTCTCTGCCGGCGTAGCGATAGGTTAATCGCTCGTGATCGAAGCCGAGCGTATGCAGGATCGTGGCGTGTAAATCATGTACGCTGGCCGGTTTGTCGACCGCCTTGAATCCAAATTCGTCGGTCGCTCCGTAAACGGTGCCACCGCGGATTCCTCCGCCTGCCATCCAGACGGTAAACCCATAATGGTTATGGTCTCGGCCGAGCGTTGAATCTCCACCGCCCGACAGTTCGACCGTCGGTGTGCGGCCGAATTCGCCACCCCAGAGGACCAGGGTGTCTTCGAGCATCCCGCGCGATTTGAGATCGGTGAGCAGAGCCGAGATCGGTTGATCGATCTGGGCGGAAAGTGAGCGGTGACTTGGTTCCAGGTTGGCGTGATGATCCCAGGCATTTCCGGCATCGTGCCACAATTGCACGTAGCGGACGCCCCGTTCCACCAGGCGACGTGCAATAAGGGTTTGCCGGGCATGGACTCCCGTGCCATACAAATCGCGAATGGCTTGCGTTTCCCGAGAAATATCGAAGGCCTCGGCCGCTTCCATCTGCATCCGAAAGGCGAGCTCGAACGATTGAATCCGCGTATCGAGCCGCGGGTCGCTCCGCTGGTCGCGATGCTCCGCGTTCAACTCGCGCAGCAGTTCTAACTGCCGCTCTTGGGCCACCGGCCCGGCGTGGGGACTGCGGATGTTTTCGATCAGTTTGTCGATACGCTCGTGGTTCGAGTCGATATAGGTCCCTTGAAAACTCCCCGGGAGGAAACCCGCCTGCCAGTTTTCAGGGCCTTTCACCGGATAGCCACCGGGGCACATCGCGACGAAGCCTGGCAGGTTTTGATTCTCGGTTCCTAACCCGTAGAGGGTCCAGGACCCAACACTCGGCCGCGGTAACACAGAGTCGCCGCAGTTCATCAACATTAAGGAAGGTTCGTGATTGGGAACTTGGGCGTACATCGATCGGATCACCGCGATGTCGTCGATATGTTCCGCTGTCCGCGCGAACAGTTCGCTTACCTCGATCCCACTTTCGCCATACTTCTTGAACTTGAAGGGAGAGGGCATGCAGGCCCCTGTTTTTCGCTCGGTTGCGAGCGACATCGGCGGGGCCTCTCCGGCATATTTTTGCAGGGCCGGTTTGGGGTCGAAGGTGTCGACATGCGAAGGGCCACCATTCAAAAAGAAATGGATCACTCGCTTGGCCCGGCCGGAAAAATGCGCAGGCTTGGCTGCCAAGGGAGAGGCCGCCATAGTTCCTTGGGCTTCCCTCTCACCGGTCAGTAGACCGGAGAGGCCGAGCATCCCGAGGCCCATTCCGGACCGGACGAGCATCTCGCGGCGGGTACAGTTGGCTTGGTTGGGTTGAAACATGGTGTTAGTCCACAAACATGAGTTCGTTGGAGATCAACAGCACCTGGGCCAACTGCTCCCACGGAGTCAGCCGCTGGGCAAGTTCCGCGGTGAAATCACGCTGGGCGTCCCAGCTTTCGGCGGGGTCGGATAGGAGCGTGATCTGCGGTGCCCACTTATGCTGGTCGCTATTCAAAACTTCGTAGATGTCGACCACAAAGTCGAGGGTGTCTCCCGCCTCTAGTGCCACTTGGTCAATCGCAATCGACTGGCTCTTGTTGTGGACCACCGCTTGCTGCAGCATGCCTGCTCGGCTGGAAAAAACCCAGCAGCGAATGCCATCGCCCGCAGCAACCGAGTGGGTGACGGTCGATTCGATGCGATAGGTTCCCGCAGCCGGCGCAGTCCAGCGGCGGACAATGGCACGCTTCAAATCGTTCCCGGGGTGGCCGCCATCGGCGGTGATTTGGGCCCATCCCAGTTCGGCGTTGGGCCAGTCAGGGGCCCCTTGCCAAGCGGTGCCGGTAAAGTGAGGTAGCGGCATGAAATTTCGGAGTTTTTTCGATTCGGGATCGATTTCTCCGTAGCCGTAAGTCCAAGTCTGGGCGGCCGCCTGGGCCAGTAGATCGACCGGTTCGTGCTCGGTAGTTTCGATGAACCGAACCGCCATTTCTAGTTGCTGGAGCGTTGGCTCACGCTGCAGAACTTCCTGGTACAGCCGCGTTACTCGTTCCGCGGGATCGCTGCTCGTCGATTCCTCAAGCATGGCAGCCAGCGAACGACCGCGGTCCGCTACGAAGCGATGATTCAGCACAAACAAGGCTTGTTGGGGAATCGTCGTTTCGGTTCGCTGCGGCGTGTGCAGATCGGGGTTGGCGAAATCGAAATCTCTTAGCACACTCGGCAAAAACTCCCGATCAACCACCGTATACAACGTACGTCGAAATCCGTCGGCGGAGGAGGCGAATAGATCGACTCCTTTCCCACCAGCCTTTCGGTCTAAATCACCGGAGACCGTCAGATAAGTGTCGCGAAGTTCCTCAAACGTCAGTCGACGAGGGGTCATCCGCCACAGCAGCCGATTCTCCGGGTCGGCCTCTGCAGCGGCCAAGTGAGCAGGCTGGTCGTCAGCGCCTCGTGAGCTTTGCTGATAGGTGGCCGAGAGCATGATCTGGCGATGCACGGCCTTCGTGCTCCAGCCGTCCGCGATGAACTGCGTAGCCAACCAATCGAGCAGTTCCGGATGAGAGGGAGGCTCCGCCCGCGTGCCAAAATCGCTCGGAGTGCGGACCAACCCCTCACCGAAATGATGCCCCCAAACGCGGTTGACCCAGACTCGAGCGGTCAACGGATTCTCAGGACTTACAATCGCCTGGGCCATCTCATACCGGCCGCTACCTTGAGCAAACGGCTGGCGGTTCGGGCCGGACAATATCTCAAGGAAACGCAAGGGAACCTCCGCCCCAAAGTTGGTGGGATCTCCGCGGCGGAAGATCTTAGGAGGGGTAATCGTCGCCTTGTCTTCCAGGATCACGGCATGGGGCACGGCGGTTGGATCTTGCAAGATCCATTGATCGACCGCCGACTGAAGTTGCCACAGGGCAACGCAGGTTCCGGTGTCGACATCGAACTCAATATTGACCACCGGCAGATCGGGAATCACGCAGGGGGAATCCAAACCATAAAGCACCTGGCGGAGCTGTTCGTCGGTCGGGTCCGGCAACTGCGTCGGTAATGGCAACTCATTGGCCTTCGCCTCATCCAGGAGGGCCTGCCACCGCGTATCGACCTCGCGAAATAGGGCAGCATATCGCTGCACAAATCCGTCGACCGAAGATGGGGGAGTGGCGAAAGCCTCGGCCACTCGGGGGTTGGTGGTCGTCGCGGAAAGGTCGACGGCGGCCAGGGCAGCGGGGGCGTTTTCAGCGAATTGGTCGGAGGGCAATTCAGCCAAGGCGGTCCAGGGCGTAAACACGGGATCACTACGCCGGGCCGCCTGTTCCAAGTATTTTTGCCATCTTCGAACCGTGGAGGGCAGGACGTCGGCCTTGGCGAGAATTTGGCTGAACGACTGCTCGGGGTATTTCTCCAGCTCCCACTGGGCCGCAAGGTACTCATCGATCCGCTTCCGCGCAAGCTCAGAAAACTCTGCTCGTTGGGCTGCGATACCATCGGCCAGCGCTTTCTTTCTTTTCGCAAGTTCAATCTCGAACGGAGATTTTTCGGAAGGTGCTTCTGTATCACCCGAGCGTGTTAGCGGTCTGGTCACCTCCGCGCTATTTTGAAACACGCCGTAGAGAGAGTAATAGTCTGCCGTGGGGATCGGGTCGAACTTATGGTCGTGGCAGCGGGCACAACTAACGGTGAGCCCCATGGTACCGCGCGTCACGACGTCGATCCGGTCGTCAATAATATCCGGCAGGACCCCTAGAAACCTGCGTCCCAGGGTGATATAGCCCATCGCGGCAGCGGTCGTTGGGTCTTCCGGAGCGGCCTGGTCCGCGGCCAGTTGCAGAAGCAGAAACCGGTCGTACGGCAGGTCCTCGTTGAAGGCCTTCACGACCCAGTCGCGATAGATGGCGGAGTGGACAAAAAATCGCTCCTCCCGCCCATAGACATACCCTTTGGTATCGGAGTAGCGGGCTACGTCCAACCAGTGCCGGCCCCACTGCTCTCCATAGGCGGGTGAATCTAACAGTCGCTGGATCAGCCGCGGGTAGGCGTCCTCCGAGGGATCGTTAGCGAAAGCCTCGACCTCTTCCGGACTGGGAGGTAGCCCGGTCAAATCATACGTCGCGCGGCGAATGAGCGTCCGTCGATCCGCCGGAGCGGAAGGCCGTAGCCCCTGCGATTCCAATCCCCGCAAAATGAAACGATCGATCGGCTGCCGGACCCAAGCCTCGTTTTGAACTGCGGGGGGTGTTGGATTTTCAATCGGTTGAAAGGCCCAATGATCTTGGGCGGCCTGCATCGGATCGGTAGGGTTATCAACCGAGGCGGGCCAAGCGGCCCCTTGGTCGATCCATTGCGTGAGGGCTTCAATTTCCGCAGGGGTTAATGGCTTGCCCTCGCCTGGTGGTGGCATTTGGATGTCGGGATCATCACTGCTGACCCGTGAAATCAATTCGCTCAGTTCCGCCTTTCCCGCCACAATTGCCGGGCCACTCTCTCCCCCTTCCAATATCTTCGCGTGGGAATCAAGCCGCAGCCCGGCCCATTGAGTCTTCGGACCGTGACACGCGTAGCAATTTTTGACTAACAGTGGCCGGATTCGCTTTTCAAAAAACTCGATCGCCTGGTCCTGCGACTCGCTAGGTGTTTCAGCGGCAAGCCTGGCGGGAGATGGCCAAAACGATGCCGTGGCGATCCATGCAACAACACATGGTCTTAAGTGGCGAATCGGAAAGGTGAAGAAGTTTGTCATTGGCTTACTCGGGCCGATAAGAACCTTCGGGAAAAGGAACTACTCGCGGCGATAGCGTGACTTTACCTGAGCGGAACTGGTGGAATAGTCAACAAGTGGGGTCACTCCAACTCCAATTGGTAGTCGCTGCTAGATTCGTTGATCTCAGCCGCGATTGGAGTCCCCTTCGTCGAATACTTGCGGACGGCCTCGGTGATTAAGGGAGACATCTTCGTTTTCCCGCCTGTAATTCCTCCGCCCGACATTGGCAGCGACAGAAAGAATTCTCCCGGCCCTTTTTGAACGCCGTCGACATCGTAAGTATATCGCATCGCGAACTTTCCCCCTTCGGTTGTCGTCGCCATGCTTTCACGACCAGTGGTCGGACGAAAATGAACAATGACTCCTTCAAGGGGGTCTCCCTTGTAGGTGACCGTTCCTTCCAGGTTGACCACCTCATAAGGTAATTCTTGGCCGCAGCCAACGGCGAATAGGAGAAGGAAGCCTGCAATACCTGCGAAGAGATGCGGATTATCGTTGGACATCATATTCCTCTGGACGATCTAAATTAGGAACCTGTCGGGATGAGGTGAGGCGCATGGTCGCTTGCGTTTCGACCAAAGCGCCTTTCGTGTTTCCTGAAGGGGTGTTGCGTGCCCCTTTTTCCGTCTCCGCGGGTTATCGATAGGTTTGCACCTCTCGGCCTTTAGGGGTGAAGGTATTTACCCAGATGTTCGTATCGACCGTGTCCGCCACAAAGGTCACACTGCCATCGGCCATCGCCGCGTTGAGCCCGCCGGGATGAAAACTTCTCGCCGACCGCATTACCGTTCCCCAATCCGATGCGACCATATTGGGCGGATAAACCGCCTCACCGGGAAAAGGTCCCGATAATGCCATACCTTCACACGGATGGCTGACGAAGAAGAAAGGATTGCTCCCACGTTTCAAAAAGCCCATGCTTGAAGTATTTTGCTCCAGCAACATGAAGGTATGACTTGTACCGTCGATGATGTCGGCGATTCTGGTCCCACTGTTGGTGAAAAAGAGACCATCCCCTGTGCCGTCTCTGGCCGAGATTTCAGCATACTCTCGAGCGGAAACGGAGTAATCTTTATGGGAACGGGAAATAAGGGCGTCCTTCACGCTGGAAGGACATTGAAACGAATTTGGAACCAGTTCCGAGGCCACCTGATTCGCCGGATCGCCGCTCGCGGTCCACGTGGCGCTATAGTACCACTCGTCCCACCAATGTTCAGCGTAGGCTACGCGATTGAAGTCAATCTGGTCGTGAATAGCCGACTGCTCGACGTAGGGTAGCACGAACGCAGGCCACCCAATCATCCCTTCGTAGAGTACCTTGTAGCCGGAGAACCACTCATTTCCCGGCGGAACAGGCGCGTTGCCGGCGACAACATTGGCTGAGGCTAAGGCAGCCGGAGGGAACGTTTGAAGCGTGTCGTGGTAATTATGCATCGATAATGCCAACTGTTTGAGGTTGTTCGTGCATTGCATCCGTCGCGCCGCTTCCCGCGCTTGTTGCACCGCCGGCAGCAAAAGCGCCACCAACACCCCAATAATCGCGATGACCACCAACAGTTCGACCAGCGTAAAGGCAGAACGCCTGTGACGATGTTCCCTCAGCGTAAATGCAACCATCTTAGGACTCCCGACTAGAAAAGAAATGACAAGAGAAACGTACGAAAGTTGAGAATTGCCCAGACTCCGCTCCACCGCGCCGATAACCAATGCCGAACTTCGCAGGCCTCGAATTACGGGCGAGGTTTTGATTGCCGAATTCATTATGACAATGATTGTCGACAATGCAAGACAAATTGTCGACAATTTAAAAGCGGGGAATGAAAATGCAATCCCGGTGCCAATAAGTGGATCGGTGACAGAAAATCACCGAATTGTCGTTTTCCTTGGGGAAAGTAGCGTGAGTTCCGTAGGAGCCCGCCTGCGGTGAGAAGATGAAACGCATCTTCCTGCCAAAGCAAGATGCAAGTTTCGCCGTTTTGAGAGGCACCTTGCTGGATACGGTTTGAGCAACAGCCCGCCCCTAACCCTGAGTATCTTTCGGCGAATCCCGCGCCTACTCGATTTTTTCCGTCAGCAGGGCGAGCGAGGCTTCCATGTCGCCTGAGCGAATACAATCGACGATGGCCCGATGTTCCTGATAGATTTCCATCGGATCGGGACATCGTCGCTGTGTCCGGCGAAAATGCGAGCGAATCCGGTAGACCATCGCCTCCCAAATGATCAGCAAGTCCGATTGCCCCGCCCGTTCGACGATCAACCGATGGAAGGCAATATCCGTTTCCGCGATCGCGGCGAAGTCTCGGGCCACGCAGGCGCTGTGCATCCGCCCTAGCACTTCCTCCCACCGATCAAAATCGGAATCCTGCAGGTCGTCGAAGATGAGCTGCAGGACATACCCTTCCAGCATTTGACGGATCGGAACGATCAATTCACGAATCGGTTTAGGAGGTTCCGAGGCAACGACCACTCCCCGGTTGGGTCGGGTCACGAGAAGTCCTTGATGGGTGAGTTGCTGAAAGGCCTCGCGAATCACTCCCCGGCCGAGGTTAAAACGTTTGGAGAGGTCCATCTCGGTTAGTCGAGAACCTTCTGCTAGTTGACCAGAGAGAATCTCTTCCTGCAGTTTGCTCACAATCTCAGCGAAGCGGCGGGTCTTTTTATTTTCAACCATGGTTCGTCTAAGCCTAGGATAGCCGCCCGCGAGAATCGAGAGGGAAGGTGCCGTGAATTGTTCCAATGTGCGTCAAGGCATCATATCTGTCAATTGGCGGCCTCCTGTCGCCGGGGGGATGAGCTAAGGGACAAAGAATGTAAACCCAAAGGCAACCTCTCATGTCAGTCGCCGGATAGAGAGCGCGGGAAAGGTCGAGCATGTCGACCGCGAGATTCCGGACGGGGCATTTCACTGGGCGGTCCAACAGTCCCAGGAAGCAATGCTGCGTTTAGCAGAGGAGGCTGCGCACAATGAACGAGCGTTTGAGACGTTTGAGACGGATTCACCGTCAGCCCAGTTTCAGCTAACTTCTCCGAAACACAAAAATGAAAAAGGCGCAAAGTAAAAGCCGCAAACGAGTTACGCTTGCGGCTTCTAAGCTTAGCGGAGGGCACGGGAGTCGAACCCGCAACCCCTTACGGGGCATCACATTTCCAATGTGACCGCTAACCATTCGCATACCCTCCAGTTGCGACGTTGGCGACATGGACCTAGGCGGTCGCCCAGGCCGTGACGTGGCTGCTGTGGAGGGTATTCTAGCGGATCCCCTCGATTCGGAGAATAGGACACCGAAAATCCCCGTTTGTTCGCCCTGAGTAGGCCGATTTTACGCGTCTGTAGCGTAAGACGCGATAAAATCGACGGGCCAAGGTGGCTTGTGGAAGCGACTGATCCATGTGGCGTGCGAGGTTTCAGCGTGTCGGAAGAGAACGTGACCGAAGACAAATCCGAGAATCCGTTCCAGTCGCCGGTTGTGCCGGAAACGCACTCTAGGCGGCCGTTTCCCGCCGCGTTGTTTAGCGGTGTGGCCGTGACGCTGGTTGCTTTTTGTGGGGCCCTGTTGTGGGTGCAACCGGGGGTGGGGATCTTGGCCTCGCTGCTGGTCGTGCCAGGCTTGCTCCGCGGGTTTATCCAGATTTACCGGGAAGCGGGTGGTACCAAACAACGGATGGGGCCGTTGCCTCAGATTCTGTTCTCCATCTTGCTCATGATCCCGGTGCTGCTGGCCTCAGCAATTAGCTTTGGCGTCACCTGTTTTGCCGCCTTGATGGTGGTGTCCGGTTTGGATCAAGTGATTTCCTTTGGAAACTCGCCCGGCATGCTCATTGTAGCTCTATCGTTTCCACTGCTGGCGGCGACCTTGACCTTTGGCTTGGTGTTTTGGGTGCTGTTGTTCACCGGGAAGAAGCATCCGGCCAAGGGGGACGGGGAGATGGGGGAAGAAGAGAGTTAATGAGCGAAAACGACTCCGAAAACCCGTTTGAGTCGCCCAAAGATGCTCCGAATCCGCAGTTGCGACCTTTTCCCAATACGGTACTTTGTGGCGTCGCCGTGGTCCTGGTGGTGACTTGTATCGGGCTCTTGTTTGTAGAGCCCGGGTTGGGGATTTTGGGGTTACTTTTGGTTTGTCCGGGGTTGTTGCGGTGGTTTGTTTCGATTCGCAGGAGCTTGCCTCAGCGAGGGGCCAATTTGCAAACGGTGTCGGCGATGGCAATATCCATCCTGATGATGATCCCGATTGCGGTGGCTGGTTATGTGGCATTTGGGGTGCTCTGGTTTACGGCGGTTTTAATAGGTGAGTTTAAGGCTGGGATCGAAACGCAGCCCAACCACATTGCGTATATTTGGCGTGAGACGTTTGCGCCGTTCATCGGAGGCATCGGCGCGATCTTGACCTTCGTGGTCATCTACTGGTTAGTTCTTCCGAAACGAGGAGCGGCCACGGAAGCTACGAGCGAGGATTTGGAAGAAGATTTGGAAGCGGGGTAGAGCGAATCCGAATGACAAACCGCGACGCTGAAAACCCGTTTCAGTCGCCGGTCTCGGCCGATGCGGTCGAACTGCGGGAATATCCCATTGGTTTATTCGGGGGCATTAACGCCTTCCTGATCTTGGTTTGTGCGGGGCTGTGGTTTTTCGAACCGGGACTGGGAATCCTCGCCGGGCTGCTGGTGGGACCGTCGCTGCTGCGAGGAGTGGTTCATATTTATCGAGGTCGTAAGTGTGGCGAGGCGATTGTGAAGCCGGTTTCCTTGATCTTGAACTCACTACTGCTGATGATTCCAATCCTGTTGGCAACGGTCGTGGCATTCGGAATTTCCTGCGTCGCGGTGAGTTGGACGATGTCGACCTTAGTCGATTTCCTGCCGTTTAGGGACGGCTTTGCAGAGCTGGTATTTCTGGGATTCCCCGTAGGGTTGATATGTGGCGCGATCACGTTTGTCGTGCTGTTCCTGCTGACGATGCCGCCACGGATCGCGGACCAGCCATTGTTCGACGAGTTTGATCGTTAAGGTGGGGAGCGTAGAAGTAAAGTGCAAGAGAACGACTCCGAAAACCCGTTTCAGTCGCCGGTTTCCAGTGAACCGAAACTGAACAAGCCGCCGTTTCCGACCGGATTGTTCTGGGGAGCGAGCGGTGGCTTGCTGCTCGTTTGTCTCGTATTGTTCTTCACATTTCGGGGACTGGGAATGATCGGCTTGTTGGTTTTGGTGCCGGCAATGCTGCGGGGGTTTTTGATGATTCAGCGGGAACGAAAAAAGTCTCGCGGCACCTGGGGGCCGACGCAGCTCATTTTTATCTCGTTCCTGCTGATGATACCGATTTTTCTTGCCGCGTCCCTTGGCTTTGGCATCACCTGTTTCTCGGCCGCAATCATACTCGACAATCTTCCACGGCGATTTGGCCGAGGCGATCTTCCCACTTTCCTATTAGGCGTATTCGGGCCGGCTTTGGGGGTGGGGGTTTTTATCTTCGCCCTGTTGTTTTGGCTTTCTTTGACGTATCGCGGCAAAACGCCCAAGCCCTCAGACGCCACGAAGGAACCATAGACTTAGCATATCTCAACCTGGTCCTCATTCAACAGATCACAATAGTAGTGCGTCCATCGTCCGCCGCTGGCAGACGTAAATCGCGGAACCGCGGATTGATCCGCGAGGAGAGATGAAAATGGCCGGAAAATTTCGCGATTACACCATGCTCGGTATCACCCAAAGCCTGTGCCCGGAATGTTTGGCGGTGGTGCCGGCCAAGATTATTACCCGGGGCAACCGCGTTCACTTTCGCAAAAAGTGCCCTGAACATGGGCTGCGGGAAGATTTTGTGTGCTCCGATGTTTCGTACTACGATCAATCCCGCTTCAACGTCCCGGCTAAGTTGCCGCGGGAATATGGGGTGCTGCCGGAGAAGGGGTGCCCGCTCGATTGTGGGCTTTGTACTGAACATGAACAGCACACCTGCATCGGATTGCTGGAGATTACCTCCAGTTGCAATCTCGCCTGCCCCATGTGTTACGCGAGCAGCGGCCCCGGCGGCAAGCATCTTTCGCTGGAGGAGTGCCAGGCGGCGATCGACCGGTATGTCCAGGTCGAAGGGAACCCAGAGGTGATGCAGATCTCCGGTGGCGAGCCGACGATCCACCCGCAGTTTTACGAGATCCTCGATTACGCGTTGGCCCAGCCGATCGATTACCTGATGATCAACACCAACGGCATCCGTTTGGCGAATGACCGGGAGTTGTTGGAGAAGCTGGCCGCGCACAAAAATCGGCTGGAGATTTATCTGCAGTTCGATGGGTTTGGCAATGAGGCGTCGCTCGCACTACGGGGTGAAGCCTTGGTCGAGACAAAGATGCGCGCGGTCGAGCGGTGTGGCGAGGTCGGCCTGCACGTCAATTTGGTTTGCACGCTCCAGTCGGGGCTGAACGATCATGAGATGGGAGCGATCATCCGGTTCTGTGAGACCCGGCCTTGGATTACCGGGGTCAGTTTCCAACCGGCGACCTATTCTGGGCGGCATGTCTTGCCGGAGGTATTGGAGCGGCGGATAACCTTTCCGGATGTGATCCGGGGGATCGCCGAGCAGACCGAGGCGTTCCAGGAGCGGGACTTTATCCCCTTGCCCTGTGCCCATCCAAACTGCCATCAGATGTCGTACGCCTACCGCCAAGGAGACAAGCTGGTGCCGCTGATGCGGTTTATCGACGCGACCGAGAATCTTGACCTGCTGGCCGGGGGCATCTCGTTCAAACGGCCGGCGGTGAAGGAGATCATCGATCGGTACCTGCTGCGGCATGGCTGTTGCCCCGGGGGTAGCTGCGTGCCAGGCGAGAATGACGCGGCGGACACGCTGTTCCCGATTGTCGAAGACACCGGGCCGCCGTTTGATTTGGCTCAAGTAATCGCGCAAGCCGGGCCGGAAGTGGCCAGCGCGGCGGTCGAGTTTTTCGAGAAGGCAACGCGGGAGCAGCTCGGGGCGACCGATGTGTTTCGTGTGATGATCACGTCGTTTTTGGATGCCTACAACTTCGACGTCCGCCGGGTGATGAAGTGCTGTGTGCATCACCTGTTGCCGAGCGGGCATATCATCCCGTTCTGCGCCTACAATGTGTTGTACCGCGAGGGGCATGTCCCGCTGCCGGAACTGACCGCTGCGGGGCAATTGATCAAAACGTGAGAAACGAATGACCGGCGTGGTTTACGCTCTGATTATGCTGGCCGCGATGACCGTGGCGGGGCTCTTATTGCGCCGGACGCAAAGTCGCTTGCCCCTTTCAGGGCAGGAAAAGTTTGGGCTGGCGATCGGGGCGTTTTGCGGGGCGATGATCGGGGCCAAGTTGCCGTTTGCCCTCTGGGACTGGGAAGGCCTGCTGGCTGGGACGGTTTGGTTTGCCCATGGGAAGACGATCGTCGCCGGGCTGGTCGGAGGTTATTTTGGAGTGGAACTTGCCAAATGGGTGCTGGATATTAAGGTGAAAACCGGCGACACCTACGCCGTGCCGGTCGCCTTGGCAATCGCGATTGGGCGGTTTGGCTGTTTCCACGCCGGGTGCTGTTTCGGCCAGCCGACCGAGTTGCCATGGGGCGTTTTCTTTGCGACCGCCGGAGACGCCGCAAGCATCTATCGGCATCCTACGCAGCTCTACGAGGCGGCGTTTCACCTGACCTGTGCCGTGGTGCTGTTCGTGCTGATCCGCCGAAACTGTTTCCCGGGGCAGGTATTTAAGCTCTACTTATTGGCGTATTTGGCGTTTCGATTTGTGACCGAGTGGCTCCGGCCGGAACCGCGATACTTTTTGGAATTGACGGCGTATCAGTGGGCCGCGTTGGGCTTGGTGCCGCTGTTTATTTGGCTGTGGGTGCGAGACCGCGCGGCGATGCGGCGGGGAGAGAGAAGTCCGGCGGCCGCGCCGAGTGCGCCCGCGACAATGACAAGTGAGTGACCAGGAATACGGAGGAAGGAAGCCGCGGATTAACGCGGATAAACGCGGATGAAGAGTGAGGCAATTTGCCGGTCAGCGTTTACATCGCCAGCCTCGACTATTTTTTGGGACCACGAAACAGACGAAATACACGAAAAGCAACACGCGAAAACATCGTGTTCGGGAAATTGATATTTCCCTGAACAACCTCTTTTTGTTTCGATCTCTGAGAATGGAGTTTCGGCGGATCGATCCATAACGATCTTTCACGTCAGGGTAATAAAAAAACACCGGCATCCCCCAGGGAATGCCGGTGTCTTCGATTTTCAAATTCTGCGAACGCGTACCGTTCTTAGTACCGTTCCCGCGTGCTGGCGATCAGACTCACAAACTGGTCGTTGTTGTCGTATTTGGCCAGTTGCCGGGTTAGCTGTTCCATGGCGTCGCAGTGGTGCATCGACGATAAGGTTCGCCGGAGGGCGACCACCGCGTTGAGGGTTTCCTCGTCCAGGAGCAACTCTTCCCGACGCGTGCCGGACTGCGAGATGTCGATCGCGGGCCAGACCCGGCGGTCGGCCAGTTTGCGGTCCAAGACCAGCTCCATGTTGCCGGTTCCCTTGAACTCCTGGAAGATCACCTCGTCCATCTTGCTGCCGGTGTCGATCAGGGCGGTGGCGACGATCGTCAGCGAGCCACCCTCTTCAAACGACCGGGCCGTGGCGAACAGCTTTTTGGGGATGTCCAACGCCTTGACGTTGATACCACCGGACATGATGGCGCTATTGCCACCACCCCGACTGTCGCCGACCCATTTATTGAAGGCTCTGGCTAGTCGCGTGATCGAGTCCATCAGCAGGAAGACGTCCTGCCCCATTTCGGCCAGTCGCTTGCAGCGTTCGATGACCAACTGCGAGAGACGCACATGGCTTTCGACATCGCGGTCGAGACTGCTCGCGATCACCTCGCCGTTGATGCTCCGCTGCATGTCGGTGACCTCTTCCGGTCGCTCGTCGATCAGCAGCACCATCAGCGTCAGCTCGGGGTGATTGGTGGAAACACCCTTGCTGATGTTTTGCAGCAGCATCGTCTTGCCGGTTCGCGGCGGGGCGACAATCAAGGCGCGTTGCCCCTTGCCCAGCGGCGTTAGCAGGTCGACCACACGGTTGGAAAGGGGGCCGCCGTTGATCTCCAGCTTGAGATGTTCCGACGGATTGACCGGGGTCAATTCATCGAATGTTTTGACCTGCATGTAGTCGTCCGGGCACATTCCATCGACATCGGTGATGTCGCGGAGCCGGGGACCCTGGCCGCGGCGGAAACGTTGGATCATGCCGCGAACCAACACCCCTTCCCGCAAGTTGTAGCGCTCGATCATGGTGCCGGGGACAAACGGATCGGTCCGTTCGCGGGCGTAGTTGTTTTCAGGGCTGCGAAGGAAGCCGTAGCCGTTGGGATGCATTTCCAGCAGGCCATAACCAGGCTCTAGCGGAATCGGCTCACTCGGATCGAACTCTTCCTGATCCAGGTTGTTGCGCGGGACATTTGAGCTGGGAGGACCGGCTCGGCGACGTCCACCGCCGCCACCACCTCCGCCGGAACGGCCTCGACCCCGAGGTCCGCCGGTCTGGCCGCCCTGTTGGCCACCTTGGTAACCACCTTGCTGGCCACCACTTCCTTGTCCAGTTCCGCTTCCTCTTCGACGACCTCCGCCTCCACCACTACCTCCACCGGTACGGGAGCGAGTCTGTCTTTTTTTCGCCATGAGAATGTTTACCTACAGAAAGATGATTTCCCGAATCGGGAGAGAGTTTGCCGCTGGTGCCCGGTACCGTTTGGGGCACTCGGGAACATCCTGTTCTTGCGGTTGGCACCGCTTGTTAGGGCATGCAAATTACAGATTCCTTCCTATCACGAACATGCAGCGCAACGCGCTGAGCATCGGTCTGCGATAGGCGATCACGATTGAGAGCTTGCGGAAAAACAAAGCGAGATCCGAAGCCACAAAGGGACTCCTTCCGCGGGGAACTCATCACGGGAGATCGTAAATGAGGTGGCCGACGGAACGAACGGTTTTTCACTTGTGGGTAATCACGGATGAAAGCCATCACAAGCGCTTGATTCCATGGGTCGGACAAGTGTCGTCTGCATGAATCAGGGGATATCTTTGTCTCGGGGGAATTCCTTTCCACCAGGGACGCGATAGTTACGATTTGAACCGGACGAAAGATCGCCACGACTCAACCGGCATAGGGTATGCCTTACACTCATTGCTTCCCGAAATCAGTCAGCCACGGCCACTCGGTCTTCGAACGTCTATGGCGTGATGAGACGGAAAGCTGCCTTAAGCAACACTATCTTAAGCACTACTGTCTTAAGCGAAACTGCCCGGAGATCTTATTAAGGGTGGTCTTCCCTGAGGGGAAGACTCCGACAGATAGGCAGAACCATGCTCGCTTAACTAAGGTCGCCAAATTTCCGCGACCCTCAAACTACACGGATTGTTCAGCATCGGAGCGTTTGTGTCAAGCTATCATTCTCTCGGTTTGGAGCCGAGATACTAAAATCTCCCGAAAATTCGGGCAACGACCGCTCCTTACGCAGTTCATCGGTCATCAAGTCCTGGCCGGGACAGATAGCTTACCTGCGTCACTTTAATCCGTTTGAGCGGAAAATCCAGCAAAATCGGTAGAATCCGCAAGTTTCGATTCAGGCATTGCTCCGCTCCGCCGATATCTCCAGATAGCGTCCTAAATTCGCCTGGATTCATCGCTAGCGAGCCGAGGCCAAGTCTCATGTATTTTCGTACGACCGTCAGATCACTGCTCCTCCTCGCTACCTTTGCATCTCCCGTGTGGGCGAACGACATGGTCCGCTGGGCACCCTCGATCGAAGTCGCCAAGCAGGCCGCGGCCGCGAAGAATCAGTTGGTGTTGATTCATTTCGAGGGAGACAATTGTCCCCCCTGCATGCGGCTTGAGGCCAACGTCTTCAACCAGGCGAAGTTCGCCCAGTCGCTTGAGCGAGACTATGTTCCCGTAAAAATCAACGGCTCGCAGAATCCGGAGATTGCGCGGGAGTATCAGGTCGATCGTTGGCCTCAAGACGTGATCATCTCTCCGAGCGGCCAGCTCGTTTATCGAATGCTGAGTCCGCAGGATATGGATCGGTATACCGACATGCTGAGCCAGGTCGCTTCGCGAAACTCGGAGCAAGCGGGTCAGCTCGCCCAAGCCGGCGGCGCGGCCGCGGGCGGGATGAGCGGCCAAGTGGCTCAGGCGGGCAACAATCAGCCGACCTCGCGGTTCTCACGATTTGGCACTAGCGATGCCGCTCCTCAGGCCGACCCGTCCCCGCAGGCCGATTCGGCCGCGAGCTCCAACAGCCGATTTGCCACATCCCAGCCAAGTGGACCCGCACCTCAGTCTCAGTTTGCTCCCTCGGCACCGGCCGACAGCCGGATTGCCCAACAGCCCGGTAGTTCGAATCCCAACCCCGGCCAACGACAACCTTCGGAAATGGTGGCAGGCGGCGCCGCCGCAGCCGGCACGGTTGCCGGAAACCAGGCCCAGCCAGGAGCCCGTTCCCCAGGTCGATCGGCCGCTCCCCCTCAGGAGCCCCAGTTCGCCTTGGATGGTTACTGCCCAGTGACTCTGATCGAAAAGATGGCCTGGCAGAAGGGGGATCGCCGGTTTGGAGCGGTTCACTTGGGCAAGGTTTACCTGTTTGGTTCAGAAGCGAATCAGAAGAAGTTTTTGGCCGATCCCAACCAGTTTAGCCCGGTCTTCTCGGGTCTCGATCCGGTCGTGTTTGTGACCGAGGGTCGCCAAGCCGAAGGGGATCGCCGCTACGGCCTGACCTACCACGGCACACTTTACTTGTTCAGCAGCGAAGACAACCTGCAACGGTTTTGGAGCGAACCGCAGCGGTACCAGGCGTTGATCCAACAGGCGATGGCCGGACAGAACATGCGGCGGTAATGGCAGAAAAGAATGTTACGAGAAGACGGCGGGGATAAACCCCGCCGCTCGTTATTGCTGACCCCGAGCGGCGGGGTTT
>JBBDIM010000117.1:0-23830 GCA_040880405.1 Pirellulaceae bacterium | reverse complement strand
CACCCGGCCGAGGGGCGGCCAAGAAAAAACCAGAAGAGGGGTAAAAGAGTCTCAAACTACCCCGCCCGCTAGGGGGAGAAAGATTACTTAGCCAGCCGACCCGAGCTGTGGCGAGTTAGCTGGTGAATAAAGTCGAGCTTTTGCACGACCGGGTCGGTAAAGACCTTCGGGACGATATCAATCAACCCGATCTCACGAGTCAGCTCATTCGCCACAAGCGAAATCGCTTGGTAGCGGAGGACCATCGTCGGGAGGTCGGCGACCGCCGGATCGACTTCGCCACCCGCCAGATACCGATCCGTATCGAGCATCCCGACCATATCCAGATAGGCCGCGAAAGTCTCGGCAAAGTCTTCCCAAGGGTGCATTGAGGCGTAGGCGCTGATGTACGACAAATTCCAATCGGCGGGAGGTCCTGCTTCATAGTAAAGCTGAAGGGCTTCGCCATACGCGGGATTCTCGTGGTCGCCGAAGGCCTCGACGAACCGGGGCAGCCAATCCTCGGTGACCAGCAGTTGCCAAAAATAATGCCCCAGCTCATGCCGGAAGTGCCCGATCAGCGTCCGCTGGGCCTCATTGAAATCGACTCTGGCCCTTTCCCTTTCGACCGGATCCGCCTCGCGAAGATTGATGGTGATGTTGCCGTCGGCGTGCCCCGTGTAGATTTGCTCCGCTTCACCAACCTGATGCCATCGCCGGCCCGTTGGCGGCAAGTCCTCCATGAATTCAAAGGAGAGTGGCAACGGGAGGCCCGAATCGACATCGCCGTAAGGTAAGCGGAGCAGGTCGATTCCAAACAGGACCCGACGCTTGGCAGCTTCCAGACGGGCCCACTTTTCTCGATTTCCCGGCTTGGACAGATCGGGAATGGTGCGATTGAATCGGCAGGAGTCGCACAGTGCGGCCCGAGTAGTTGCCTCAATGGAAGACGGAACATCCGCTTGCGAGGGATCGAGATCGATTGCCGGTAGACAACGATTACAGACCTGTTCGACCTGATAATTGTGACACTTTCGCAGCGGAGCCAAACAGTCCGGGTTGCCGCAGCGATAACCACTCTGCCCTTCATCCGGGATCAAGGTTTGAATTGCTCGGCAGACAGGACACCAACCAACCTCACATTGGCAGGCAACGCACAGCGAGTTTTTAAAAAACAGCGCATTTCCGCACCGGCATTCAAATTTCCGCATTATTTGGGACCCTTCAGGCGGTGGGAATTATTCTGGGAAGCATAGGGGAAACGCCCATACGCAAATACGGCCCGCAATCGATAATGACGCGGGCCGAGTGAAATTCCGCAGGTGGGGAAATCGCCCCAAGGCCAAAGCCCCTCAATTTTCCGCCGGAGGGTTAAATTTTAGAAGCTGGGACGCTCCCGGGCCAAAAAATCGTCGACAGTTTGCGGGGGTTCTTCCTTTTGACTGGAAAACCACCAATTCCAGCTCGAATCTTTTTTCTTCGGTTTTAGGTTGTTACGGCTCGGGAAAATTGAGCCACTTGATGCGTTTCTCGACTTGGAAGCTGCGAATGGATTGAGGCCTGTAAAAAACTCCTTCGTGCCTTGATTCATTTTTTGTAGGGTCGAGGGCTCGGTTTTCTTCGAGGACTTGACCGTTTTCGTCGATTGATCACTTGAACCGCCAAATGGATTGTAGAACCACCCATCCGCTTGCGCGAAGCTCGCCGTTCCCACAACTAGAAGGCCGATTATCACGTAAATTGTCCAACTGTGGTTCCTGGCCATGATTCGATCTCCCAAGGCACATACGAAGGTAAACGCGGGCGGAATGCTCGCAAACGGGGAATTCGAGGTCAATATCAATTTTCGTCTGGATTTCTGTCGTGCCGCTTCTATTTTTGGAAATCGGGCAGAGGCATGGTCGAGAACCCAATTGTTCAACGTCGGTCGTTGCAATAGATTGGCAGGTTGTGGTCCAGTTACTCTTATTGGCAACAAAAGGATTACCGTGAAGGCGCGAACCATTGGTTTTATCGGAGCGGGGCAGATGGCTGGGGCCCTGGCTCATGGCTTTTTGCAAGGGGGAAAACTTTCCGCGGATCGAGTTTTCGCCACGGATCCCTCTTCCACTGCCACGGAACGATTTCAGGCGAAGATCCCTGGTTGCCAGTTTGCCGTTGACAATCGGGCCTTGCTTGAATCGGCGGAAGTGATTTTTTTAGCCGTTAAGCCGCAATACATCGAAGCGGTATCCAAGGAAATTGCCCCAGTTGCCGGAGATCGCCTGATCGTGTCTATCCTGGCTGGGGTATCCCTTGAAAAACTGCAACGCTTCCTGGGTACGGAGCGAATTATTCGCGTCATGCCAAATACCCCATGCTTGGTCGGCCAATCGGCTGCCGCGTACTGCGTTGGCAACGGAGCAACCGCCGAAGACGCCGATCTCGTCGAATCATTATTATCGACGGTTGGAAAGGTGTGGCGAGTGGAAGAGAATTTGATGGATGGGGTAACCGGACTTTCTGGTTCTGGCCCTGCGTTTATCTACCTACTGATCGAGGCGATGAGTGATGCAGGTGTCCAAACGGGTCTCCCCAGAGCCATTTCGACTCAGTTGGCGGCCCAAACCGTAAAGGGAGCAGCGGAAATGGTTTTGGCAACGGGACTGCACCCCGGCCAACTAAAGGATCAGGTTACCAGCCCCGCGGGAACTACGATTCGAGGCCTCCACGTCCTGGAACAACGAGGCGTACGAGGTAGCATGATCGACGCCATCATTGCCGCTGCCCAAAGAAGCCGCGAACTGGGGCAATAAGGCTAAGACGTTCTCTCGGCCAATCTGGAATATAATAGAAGTCGGACGCGACTGACGTTACCTACGGAGGCGGCACCATGAACTCGCTTTTTTGTATCATCGACGACAAACACGTCCCCCTCTATCGAATCTTATGGATCTCGGATATTCCCCACTTTTGCGGCGACGAACAGTGTCTGTGTGAAGGGCAATACGAAGTTCGACTTGAACAGGGGGAATCACTCTGGACCAATCGCGAAGAAAGGGATTCTGTGATCCAAGCCCTGGAACTATGGCACACCGGTGATGACCTGGACATGGACGGCGAGGAGCCACCTCCATGGGCATGAACGCACAATACGCTGTTTATCACCCCACCACCATCAATCAAAAGACCGACGTAAGTCATTTACCTGGTCGCGCATTCAAACTGCGATATCTCAGGCCTTGGTAAATACCAGAGTGAGTCACGCTGGGCTTACTTCGATTTTTTTTTGGCTGATCCTTTTTTACCGGTGGTTGTCTTGGGGCTCGACTTTTTGGAGGACTTCTTATTGTCCGCCTTCCCTTTGGCGGCAGATTGGGAAGAGGACTTTTTTTTCTGAGAGGTACCGAAAGCGGTGTCCCAACCTGAAGCGTATTTCTCTGACGAACCGACACGAACAATGGACACTGTCAAGTTTCCTTGTTTGGATAGCTTAAATTTGCGACGGCGGGAACTAATTCCCCGCCAAAAAAATCGCCGTATGAAGTATTATTTGCTGGTTCAAGATAGCCACCAGATGACCATCTCGCCCGTTGCATCACCGCTTTAGTTTTCGATATTTGAACCGTTGCGGCTCATCAGGGTTCGCACCTAGACGCTGTCGTCGTTGTTGCTCATAGGCCTCAAAATTCCCTTCACACCAGTGAACGTATCCGTCACCCTCAAAGGCCAAAATATGGGTAGCGATCCGATCGAGGAACCATCGATCGTGACTAGTGACCACCACGCAGCCGGAGTAATTCAAGATCGCTTCCTCGAGAGCGCGGAGGGTATCGATATCCAAGTCGTTCGTTGGTTCGTCCAACAACAAGACATTAGATCCCTTTCGAAGCAGTGCCGCTAAATGCACGCGGTTACGTTCGCCGCCGGAAAGCACACCGACTTTTTTTTCCTGATCGGGGCCACGGAAATTAAATCGCGCCACATAGGAGCGAGCGTTGATTTTCCGTCCACCCATGTCAAGCGTATCGTGGCCCCCGGAAATCTCCTGGTAAGCGGTTTTTTCCGGATCCAGGGCATCGCGAGATTGATCGACATAGCCCATTTCAACGGTATCGCCGATTACCAGTTCTCCCTCATCGGGGGTCTCTTGGCCGGTCAGCATCCGGAACAATGTGGTCTTGCCGGCACCATTAGGACCGATGATGCCCACGATTCCACCCGGGGGGAGGCGAAAGTTGAGGTTTTCCATTAGAACCTTGTCGCCATAAGCCTTACTGATTCCAGTGGCCTCAATCACCAATTCGCCGAGGCGTTTACCGGGAGGAATTTGAATCTCGAATTCTTCTGGGCTGTCCTCGAACTGTTCGGCTGCTAACTTCTCGTAGGCGTTGACGCGGGCCTTGCCCTTCGCCTGTTTCGCCTTCGCGGACATACGAATCCATTCAAGTTCTTTGGCCAAAGTCCGACGCCGAGCCTCTTGCTGTTTGTCTTCCAACTCAAGCCGCTTTTGCTTCTGAACTAACCAAGAAGTGTAATTGCCTTCAAAGGGGATCCCTTTTCCTCGGTCGATTTCCAAGATCCAGCCAGCTACATTGTCGAGGAAGTACCGATCGTGGGTGACCGCAACAATCGTGCCGGGATAGTCATGCAGATGACGCTCAAGCCAAAGAATTGATTCAGCATCCAAATGGTTAGTCGGTTCGTCCAGAAGCAGTAAATCAGGCTTTTCCAGCAGCAATTTGCAAAGGGCTACGCGTCGACGCTCTCCACCGGAAAGTTTGGTAACGTCGGCATTACCATCGGGAAGATTCATGGCATCCATGGCGATTTGAATCTCACGATCGAGTTCCCAGCTACCCGTCGCCTCAATCTTATCCTGCAGCGTCCCCATCTCTTCATACAGGGCATTCATCTCATCGTCAGGCAACGGGTCGCTCAACTTCATGCTAATTTCATTGAAACGATCCAGCAGGTGCCGCCTACCAGCAACGGCCTCCTCGACATTACCAAATACATCCTTTTCCGGGTTTAGTTGCGGTTCCTGAGGCAAATAACCAGCCGTGAATCCGTCCGCAAGACGCGCCTCACCATCGAATTCCTTGTCCAAGCCGGCCATGATCTTAAGCAACGTACTTTTCCCGGATCCGTTGCGTCCGAGCACGCCAATTTTTGCACCTGGATAAAAGGCCAAAAAGACTTCGCTTAGTACTTCACGAGGACCATGTTTTTTTGTTAGTCGCTCGATTGAGTAAATGTATTTCTTGCTCATTGCAATCAGTAAATCGACCCCTGCAGGTTAACGAATCCACATTGTCTCGTGGGGATTGCCATGCGAGCAATCCTCTCCCAGTAAAGGGAACTCAATTAGCGTCGCAATTCTCATAAGCTACGTTTTTTTGAAGAGTCCAACCACCAAATGCTATTCCCATTCAATTGTCGCGGGCGGCTTTGTACTTATGTCGTAGCAGACCCGATTCACGCCCTTTACTTCGTTGATAATTCTGGTTGAGATTCGGGCTAAGACTTCATAAGGAAGATCACTCCATGTGGCGGTCATGAAGTCATCAGTGTTGACGCAGCGTACGCAAACTGCGTTCTCATAGGTCCGGGAATCTCCCATCACCCCGACGCTTTGTACCGGCAGCAATACCGCGAAGGCTTGCGAAGTTTGCCGGTAGAGACCGGCTGATTTTATCTCGTTGACCACAATCGAGTCAGCCTCTCGAAGCACCGCTAACTTTTCCGACGTGACTTCACCCAAGCAACGTACGGCCAATCCAGGCCCCGGGAACGGATGCCTCCATACGAGGTCATCCGGCAAGCCCAATTCCAAACCGAGCCGTCGAACCTCATCTTTAAAGAGATCACGAAGAGGTTCTATTAGTTCAAACCCCAATTGCTCTGGCAAGCCACCCACATTGTGATGCAATTTGATGACGGCGGCGGGGCCATCAAGCGCTGCCCCGCTCTCGATAACGTCCGGGTATAGGGTTCCCTGAGCCAAAAATCGAGCACTTTCAATGTTTACCGCTTCCGCTTTAAAACATTCGATAAACTCATGTCCGATGCGCCGACGTTTTTCCTGCGGGTCGTCGATACCCTTCAAGACTTTCATGAACCGATCCTTTGCGGAAACGACATGCAAGTCGGTCTTAAAATGGGACGAAAACTCCGCGATTACTGAGGCCTCTTCGTGTTTTCGGAGTAGGCCATTATCGACGAGAATGCATGAAAGCCGGCTACCAATCGCTTGGTACAACAGGGCCGCGACCACTGAGGAGTCCACCCCCCCCGACAAGCCGCAAATCACCCTGGCATCACCAACCTGATCTTGGATCTTGGCAACTGCCTCTCGGGCGAAATCTCCTAGCTTCCAAATCCCATCGCAACCACAAATCGAAATCACAAAATTTCGCAAGATCTGATTTCCCAGCGGCGTATGCGTCACTTCCGGATGAAATTGAATTCCAAACAGAGGCCGCTCGGTGTGCCGCATCGCGGCCACAGGGCAGGTTTTCGTCGAGGCCAAGGGTTGAAACACCCCGGCGATTTGTTCGACCTGGTCGCCGTGACTCATCCAGACATCGGTCTCGCTTGGCATTCCGGCAAATAGACCGGAATCTTCGACGACTTGGATTCGAGCGTGACCGTATTCGCGGGAAAACGCATTTTTGACCGCCCCACCGAACCGCTGGCACATCAACTGCATGCCGTAGCAAATCCCCAAAATCGGTATTCCCAAGTCGAACAGAGCAGGGTCGCATTTCGGTGCGCCTTCTTCGTAGACACTGGAGGGCCCTCCGGAAAGAATGATTCCCTGAGGATTATGGGCCAAAATCCGTTCGGCAGTGATGTCGTTCCGGACGATCTCGCAATAAACATTCTGCTCACGAACTCGACGTGCAATGAGCTGAGCGTACTGCGAACCAAAATCCAGCACCAATACCTTTTCGGCATAAATGCCGGAAGAATCGATGGCTGGGTTGGCAGTGGAAGCTGGCGAATTCATGGACGAAGTCCGACTCTAGCGGTCGTTCAATAAAAAATCCCGCCAAACAGCGGCGGGCGGGGAAGAGGCGATTATATCGACGCGTCGCCGAATTTCCAACCAGCGGGGAATGCTTGACCGCCAGGAATCTCGGTTTCCCCAAATTCACAGAGCCCGCGGAAAAGCTCCGCGGCCTAAACGACGTTTTCCCCGTTAATCGCACGATGCAGTCTCGTTTACCTTCCTGTAAGTTCACGTAAGATGAAATCGAAGCAAACCAAGTAAATCCCGACCGGAGAAACGAACGGCATGAATATCCTGCTGACCAACGACGATGGAATCTATGCCCCGGGCTTGGCGGCAATGGAAGCCGAGCTAAGACACCTGGGTGAGGTGACGGTAGTCGCCCCGGCAACCGAGCAGAGCGGGGTAGGGCATTCTATCACCTTTCTTAGCCCATTAATCTGCAAAGAGGTATTCGATGGCGGCCGTCGCCGAGGATGGGCGGTGGAGGGGAGCCCGGCCGATAGCGTGAAGATTGGGGTGTTCGAATTTTGTCCAACCCGACCGGATTTGATCGTGAGCGGAATTAACGGCGGGCTCAACGCCGGAATCAACGTTCTCTACTCAGGTACGGTCGCTGCTGCAATCGAAGGAGCGTTCTTTGGGATCACCAGCGTGGCGGTATCCTTGGAGTGGGACGAACACGCCGAATTCGCCACAGCGGCCCAGATGGCCCGTAAAATCATCGAGCGACTTCTGAAACAGAAGGGGCCTCAATCCCAGCTTTTCAACCTGAATATTCCCACCGCTGCCACGAAACGCCCGCTATCCGAGGCGGAACTCAAGGTTGTGCCGATGGGGGTGGCTCGATACGGAGAGCACTTTATCAAACGTAAAGATCCCCGTGGCCGCGACTACTTTTGGGCTACCGGAGACCCACGGCCCGATCTTGAGGGGCCGGAGACCGACCTCTCGGAGCTCCTCAAAGGACATTTAACCCTTACACCTCTTCATTTTGACATGACCGAAGCGAAGCAAATCGCGGAAATGAAGGCTTGGGATTTGAAAATCTCCGATTAGAATAAAGATACCCCCGATTCGATGAGTTACTTCTCCCGTGCGTCGCTTCCACCAGACTGGATCCTGCGGCAAGTCGTCGTCACTTCGTGCCCACAATGGTGCCGTTGACCGAGATAATTCGGTCCACTTCGCCAAGGCAACAAGAGGTCAGAGAATGAATAATCGAATCACCGTCGCCCTAACCGGGGTATGTTTGCTCGGGTTTCTTTCCGTGGCAAATGCCCAGGATTGGCTGACCGCGCCAAGCTATTACAGTCACGATCCTGAAACGGGCGAGCGGACGTCTCAGTTCACAGAGACCCCGGATGTCCTCTTCCATGAACATCCGACCTACATGAAATCGGGCTATCACCACCGCCGCAGCTCGATCCAGGTGGGCGATGGAACCGACCAGTTTCATGTGGTGGAGGAATGGGGCCGACCGGTCCGACCTTACGGAGAGTGGGAGCGGCCATTCCGCCCCTACTCGGTTCCCTATCATCTGTGGGGCGAGCCGTATCGCGGGTTGGGGCCGATCACTTCTCCCTTCCCGCCGATCCTCCCCCCGGCCTTCCCGCAACCGTTTCAACAGCCGTTTTAAACGGCTTAACTCTCCCAATGGAAACCAGGAATCGGGCACTTTAGCCCGATTTAACCGTTAAGATCCGCCCTCCTTCCAACCGATTAGAGCAACAGGCGTCGACTTGCCGTTGGTCTACAGTGTGAAGGATCGGACATGGAAATTGCGGTGGGCGGTGTCGCCGATCGGTCAGCCTCTTCAATCAGCAAACCATCTCCGGAGGCCCGGCTGCAGAGCCTGTTTAGCGAGATCCTGATCCAGCAAGGTCGCCCCGGGTACGCGTCAGCGGAGGCCCACGAGAGCGAACAGCCGCTGGATGAACAGGTCCAAACCGCTTGGTCCTCCTGGTTTGGAGTCGAAACCGGCGGGCGATACGCCCAAGATGCCGATCCCGCGACCCTGAAACGGGAGTATGGCGATCTCCTCACCCGGGCATTGGAGGAAGAGGGATATTACGATCCGGAGAGCTTCCTGCAGACCCTCTCGGGCGAAGAACTGGAAGTCGTCCAGATGATCCACCGCTTGGCCGATCCGATCGATTTGGCCCAACTCGATGAAGAAGGGATGCTTAATCTACTGCTCCCGCCACCGGCTCAAATCGACTTGAATTTCGATGGATTGACGCGTGTCGGTCTTGGGTTCATGATCCGATTCCCCGACAGTCGGACACCACCGGCGGTTGTCGAGGCGTGGAACGAGGCGACCGCCGAACTGTCACCACGCGAGAAAATGACCTTTCAGTTGCAAATGAAACTGCCGACCCTGCTGGCCAATTTCGTGCTGAATGAGGATGGCAGCTTCTCCCATGCTCGGCAGCCGGGAGACCCCGATTTTGTAAATCCGATGGCCTCGCCCGACTATTCCTATCTCGATTTGACCGGCAGGCAGCTTGAGTCACTGGAGTTATTCAAGTACCAAATGCAGCCGGAGCGATACGAAAGCCAAACCGCCTTCTGGACCTCTTTCCAGCAGGCGCTGGCCGACCACGGTGCCTCTTAGAGATTGCGTACGTTTGCTCCCTCTGCCAGGCGGGGTAGTTTGAGATTCTTTTACCCCTCTTCTGGATTTTCTTGGCCTCCCCTCGGCCGGGTGGTTTGTCCAATCGGGGGCCGTACAGGTTGTGGTTTTCGGCCAAAAGTGCTCACAATCACCACTACATCTTGTGGACCCCCGATTGGGGAAACGCGCGGCCAAGCGGCCGGGAATTTTAAAACCGCAGCCGAGGGCCTCTTCCCTTAATTAGCTCTCACGGCCAACAAGGGAAAACACCACGACCTAAGACACCCCCATTTTGGTGTTTTTTCCTTGGCCGCGCGGCCAAGGGCTTGTGGATTCCACACGAGATCCTTTGCGTTTGGGATTTTGTGAACGTTTGCACAGTGCTGCATGCCCCAAATTTTCAAAGAGCAGCCCTTATCATACCATACGGTCGAACGAGGCTAACGCATCCCGCCGCCACGCCGGTCGATCCGGTCGCGGAGCTTCGCCGCCAGTTCGTACTGCTCCGTTGCCACCGCGTCTTGAAGCTGTTCGCGGAGGGTTTGGCCGACATCAAACTGCTCGCGGAGAGTCTCCCGCAGTTCCACCAACCGATGCCGGATGTCGTCCTCCTCGAATTCCTCTTCCAGGTCTTCGTCCTGGTACAAGGTCCGCAGCTCCTCCAAACCGAGGTTCAGCTCCTCGATCGCCTGTTCCGGGGTGGTCGATTCCAAAGCAATGAGCGCCTTGGCCTGAATGCGATGGAACATCACAAAAGGGCGGAAATGCTCGTGACTGTCGACCCATTCCTCATCGCTGGAGCACTCCAAACAGTAGTCCATCAGCCGTAAGGTATGTTCCGCGTCGAGGACCGCTCGTTCGTATTCCCGCAGGGCCAACCAGCAGATCCGGCGGTGATAATACTGCACGAACTCTCGATCAATCTCCATGCACTCCTCGGGTGAGAGCTCAACATCCGGCTCGGTAATGAGCCGACTTTGGAGCAAATCGACATACGAGGAAAACCCCTCCGGCTCCTCCCCATCGGGCCGGCCGCTGGTCTCCATTTGCAGCAGCCCCATTTCGATCCGCATCTGGAGCACATCGCGGCCCCCTTTGATCCCGATCAGGCGCGCGGAAAGACGACCCGGCTCGAACGGCCAGGACTTCAAAATGTGATCGATGTCTTCCGAGGGTTTGCGCGCTGCCATGGATACCGTTGAGCTCATGGGGAACAATCTTGCCGCCATGGCCTCAATTATATCTCAACACCCGCTGGCCGTCAGGAGGCGGCAAGCGGAGCGAGACTGCCCCAGCCTGGAGAGTGAATCACGACCCGGATCCTCGTGTCCTTGCCCGCGGGGCAATTTTTTAGACGCTGGCCGCGATACTTTTTTTTAGCCACAGAGGTCTCAGAGGGCACAGAGAGACGGGGGTACGTTTTTATCAATGGCCGCGCCGTGTGTTACCGTCGAGCCGATCGACCATTCCGTGTGCCACCCGGCCGGCGATCATCTCTCTCCGCTTGGTCATCCTAATCTTAATCCTACTCTTAATCTTAATCCGGCCCTGAGAGGAGGAGGAAGATTAGGATTAGGATTAAGATTAAGAGTAAGAGTTACGGTTGGTTGCGATTTTCTTGGGTGCCACTGGTAACCGTGCCACGCGGGCCCGGCTTCCAAGGTGAGCGACCTGCCACGAGTGAATTTTTAATTGAATTTGGGGAAGCCGCGAATGTCGTGGACGACCCCAAGCACTTTTCTCTGTGTCCTCTGTGGCTGACATCTTTTTTAGCCACGGATTAACTCGGATTGACACGGATCGCAAGCGGGTAGAGCGACCAGCCGCGGGCACCCCATCCGCGCTAATCCGCGGCTCTACTTTTTTGCCACCGAGGTCACAGAGATCACAGAGCCAGAGGCGGCATGCGATGAAAAGGGACGGATCACGCAAACCTGCGTCGTGCCACGTTCTTCCACAGCCCTGAAAGGGCGCCCGCACGACAGCCCAGGGCAACGCCCTGGGTTTTGGCCCGCAATAGAAACCGTGAGCCCTGAAGGGGCGGTTTTTAACTTAGATCGCGTTTAGTGCGGAGTCCAGCATCGCCCAATCCTTATCCACGATCCACACAAAAACACATCTCCCGCCGGAACGCTCCGCCCATAGCCGCCCCACGTCCTCCTTGTGCAATTGCTTCTCCCCCATCCGACGGGGGGGGGTTGGGGGGGGGGGCACTGTCAAAACGATGCACAACTCCGTGTGCCACTGGCATCTTGCCAGTGCTTTGTTGTGCCATTGTGAACAAACGTCGCCCCGACCGTGCGTCACCCACCTGACTCCCATTATGGCAAGGCTTGAATCACCGGTCGACTCAGCCAAAACCACCCGTTTCCCGGCAGGGTTAAAGCCCTGCCGCTCCCAGGATCGCGTGGCCGGGTGATTTACCTTTTGCCATAATGGAGTTTAGCTTGACCGCCCCTCGCGCGAGGTTTCGGCGCGTGCTGAAGATAGAGAACCAAAGCACTGGCAAGATGCCAGTGGCACACGAGGCAATCGACCGGTTCAACAGTGCCACCCTGCCGGTTATTTTTTTAGCCACAGAGGCTTCAGAGGGCACACAGACGGGGTAAGTTTTTTATCAATGGCCGCCCAGTCCAGGATTCGAGGGTGAAGGACCTGCCAGGAATGAATTTTTGTGTCGAACACGGGCGAGCCTCCCACAACGCGGACCACCGTAAGTACTTCGCCCTGTGACCTCTGTGGCTATCGCTTTTCTTAGCCACCGAGGGCACAGAGACCACAGAGCCGTAACTAGCGACGCACCATCAGGGGATAAGTTCAATTACAAAGAGTCGGAGGGATAGAACCCTCGGCCGCGGTCCCCGTAATTGACCTTATCCCCGTTCGTTCGCGAACCCGGCCAAAGAGTGCCCCAGCTCACCAAAGACTACCCCCGGTTGATTAGTGAGAAACAGCTGCCACCAAGCTCAGAGCCCAGCCCCGACAGGGGCGACACGTAATAGCCAGGGGCGTAAGCCCCTGGTGAGGAGTTCTTCAGAACCTCTTAAGCCCCCAACGGGGCGACATGAAGTTTTTAGCCGCAGATTAACGCGGATCGCAAGCGAGTAGAACGACGAACCGCGGGTAACCCCATCCGCGATTCTCCGCGTTAATCCGCGGCTCGTTTTTTAACCACGAAAGACACGGAGGCCACAGAGAAAAAGAGATGAGTTCCGATGCGAATGCCGCGGATAAGGCTAGTGGGGAAACACGGACGCTCGTGGTTTTGCAAGTGTGCCAGGACTGCGGAAGCGACATCTCCTACCCGTCCCCGGCCTGGAAGTTATTCTCGATGCCTCTTGCCGGTCTCTTGCGGGGGCAAACCGGCGATTTGAGCGATTTCAAGTAGCTGATTCGCAGCACCCCAGAAACTTCCAGTTCCCTTGGGTGTCGCTTCCCAACTCCTGACTTCTCCCTGGACATCCCGCGTATTCGCAATGCCAAGAATGGCATCCCCAGTACCTAGCAGTTCAGCCTTTTCGCCAGCGATAAACTGAGGCAGGATGGCCCAAACGGTTTCAATTTCTTCAGGGTCAATAGTAACCGCTTTATCAATGAGGGGTGTCCAATCCCAAGTTACGGTTTCGGCTCTTGCCTCAAGGACGTTTTTTATTTTCTCGGAATCTGTCAAGCTGTCGTCCTGCTCTTCCAGCATTGCGAGTATTTCTCTTTCTTCTTCGGCAGACCACGGCTCAACACAGAGCAAGCCGGTGGCAAAGACACTTCGTTCAAGAGAGTGGGACTTTTTCCACAACGCGATATTAATCCCCAATCCCGGCATGTACCACTGAACAAGGTAGACCCACTCGGACTTGCCGTCATATCCGGGGAATAGTGGCAGTTGCGTTACCGGCCCGTAAGGGTTGAAGCCGGCGTCATCGATAAGTGTCATAGTGGTTCGTCTCATGGCAGCTGGTTTCTGAGTTTTGACGGATCGGGTGGCACTGTCAAAAGCATAGCCTTCCGTGTGCCACTGGCATCTTGCCAGTGCTTGGCTTCCCATTTTGAGTCCGGGCCGAAGCCTCGGTGCGCGGTTTGCCCGAGGCCCATTATGGCAAAGCGTGAATCAGGGGATAATTCGGTTGTGGGAGAAGCTCATTTTCCGTGGAACGGAGAAGAAGGCAGGCCTTAATCGCAGTTCCAGACACTGGCAAGCGTGCCATTGGCCCACGAGAGTTTCCGGCCGTCGACAGGTGCCTCCCAGCCGGGTGAGCAGTTCCCCCACGCTTTTGGCAAGCGTGGCTACGCTCACGCAGGCGTGGGGGCCCTGCGGGTTGGTTTGAGGATGGGGCGTTTCACAGGGGGATAAGTACAATTACGGGTGCCGCGGATGAGGGTTCTGTGCCGCCGACTCTCTGTAATTGAACTCATCCCCGTACACGGGCTCTGGCAACTATGGCCCGCTAGGGAGATGCCTGAGAAGAGGCGGGTGGTTGCCATGGGGTGATGCCTTCGGCGGGGTGGCACTGTTGAACCGATCAACAACTCCGTGTGCCACTCAGCCGGGTTGTTGTCGAGGCCGGGGGGTCGGGACTGGTTATTTCTTTCCGAGCGGATGCCAAGCCTCGATTTTCTGGCGCAGTTTTACCACGATTTCCGGATGGCTGGCGGAAAGTTCGTTTTTCTCGTGCGGGTCGTCCTTGAGGTTGTAGAGCCGCACCGGGTGGGTGTCCCAGAGATGGACGTTTTTGTATTGGGTCGTGTCCTGGCCGTGGTAGCGGAGCAGCAGTTTCCAATCGCCGGAAACGCACCAAAGGTATTGAAGGGTGTCGTCGGGTTTTCCAGGGATGATGGTGTGGATGGAATGAACGACACCAAACAGCGTGTCGCGGTCTTGGCGGGCTTGCTCATCCAGGAGGTTGATGCCTTGTAAGTCGTCCGGAGTCTTGATCCCAGCCATGGCGGTGATGGTCGGAAAAAGGTCGATGGCATGGGCGAGATCAGGCGAACGTACCGGTTCCAGACGCGCGGGCCATGAGATCATGATGGGAGTGCGGATGCCCATTTCGTAGGGTGAACCCTTCGAACGAAGGGCGAACCCTTTCCAGCGCTGCTGGTTGGGGTCGGCGGCGTTGGTGCTGGTGGCGGCCCAGCCGTTGTCGCAGATGTAGAGCACGATGGTGTTTTCACGCAGGCCCTGGCGGTCGAGATGGTCGAGCAACTCGCCGCAGGTTTCGTCGAACCACTCGCACATCGCGTCGTATTTCGCGACATCGGGCGCGCGATCCGGCTCCGAGTACTTCTCCAACAGCCGCGGTGGCGGATTGTGCGGCGTATGCGGCAGGAACGGTGCGTACCAAACAAAGAACGGTTGCTTCTCCGCCTTCGCCATGTCGATGAAATCGGTTACCGGTTTCAAGCCCTCGCGGCCAATGGTGAGGCCGGCGTCGCCATGCCGCCCGCCGCGCGTCATGCCGTGAGTGAAGCCACCGTCCTGGTACGAACCCTCCCACCATTTGCCTGATTGGTGGGTTAGGTAGCCGCTGGCGGTCAACTCACGGACGAAGCTGGGAAACTTGTGGAAGGCCGCGCGTAGCGGTTTGTCCAGCGCCTCGCGGTTGTTACGGCCGTCCACGTCATTTCCGGTAATCCCGTGCTCGGTGGGAAAACGCCCCGTGATGATGGAAGCTAGGGAAGGACGGCAAAGCGGTGAGGCGACATAGCCGCGTTCAAAGACCACGCTGCGTTTCGCCAGTTCGTCGAGGTGCGGAGTTTCGATGCTCTCGTGACCCGTGAAACCGTAGTCCATCCAGCCTTGGTCATCGCTGAGGATCAGGACAATGTTAGGTTTTGGTTCGGCGGCATCTACCAAAACGGCGCTGGCCAGGAGCGGTACGAGGAGACAACCGAGGATCCTCTTCATCATGGTTTCGACCTTTCAGGGATTTCAGTTTTTAGTCGTCGGATTTCCTGCGGCGGGTTGGCACTGTCGAGCCAATCACCCACGGCGTGTGCCACTGGCACGCTTGCCAGTGCTTGAGTGTTCCATGCTGAGCAAGTTCCGAAGCGCCACGCACGGAATGCCCAAAATGCATTATGACAAAGCGTGAATCACGGGGCCACCCGGCCGAACAAGCCGCCAGTGTCACCCGACGCCCGGCTCGGGTACATGCGATGGTTCGGTCGCGGCGATCAAATAACTTTCGGCAAATACCGGTTTCTATCCTGCCAGATCCCGTGTTCTGAGATCGGTCGGAATCGCAGCGTGGTGAATTCGTGATGAAAATCTTTTCGGTTGCGTTCCTGCATGGCGTTGGCATGTCGGCTGGCCAGCGGCTGTTGCGAGCGGCCGTTGACCATATCGGTCATTGCCTTTTGGGTATTCCAAATGCTGAAGGTCGACAAGGTTCCCAGCGGGCGCATGGCCGCGAGTGAGATGGTGGTGGCTGGGTGGTCGCGTACCTGCTGTTCCACCGGTTTGCCCCAGCGAATGAAGCGAACTGCCTGCGTTAGTTTCAGACGCGCCAGGGTAACCGCCACGACGGGACGCAGCTCGTCGTGGTCGCTTGCGACTGTCGGGAGGTCATCGAACTGGGAAATGAACCCCCAGCGACGCAAAAACTCCATGCGGACGTGCCATCCTGTGGCGAGTTCTGTTCCTAGCTTTGAGGTGGCCAGAAAATCGTCAATCGCGGTTTCATTCTCCCACCGCGCGAAGAGCGCGATTTGATCAGGGCGGTAACGCGTCGGGAGGGCCACCGGGCGACCGAGGGTCATCGGGATCATGCACTCCGCGTGGAGGAGACCCGGTGTGGTAGCGGAGTTCGGAGGACGCACCAGTGCCCGGAGAGTCGCGGCGATTCCGCAGTTGGCGAGATGGAAGGTGAACACGTTCATCACCGATGATTACCGCAGCAAGGGTGCAGATGCAACGAGTGAATGGAGAACGCACAGAGCGCCGACGGGACGTCGGCGGTCCCAGGGGGGATGTTTACTCCGGATCAATACGCCGAGATTGCCGCCGGGTTGATTTTCTTTGGCTTTGTTGGCGTTTTGATTCGATCCGCCGCTCGATGGCGCCGCGGGAGGGTTTGGTGGCGATGCGGGGTTTTCGGGGTCGGGAGATGTCGAGCAGGATCTCGCGGAGCTTTTGGAGGCAGGCGTCGCTATTGGCCCGTTGGTCGCGGTGGGTGTCGCTATGCAGCATCAGGTCACCGCCGGTGGTGATCCGGTTTCCCCACCGCTTGGTCAGGCGATATTTGAGGTGCTCGGAGATCGCGTCGGTGGTGGTGATGTTCCAGCGGAGACTCGCCTTGGAGTTCACCTTGTTGACGTTCTGCCCGCCCGGGCCGCGGCTGCGGGAATAGGTGAGGGTCAACTCGCTCCATGGGATGCGAATCTGATCGTTGATTACAAAGTCGGACATGCAGCCACCTGGGACACCTTACAAACCCCACCTTGGGTCTCGTTCAATTCAAGCACTTTTTTTAACCACGAATCACACGAATAACACGAATCGCAAGCGGCGAAAACGCCGCGTTTGAGGCTTCTAGCCGCGTGGGGATTCGGAACGATTTATGGAGAACGGTCGCGAAATCAATCCTACCTGACTACCCTCTTCTTTATTCGTGTCTTTCGTGTCATTCGTGGTTGATTCATTCAGCGAATCGGGGGCAACTCCATCATGGCCACTCGAATTTCCGGGGGATATACTGAAGGTATCCCTGCCTCGGCCTTGAGGCCTCGCTCAAAAATCCTTCCCAGACAACTTCCCATATCCCATGATGACACGGCAACCCTACTGGCTGATTATCTTGCTGCTGGCACCTTCCCTGACACTTTTGGTGGCGTGTGGTTCACCAGCCCAAGAAGGTAATGCCCTAGAGGTCGGAGCCCCAGAGGTCGCGGCTCAAACTCCGAGCGCCCAGAATACTCGGGGGCAGAAGTCAAAAACCTCGGGCGAGGACTGGCCGACGTTTCTCGGGCCGCGGCGGGATGGATCGAGCCGGGAAACAGGGATTCTCACGGACTGGCCGGAGGAAGGGCCCAAGGTAATCTGGCAACGGCCGCTGGGGACCGGGTACGCAATTGGGACGGTGAGCGAGGGAAAGTATTTTCAGTTTGATCGGCATGAGAATCAGGCGCGGCTCGATGTGCTCAACGCCGAAACGGGGGAGCTGTTGTGGCAGTATGGCTATCCGACCGACTACGAGGATTTGCTCGGGTACAACAACGGCCCCCGCTGTAGCCCGATTGTGGATGACGGCCGGGTTTACCTGTACGGAGCCGAAGGAGAACTCCACTGCCTGGATGTCGCCGAGCAAAAACTCCTCTGGAAACGGAACCTAAACGAAGAGTTTGGCGTGGTGCAAAACTTTTTTGGGGTGGGTAGCACGCCGGTTGTGTTTGAGGATTTGCTGTTGGTGATGGTGGGGGGCAGCCCGGCCGAGTCGCAAGATACCGGGCGATTCGATCTCGACCGCGTGCAGCCGAGTGGCAGTTGCATCGTCGCCTTGGATAAAAAGACTGGCGAGCTCAAGTACCAAATGGGAAATGACCTCGCGAGCTACGCCAGCATGACTTGGGCGGAAATCGAGGGGCAACCGTGGGCCTTTGCCTTTGCCCGAGCGGGCCTGCTGGCGTTTGACCCAAGGACCGGTACGCAGCAGTTTCATTTCCCATGGCGGGCCCGAGTCCGCGACAGCGTGAACGCCAGCACACCGCTGATTGTGGGCAACGAGGTGTTTATTTCGGAGACGTATGGCCCTGGGGCTGCCTTGTTGAAGGTAAAGCCGGGTGGGTACGACGTCGTTTGGAAAGACAACGAACGCACCCGGGACATGATCATGCAAACCCACTGGAACACCTGCGTCGAGCAGGATGGCTTTTTATATGGCAGCAGCGGGCGGCATTCCGGCAACGCCGATCTGAAGTGCGTCGAGTGGAAGACGGGAGAAGTTCGCTGGTCTCAGCCGCGGCTGACTCGGGCCTCCCTATTGCTGGTGGACGATCACTTGGTTTGCCTGAGCGAGGATGGTTGGCTGCGGCTGATCAAGGCGAACCCGGAGAAGTACGAGGTGCTGGCGGAGGTCCAGCTTCGCCAAGATGGAACCACTGGCAGACCTTTGCTGCGATATCCGGCCTGGGCCGCGCCCATTCTCTCGCACGGGCTACTGTATGTGCGGGGTGACGATCGGTTGGTCTGCCTGGAGCTAATTCCGCGGGGAAAATCTACGGATTGACCCGGGTTTCCAAGGCGCGGAAATAATCGAGACTATGCTCGATTAACCCTTCGTAGGGCTGATTCTCGACGTCGGCACCAATGACCTCGACATCGTAGTAGCCTTGGTATCCCTGTTCGCTGAGCCGACGGACCCACTGTTCCAGGGGGAGCTGTCCCTCACCCAAGCGGCAACGATTCGGCTCGTCCCTCGGTGGGGCCTTGCTATCGCCGAGTTGCACGAGGGCCAATCGCGGCACCAATTCATCCCACGCAATGCGGTCGATGGGCAAGCGGCCGAATTCATAGAGATCCAGTACTAGTTTCAGATAGGGGGAATCGATCATTTGCGTGAACTGGATCGCCTCTTCCAGTTTGCGAAAAATCGACCATTCGGTCCCGTAGCCATGGTGCATTGGCTTGATGGCGAGCGAGATGCCATGCTCTTCCGCGATGGGCAAAATCTCGGATACCGCCGACTGGAGCAAGCGGCGGGAATGATTCAGGGTATGACCACCCCGGGAACCGGAGTACACCACCACGCATTTGGCCCGGAGGTCGATTGCTTCGAACAAGGCCTGCTTGGCGTCGCGGAGGCTTTCGGTATATCCCCGGCCATCCCCCCCGGTAAATCCACCGGCCCAACTCAGGGCAGAGACTTCAAGCCCCAGTTCCTCGACCAGGTGGTGGGCTTTTTCGACCCCGAAGTCCCATAATTTCCGCCGCCAGAGATGGACCGCTCCGATGCCCGCTTGCTGGTAGTGGACCAGGTCTTCGTCGAACGACCAACGCATGGTGGTCGTTTGGTTTATCGAGAACTTCACCATCCGTGCGGATCTCGCATCGAGAAAAGGGGCTGGATCAACCGACCAAGGACCTCCAGCCAGAGGTGTCAACACTGGCTCCATCGATCCGTGGGAGTTGCCAGTATAAAGACGCTAATTTTGTTGTAAACCGCTTGACATCGGAGATGTTTTTACATGGCGAACACCCGTCGTAGCCACGCTTGCCAAAAGCGTGGGGGAAGTGCTAGCCGACGTGGCCCCAGGGGCAAACTTTTCCCGCCGGCTCCCACGCTCTACGCGAGCGTGGCTACGGGAGGATTACTTCGTCAGATCCCAGGCGTCGACCCACTGGATCGAATCGAGCTTCATGCCGAAGTCGTTGACCAGCCGCTTGTGCATGTCGGCTAAGTGCCCCGCTCCGTAGAAGACGCCGAAGTTGGTTTTCCCCTGACCCATTTCGCGGCGAAGCACCTGAAACGCCTTGGCGTTGCGCTGGGAAATGATGGTCGAGCCTTTGGTCCCTTCGATCGCCCGCATCTGGCCGTCCATGTCCTTGATTTGGTCGGCGAAGACCTGCTTCAGGCGGGTTTCTCGGTCCTTGGACATCATTGCCGCCAACATTGCGGTCTCCTGCGATCCCTTCGCCTTGGACTGCTGCACGAGGGCCTGACCCATCACTCGGCCGAACATGTGCAGGAATCCATCGTCCCGCTTTTTCATATCCGCGGCGAATTCATCCGGGGTCATGTCGGCATGGACGAAGTTCTCGACCGTGTAATCGATGATTTCCAGTTGGTGCTCCAGCCCGAGCATGTCCTTCATCCCGGTTTGCAGGGCACTCACCGGATGTCCTCCACCCCCTTGCACGCCCCCCTTGGGAATCCGGGTCCCTTCCGGGGCGACAATTTCATAAAGCAGGGCCTCGTACTTCTGGAACCGCTTGTTCAGTTCGTCGTAGTACGACCGCTCTCCGACATGGACCGCCCCGATCAGGTCGACAGTCACTTTCGACTTGCCATCGGCGGACACATAGCGGGCCACGGCGGTTTGCAGGCTGACCGGCTGCCCCTGGTCGTTGGTCTTGGTGCGGAGGAAAACGACCTTTTCCGGCTCGGCAGGAGCCTCGGGCTGCTCGGCCTGGGCCATTCCGCTTTGAATCGCGAGGACCAGGGTGCAAGCAGCGGCTGCCGCGCGGGTCACGTAGTGGTAGACGCTGTGGTTACGACAATTCATCGAATGTCCATTCCTTCCTGAGGGAAACAAGTCATTGCCTTTACTATATGTCCCTCGGGGGCAGGGAACAACATTTCCGCCTGCTGGCGGTGCCAGCTTTTCTCAAGGGAAAAAGCCGCCTGAAAGACTTCCCAGTCTTCCTAAAGCCCGGCCAAGGGAGGGTCAGGCGTGTTGATCTTTGCCGATTAGACCAGATTTTCGGCAGAGTTTACCAAACTCGCTTAACTGGCGTTGACGGGAATTCCGATACTACCGGCATGGCAGGAACTTTCGTCAACGCCCCATCCGGGGCGATGTTCGCACAAACGACCATGGAAGTCACAAGGTAGCAGTGGACCATGTTGCATCTTCGTAAAATCACGTGGGGATTGATTGCCGCGGCGAGCATGTTTGCCGCTTCATCCGCACACGCCCAAAGCAGTCCTGAATTGCCTGGTTTTTACCAGCCTTTCACCGACGTCAATTTTGAAAACTACGATCTTCAGTTTTTCGCGCCGCGAATTACCGAGGAGTATGGGAGTAATACGATCTCCCCCAACTACGGTCTGTTCTTCGAATACCATCGGCTGCACATGAATGTTGGCCGAGGGGATACCGCGCCGGGCCACTACGACGGCGACAAGGCCTGGGGTAACCGCGTCGATCTGGGCTGGATGTCGACCGAGGACCATGGCTGGTCGGCAACGGTCTGGAACCTCGATGGTCCGTCCTACGTGGGCGTGAACGAGGGTAAATTCAACAGCGTTGAGTTGAATAAGACCTGGCGGATGGAGGCGGGTCACCATGGTGGCTACTTCGAACCGCTGGTCGGCCTGCGGTACACCAAATTCGAGGATGAGAGCAACCCCTTCATCAAGATGGAAAACAACATCCTGACCGGGCAGTTGGGGGGACGGTTGTTCACTCGTCGCGGCCAGTGGATGCTGCACGCCGAAGCGAAGGCCTTGGCGGGTCACAACTGGGGATGGCGTGGAGAAATCGTCGCCCTCGAAAACGCGGTGGTCGCCGGTGAATTCAAACTGGGTGCCGGTTACTACCTGACGCGAGACATCGCCTTCGACATTAGCTGGAACACCTTGTACTACGGAACCGGCATCGTCCGCGAGGACAATCCTTTCGCCGGTACGGGAGACAGCCAATCGCTGCTGATTACGGGGGTCGCCTTCGGGGTGACGGTTCGCCGGTAACTTCCATCGAACGGGATCATCGCCGACTCGGTTCCCTGCGAACTTTCTGCCAGACCTCGCCCCGCGGCGAGGTTTTTTTTGCGCGCTGGGGACTCTCCCCGACATTGGTTTTCACTATCGGACCTTGGAATCGGGACAAAACCCGCACAAACAAAAACCGCCCCAAGACCGAATTTTTGACAGCCCAGACTCATCCCCGACGACGTGACCTCGCAGGGGATGAGTCCCCTCGCTCTGCATTTCAGAAAATGAAAACCCGCGTGCGAAGCATCCAACACGGGACTTATCCCCCTCCCGCGCAACCGGCCAAGGGCGTATCAATTCTCAACCGCGCACTCGCTTCGGCGTGGCGAGGGGGATAAGTACGATTATCGCCGGGCCCACGGGGCTGCGTGCCTTGCCAGTTCTAGATAATCGGACTCATCCCCTGCGACGTGCCAACTTGCTTCGCCTTTGGGGGCACACCCAACCCGCAGTTCCCCCCACGGTCCTCGCAATGGCGCAAAGCTGCAAAGGAGGGAATTGAGCGGGAAAGGTTACCACGTTGTTTGACTCTCTCGCGGATCTCTTTTTCAACCACGAAACACACGAATGACACGAATACGGGGAGAGGTTTTTCGGTGCATTCAATTCTTGGTTGTTATTCGTGTATTTCGTGTCATTCGTGGTTAGATCCTGCTTCGTTTTGAACCACGGACTACTCGGATTTCACCGATGGTCTTCGCTGTGGTTTGGCTTTCTCGGGGCGGGAAGGTTGGTGACCTAGCAATGTCAGACGGGATTGAGACGCAAGGACGCAAGACGCAGAGGGACTTCTCCCACGCTAGTTGCTTCTCTGCGTCCCTGCGTCTCCGCGTCTTTGCGTTTCCCGGTTTTAATAATTCGACAGTCATTTCCATCTCCTCTCCCCCTTTCCGCGTGCGCCGAATCCTGGTTGGCTCCTGTTTTTTTGCCGACCCGGAAGTTATTTTTCCGTTTCCACTTAAAGGAAGGTCCGCTGTTCTGGTGAGCCTTACGGCTGTTTAGCGGGCAGTTCCCATTCCGGGGCCTCGGCGATGACCTCCGCATATTTTTCCTGGATTTTGACCGCCAGTTGGGCAGTGACGTCCAGATGGTCGGCCGCGACATCCTTTTCCTCGCCAATGTCGTTCTTTAGGTTGTACAGTTCGTAATGGCTGAGCTTCGCGTTTTTGATCAACTCGTAGTCGCCGTCATGCAAGCTGCCGCCGGGATTCAAGACCGGGCCGTCCCAGTGGGCCACTAGTTTCCAGTCCCCCTCGCGAATCGCCACCTTCGCGGTCCCGAAAGCTCGATAGTAATGCCAAAACAGGGGGGACTCCCGCTCTACTTTTTCGCCCTTTAGCGCCGCCACGGCATTCGCCCCGTCCAACACCAGGTCTTCCGGCAACTCGCCCCCCGCCATATCGCAGAGGGTCGGGAGAACATCGACACCGGAAAACGGTTCGGCCGACTCGGTGCCGGGCTGAATTTTGCCCGGGAATCGGGCGATGCTCGGAACCCGGATTCCCCCTTCGTAAATGTGCAGTTTCATCCCCCGCAGCGGCCCGGGCCTGCCGTGCGACCGCCAAGCACCCTGGTATCGGTCGAGGGTCTCGGGGCCGTTGTCGCTGGTGAAGAGGACCAGGGTGTTTTCGGCCAGATTGAGCTCGTCCAAGGTCTTCATCAAACTACCGACCGCGCGATCCATATTGGCGACGTTGGCGTAATACTCCGCTTCGCCCCGCTTTTTGGCCCCGGCATACTGGGCTACTAAATCGCGGGGCGAGGCGACCGGTTCGTGGGGTTCGTGGAAACAGACCCAGGCGAAGAATGGTT
>JBBDIM010000116.1:0-3783 GCA_040880405.1 Pirellulaceae bacterium | reverse complement strand
GCGAGTACCTGCTCGGCCGGGCCCTGTACCATGGCCAGCGCCACGCCGAGTGCATTCCGGTGCTCTTGTCCGCCTATCCCAAGGAGACCGCGCGGCAGGAGGAGATCGAGGCGATGCTGGCCGAAGCCTATCTGGCGGCCGATGACGTGGCAGGCCAATGGGAAGAGGCCCTCACCTGGAGCAAGCGATATCGCGAACGGAAGACCCTTTCGCCGGAACAACGTGAACTCGCATTGGTCCGCGAAGCACGGATTCTGCACCAGTTGGGTCGAGATAAAGAGGCTCGTTTGATTGTCTCCGACATCCCGTTGAATTCTCCTCGCCATGTCGAGGCGATGATGATCGAGGGGCAGATTCGGTTGGCCGACTACCATCGGCTTGAGAAAGAACAAAAAGAAGAAGACGCACGCGAGGCCTTGGCCGACGCGGCTCGGTTGTTCGGCCGCGCGGCGGGCAATCAGTTGGTCGCCTCCGACGCGACGCGGAAGGCCTCGTACCTACTGGCGACCACGCTCCGCCTGGGAGGCGAGCAAGAGGCGGCGCTGGAGCAGGCGACGCGAACTCGCAAAATCTACTTCCGCACCCCGGAAGCGGTCGCGGCGGGACTGGAGGAAGCGGAGCTGATGTGCGAACTGGGTCGCGAACAGGAATCGGTCGCCATCTATGCGCGGACACTGCGTGAGGCCGCGCTCGACAAACCGTTTAGCAACCCCTGGATCGACGAATCCGACTTTCGGCGGAGGGTTACCGAGGCAATCGAGCGTTTCATTTCGCAGCAGCGCTTTGCCGAGGCCTTGGAAGTTAGCCAGGCCCTTTATCCTTGCTTTCGCCGCGAACAGGCGCTCCGAACCGAAGGGGACGTGCAACTGGCTTGGGGCGAACACCTTCAAGAACAAGCCGAGCAGGGGGGGTGGGAGGAAGCAACCAAACTACGAATCGATGCGCGGCATCGGTTCCGCAGCGCCGGCTACAACTACCATCAACTCGCCAAACAGCGGTTTGCCACCGAGAACTTTCCGGAAGATCTCTGGAAAAGCGCCGACGCCTATCTCCAGGGGCAGGACTTTACCCGAGCGGTTGAGATCTTGGAGGAGTACCGGCAAAACGAATCCCGCGACAAACAACCGCGGGCCTTGGTCGCCATGGCCCAGGCCTTGGTCGCTCTGGACCGTTCGGAAGACGCGTTGGAGATGGTCCTGGAGTGCCTGGAGTTTTATCCCCGCGATCCGTCGGTTTACGCCGCTCGAGTCTTAGGGGGTGAGGCCTACATGGAACAGGGCAAGCTGGCGGAAGCGAAGGGTCTGTTCGCTGCCAACCTAGAGGATGGCCGCTTGGAGCCCTCCAGCAAGGAGTGGCAAGACTCGCTGTTCGCGCTCGGCCGCGTGCTGCACCTGGAAGGGGAAATGTTTGAAGGGGAGGCTCGGGTCAAAGGGGCCTTAGAGGTCGCCGAGAGTGTCCCCAAAGAGGCATTCCAGCTCCTGGAGCAAAGCAACGAATCCTACCTTCAGGCCATCAAGCACCTACACACGGCGATCCGCCGCTATCCGGACGATTCGCGCTCGACCTGGGCCCGGTACCTGGTGGCGGAGTGTCACCGGCGGTGCTCGATGTTGCCACGCAAGAAGTTTGGCCTGGTCAGTATCGAGACCCAACGCGTCAAGTTCGACCGCGAGGTGAAAGACCACCTGGAACACGCGATCCGGCTGTACGCCGACTTGGAAAACGAACTGACCGATAAGCTGGAAATCGAAGGGGAACTGCACCCGGTAGAGCAGGGGATTTTGCGGAATTCCTATTTCGCCAAGGGAGCGGCCCTGTTCGAGATGCAGCGTTACGAGCAGGCGATCGAGGCCTATTCGACCGCCTCGAACCGGTATCAAACCGATCCAATCGCCCTCGAGGCGTTCGTCCAAATCGCCCAGTGCTACAGCTATTTGAATCGACAGGCCGAGGCCCGGGGGACAATCGAGCAGGCTAAAATCGTTTTGACGCGACTCCCCGAAGAGGCCAACTACAGCGAGACCTCGCACGACGACCGTGACGGCTGGCGAGCGTATCTCCTGTGGCTAGGCAACACGCTGTAAACGAGCAACCGAGGTGAACCGAGTGAGCCCCTACACGCTAACCGACCGACTAACCGACCTGATCGAGCGCAAGCACGATGTGCTGACGCAATTGTGCAAGCTATCGGCCTGTCAGTTCCGCCTCGCCGGACATGATGATCATGTCGACGACCTGATGCGGGTGGTCGCCACCAAACAAACCTTAATCGAGCGCCTGCTGGACCTCGACCGCGAAATCGATCCATTCCGCGCCGAGCCACCCGAGTCGCGCACTTGGCGAAACGCCGCCGAGCGTTCGCGCTGCTCCGGACTGGCGCGAGAGTGCCAGGCGATGCTGGACGAGCTGCGCTCCTTGGAGGAACAGGGGACGCAACGGGTGCAAACGCATCGCAACGAAATTTCACGACAACTCCAGGAAACGCAAGCCCAAGCGGGCTCCCTTTCCGCCTACCAAAACGCCGATCAACCGGCGCTCGGTAGTTTCGATTTGAGTGCGGAGTAAATGGAGTGTGAAAAAGAGGTCAGGACTCTTTTTCATTAGGCGTGTTCCAATTGATAACGGATTGCGAAAAAGAGTCCTGACCCCTTTTTCACACGCGAACCCATCCGAAAAGCCCCGGTAGGGGCGGCATGGAATAGCCAGGGGCGTAAGCCCCTGGTGAGAAGTTACAAAAGAGTTTATGTAACACTTCAGCCGTCTGAAGTAATCGACCAAAATACGTCAAGCTGGGGAATTCAAGTGTGACCAGAGAACTCGCTAGCGTGCCAATGACAGCTTCGCTATTCGATTGCAGAACACCCAATTTAAGGCCAACTTCAGACGGCTGAAGTGTTACGAGTTTATCAGCCCCAACGGGGCGACATGAAACGGAACATCGTGAGATTCAAATTTTAAGAATGACCACGAATTACACGAATGACACGAATAGAAGAGGGGATTCGAGCGGATGTTGATTTCTCGAAGGTCTTCATTGAATTGGCCATGAGGTTTGAAGCCTTGAGAAGGGTAATTTCGCCAGTTGTTATTCGTGTCATTCGTGTATTTCGTGGTTAAAAAATCGTATTCAAAGACCCATCAAGCGGAATAGGACGAGCAAAATTGGTTCGACACCCAGTCCCCATGCCGCCCCTTCGGGGCTCACGTGTGTGACGGGGACGAACTCCAGGGGCTTACGCCCCTGGCTATTACATCTCGCCCCTTTGGGGCTCAGGATTTCAATTTAACGGACTGTCAGGCCATGAATACCAACACGCAACAACCGCCGATGACGCATTCGATGCCACGTCCGACGATCGCGATCGCGCCGGAAACGGTCGCCCCGGAACATTCGCCCGTAGATCCGAACACCGCGGCGGTGCTCAATGTCGATGGCAGCATCAACGTGCCGGAATTGATCGCCCTGTGGGATGCCGCCACTTCGCGGCTTCAGGAGACGCACGAGTCGCTTAGCCGGGAAGTCGCCAAGCTGACCGACGAATTGGAGATCAAAAATCGGGAACTGGCGCGGAAGAATCGTCTGGCCGATTTGGGTTTGGTCGCCTCGCACATTGCCCACGAAGTTCGCAACAGCCTGATGCCGCTCACCTTGTACACCGGTATGTTGCGGCGGCAGATGGAGTCGATTGGCGAGGATACGCGTGTGGTGACCAAAATCGAATCGGGGCTGACCATCCTCAACAGCACGGTCAACGATCTGCTGCACTTCACGGCCGATCGACG
>JBBDIM010000115.1:0-24624 GCA_040880405.1 Pirellulaceae bacterium | reverse complement strand
CGGGCCGCGTACTTCTCGCAGGCGATAAAAAATCGACGTGGTAGCGCGGACTGATAGTCGTGAAATGGCGCGCCATGCACCGTATGAACGATCGCCGGAATACGCAGTCCGGAAGCGGCCCGCCTTCCTAGCAAGCCAGCTTTGGCGCTGTGCGTATGCACGACGTCGGGGCGAAATTCTCGCAGTGCGCGTTTGATTTCAAAATAAGCGCGCAAGTCGTGTCGCGGGGAAATATTGCGAATTAGGCTGGGGATCAACTTCACTGGTAAACCAGTGGCATTGGCCCGTTCCAGCAAATTGCCTTCCGGGCCGCCCGACTCGCCGGTGATCAGCAGCACCTCGTCGCCATACTCGCGGATCAGATCGAGGCAATTGTAAAGCGTATTCTCCTGCGCGCCTCCGATAATCATCCGCGTGATAACATGGGCGACCCGCATTACGAATCTCCCTGAGATTCAAGTGGCGGTCGATCATAATTCACATGTAGGAGGTAAAGGCCATGGGCGGGCGCAGTCATTCCCGCCAGCTTCCGTTCTTGTCCGGCGATGATCGTCGAAATCGTGCCCAGCGCCCCCCTGCCCTGCCCTATGTCGACCAGCGTCCCCGCGATGATTCGGACCATGTTGTACAAAAAACCGGTTGCTTCCACCTCAATGTAGATTTTGCCCCAGGGGTCGCACGGTTCAAACCGTACCTCGGCATCGGTTACGGTGCGGATCGTTGAGAGCCGGGGAGAGCCAACCGCCTGAAAACTGGCGAAGTCATGCGTCCCAAGCAATTCGCGCGCGGCCAAGTGCATGACCTCCGCATCCAAGATCCGCTTTACGAACCAGGCCCTTTGCAACGAAAATGGATCGTTGATCCGCCCTGGCTGCACAATGTAGCGATATCGTTTGGTGAGCGAATCATTGATCGCGTGGAACCCCGCCGCGGCCTCGATCGCTTCTCGCACCACAATGTCGGGAGGTAATGTGGCGTTGAGGGCTTGCCGAAAAACATCAGCGGAAAGGGCGCTGCGGGTATCGAAGCTAACGACTTGTCCCAATGCGTGAACCCCGGAATCGGTTCTTCCACTTCCGGTGACAAGGATCGATTCCCGTGTGATCTCAGCGAGGGCCTTTTCCAGGGCTGCTTGAATCGAGGGGCCATTTATTTGCCGTTGCCACCCGCAATACCGCGAGCCATCGTAGGCTACGGTTAATTTCAGGGTTCGCCGTGGCACTTCGATATCGGTCATGCGGGATTGCCGGGCGTCCGAGTTAGACGGCGGTCTGGGAACGGATCAGCATTTCCGCGATCTGAACGGCATTGGTCGCCGCACCCTTGCGAAGGTTATCGCTGACACACCAAAAAGCGAGGCCATTCTCGCAGGAAAGATCTTTGCGAATGCGGCCCACAAAGACTTCATCCTTGCCGGTACATTGCAGCGGCATGGGGTACTGGCCCTGCCCCAAATCGTCGATGACCGTAATGCCGGGAAAGTTCTCGAAGAGCTCACGAGCCTCGGCGACCGAAAGAGGCCGTTCGGTCTCGACCATGATGCTCTCGCTATGGCAGTTAGCGACCGGGACGCGAACGCAGGTGGGGCAAATTCGGAGCGACTCATCATTGAAGATCTTGCGCGTCTCATGCACCATCTTCATCTCTTCCGAGGTGTAGCCTTCGAACTTCGCGCTACCGATTTGCGGAATCAGATTAAACGCGATCGGATGAGCGAATGCCTGATAGTCGTACTTTTGGCCATCGAGAGCCGCCTTGGCTCCACTCGTCAAATCCTCTTCACCGACGACACCGGCTCCGCTAGTTGCCTGGTAGGTTGAGACCACAACCCGCTTGATCTTGGCGGCGTCGTGCAGCGGCTTCATTGCCACGACCATCTGGGTGGTTGAGCAATTGGGGCTGGCGATGATCCCCTTGTGTTGATGAAGCGCCTCCGGGTTCACTTCCGGGACGACCAACGCGACATCGGGATTCATCCGCCAATAGCCACTTTCATCCACGACGACTGCCCCCCGCTCGACCGCCCAAGGAGCAAATTCCTGTGCGACTTCGTCCGGGGTGCTGCCGATAGCCAGGTCGATATCGTCAAAAGCCTCTGGACACAACAGTTCGACAGTGTGCTCTTCGCCTTTGAATGTCAGTTTCGTGCCGGCGGACCGTTGGGAGGCCAGGAATTTGATCTTTTGGTATGGGAGTTGGCGTTCCTCCAGCAATTGCCGAATGATCCGCCCTACCGCTCCAGTGGCTCCTACGACCGCCAAGTTTTCGTACACGCTAACTGATCTCCTGATTAAATCTCATTGATTTCGTAATGTGACGAACTGCCCTCTGAGGACAGCCACGTATTATAAATTCAACGGCTAGGAAACATCAACGCGTCCTCAGGTTCAGGGCCACCGGTTTGGTGGAAGTTGCCCGAAATTAGAGCGATTTTGCCCCAGATTGTCCACTTTTTAGCGGATACCCGAGGGGCGAGCTTGCTGATGTCGTGCCCCTTTTGGGGAGGGCGAGGTCTGGGTCTCGGGTTGGCCTTTGTCCCATCGCCGCACGATCTGGGCTTCCAGTTCCCGTACGATCCAGGGGGAAATAAACGCCATATTCGCGATCAGCATGACCAGCCCAAAAGTAATCATGCCCATGGCGATCGCAATCCCCAGATGCAAGGGAATGGCCAGGGCGATCACCAGCGGGCGAGTCAGTCGCGGCCATACTAGGACGCAGTAACTAATCTCCCAGGCAAGCGAAATTTGAGTCAACAGCGATATCAACAGCGGAAAGGGGGCCAGCCAGGTCATATCGAGCGATTGATACTCGGAGTTCGCGACCGCTCCCCACATCGCGGTACCATCCCACCAGGTATCGCCCAGCAATTTTCCTGTGCCGGCGAACATATAAATGACACACATGTGAAGCTGGATCAGTCGAATCGAGACGTTCGCGGCAACACTGGTTTTTGGCAGTGGAGGACTCTTGGGGTGTCGACGTCGCTCAGCCAGCCAGCGGTCGAGACTGTACGCCCCCCCTGCCCCGCCCAGCATAAGGTACATCGCGAGCATCACGTTGATTTGATCCAAACCGAACAATGCCCCGGGCACACGATGCACATAACTCACGGCGATAATGAAGGCCGCAACGCTTGTCCAGCGAGACCAAAGCCCACAGGTGTGCAGCAGAATCACCGCCAGCCCCACGATGTGAACGGTCCATAGGAACGTCGGGCTATGATCGATCCACGGCAGGAAACTCCACGCAAACGGACTCTGATCGTGGAACCGCGCCATCAACTCCGGTGTGAAGCGGCCAGTCTCGCCCATGAACCCCCACAGGTCGAGCGCCCAGACCAGATGGGTATAAAAGAGCATGGCCCCGGAGAGAATCCGAATGACACCCAGCGTTGCGGGATCGATCGCGCTGAACCAGAATCGATCCCAACCTTCTACGCCGCCGCGGTAAAGATCCTTGAAGTACGAAGCAATCATGGTTTGTCAGAGCCCTCCACCTGGTACTCGCCGATCTGCACTTCCAGATAAAGCGAAGGATCGTCGAGCGTGAGCCCTCGGGCGACTTCTTCGGGGCTCGGAATCAAATGTTCTTGCATGTAGAGCCGGACCTTCGACGCTTGCGGTTCCGTCTGGGCAAAGTATTTGCCCAAGGAGTCGAGGTAAAGATTCCGAAAGCGGAGCCGCTGCTCATAGCTTGATCGAACCTCCGAGGGCGCGTCTTCAGGAGGTCCTTCCTGGGGCAGATTTCCGATATTGAACAGCGACTCGCTGATCATGAAATGGCGATGGTACAGCAGTCGCGGCCAGTGGCTGTCCAGATCCGGGAATCTACCATCGCGGATGATCTCGCCATCGGCGTTAATAAGCTCATACCGAACCAAGTGACTGGGACCTGGATTAGGAGCGAAAAAACGGTATCCATGATCCTTGAGAAATGCCGCGCGAAGGTACGGCGTTAAAACCGTTTCCGCTTCTCGTGCCCAGTGGCTGGAAGGAGCCGGGGCGGCACAGGGGCCCACGAAAATCGCCGCGAGGTGAATCAGCAGTAGCAGGCTGATGAATCGTTTAAAACCGGAGCCCCAGTTACCAGCGACCGGGCCTCTTGCATGATTCGGATCAGGGGATAGCGAATGGTCTTTCATCATAGAAGAGGATATCGGCCAATCGGCACCTCCGATGTTGCCAATTTGCGCTGCAGCCAACCGACCCGCAAGCAAAAAAATAACCCTCGCATCGGATGTACGCGATGCAAGGGTTATGCGGTTTATCAGTAATGATTCGGTAGGTTACCGGATCATCGCGATTTCATCTTTCTGGAAATCGAACCGAATCACCCGATCGTCCCCAGCGGTCAGGTCGATGGTCTTCCGCTTCGAGATTTGACGACCGTCCTGCATCACGGTGACGACGATGTCGTACTCTTTCCAGACTTCGCCGTTGGCCAAAGTCAGCGTGTTGTAAACGCGATTTTCGCCGAGGGTACGAGTCTCGTTGCCCGCGAGGGTCACCATGGCGTGTTCCGGAACTTCCAGAGTCAATTTGGTTGGAACCGGGGCACCAACCACTTGTTCATCCGATTGGTTCGCCTGATCAAGGTCGAAAGCGACTTCGACCGATTCACCAGCAGTTAGCTGCAGGTTCTTGGTTTCCTGAACCACTTGGCCATTACGGCGAACTTCCGCACGAACTTCGTACTCGTACTTCATGCCCGGGGTAAGGTTCCGCGAGATGAAACGACGGCTGGCACCTTCACTAGTGGTCAGGTTGTCGTTGACGAAGATCTTCGCTTCGGAAGGAACGTTCACGTTGATCACGGCGTCGCCAATGCGGACACCGGTCTCGGTCGCTTCTTCGGGGACTTCCGGCGGATAAATCTCAGGCGAGGCGGGAGCGTACTGATAAATGCCAGACGAACCACCGCTGCTTCCACCGCTCGATCCGCCACTGCTTCCGCCACTGGAACCCCAAGTTCCGCTGCTTCCGCCGCTCGATCCCCAGCTACGGCGATGATGACCACCGAATAGGCCGCCACCACTGCTACCGCCCCTGCTTCCACCACTGGAGCCCCAGCTTCCGCCGGAACTGTGGCGACTTGCCTTCTTGGCTTGGTGATGGTCCCACAGCCGCGAGAAGAGCCCGCCACCATTAGAGGCACCGCTGCTACCATGCGAGGTGAACCCGCTGGAGCCGCCACTGCTTCCGCTGCTTCCGCCGGAACTGCCACCGCTCGATCCCCACGATCCATGCCAATCCGCTTTGCTCTCAGCACCGCTCACCAGCAATGCCGCACAGGCAAACGCACCAGCAACTGCAAATTTTCGGCCAAACGTCTTCATCTCTGTTGTTTCTCCCAACCACATGAAATGGGGCTGAGCCCCGCTGTCAATTCCACCGCTAGCAGGGCCAGCGTCATACTACTGAACTTACCAAGTCTAGATCGTAATTCAAGTAGAATGGATAAAATTTGCCGTCTGGGGAAAAACTGCCAGGCGGTCCGGGTTTGCTTTGTAAATCGTTACTGTGGTGGTTGTTATGGCAATTAATGCGTGGTTGAGCTTCGAGAATCGCTTCCGGCGGATGGGTGGACCGCCCAGGATAAATTCGTCAGGTAGGGCTCGGCCAGTCATGGCCGGAGTTCATGGCGAAGGGTTTCCCGGTCCCGCGATCATCTTCACGTCGTCGAAGCTGATCGAACCCATCGCATCCAAAAGTCCGATCCGAAAAATCGCTTCCCGGGCCGTGGCGGGGACGCGGACTACTTTTTCCACCCGGTGCCAATCCTGGGTTCCGAGGAACGGCCCCACCGCGGCTCGTCCAATATCCCGCCGCTGCGAGTCGAAGTAAGTAATCAGGATCATCGGGGCCGATTGCCGGTCGGCACCCAACCTCGCTCCATCGAACTTCACCATCGCCGAAATCTTCAGTTGGGTAACACGCCGACCATCGATCGGAAACCCTTGCAGAGCCATCGCCGGTCGGCCGGCGTCTTCGTTTTGAAAACGAACATATTTGGTACCCTCCGGGGCCTGGGTATCCTCTACCAACTCGACTTGCCGCTGGTAGTACCAACCTTGCATCTCGCCATGCTCGCCCAGCGGGAGTTCGAAGTTGCCGTTCTCGATCGTCGGCCGTAGTGGGTCGGGCAGGACCTCCCGTTTTTTCTCAGCCTGGCCGGTCATCGGCACGAACAGCGTCGGCCGTAGCGGTTGGGCCTCCAGCTTGCCATTCTTCTTGGTGTACAGATACAGAGTTTGCTGGTAGCGCTCGCCCACCGGCACCACCATGGTGCCTCCTTCGCGAAGTTGATCAATCAGCGGTTGCGGCACCTTTTCCGGGGAACAGGTCACGATAATCTTGTCGAACGGAGCGTGCTCTTCCCAGCCGAGATAACCGTCGCCGATCTTCGTGACCACGTTCCGGTATCCCAAGCGGCGCAACGTTCGCTCCGCCCGACGTCCCAGGGGGGCCATGATTTCAATCGAGTAAACCGTTTCGACCAGCGGGCTCAATACCGCCGCCTGGTAACCACTTCCGGTGCCGATTTCCAGCACCTTATCGGTGGGTTTCGGCTCTAGTGATTCGGTCATGTAGGCGACGATAAACGGGGAGGAAATCGTCTGATCCTCGCCAATCGGCAAGGCCATGTCGATGTAGGCCCGATCCCGCTGATTGAGCGATACGAACTCGTGCCGCAACGTGTTTTGGACCGCCTCGATCACCCGGGGGTCGCTCACCCCGTTGCCGATCACCGCTTCCTGCACCAATTGCCGCCGCTGCGACTCAAACGCGTCCTTACCCCAAGCGGTCACGGCCGATCCGAGAATCAAGGCCAAGGGAATCAATAGCTGGCCGGGGGTACGCATGGTGAGGGCTCCCGTTTGAATTAGGATCGCGTCGGGCGGATAAGTGCCGTGAGGGGTAAGTGGTCCTAGAATTATAGGCTCTGGGAATGCTTGACGCATCCAAAAGCCATGAGGCCCCCCCGGGTGGGCAGTGTGTTGTGTCCGGTGAGCGGTCGGTGAGCCCCTCGGATTTCTCACAAATCAGGCCCTGGATTTCCCCCTGGAGGTTTTAGAGGCCGCCGGGCCGCGGGCTGGTTGTCAGCGGCGGGTGAATCCCCAAAATGGAGCTTCGTTCGTTGATCCCCCCTGCCCTCCCCTTCACCGGAAAGCCAAAACTCCGATGCGAAAGAATCCCGTTAAAGAAAAGCTCCGTCGTGGTGAACCAACCTTTGGTGTCTGGCTTTCGCTTGGAGACCTCTACGCCACGCGCGTGCTGGCTCGGATGAACTGGGACTGGCTGACCGTCGATATCGAGCACTCCGCCATCGACTGGTCGCAGGCCGCCATGCTGTTCGCGGCTATCGCCGATGCCGGCAACGTCCCCCTGGCCCGGGTCCCGCGCGGCGATCACGACCTGATCAAGCGGGTTCTGGACGCCGGGGCCTGGGGCATAGTCGTGCCGATGGTCGACACGGTCGAACAGGCCAAAGTCGCCATTGCCGCCGCCAAGTATCCGCCAGAGGGTGACCGCAGTGTCGGCGGCGGGATGCATAGCATGAACTTCGGGGCCACCGCCGGAGACTACTACAAGTACGCCAACGACGAGATCCTGGTCGTTCTCCAAACCGAAAGCCCAACCGGGGTCGAAAACGCCGAGGCCATTTACGCCCTGGCCGGTTGCGACGCGATCTTCATCGGTCCGAACGACCTCCGCGCCCAAATGCGAAGTGCCGACGGCACCGACCCAACCGCGGAAGAACATGAAGCGATGATCCAACGGGTGATCGCCGCCGGCAAGAAAACCGGCTGCCCCACCGGCATCCACTCGATGTCCCCAGAAGACGCCCTGGTCCGGGCCGAACAAGGCATGCAGTTCATCGCCATGGGCAGCGACCTCCGCCTCATGACCCTCGCCGCCCAAGACGCCCTACAAACCCTCCGCCCCGAAGCGGAAACCAAAGACCTGGCCCGGTATTAGACCGCTTGGCTAACAAAACCGTACCGCGCAGCTTGCTCCGCCAAAATTGAAAATTGAACAATAAAAGCGACCGGGCGCGAGCCCTCCGGTGATGTGCGTGTCGGGGATGCCGACCGCAGATTTCTTTTGCCACAGAGGGCACAGAGATCACAGAGGTGTTGAGGACGTTTTGGAGAGTTTTGGGTGGAATTGCGAGGAATTGTTGCTGAGGGACGCTACTACTTGAGGTCGATTGCGTTAGATTTTTAAGAGTCTTCGTCAGCAAGAATATACGAATTCGTCAGCCATTCGCGGTCTTCTTTTTAGCCCTGAAGGGGCGTCTCACGACAGCCCAGGGCGAAGCCCTGGGTTTCTGGTTCCTAGAAACCGTGAGCCCTGAAGGGGCTGTTTAGAAAAGAGCCACGGATGGGCACGGATTTTCACGGATAATGTGGGGCGTGGTGGAATCGTGCCCAGGTTTTGTTGCGGCGGATGGGGTCACCTGAGGGTGGGCCGTCTTTAGGTTGGGAAAGCGGTCCTTTCGGAAGCCGCGGATAGACGCGGATTAACGCGGATGTTTATCACCGTAGGCGTCCCGCCACGCCATTCTCACACGAAACGGGCCGCCGAGTGGAACCACGATTTACTTATCTACCCGTGGTGATTCGAGGCTAATACCCCGGCGGCGTTGCTCAGAATGACGCACGCCCTCCCCTACCCTGCACCTTCAATCGCTTCTCTCAAAAATTCTCGTTAAACTGACTCCCATTACTGTAACGCGGGCACATTTTCCGTGTGTAGCTCTAGTGGGAGACGTGCTGTGCAAGGACCGGAGACTCGGAAATCGCTGTTGGTGGCTATTCAGGATCCTGAGCGGCAGGAGGCCTGGGGTGAGTTTATGGCGATTTACGAGCCGCTGGTTTATCAACTGGCCCGGGGCAAGGGGTTTCAGCACGCCGATGCCCAAGACCTCACCCAAGAGGTGTTTGCGGCGGTGGGCTCGGCGATTGAGCGGTTCGATCCGGACCGGGCCGAGGGGACGTTTCGGGGTTGGCTGTTTCGGATTGCGCGGAATTTAATGATCAATTTTCTGAGCCGGCAAAAGGAGCCGGTCGGGAGTGGTGATTCTCGGCTGATGGGGCTATTGGAACAACGGGCCGATCCGACGAGCGAGGCGGCGACCCGGTTCGATTTGGAGTATCGCCGCGAGGTGTTTGCGTGGGCGGCCCGGCAGGCGCGGCCGCACTTTAGCGAAGAGACCTGGCAGGCGTTTTGGCTCGCGGGTGTCGAAGGGAAACCGATGGACGAGGTGGCGGCCAAGCTGGGCAAGACGGTCGGTGCGGTCCGCGTGGCCCGGTGCCGCGTGCTGGCGAAGCTGAAAGAGTTTGCGGTGCGGTTCGAGCAGGTGCAGTAGTCCGATAGCAAAGGGTGACGGGATGGTGGCTCGATTTCATTACGACGACGCGATCTACGAGCGGCTGCTGGCCGACAAGCTGCCGCCGAGCGAGCGGACCGACGTGACGCGGCATATCGAGACGTGCCAGTTGTGCCAAGCCAAGCTAGAGACCCTGGCCGAGGCGGGGATCGATTGGCAAGATGTGCGGCGCTATCTCGACCGGAGCGGTTCGCTGGGGCTGGGCTCCGTCGATGGCGAGGGGGACACCAAAAACGTGGGCACGGAGTTTCTCACGCCGAGCGAGATGCCGCATTCTTTGGGGCGGTTTGGGCGGTATGAGATCATGGAGATTTTGGGCCGCGGGGGGATGGGGATTGTGATGCGGGGTTATGATCCGGCGCTCGATCGCCATTCGGCCATCAAGGTGTTGGCTCCGGAGTTGGCGGCGAGCGCGGCGGCGCGGGGTCGGTTTTCGCGAGAAGCGAAGTCGGCGGCGGCGGTCGTTCACGAGCATGTGGTGCCGATCCAAACGGTCGACCAAGAGAACGGCCTGCCCTACCTGGTGATGCCGGTGCTGGAAGGGAAATCGCTGGAACAAAGGGTCCGCCAGCAAGCGATTCTGACGGTGACCGAGACGCTCCGGATCGGGCGGCAAATCGCCTTGGGCCTGGCGGCGGCTCATGACCAGGGGCTGGTACACCGCGATGTGAAACCGGCCAACATTCTGCTGCATAACGGCGTGGAACGGGTAGTGATCACGGATTTCGGCCTGGCCAGAGCGATCGACGACGCCAGCTTAACGCAAAGCGGCACCATCGTCGGGACCCCGCAGTACATGTCGCCGGAACAGGCCAAGGGTGAGCATGTCGACGCGCGGGGTGATTTGTTCAGTTTGGGGAGCGTGCTGTACTTCATGCTGGCCGGCCATTCCCCCTTCCGGGCCGAAACGACGATGGGCGTGCTGCACCGAATCGTCAACGACACACCGCGTCCCTTGCGGCAAATCAACCCAGAAGTTCCGCCGTGGATGGAACAGATTATCACGCGGCTCCTGGCCAAAGACCCAGCGGACCGATACGCCTCGGCCGCGGAAGTCGCCGAGCTCCTGGGCCAATGGCTGGCCCACCAACAAGACCCAACCAGCGAACCCCGCCCCAGCCAACCACCGGAAGACCCACAACCGGCCACCGGCGGCGGACGGGCCCGGTTCACGAAAATCGCCCTGGGCCTACTGGGCAGCGCCGCAGTGTTGCTGGCCGGGATCTTCGTGGTGCTCGAGACCGGCAAGGGAACGCTCACGATCCAAAGCGACCAGGACGATATCACCGTCCGCATCACCCAAGGGGAGACGGTCGCGCGGCAACTGAAGGTAACCCCAGGAGAAAACCGCGTCCGCTTGGCCGCGGGGCAGTATGTCGTGGAAATTGAGGGAGAGCATGATGGGCTGACGGTGGAGAACGACCGGGTGATGTTGGCTCGGGGGGGTAAGGAGGTGGTGCGGATTGTGCGGGAGGGTGTTGAGCAAGGGCGGCCCGAAGTCGGTCAAGCAGTTGACAAAAACTCGCCGCCCAATTCCGCCGATGCCATGAATGAGCGCCTGCGGGGTGAGTGGAAGTCGCCACCCGAGAAACCAGATCTCCATTTTGAGATTTCGCCGCGCATGCCAGTACCAATCGGCCAGCCCATTCTCATTCGGGCTAAGGTGACAAATGCTGGCGATAAGTTCGTCGAGAACGTCGTGATCCGGGAGATCATTAATCCTAGGCTGACGGTGACGGCGGCAACCAATTTTGCAGAGAGCGCAAAGAACGAGATTGTGTGGCGGCTTCCTCGGATGCTTCCCGGTCAAAAGGTGATCGTGGAGGTGCAGTGCAAACCTGAAAACTCGTCAGGACATTTTTTTAACCGGCTATTGATCTCCGCCAATGGCTACACGATTGAAACCGACGCGAGTGTCCAGGTGGGACAACCGGAGCCTGACGACGCAATTCGAGATAAGACGGACTCGCATTGGGTGCCCGCAATGCAACTCGACGATCGGCACAATCAAGGTTCTTCACCGTTAGGCTTCGATCCCAGTACGGCTCCAGCAACGCGACTCGCTCCGCGTCAGAGCCCCCCGCACTGGATACTGGACGATAGGCCCTTGCTCCCGTCTTCTACCCCAATCGAACATCAGCCCCTACCAGAGGAGTTAGCTGAAATTCAGGGACTTTGGGTTGCTATTCCCCGTGAGAATGATGGAAGCGAGCCGAAGAATCCGCACCAGCTTACATTTACAGATCGCTCCTGTCAGATTGTCTGGGACCTGGATCAACCCGACACCGCTACGACGAAGGCAAGGATTTACTGGAATGCCAAGGTCAAAGTTGGCGAGGGGCCAACCGACGGTCAATCCATAATATCGTTTCATGGTTCCGCGACGATTCCCAATGTAAAACTTCCCCATGCCGAGGGAACGTTTCATCGCGAAGGGGAGATTCTCACCATAACAATCGTCAGAGCCGAGAACTTTATGCCTGAATTGATGAACTGGCCCGTAACGTGGCGGTTTCGGCGGGTCAACAAAGACTCCTCGCTACCCTCCTTTGAGGCCGGTGAGAATCCAGACACCGTGCCGGCTGTGGGAAACGCTCGCAAGAACGACCATGAGTCCGACCCTGTGCCATATCCGACTGTTCCTACACATGGATTCATTCCCGGAATGAGGCTTCCGGGCCAAAAAGCTTGGGAACCGCCACCCGGCCGTCCCCTTCGCTTCAAGTCGCCTTATGATTTCCGCCCGATTTCACCCGAGCTGGATAAGCTGCAAGGGTATTGGACCGCGGTCAGCGATATCGGCACCGGCCCGTGGGAATTGGAGGATGAACTTTCCGGTATTCGGTTGGGAATGCTGGGGGAACTGCTTGAGCTCAAGCATGTCGATGCGGAGCAAAACGTCGTCTTCGAGATCTGGGGCAAGGCGACCCTAGCCACGGTCGACGGGGAATCAAAAATCGAGGTCCGGTTTCATCCGCCGATTACTCAGGAGGAGAGCTCTCCTCGGGACAAAGGTGTGAAGAAACCGGAGGTCTACAAATTCAGCGGCACTTATCGCCTGGAAGGGGACCAGTTAGTGATCGAGGTCCGCTCGGCCGAGTTGCCGGATGTGTTTGGGGGGAGTGTTGGGAAGACATGGCGGTTTGTCCGGGGCATCAGGATGCCCGATCTATTAGAAGAGGGGAAGGTCGGCTACGCCCCGAGAAGGCACGACGACGACTCGCTTGTGATCGTCGCCGCGGATGAGCATAACGTGTATGCCGCCTATTCCCGGGCTCGCAAAGCTTGGGAGCGATATCGCTTTCCTGAGGATCTTGAGGTGGAGACCCTGATCGGTAACGCCGCTTCTCTGGATTTCGAAGGGGTAACGCGAGAGAACGTAAATGAAAGCGTGATGGGGTTCGAGCTCTCGGGCGGTCCAGTGAAAGAACTGGTCGCGATGGACATCCATGGAAAATTCCAAACGTCTCGCCTCGACCCACCGATCAATGAGAAATTGAGCGTGGTATTTTTTTGGAATGACGGCCTGCTTTACTACACTGCCAATGAGCACGTCTACGCGTTCAGCCCATTCACAGGCACTTGGGATGCCCTGAAGGTTCCTGGGCTGCCGACCACAATCTGGGAAAGAAACTCGTCAGGGGGAATTCGTAGGTTTGAATCTCCGATCAAGGACCATGGCAATCGTCCCGGGATTATCTTGCGCTGGGCCGAGGGAGTATCGTTTTTTACGCTCCGCTCGGGCAAGTGGGTCACGCTCTCGCACGACGAGGCGAAACGAGATCCTCGCTTGGATGAAGTGAAGGATCAACTGCATAAGTTCGACTTCAAGCCGATGCCTGATACCCGCTCGCTGGAAGAAGCGGTTCAAGCCTTCAACCAGAAGCAAGCCGAGCACCCGATCGGCAAAGGCCAACCACCGCTAACCGAGGACGCCGCAAAGCTTCCCAAGCTGTTGACTCCGTAAACCTCACGCCAAGATCCCTTGATGGACCTTTCCCGCGACATCGGTCAAACGAAAATCGCGGCCGGAGTAGCGGTAGGTGAGACGCTCGTGGTTGAGGCCCATCAGGTGCAGCAGTGTGGCGTGGAGGTCGTGGATGTGCATTTTGTTTTCGACCGCGTAGTAGCCGTATTCGTCGGTCGCGCCGTAGCGGAGCCCACCCTTTACTCCGGCTCCAGCCATCCACATCGTGAACCCTTCCGGGTTGTGGTCGCGGCCGTTGGTTCCTTGGGCGACCGGGGTGCGGCCGAACTCGCCGCCCCACAGGACCAGCGTGTCTTCCAGCAGGCCGCGGCGCTTGAGGTCGGTCAGCAGACCGGCGATCGGGCGATCGACCTCCTTCGCGTTTTTCTCGTGCCCTGCTTTCAGATCGGAGTGTTGGTCCCACTGCACTTTGGTATCGCTGTGGGTGACCTGGATGAAGCGGACACCCTGCTCCGCGAACTTCCGGGCCAAGAGACACTGTCGCCCGAAGTCCTCGGTGATCGGATCGTCCAGGCCGTACAGGCTGAGGGTTTCTGCGGTCTCTTGCGAGAGATCTTGAATGTCGGGGATTCGCGTCTGCATCCCGAAGGCGAGTTCAAACGACTGGATCCGGGCCTCCAGCGAGGACTCAAAGGGGGCCTGCTGTTGGTGCCGCTGGTTGAGCTGATTCAGGAGATCGATCTGGGCCCGTTGGGCTTCCGTGGACCAGCGGGAATTGCGGACGTACTTCACTTCGGCATCGGCCGAAGGCCGGCTCGCGACACCTAGCGGCACCCCTTGGCACTGGGCCGGCAGGAACGAACTGCCCCAGTTTTTGACCCCACCATGGGCCAGCGTGGGGCAGATGGTGATGAAGCCGGGCAGGTTTTGGTTTTCGGTCCCCAGGCCATACAGCACCCAGCTACCCATGCTGGGCCGGACGAAGTTATCGCTGCCGGTATGCAGTTTGAGTAGGGCCCCGCCATGGGCGCTGTTGGTCCCATGCAGCGAGTTGAGCACGCACAGCTCGTCCGCCAGTTTGCCGACATGCGGAAACAGTTCACTAACCGGCAGTCCGCATTCGCCTTGCGGGGTGAACTTCCAGGGGGATTTCAGCAGCTTGCCGGTTGCGGCGAAGGTGACCCTTGGCTTGTCAAAGGGAAGCTCCTTGCCGTCATCCTTTTGGAGCTGCGGTTTGTAGTCGAAGGTGTCCATGTGTGAGGGACCACCCTTCATGAACAAAAAGATGACGCGTTTCGCCTTGGCCGGATGAACCGCTAGCGGCTGGGTAGCGTCGTCCGATGCTCCTACCCTGGCCAAAAGATCCATCAGGGCCAATCCGCCAAATCCGACGGCCGTTTGCCGCAGTGCCTGCCGCCGCGTGATCGGTTGATTCATGAGTGGCTGCATGGTGTGGTTACCGCACGTAAATGAATTCGTTGGAGGCGAGGATCATCTGACAGAGGGCGACCAAGGCGGGCTCGGCCTGTTGTTCGATCTTCTCGACGGACGAGTCTTCCTGGGGGAAGTTCTCCAGGAACTGCGTGAAGAGCTTTTGCTCTTCGTCGCTCGGAGCCCGGCCCCAAGCTAAGTGGCAGGCGAGTCGGAGCCTTGCCTCGGTATCGGCCTCTTGGCTGATCCGTATGGCCAAGTGTTCGGCTGCTTCGAGGAATAGGTCGCTGTTGAGGGCATATAAGGCTTGCGTGGCGACAGTGGAAGTTGGCCGGTTACCGTTGGGGGTCGAGGCATCGGCGTAGTCGAACAGGGCGAACCCATCGAACAGATGATTTCGGATGACCGGCAGGTAAACGGAGCGCTGCCGCGAGGTGTAGCTGGTGTCGTCTTTGGAGGTGTGATTGAACAGGAAGGCTCGATTAGCAACATGCAGGTGTGAGCCTCCCATGGTCTTATCGAGCCGGCCGGAGACGGAGAGAACCGCATCGCGAATTGCTTCGGCTTCTAGTCGTTTCACGTTTTGACGCCACCAAAGCTGGTTGTCCGGGTCACGCTCTGATCCGGCGAGCGATTCCTCGGCCGTATCGCCACTTGCCTGACGATACGTGTGGGAAGTCATCATCAGACGGTGCATTTGCTTGACCGACCAACCTTCAGCAATGAATTGCGCGGCGAGCCAATCCAATAACTGTGGATGCGTGGGGGCTTCTCCTAGAATCCCAAAATTGTCGGTCGTGGCGACCAGTCCGCGGCCAAAATGCCACCGCCAGATGCGGTTGACCATGACCCGCGCGGTGAGCGGATGCTCAGGCGAGGTCATCCAGCGGGCCATCTCTAGGCGGCCGCTCTGGTCGCTGGGGATCGCCTCATGGCTGACTTGCCGTAACACCTCAGGAACGCCCCGTCCCACTTCGTCGGCCAGGCTCAAGTGGCTGCCGCCGATGTGGACCTGGACGTTGGTCATCTCTCCCTCGATCACGCCCATCGCGGTCGGGAGCTCAGGGGTCGCTTTTTCTAAGGTGGCCAGTTCTTCCCGAGCCGACTTGAGGGCGGCCTGGACCTCTGGGCTGAACTGGGTTTCCGGTTTGTCGGTGAGCTCGGTGCCGGCTTCTTTCAGCCGGGCCGTTTCGGTGGCGACCTGGTCGTCGATTTCCTGCTTCTTGGCGGCGACCGTTGCCAAATGGGCGTCTCGCGCCGCGACTTGCTCCGCGGTGGCGATCTCGTTTTCGTTCCATTTGGCGATCGTCGTCAGCGACTCCATCGTCCGTGTGCTTTTAAAGATCCCCGCTAAGGCGTAGTAGTCGTCGGTGGTGATCGGGTCGAACTTGTGGTCGTGGCATCGGGCACACCCCAGCGTCAGCCCCAGGGCGGCCTTGCCGACGGTATCGATCTGCTCGTCGATGATATCCATTTGGAGCTTGTCCTTGTCTGCCTCCGCCAGGACTTTGGGGCCCATGGTCAGCATCCCGGTCGCGATCAATTGTTCGTGTCGCTGCGGTTCGTCCTCCGCCGGTAGCAGATCGCCTGCGAGCTGCTCGACCAGGAATTGATCGAACGGCTTGTCCCCGTTGAAGGCGGCGATCACATAATCGCGGTAACGCCAGGCATTGCCATGGGCGATGTTTTCGTCTAGGCCGTTGGAGTCGGCATAGCGAACGACGTCCAACCAGTGACGCCCCCATCGCTCGCCATAATGGGGCGAGGCGAGGAGTCGCTCGATCAGCTTCTCGTAGGCCTGGGGATCGGCATCTTTAACAAACGCCTCGACCTCCTCCGGGGTCGGCGGTAGGCCGAGCAGGTCGAAGGTGGCGCGGCGGATTAAGGTGCGGCGGTCCGCCTCTTCGTTGGGTGCTAAATGGTGCTCGGTTAGTTTTTGCTCAATGAAGTGATCGATTGAGCCACCTTCGGTCACCTGCAAAGGTTGCAGCGACCAAAGCGAGGCATCCGCCTTCGACTTTTCCCGCACGACTAGCCCTTCCGGCCAGTCCGCTCCTTGGGCGATCCACTGTCGTAAAACGGCGAGATCATCGGCCGATAAGGGTGGCTTCTCTTGAGGCATTGCCGGTGGCTTGCCATCGACGGAGGTGACCAACTCCAGCAGATAACTGCCATCGGGATCGCCTGGGATGACGTACTCGTTCGCGCTGAGATCCGCGAAGGTCGCGAGCGAAATATCCCCTTCGCTATGCCCTGGGTAGTGGCAACCGACGCAGTGCTGGGCGAGGATCGGCGCGACCTGCGACTGAAAGTCAACTTTCTCGGCGGCCGCTACGCGGGAAGTACCCGACAGCGGAGCGAGCGCCGCGATCATGACGCCGCTCAGCCAAATCAATCGCCAGGAAATACCGCGGCGCGGGCTCAATTCCATGAGAGGCATCCATCAAGTGGCGAGGTGGGAAGGTGAAAGCTTGGGAGCCAAGGTGGGAGGGGTGGCGATCCCACGAGGGAATCGTCAGCCTTTGGTATACCAGAGGTGGGGACGATTTGCAAATTTAGAAAGATGTTTTTTGGCGATCCCTTCGCCTTGCCCTACTCCGTCGGTGTCATCCCCTTCGTCAACGCCATAAACGCCGATTCCAAGTTGATTTCCTCTTCGCGGAACAGCGTCAGTTTGCGGCCTGCGTGAATGACCAGGGTCGGGAGGTCGCTGTAGTCTTCTACCCCTTCCTTGAGTGTGACGTACAGGTGGTCGGGCCGAGGTTCGATGCGGTCGACCAGGTCGGATTGTTCCAGAAGCTTCGCGGCGGAGTCTTGGTCGCCGGCCACGCCAATTTGTAAGACCATCCGCTCGCGGACCTGCCGCATCACGTCGGCCACCGAGGCGTTGACTTCCAACACCCCTTTGTCGATGATCCCGATCTTGTTGCACACATCGGCCAATTCCGGCAGGATGTGGCTGGAGACGATGATCGTCTTGCCCATGTCGCGGAGTCGTTTGAGGAGGTTCCGCATCCCGATCCGCGCCCGCGGGTCGAGCCCGCTCGCCGGTTCGTCCAGCAGTAAAACCTGTGGATCGTGCAGCAGCACTCGGGCCAGGCCAAGACGCTGGGTTTGGCCACGGGACAGGGTGTTGGCGAAGGCGTTGCGTTTGAAGTCGAGGTCGACCAAGTCGAGCATCTCGTTGCAAACTTTCCGCCGCTGTTCACCTCGGATGCGGTACGCCGCGGCGAAGAACTCTAGGTATTCGATCACCTTCATATCGTCGTACACACCGAAGAAGTCGGGCATGTAACCGACCAGGCGGCGGATCTCTTTGGGGTCTTTATAGATGGAGTGGCCACAGACATACGCCTCGCCCCAGGAGGGATTTAACAGGGTGGCGATGATCCGCATGGTGGTTGTTTTACCGGCCCCATTGGGGCCGATGAAGCCGAACACATCCCCTTGCTCCAGGTCCAACTCGATGCCGCGGATGGCGTAGAAATCGCCATATTTTTTGGTCAGATCGACGGTCTTGATCATCGGCGAAAGTTCCTAGGTGTGGCGCGGATGCGGTTCTCAATTACCGGCCGGCTCAACTGGCAGGACGAGTCGGACGAACGTCCAGTGATTGGTGGCCTCGTCGGTGACGGGGGTACCATCCAGGGTGAGGGTCGTCGCCCGGTCGGTGGAGGTGCCGATGAGGATCGCCCTACCGGTGGCGGAAAGGTTGGAGAGGTCGACAAAACTTTGGTACCGTTGCGTCAAACCGGTGTAACTTTTTCCACCGGCGGCCTCATGCAGTGTGGCAATCTGCATGATCCGATTGACGTTGGTCCCTTGGTTGTCCCACTGCTCAGCGACATCGGCCGAATCGGTAATCCGGCGTTTCCGCAGCAGCTTTTCCGTATTTTGGGCGGAAGCACCCGGCGGCAGCGAATACTGCCCGCCGGCGGGAATTCGGGGAATATAATAAGCCCAGCGGCCATGAAACAGGTAGCACTCGCTGAGGTCATGATCGGTCGGGTTCTCAACCGTCCCGTGGATCAATTGGCTCTCCCCCTCGGTCAAAGGTTGAGCGAGCCGGTCGTCGTCGAGTTGGCTCCAGGTGCGGCTGGTGAGGCTTTTGGTCGACCAGATTTGAATCGGCAGGTTCGCGAGATTCGTGTTGGTTTGCCCATCCGTTTGGTTCCACTGGACTAGGTAAGGACTTCCCACCGCGGACAACCCTTGGCGGGAGGTCATGCCGCCGAGTGATCCGCCTGGCAAGCCCTGCCATGAGAGCAACGAGCCACCGGCTTGACCGGGAACTTGGTCCACCCGCAGCCCAATGTTGTAGCGGCCCGTGTCGGGACTGAAGAGATGGGCCCAGGTGGTGCCGCGGACCAAGCCACTACCCAGGTCGACATCGATCAAATCAACTTGATTGACCCGAGTCCCCTCCCCTTTCGACCAACCGGCCAATTGCCAGATCCCGATGGCGGAAACCAGCACAATGAGCGGAAACGTGACCCAGGTCCATTCCATCCGCGGGGCGAACCGCTTGAGGAAGAAGTAATCCCCCGGGCCGATCAAGGCGATGTACGCAACCAGGATCAGCCCGATGATCAAAAACGAAATGGAGAAGACCCCCGGGTATTGGTCCAACGCTCGGCGAAGTTGGCCGGAGAGGTCGTCGTACCCGACATGAGCCACACCACGACCGGTGGTTGTGGTGGCCCGGGTGCCGGAGTCGAGTCTTCCGTCGGCGAGCAGGCGAGTCAACAGAGGTGTGCGGCCATCCCAGGAAGCGATCGGCTCCTGGTCCAAATCGAAGGCCACAAAGTCGATCAGCCCGAACCCGCGGACATGCCGGACCCAGAGCGGGCGGCGTTGGTCGCCACTGAGTTCCTGAATCATGACCGCCCCTTGCGTCTCTTTCAAGATCGCGATTTGCAGCGGTTCGGCCTCCGCTCGGTCGAGACGCGAGACGCTTCCCAGCAGCGATTCCAGTTCGGTCGTTTGGCGTTGAATCAAGGTTTCATCGAACCGCCCAGGCGAGAATCGCTCCAGCGGCTGATCCGGTCCGATCAGTCGGTCGGCCGCTTGGGCGACCGACAAGGTGAGATGACCACCCATCCGCAGCCACAAATCGATCGCCGCTAATTGCGACTCTGTGAGGTCGAAATCCTCAACCGCATCGCTGGTGGCCCACAGCAGTTGGTCGACCCCTTCCAACAGAAACCACTCTTCCGGCAACAAGCGGCTGTCATCGAGCTGAGTGAAAAGAGTGGCGGCGTCCGAGGAAGAAGCGCGGCGGACGATCGACTCCGCGTCGAAATCGGGGCCGAGCTGCAAATACCAGCGGGTGGTGGAGGGTACGACCGTGGCCAGATCTGAAACGGGGGACCGCCAGACCAACGGCCGGTTTTCTGGGGTGGAGCTAGAGCGAAACTGGATTTCCAGCGTGGAGTCGCGGCGGCCTAGTTTCACCGCCGCGGTGAACTGGCCATCTTGGAGGACCAAATCCGTCCGGGTCGGAACGCCATCCGTATCGGCCAGCAGGACCGCCACCTGATCGTAATCTGAATCCATCCCCTCAGCCGGCGTGACCGAAATCGGAGTCCAGGTTCCCAGCTTCACATGCCCCGCCAAGCCAAGCGTGACCTGGGGCGAGGCCGCCACTTGCACGTCACCTACCCACGAGCCGGCAACGGCCGTGGTGATTCCCAAATCGCCGCAGGCGAACAGTCCTACGGAAAGGAGACAGCCAACAAGCGTGCCGATCCCGCGAAAGGTGCAGCGGCTGCGGAGCGAATTCGGGGAATACACCATGTTCTTGGGTGAGCCGGTTCCGTCAGAGATAGTTGGATGAGCCGAAAATAGGAAACGAGATTCCTGGGCGATTTCGCGTCCTGAAACGGGGTGCACCCTCCAGAATAATCGGAAAGTCGCTTCCTCACGACCGCCGCCAGGTCAAAACCGGCCCGAAATCAGGTGATCGGGGCCGAACTTCACGGTTTTTCCGAATCGTCACAGGTACAGAGGAAGGCACCACAGCCGGGGCACCCGCTGCCGTACTTCTCGGCGATGGCGGCTGCCAGGTCGACCCCCACCACATTGGCCATCGTTGAAAGCCAAGCGATCACGTCGGCGAATTCCTCTTTTTGCTCCTGATGGGTACCACCCCTCAGGGCCGAGGCGAGCTCGCCGACCTCTTCGGTGAACCACATGAAGGTCCCTTCGACCCCCCGAGCCTCATCCTTGTCGTAGTACATCTTGTGGATTAACCGCTGAAACTCGCGGAGGCCAACATCGGCGGTTTCCGGGGGATTGGCGTCTGTGGTCATGAGGCCTTTTGCAGGGTTGGTGGTCGCCGGGGGAAGATTATTTCCAGGAATCCAACAGCTCTTGAGCCGGTTGATGGTCGGGATGGGCTTCGAGTAACTTTTCGAGTATCCCCCTCCCCTCGTCCGTCTCGCCCGCCTCGTGGTACAGCCGGGCGGCCTCCATTGTCCACGATATTTGTTGGGGGGCAAGTTGGCCCGCGACCCGGTATTGCCTGGCCGCGTCCGCCAGTTTTTCCTGCTCGCGGAGGGCCTGCCCCATCATCAGGTGGGCTTGGGGATCGGTGGCGTCGATCTGGATGGCGTCGTACGCCCACTTCTCCGCCTCCTCCCACGACTCGCGACCCAGATGCAAATCCGCCATCTTTTTCCGGAGCAGGGCGTCGTGATGTTTGCGGGCGGTGACCCTGGGAATCCACTGGAGCAGCCCCTCATCATCCTTTTGCACCAGCAGCACGCGGATGATCGACTCTTGCCACTGGAGCCGGGCTGGTTCCTGCGCGGCACCCTTTTGGTACATGGTGAGGGCCTCGTCCGCTTTGCCTTGCTTGAGCCGTAGGTTGGCTAGCAAGGCGAGGGCATTGCGGTCCGCGCGCTCGCCGGACGCGGCTTGCTCGATCTTTTCCAAGCCCGCTTCGTTATCGCCGATCGCCAAGTGTAACCGGGCCATGACATACAGCGCCAGCGGATGTTCAGGGTCAACCTGCAAGGCCTGATTAGCGTGCTTGCGGGCGGTCGGCAGGTTCTTGCGGCTCAGGTAGGCCATCGCCAGATCGGCCTGGAGGTCAACGTCCTCCGGCTTTTCCTCCGCCTGACGCGTGAGCTTCGCCAAGTCGCTCGTCCGGTGGGACGAGGGGCTGACGTGCATCACCTGATGTTCGAGGAACTTGCGATACCGCCGCTCGAAATCCTCCTGGGATACTTCGAACCGTTTTTCTAAGATCTCCGGGGTGGTTTCGTAGGCAGTGTACCCCGCCAGAAGTTTGCGGAGGGCGTCGTCGCCGTAGTTTTCCGTCAGGAACTTGGCGTAGTAGTAGGCCTGGCAGTAGGCCAAAGTCCAGTCCTCGCCATCGGCCGGTCGGATGAAACCATGGTTGATGGTGTCGAGGTTGAAGATGTTGTCGTCGACCAGTCGCCGAGCCAAAATCTCGTCCCAATCGGGCGGACGGTCGTCACTTTCGTAGGTGACCGCGAGCGCCTCGGTGTACCAATGGGGAATGTTGAAGTCGGTCTGTTGCAGATTCACGACATGCACGAATTCATGCCGCAGGACATTCCCCCAGTGAAATGGCCGAGCGGTTGCCTGGGGCGAGGTGATCGCGATCATCTTGCCCGCACAGGCCCCGACCGTCCCGACGTACGGCAGACCGACCATCCGCGCACTAAACCAACCATGGCCGCTCGTGTTGCGGGCCTGATTGAAGATCTCAATCAGCGTTTTTTCCTGGGGCTCGTAACCCATCGACTCGCAAACGACCGGATAGACGTTTTCCTCTAGGAACTCTGCGGCGTACTCGGCCAGCACGGCGTCCTTTTCCGGATCGAAGCGGACCAAAAAGTGCTCTGTCTCGATCGTTTCGTATTTCTCCAGGACATCGAGGACCTCGAGCGAGTTTTTGACGCGCACATGGAACGGATCGATCTTAAACGCCTCCTCCAACACTTCCTTGGCTTCCTCCTCGTTGCCCATTCGCATCTGCACCATACCGAGGTCGGCATGCACGTGGATCAACTGCGGCATGTGACGTTTTGCTTCGCGGAAGTACTCGACCGCTTGCGGATATTTGCGGACGATATCGCACCCGGCAGCCAAGGCGGCGAAGAATTCGCCGGGGGCGGGATGCGTGTCGGTTTGCTGCTGGATGAGTTTTCCTAGGTCGGTCGGTTCGTCGGTCTCGGGATCGGTTCGCTTGGTCCCTTCCGCCGCGACATAGGCGGAGGCGAGATAGCCCAATGTCTCGTGGTCGGTCGGGTTTTGCTCGGCCGCCGCTTGCAGTAGCTCGATCGCCTCGCGAGGTCGGAAGTCGGCCAGACGAGATTTACCCAAGGCCCGCGTCGCGGCGACATGCCCTGGGCAAATTTCCAGGGCGCGGTTGGCATCGGCCGCCGCGAGTTGGAGATTGTATGCAAGCAGGCCCAGTTCGGCCCGATGGGCGTAGAGATCGGCCTGATTGCCGTTGATCGCCAAGGCGAGGCTCAGGTGCTTTTGCCCTAGGGCCAGGTTGAACTTTTCCGTGAACAACCGCGAGAGGGCCAAATGGGCCGGCCAGTAATTAGGTTCCAACTTCAAGATGTCGGGGAACAGCTCATTTACCAGAAAATGGAACTGCCCACTATTGCGCGTCCAACGCGCATACTGGGCCGCAGCCAATCCGGTGTAATAAAGGGCTTCAGGGTCGGTGAATTGGTCGGTGGCGTTGTAGTGGTCGATGAACCATTCGTACCCCTGTTCCGCCTGTTTCAAGTCGCCGGTCACGCGGGCCAGTTCCGCATCGAGCCAACGGGCCAAAGCGAGCTTCCCGTTGAGGGAAAGACTTCGCTTGTTGTGCCGTGCGGCGGTTTCCAAGTCTCCCGAGTCAAACGCCATGTCGGCCAGTTCCGCGAGCACCGGGGCTGAGGGGGCACCCTCGGTGAGAAAGGTTTCTAGGGCCTGCTTCGCCTCGTCTCGTTTTCCCTCGGCCCGATAGGTCCGGGCCAGCAAAACCGCCGCTTGGTCGAGTTCCGGGGACTCCCCCAGTAGTTCTCGGGCCTCGGCATACCGCCCCTTCAGGTAGTGGGTTTTGGCCTGCGGCAAATCATCGGCATGAACCGGCGTGGTAGACAGAAACAGGCCAAGCAGCAAACCGGTAATTGGCCAATAGATGAATTGTCGACGCATTAGCGGATACCTTGTGCCGGCGTGGTTCGCTGGGGATGGCGGGTCGATGGCTTCACGCTGGGCGGATAGGATACTTTTTAAACGATCAGGAACTGCGATTTCCGCCGCCCCGGGTGGCCGTGTGGCTGGGATCATCGTATTCTAGCCAGCAAGCAGTCGACGAGCGAGTTTTTCAGCTAAAGAGCAAGCGATATGGCGGATTACTTTACGGTGGCGAAAGTCGGTGACATCGAAGAGGGGCAAGGTCATGCCTTCAATGTGAACGGCCGCATGGTGGCGGTTTTTAATACCCCGGAAGGGTATCAGGCGATCGATGATTTTTGCCCGCACATGGGCGCGTCGCTCGCGGCAGGGTCGTGTCAGGAAGGGCTGGTGGTGTGCCCTTGGCATGCTTGGGCATTTCAACTTTGCGACGGGGCATGGCTCGACAACCCGAAAATCAAGGTCGATTGTTTTGAAGTGCGGGTCGAAGGCGAAGAAATTCAGGTATTGGTACCACCCCGAGAGGCGTGATGCTGGCATCGTGCCCCCCTGCCCTACCCTGGGTTGTTGAAAATGTTGGCGTCTTCGTTGCTGGCACCTCAATCAGCCCGCTCCCAACCCGCGGTCTCGGGAAGCGTAGCTACCCCAAGAATTCGCCGTAGCTAGTGTCTGTCCGGAAATTGGTTAGGGCTTGAATCCTA
>JBBDIM010000114.1:5790-24859 GCA_040880405.1 Pirellulaceae bacterium | reverse complement strand
GGCGAGGGTTACATCTCGTTCTCGATCGCCACGCCGACCGGCGAAGGGGTCACCACCCCACTGACGTTTACCCGCGAGCGGCGTTGTTCGCTGATCGACGACCTGTGCATTTTGGGCCATCCCGGGAAAGGCTAACACGATGCAAACCGCGCTAGTCGTGGGAACGGCCACCAGCACGGTTCGGCATGTGTCGATGCAGGGCTGGAAACTGTTGATTGTCCAACCGCAAATGTCCGATGGCGTGACGCCTGATGGGCATCCGCTGTTGGCGGTCGACGCCGTCGGGGCCGGTCCCGGCGAACGGGTGTTGATCACCAGCGATGGCGAGTCGACGCGTGAGCTACTGAACTATCCGAAAACCCCGGTCCGCTGGACCGTCATTGGTATTCAAGACGAATGAATCGCGAGCGTCAGTGGAATCAAGCCGATATTGAGCACCTCGTCAGCCTGGTCGTCGACCGGCTGATCGGCCCCGATACCACGCACGCGCCGACCGGCCAGCCCATTCCACAAAAGTACGCAGCTCCGCCAAAGAATACCCAGCCCACCACCAACCAACCCAAAAACAACAACAACTCAACCACCAACCTGGTTCTGGGCGAGCGGCTGATCACCCTGGAGACGCTCCGCAATCGGCTCAAGGGTGTCACGTCGGTGCAAGTGTCGTCCAAAGCGATTGTCACCCCGGCGGTGAAAGATGAACTGAAAGACCGTGGCGTGGCGCTAGTCGTCGCGGACAACGCGCCGACGGCCAGCCCCTTAAGCAAGTTGGCCGTTTTGGCCTGTGGCGAACCAGGCGACCTTTCTGCCTGGAGCCAGCAGGTCTCGGTCGAGCGGGAAACCGCCCCACGCCGGGCCGTTGCCCGGGCGGTAAACCTGACCCGGCAAACCGGCCTGGCGGTCCTTTTGTGTAAGGATGCCGCCGCATCGGCCTGTTTGGCGAATCGGACGGTAGGAATTCGGGCCCTCGCGGCACCCGCCACCTCCGGGCTGGAAGCGGCCATGCGGGCGATCGGCGCGAACCTGGTGATCGTCGATCCGGCGACCCTCACGGCGAGCGGAATCGAGGATTTCCTGAACACGGTCGCCAGAAGCCGCGGCTTATCGGCACCCACTTGGTGGAAGGAATAACCGGCAATGCGTATCGCCCAAATCATCGGCAAGGTCACCCTCAGCCGCAGTCACGAGAGCATGCAAGGCACCACCTACAAGCTGGCGCTCCCCATGACCTTGGACGAACTGCGAGCGGACCAATCCGACAGTGACGAGCTCCTGGTCGTCTACGACGACCTAGGTGCCGGCCAAGGAAGCCTCATCGCCCTAAGCGAAGGGGGCGAGGCCTGCCAACCCTTTTACCCCGACCTAAAACCGGTAGACGCCTACAACGCCGCGATCCTGGATCGCGTCGACCTACGCGAATAACAAAGCCGTCAGCCCTGAAAGGGCGCGGCACGACAGCCCAGGGCAACGCCCTGGGTTAAATGAGATAAAAAACGAAAGCCCTGAAGGGGCGCCGCAACAAAGAACCGACGATTGAATCGCCCCTTCAGGGCTCTGAAATTTGTTTGACGTGGTACCCAGGGCTTCGCCCTGGGCTATCGTGAGACGCCCCCTTGGGGCTAAGAACCAAGAACTAAGAACCAACAACAATAAACACTCTCCCCGCATAACCCCAAGAGAGAACCCCTACCATGACCAACATTCACAAAATCAAGCAAGACATGTGCGAGATCGGACGGCGAATCTACAACAAAGGATTCGCGGCCGCCAACGATGGCAACATCACCGTGCGCGTCAGCGACAATGAAGTGCTGTGTACCCCCACGATGCACTCCAAGGGGTTCTTGAAGCCGGACGACATCTCCACCGTCGATATGACCGGCAAGCAGATCGCTGGGGCGAAGCCACGGTCCAGCGAGGCCTTATTGCACCTGGAAATCTACAAGGCCCGGGCCGATATCAAGAGCGTGGTCCATTGCCACCCGCCCCACGCGACCGCGTTCGCGATTGCCCGCGAGCCGATCCCGCAGTGCGTGCTGCCGGAGGTCGAGGTCTTTTTGGGGGACGTCCCGATCACCAAATACGAGACCCCCGGCGGAAAACCGTTCGCCGAGACGATTTTGCCGTTTGTCTCCAAGACCAACATCATCCTGTTGGCCAACCACGGTACCGTCAGCTATGGCGAGGATGTCGAACGCGCCTACTGGTGGACCGAAATTCTGGACGCCTACTGCCGGATGCTGATTTTGGCCCGGCAATTGGGTCACGTTGAATTCTTCAGCGAGAAGAAGGAACGGGAACTGCTGGAACTGAAGGACCGCTGGGGTTGGACCGATCCGCGGAACACCGAAGAGTACAAAGACTGCGACATCTGCGCCAACGACATCTTCCGCGAGAGCTGGCAAGAATCGCTCGTCGAGCGGCGAGCCTTCCCTGCCCCGCCGCCGATGGGACCTAACGCCCAAAAGTCGGCCGCGCCATCAGCTAATGGCTCGCCCGCCGGTGGCCAAGAGGCCCTGATCCAGGCGATCACCGCTCGGGTGATGGAAGAACTATCGAAGCAGCGATAGGCCTGGAACAAGATTCAAACACCCTAGAACGATAGCAGGGCCACCGAAAGTTGGCCGACGGAGAAGAGCGAAATGAAAGTTAGCATTATCGGTGGTGGCGGGTTGGTCGGGTCGTCGGCCGCTTATGCCTTGCAGTGTGGTGGGTTGGTCCGCGAGATCGCCCTGTTGGACCTCAACACCGACTTGGCGGGCGGCCAGGCGTTGGACCTATTGCATGGGGCCCCGAGTGTCGCCGATCAGATCATCTCCTCCGGCAGCTACGAGCACATCCCCGATTCCGACCTCATCTGCATCACCGCCGGCCTACGCCGTAAACCAGATGAAAGCCGGTTGGATTTGATCAACCGAAACGTCGATCTGTTTCTCTCGATTTTGGACCAGATCAAAGCGGTCGGCCACAAAAAAGACGCCACCTGTTTTGTGGTTTCCAATCCGGTCGATATCCTCACCTATTTGGCCGCCACCCGGCTGGACCTGCCAACCAACCGGGTCATTGGACTGGGTACCCAGTTGGATACGATCCGATTCCGCGCCCTGATCGCCCAGGAGATGCAACTGCCGCCAACGCAGGTGAAGGCCCTGATTTTGGGCGAGCATGGCGACAGCATGGTTCCCATTTGGTCCTCCGCGACCGTCAACGGATTGCCGCTGGAAAAATTCCCCGGCTGGAATCCGAACCAGGCGAACGAACTGTTTACGCGGACCAAGGGCTCTGGGGCCGAGGTGATCAAGAAAAAGGGTGGGGCCGGCTTCGCGGTCGGGATCGCGATTCGCGATGTGATCGAAGCGATCGCCCTGGACAAGCACCAGGTGCTGCCAATCTCCAGCATCCAAAACGGCTGCTACGACATCCGCGACGTCGCCCTCAGCGTGCCGACCGTGGTGGGCAAGAACGGCGTGGAAGGGACCTTCCAAATCGACCTCTGGCCGAAGGAAGTGCAAGCCCTCCGCAAAAGCGGGCAAGTCCTCAGAGAAACCCTCGGGACGGTTTTGCAACGCGTCGGCCGGTAGTGGCCCGTCATGAAAGAGATTTTTTTAGCCACAGAGGGCACCGAGGACACAGAGAGTTTGAGATACTCTAATTAAGAACATTCGAGAAATGGATATCTACTAATTCTTCTCTTATTTTCGTGTTGTTCGCGTATTTCGTGATTGATTTTTTGAACTTTTGAGTTGGCGTGTACCTCTAGACAATTAACCAAACTGCTCCTCTGTGACCTCGGTGTACTCTGTGGCTAAAAACTTTTTGCCGGGGTAATAACATCGCTGATGTGGGGAATTTTAAGAGATTGCCGCAATCGTTGGTGGCCTTTAGACCACCGCGAAGTTACCGCTCCACCGAGTTCCGCGCCGCCGCGCCACTCAGTTTGCTGAGGATGCTGCTTGGCGAATCAACCCGGCGGGCATTGCCGGTCAAGGTTTTTTGATTGGGTGAGAGCAGACTGCGAAGCAGCTTTTTCGGTTCGTCCGAGAGTGGTTCTTTTTCCAGCCACAGCTCTAGCACCGTCCGACCGGTGTCGGTGTCTCCCAGGGCTAACAGCGTGGCGCTGTACCACCGGAGGCAAACCGCGTCGCGGTAGCCTTGCTGGTAAGCGGCCTCCAGGTAGGGCCGGGCCGAACTCCATTTCCGCTGGGCCGCGAGCGCCCCGCCCCGAATCACGCTCCGCAGGAGTTCCCGCTGCGGATAGCTCTCTGGTAGTTTCTCCAGTTCCGCCAAGGCCTCGGTCCGGCGGCCATACTTCACGTGGATATCGATCATTTGCCGCCGCAGGCGGATTGAATCGGGGAAGGTGGATAGCGCCTCTTCCACAATCCGCTCGGCATCGTCGGCGAGTCCGCTGAGACTGGTGGTAATCGCCAGGCAGGAGGCGGCGATTTCGTCGATGTCGTTGATGTGCCACGTTTCCAGGTTCACTTGGCCGTACCGGTATGCCGTATCGAACGACCGCCGCGCCAGTTCCAGGTGCCCCTTGGTTTGGAGGTAACCACCCATCGCGCACAATAGCTGGGCGTCTAAGGGGAACATCTCCAGGGCGGTCATACAGGTATTGATTTGGATCTCGATCCCGCCCGCTTGCCCATCGAGCGAGGTGAGAATGCCATAAAACCCTTCCAGCATCTCGGCCGTTTCCGGCTCGGCCAGTTGGCACGCTTGCTGGAAGAAAAGCAAGGCGTTGCCTTGGTCATTCATGACCTGCATCGCCTCGGCCATGTGGATCATCAATCGAGCCGTCGGCCCCGCTTCTTTGACTTCCTGATCGATCAATCGCACATCGATGGCGGCTTGGTTCAGCTTCCGCTGGTGGTCCGGTTCCATCCGACAGATGACATATGCCAAGGCATCGAGCGCGACGTCGGAGGCCAACAACCGGGGCAGTGCGGTTTCCGCGACGCGACCCTCAAAGCGGACCGTCGGCAGGTTGGGCAACAGGCGGATCTTGCCGATCTGCTCCGAGCCGATCATCCCGTCACTTTGCGGGGTGCTCACTAGCATGACATACGCGGTGTTCGCCTGAATGCCATCCAGGACAAACTCGCGAAGCTGTTGACCTTGAGATTCGCTTAAGGTCTCGCCTGGCTCTAGCCAGAGGATCGATTGGCCGGTCGCCGCTTCGTGCGCGGCATTGCGGGCCTCGCTGTAGCTATCACTCCAGACATGCGGAATACGTCTGGCGGAATTTTGTTGAATTACCTCGGCCACCTGAGGGTGATTTCCCAGGTCGACCACCACCACTTCATCCGCCACCTGTTGAATATTCTTCAACGTGAGGGAGAGCGGCTCGACCTCGTCACGTACCAACAGGGCGATGGTCAGTTTGCGATTGGGAAATGCCGTGGTCATGGGCCTTCGGTCCTGTCTGGCTAAATTGCTCTGAGCGTCGATTGAGGCAGCCAACATTGGCCAGCCTGGGGAAGGCTCAGGGCGTAAAACTCGCGCGGGGCGAAGTTTAACGACCGCGGCGAAACCGGTAAAGGTGAATTCCGAAGGGAAAAACTGATACGCGGCCCCACATAGCCACGCCCCCGTTTTACGTAGCCACGCTCGCGTAGAGCGTGGGGGCCCCGCGGGTTGAGTTTGCCCCGAGTACCTCGCGGGTTCGCGGTTCCCCCACGCTTTTGGCAAGCGTGGCTACGTAAGGGGCGAGCGAGCGGCACTACGTCCGATACTCCGAATTGAACTTCACGTAGTCCACGGTCAGGTCGCTCGTCCAAAATCGGGCTTTTTCTTGCCCTTCACCGAAGGAGAGTTCGACGTGGGTTTCGAAGGAATTCTTGATCGCTTGGCTCGCTGCTTTCTCGTCGAACTTGACCGGCGTCCCGTGTTCGTAGAGGAGGTGCCCATTGATGGTGAGCCGCATTTGGGACGGGTCGAAGTCGACCCCCGCGTATCCGGCGGCCGAACAGATCCGCCCCCAGTTGGGGTCTCCGCCGGTGATCGCTGTTTTGACCAGCGGGCTGTCGGAGACGGTTTTGGCGATTTGGAAGGCGTCCTCTCGGCTGCCACAGCCCAAGACATCAATGACAATCAAATGCGTGGCCCCTTCGCCATCGGCCGGAATCTTCTTGGCCAACTCTTCACACATTTCGCGTAGATGCCGTTGGAATTCTTGCAGATCGGCATCGCCCAAGGGGCCGGTCTCGGCCGCCCCGCTGGCGAGCAAGAGCAAGGTATCGTTGGTGCTGCGGTGTCCTTCGACACTGATGCAGTTGAACGTTTCGTTAGCCACGGCGGTGAGCACTTGTTGGGCCTGCTCGGCGGAAAGCTCGGCGTCGGTCAGCACGACACCCAGCATCGTCGCCATCTTCGGGCCGATCATCCCGGCCCCTTTGGCCATCCCCACGATCGAGACTTTTTTGCCCGCCAAGGTTACCTCGCGGCCGGTCGATTTTTCACCGTTGTCGGTGGTCAAAATACCCCGGGCCGCGGCGTGGAAATGCTCTTCTGAGTTCCCCAGCTTCTCGGCGATGGTCTCGATCCCGGTGGATATTTTCTCCATCGGCAGGTGATGCCCGATGATGCCGGTCGACATTACCAGCACATCGTCCGCCTCGGCATCGATTTGCTGACCGACCAGGGCCGCGAGCTGGGCGTTGTCCTCGTCCCCTTTCGGTCCGGTACAGGCGTTGGCGTTGCCTGAGTTGGTGATGACGGCGCGGATTTTGGCGGATGGGGTCCGCTCTCGATCCCAAACCACCGGCGCGGCGACCACAAGGTTCGTCGTGTAAACCCCAGCGGCCACGGTCGCGCGCTCGCAGACGATCAGCGAAAGGTCTTCCTTGTTCGGGTTGCGTTTGATTCCGCAATGCAAACCCGCCATCTTAAAGCCCGCCGGAATTGCCAACGCCATGGGTGTTTCCTTACTGTCGCTTGAAGGCTGAAAAATAATCATTACTCATTGTTTGATTCCCCTACCCTAGCCGGAACACAGTACTAGGGGCCCGTAAAGCGGAATCCCGGCCCTACTCGCGGCGGAAAATCTTCGCCCACGGCTTGGTTACAGCAGGGCCATCGTCTCGTCAAAACCGTACATCAGGTTGAAGTTCTGAACCGCCGCGCCGGAGGCCCCTTTGACCAGGTTATCGACCGCCGCGATCGTGATCACCCGGTCCTTCACGCGGCGGGCCGTGATGTCGCAGAAGTTGGTGTGCGAGACATCCTTGGTCGTGGGAATATCTTCCCGGATTCGCACGAACGGCTCGTCCGCGTAGGTCTCCCGCAACAGGTCCAACAGCTCCGCCTCGGTCACGTCGCGCGTCGGCAGGGCGTAACAGGTACTGAGGATGCCGCGGTCCATCGGCACGAGATGCGGCGTGAAAATCACATCGGCGGTTTGGCCGCTGTAAACGCTGAGGTTTTGTTCGATCTCCGGCGTGTGGCGGTGGGTGCCGACACCATAGGCGGTGAAGCTTTCGTTGCATTCCGGGTACAGCGTCATCAGCTTGGGTGTCCGCCCTGCCCCGCTAACTCCGCTTTTGGCATCGGCGATGATGCCAGTCGGCTGAATCCAACCCGCTTTGAGTAGTGGGGCCAACGCGAGACTGATGCCGGTCGGATAGCAGCCTGGGTTGGCGACCAAATCGGCCTGGGCGATCCCCTCTCGAAACAGTTCCGGCAACCCATACACGGTGGTTTTCATCCGCGCGGGATCAGGATGTGCAGGGCCGTACCAGGTTTGGTAAATCGCCGGGTCGTTCAAACGGTAGTCAGCGCTCAGGTCGACAACCCGGATCCCCAGTTCCAGCAGTTCCGGAATGACTGCGGCAGAGGCCCCATGCGGCAAGCAGCCGAAGACGCAGTCGCAGCGATCCTTCAAGTCTTGCGGGCCCCAATTCTCTAGGCACAGGTCGAGTCTTCCCCGCACCTGGGGATGCACCGTGGAAACATGCGGGCGATCCTCTTGCCGCGTGGTCAGGGCGGTGACCTCGACCTCCGGGTGACGGAGCAGGATCTTCAGCAATTCCACGGCCGTATAGCCGGTGGCACCTAGAATTCCAACACGAATGGGCATGGTTTTGGGCGAATCCGGGGGTTAGCGGAGGATTGATTGAGTGTTTGAGCCTCTAACAGTATAAAGCTTCAGCCTCCTGGGGACACGGGGAGCGGGCCGAGGTTCCATTCGGCACCGCTGAAAAACAACTTCCCGATTTCGTGGCTTTCGGTCGGAAGATCAATGGCGTGAGCCCGTAGAGACGCTACGAGAACTTCAAAGTGGAACGGGATAGAAACGCAGAGACGCGGGGACGCAAAGAAATCTCATGGGCACTCTTCGCGTCCTGGCGTCTTTGCGACTTGGCGTTGAATAATTTTGATTTCAGTCATGGCTGGTTGCTTTTGCTTTTTTAACGCAGAGACTTTTCTTAACGCAGGGACGCCAGGACGCAGTGTCGCAAAGAATTTGAGTCGAAGTTCTCCGCGCCTTTGCGTCTCTGCGGCTTAGCGTTGAATGATTTTGATTTCAGCGCATAGGCACTGGGCCAACTGTCCCAAAATCCGGAGCGTCGCGCCCCAAATATAGTGCCCCTGAAATTCCAGATGCGGGGCAGAGAACTGCAAACCGCGGCGGGTGATCGGATGTTGGCCGTATGCCGCGGGGTCGAATAACCGGAGCAGCGGCAGCTCCAATACCTGGGCGACTTCGTCCTGCGAAGGATACCAGGCCACAGGCCGCGTGGTCACCGCGACAAACGAATGGACCTGAAAGTTGCTCGCGAAGACAAACGTCGGTGGAAGCTGACCAACAACTTCGTCCGACTCGACCGAGACCCCCATCTCTTCGAAAAACTCCCGCAGGGCCGCTTCCCGGGGTGTTTCACCCGGATCGAGTTTCCCACCGGGAAATGCGATCTGACCGGCGTGGTGCCCATGTTGCTCGGCCCGAACGACCAAGGGGATGGACCACTCGCCTTGCGAATCGACCATGCAACAGAGCAGCACCGCCGCCTGCCGGGCATTGAACTGCGGAGGCCCCTGGTGCCGTCCGTAGGAGAGCTGCGGACTGCTGGGAGGACGAAAATCGGGTGGCGTCTGCAGCTTGAGCCGAGCGGCAAGTTCGGCGATCCAACGGGCTTCTGGATCCTTTGGATCATTGACTAGACGGGGTGGAATCAATCGCGTAAACCTCAAAATCGCTGGTATGTTGGGGATCTTCAGGGTAAACCCGGCGAAAGGTCCAGTCCGGTTCCAGTTTCCAAGCGTCGGCCCGACGCCGATCGAGGACGACGTAGTCGAACCCATACCGCTCGGCCAGGACGCGAATATTCTCTTCGGAAAATACCGCGTGGCTCCGCCAACTAAAGCGGAACTGACTCCGCCGCTTTCTCCATTCCAAAATCGCCGCGGAGTCTTGCGGAATATCTTTGATTGTAAACACCTCGCTCCGCTGAGCGTACCACTTGAACGTGGTGAGTCGCTGAGGCGTGAGGAATCGGGCATCGTTGGGTGTGTTCTCTCGAATCCAGGCGCAGGTCGCGCGCCAGTCTTCGTAGCTGGAGTAATTGTCGCGGCGAGCCGGGGGATGTTCGGCCAGCCAGCCACTCTCCACCCGATCCACAATTCCAATCAAGATGAGGAGAATGGCAAAAGCCAGGGGAACGTCACGGATCGATCGTTTCCGCAAGGGAGGCCTGTGCATTACCAACAGGCTCAGGTTCATCGCCAGGCCGACGGGGACCATCACGTCAGCCATGCGGAACCAATAAAACCGCAACAGCCGGGCCGCCAATTCGTCGTCCTGCGTCCAATAGCAAAACCATTGGTCGATGACGATCCCGCAGACCGCAATCGATAGACAACCCGCGACAAAGCCGTGGAAGAGGCGAAACCGGCCGGTCCGCTCTTCCGGCATTCTAAACCACCAAAGGGCGACGCTTCCCAGCCAGGCAATCACCAACACCGCAAACCGAACCTTAAACCCGAAGTCGAACCGGTGTACCACGAGGTGGTGGGGCAGCCGCTCGAACACATAGATATAACTGGCCCGCAGGGTGACGTCCGGGGGTTGTCCTTGGTTCATCATGATTGCCGGAACGAGCCCAGCCAGCGAGATCATTCCACCCAAGACCAACCCCGGCAGCATTGGCACCAGGGCTGGTCGAGTGGGCCCTTGCAGCACCCAGGCGATCCCCAAGGCCACCACTCCCCAGCCACCCACCAACACATGCAGCCCGCTGGCGATTCCCAGCAAGATCCAGGCCCAATTCCACCGGCCCGAGAGCGCAGCGGCCAGCCCCCAAAACAAAAACGGATAGGCAAACCCCTTGGCCTCGACTCCGCCAATCAGCCACTCACCCGCCATGTGACCATAATCAATTCCAGCGAAGGTCACTCCGGCGGTTAGCAGCGAGAGCCAAGCCCTAGGCAGCAGCAGATACGACAGCCGCTGCCAACTCGCGGCCAACATTCCCCAGCAAACGATCCGCCCGACCCACGCGGTCGCGGACAGGGAAAGCCACTGGGTGAGCCATCCGAGCGACCAATAGAAGGTCAGATGGGCGTCGCTCGACGAAAGAAAATGATCGCCCGGGCCAAAGTCGGGGTTCCAGTAATGTTTGGCCTTGGTCAGGTAATGGGCCTCGTTCACGTTCGGGGGCTGGACACCGGCCCAAACCACGATCAGCGCGAAAATCAAGCCAACCTCCAGCCACCGGCGGGACCAGGGGAGTGAAGTGGGAAGTTCTTTCTCTGGGAGAGCATCATCCATCGGCGGACCGGTACCGTCCGGCAAGGCGGACCAGATATCAAGAAACTTGGCGACTAACGCACACCATTCGCCGCGGTTTTCCGCCGAAACAACTTATCTCCGCAGGTGGGCTTGAGCATGATTTTCAACGGGGCAAGGTTTTCAGGAGGCAGCGAAAAGAAGTAGCCAATTGAGTTAGCCTACTTCCACGACCCCAGCAACTCAAGTGTGCCATGAGGGGATGAGTTCAATTGCAAAGAGTCGGAGCAGTAGAACCCTCGACCGCGGCACCCGTAATTGACCTTATCCCCGTTAGTTCGGCATGCAAGCCAATCGATGTTCCAGCTAGTTTGGCGAGAAGTTCGATCGTTAAGAATGGAATGTTTGAACGGGGATAAGGTCAATTTACGGGTGCCTCGGATTCGGGGCTTGCCGCCGCTTACTTAGAAATTGAACTCATCCCCGTTCCGCGAACATCCACGTTCACCCCCGGCTCTTTTCCTCTCGGTGACCTCTGTGGCGAATCCCCCGGCGGTTCGGCATGCAAGCGGAGGTGAAACGACTGCGTCAATCGAATATACTGCGGAGTGAGAATTTCGTCTTCCGAAGCTCCCCCGAATGCCGATTCCACTTGCCCCGAGTCCCGCCACCATGCCTCTTCGAATTTTCATTTGTCTCGCGCTTCTCCCATTGGGTTTTGCCTCCATGGCTCAGGCAGAACAGCCCAAGCCGCCCAATATTTTGTTCATCTCGATTGATGACCAGAACGACTGGATTGGCTGCATGGGTGGCCATCCGCAAGTGAAGACGCCAAACATCGACGAGTTGGCTCGGAGGGGGACGTTGTTCTTGAACGCCCACTGCCAATCCCCTTTATGCAACGCGTCGCGGACCAGCCTGATGACAAGTCAGCGTCCGTCGACGACGGGGGTCTATGGGTTGGCGCCTTGGTTCCGCGATGTCGACGAGTTGAAGCATTTGGTCTCTCTGCCCCAGGCCTTGAGTAATCGGGGCTACACCAATTACAGCGGGGGCAAGATTTACCATGGGGGCTACGGCCGCCGCCCGCGCGACCAAGAGTTCGAAGTGCTGGGGCCTCCCACTCAGGTGCTGGCCAAACCGGAGAAGAAGCTGGTCGACACACCGGCGGATCACCCGTTGGTTGATTGGGGCACCTTTGAGCACAACGATGAGGACAAGGGAGACTACCGCGTGGCGAGTTGGGGGGTAAAAACCCTGCAAGAGAAACCGCGGGAGCCGTTTTGCCTTTCTGTCGGGTTTTTCCTGCCGCATGTCCCGCTGTACGCTTCGCAGTCGTGGTTCGATATGTATCCGGAAGACGAATTGCAGTTGCCGGAAGTGATCGCCAACGATCGAGCAGACACCCCCCGGTTCTCTTGGAATCTGCACTGGAAATTGCCGGAGCCGCGGCTCAAGTTTTTGAAGGAGGCGGATCAGTGGAAGAATATTACGCGGTCTTATTTGGCGTGCGTCAGCTTTGTCGATAGCCAGGTCGGCCGAGTGCTCGACGCCCTTAAAGAAGAAGGCTACGCCGACAACACGATCGTGGTCCTCTGGTCCGACCATGGTTTCCACCTGGGCGAGAAGGAGATCACCGGCAAAAACACCCTCTGGCATGAGAGCACCCGCGTGCCGCTCATCTTCGCGGGTCCCGGCATCGTCGCCGCCCAGCGGTGCGAAGAGCCGGTGGAATTGCTGGACATCTACCCCACGCTGCTCGACATGGCGGGCCTGCCAGCGGAGCCGGGACTGGAGGGAATTAGCCTGCGTCCCCAGCTCGAGAACGCCGAGACCCCGCGAGTCCGACCGGCGATCACCACCCACAACCACGACAACCACAGCGTGAAAACCCGTGACTGGCGGTTCATCCAATACGCCGACGGCTCGCAAGAGTTGTACCAAACCAGGGAAGACCCGCGAGAATGGAAGAACCTGGCGGACGATCCCGCACATGCCCAGCGGATCGCCGAAATGGCGGAGCATCTGCCGAAGGTCAACCGCAAGCCAGCCCCCGGCAGCCAACATCGGATCCTCACGTTCGAAGAGGGAAAGCTAATCTGGGAAGGAAAAGAAATTTTGCCAAGCGATCCCATCCCGGAGCTATAAGATCGGATCGCCCCACTAGATAACACCGCTTGATGCCTTTTGGCAACATGGTTGCCGGGGCCGGCCGCGTGGCTTGTGACGCAACTTGTTGGCGGAGCGAGGGTTTCGCTCCTTGGGCGGCTCAAACACTTTCAACCGGAACGTCGTTTGCTACTTACCACCGGTAGCATCCACCGGCATTGGTTTCCGCGGTTGAAAGGTTGGGTAGCGGCGGTGATTGAGGTGATCGAAGTCAACTCGTGGTCGACGCTTCGGTACTACGAGCGAACCTGGGACACCCTCTGGAGACAAACGCCCGGAGCGACGTTTTTTCAATCGTACCAGTGGCTGTCCCTGTATGGGAAACATTTCGGCGAAGGGAAAAAGCTACGCGTCTTTCTGGTGGTCGCCGATGGGGAAACCATTGGGATCGTGCCCCTCATCGAGCAGCAGCATCAGACTAAGCTCGGCCGGTTTCGCACACTAACCTATCCGCTGGATCACTGGGGATCGTACTTCGGCCCCATCGGTTCGCAGCCCGCTCTGACGCTGATCTGCGTCATGCGCTACTTGGCCCGAAAACATGGGACTTGGGAACTGTTGGATTTGTCGTGGATCGATCCCGAGCGTGACCACGGACGAACCGCCAACGCACTTCGCATCAATGGCCTGGAAGCGGTCACCCGACCTGGCAAGCGGGTCGCCGAGATCGACCTGACCGGCGGTTATTCCTCCTACTTAGCGGGCAGAAAAGGGAGCTTCCGGCAAAATCTGAAACGGCTGACCCGGCGTGCCGAGAAAGCGGGGATTACGTTTCATCGATTTCGACCCGCAGCCGGCCTGACTACCGATGAATCGGGATACTACGACCAAATCGTCGATCTGGCCGAGCGAAGCTGGCAGGGAGCGGCCAAAGAGGGTTACACGCTGTCGCACCCGAGGGTCGCGCCGTTTTTACGGGAGGCCCACACCGCGGCGGCCCAGCGGGGGATGGTCGATATTGCCATGCTGTGCCAGGGGGAACAGGTGATCGCCTACTGTTACAACTATCATCACCAAGGTTGCGTGCAGGGGCTCCGAACTGGTTACGACCGGGAGTACCGCGACTACGGACCAGGCACGGTGCTCTATGGCCTGATGCTGGAGGAGGGGGCGGAACGCGGGGATCAGCGATACGATCTGGGGGCCGATCACCAGCCAGCCAAACGGCACTGGGCGACCCACTGGAACCCGACCCAAACGGTCCGCCACTACCGCCCAGCCGGTGCCGGCCGCAGCCTGGCCTTGAAATGGAGCCACCGCTGCAAGGGCGCGCTCCAAAAGCTGCTCGCCGGGCTTTAACAGCGCTACGGCACACCGACCGCCTGGACCGGGGTCGGATCGATTCCGGTGTCGATCAGCAAAGTATCGGCCCACAGGAACGGATGATCGGCTGTGGCTGGCAGACTCCCTTCCACTTTCTGAAGCCGCGGTTCGAAGGTGAGATCAATCGGCTCTCGCCGCAAATCCTCGATCGATTGCCGGAGGGCCACGGAGGCGGGCATCTGGTGGACCCGCGCGGCAAGCCCCGCCATCACATCCACACTCGCCGCCCCGCCACTATGCCAGCGACTCAGCGCGATCGTCTGCGTCCCGGTCGACATCAGTCCAAGGGCCGAGAGGAAAATCTCCTCGCCGCCGGCCGACGGGCGAATGCCCTCCTCAGCGGTGGTGTGGAAGCCTGGCAGGTAGATGATCCGTGGCCCGGAGAGGGGGAATCTCATCCAGGAGGCGAGCTCGCTCCCCGGTTTGCCGCGGTCGATCTGGCCGGGGCTCCACGCAAACGCGGGGCCTTTATTCGCTCCCTCGACATCGTCGAGCACCATCACCTCGTCCCAAACCTTACTGAACAGGTTAGTCGGCCCGGGCGTGGCTCGATTGAGCATTTGAGGTGCGTCGAAGGCGTCCTTCACGGCGTCGTAGTGGCGTTCGATAACCTCTGACTTGTCACTGAGAAACAACCGCCCCGCCACCACCACCGAGGTTTGCGGCCTGGGCCGGGTCTTGAACTGAGGGACCGCGAGTCCGGCGGTCGGGGCGTAGCGGATCGCGATTTTTTCCGTGAGCGGGACGGTATCTCCGCTGCCGGTCCCGTCGTCGGTATGCAGCATCTCCATCGGCAGATACCACAGCTTGCCATCCGGGATCACGATCAACTCATCGTAGCTACTCCAAAACTCCGGTTTGAGTTCCGGGATCAGGTTTAGCAGCAGGTCATGAGAGGTCTCTTTCCAGCTCTCGTCCGCGATCCCTTTTTCGGTAATCGACGCGTCTCGTTTGGTGTGCCCCATCCCTTTCATCATGTCGCCCAACAGCTTTTGCGTCTTGCGGACGTCATCTAGTACCCAATGGACATAGTCCTTCTTAGTGAACATGAAAACATGCACCTGCCGGGAGGTGGTGAAGAAATTCAAGACGAGTTGCCGATCCTCGAGTTGCTGGCGAATCTCCTTGGTTGCTTTAAGGGGCGGGAAGACAAACTCGCTTGCCACTCTTCGCAAGGCGACATCGCTCAGTCGCGTTTCCACCACGTCGGAAACTTGCCCCAACTCCGCCAGCAGTTTGCGTTGCTTCGGCAAGTCCTCTTTAATCTCCGACTGGAGTGGCATCTGGCGCAGCGCTTCGCGGATTTCGTGCGCCCGCTCTTGGAGGATTTTTAAGTCGGGAAACTTTCCGAACAGCTCCTGCCGCTCCAGCAGCGCTTTGGTCCCCAGGGCCGACTCCGGCGCGTCCAAGATCCACCGCAAAGCCAACGTCCGGCCACCCAGCGGCAGCTCCGCGAAGAATCGCTTGCGGCGGATCCGATCGGCGATTTCCAGCGCGAGTTCCGGTTCCTGACGAGTGATCGCCGTGTTGAACCACTGCTCCATCGCCACGGCGCTGGGGGCGGAAAGCGCGGTGATGGTCTCAAACGGATCGAGCGCCCAGTCCGCATTGGTCGGTTCACGCAAGAGATGGTTGAACAGCCCCTGCGCGTCCCGTTCAGAGATCGTATTGGAACTGAACAGCACGCTGGTGGCCCCCACCTGATAGCTGCGGTGACTGGCAACCCGGTTAAATTTGACCGCATCGGAGAGGGCCGCCGACCCGGCCAAGAGGTTTCCTCGGTTATAGGCAGCCATCGCCGCCACGTAGGCATGACGCGCGCCAATCCGCCCGGTGGCCATACTCCGCCGCAACATCCCTCGTCGCGCTTCGTCCAGGGCGACGCTCGCCTTCGCTGCGTCCCCCAAATAAACGTTGTACTCCGCGATGCTCGTCAGCACCGACACCCGGAGGGCATCGTGCCGCCGCAGTTCGCGCCACTGCGAAATGGCCGCTAGTTGCGGAGAGACCTGATTGGGCGCGGCAACCAACTGGACGCGCACCAATTCCCGAAACGCCTCTTCAATCACGTCGACCTGGCCAAAGGGAATCGCGGCGTAGGTCGCTTCCAGGAAATAGGTCCCCGCGGCTTCCAGGTTTTGTTGTTCCATCGCGAGATGGCCCAATTGGAGCAGCGCCAAAGGGGTTAGCTGGTGGTCGTAGGTGCCACCGGCCAAGAGTCCCTTCTGGAGCGTGGTAATCGCCTGCTCCGATTTTCTCGCCCCGGCGAGCGCCAGGCCCAGTTGGGCCTCGACCCATGCGCCCATCCAATGGTTGGGTGGAAACGGACGACGTTGGAAGATGGCGATCAATTGATTGTTCAGCGCGTCTTGCTGGCCGAGCGGACCAAGAATCTGATTGCGGCGGTAGATCGCCAGGCCGACACACCGCGCCACCTCATCCGCCTTCACGGCGGCGATCCGTTGTTGGTCGACGACCCCGCCAAACCGCAGTGCCATTTCGTTTTGGGCACCGGTGTTGCCCATCAAAATGGAATACCGATCAGGATACTTGCCCATGACGGCATTCCGGGTCGAACGGCCCCAGGTCGCCGCTTCTCGCGGGTCCTGGCTCAGCGGCGTTATCCCCGCTAGTGTCGCTCGGTCGAGCCGCAGCATCCAGTTGGACTCCTGCGTGTAGAGCATCAGGGCGGCCGTGTATTGTTCCATGGCCGCCTCATTGCTGCCCTGCTGATAGAGGCACTCTCCCATCATGGTGAAGTAGCAAATCGAATCGATCCAGCGGCCTTGGGGATTGCGAATCGCCCCCCCGGCGGCGTTCCGAAATGTCTGCATCGCCCCCACGTAGTCGCCGTTGTGCAACTGCTCGAAGCCGAGATAGTACGTTTCCGATGGTATCACGCGGCCCCGCTGACCGAATTGCGGAACTCCTTCGTCCTGGGCCCGCGCCGTGGGGCACACGCTCAGCAGAACAAGGCTCGCAAGGACTAGACGGGTTGGGTGCGGAAATCGCATCCTTCTCGCTCCGACTGTTAATGGATTGCTAGCATGGAGTGGGGGAGGCATGGGTCATTGTACCCCGCCAAAAACCAGCGGTATCCGTAAATTCTAACGTGAATGGCGAATTGAGTCGCGTAAATTGCCTACATTCGCAATTGGTTCCCCTCATGCGCGGTTTAGAGAGATCGTGACTCCAGGGACGGCTGGGTCCGCCTAAACGACGGGTCCGATTTCGCGGATTCTGACGATTTTTACTTCAATTGGCCCAAAGATTTCACCTGGGAGAGTCGATACGGAAGGTAACGATTTTTCGTTTTGTAAGGTTCGAGATCAAACGCTTTGCCATTCCGACACCGCGGCGGGGCGTTCTCAACAGCATGTGCCTCTTAGATATCCGTGCGGTGGTGGAGTGATCCAAGGATGCAAATTAGCAGCACCACAATTCGTAAGTCCCTCATGGCCAGCATGGTGGCGGTCGGCCTCATGGCGGGAGTCGGCTGTCAATCGGATATTGGGGGGCAAACCCTACCGAGCGCCTACTTTCTAGACGACGATGTCCAGTACTTCGCGGAAGGGCACGAGTTCAAGCTCCAACGTGAAGCGGATGCCATGGAACAGATTCGCGCGGAACAAGAGTTGCGCCAAGGCCGATAACCACGATTTTGCAAACATTCGGCCCAGCAAAAATTTCGGGGGAAACACAGGACCACGAAGGATTTTTTTCCTTCCGTGGTCCTGTCGGCGTTGGCACTCAAGTCGCGGGACTCCCACGGTCTTCGCGATCTCTCCATTCGTAGCCACGCTTCCAAAAGCGTGGGGGAAGTGCTCACCCACTCCGCCCCAAGGGCAAACCCAACCCGCAGGGTTCCCACGCTCTACGCGACCGTGGCTACGAGAGAACTTTACGTAGCCACGCTTCCCAAAGCGTGGGAGAAGTGCTCACCCGCTTCGCCCCAGGGTTCAACCCAACCCGCGAGGCTCCCACGCTCTCCGCGAGCGTGGCTACGTAGAACGGGTGAAAATCTCTATCCCTGCAACCAATCGCAAGTCGCGTCCTCGTGGGGTGCCCGCGCCTTTTGCAGAAGCTGAACCAGTTGGCTCTGTTGGTCCGCCGTGAGATGCCCCAACTGCCGCCCATGCATCGCGCGGACCTGCCCCGTCATCTCGTCCAGCAGATCAATTCCGGGCCCGGTGATGCCGACTTCCACGACCCGGCGATTCGCCGCCTTACGCTCTCGCAGGATCAAATCCCGCTTTTCCAGTCGATCGAGCATCCGGGTCATATCCGGGCTGCGAGAAATGAGCCGCTTCCCCAAGGCCAAGGTCTGCATCGTGCCGGGATGAACCGACCGCAACAGTCGCAAGGCGTTGTACTGCTGAGGTGAGATCTGATATCGCCCAAAGACCTCATCCTCCACCCCCTTCAGGCAATCGTAGGTTCGCCATAGATTGAGATACACCTCCTGCTCGGAGCTGTCAAACCTCGGCCCGGGGCCCCCTTGGTCGTCGCGATTCGCCATGACGCTAGTATCTTTGTCGCAACGACTTTCCGCAAGACAACGATCGTCGGGAGGATTTTTTCTTGCCAGAAACCGCGACCGCCGCCCCGCTTCCCCAAAAAACGCAACCGTAGCCACGCTTGCCAAAAGCGTGGGAGAACTGCCAACCCGCTTCGCCCAACCGGTTACGCCAACCCGCCAAATGCCCACGGTCTACGCGACCGTGGCTACGACAAATTTTCCGTAGCCACGCTTGCCAAAAGCGTGGGGGAACTGCCAACCCGCTTCGCCCAAGCGGTTACGCCAACCCGCCAAATGCCCACGGTCTACGCGACCGTGGCTACGACAAA
>JBBDIM010000114.1:0-5690 GCA_040880405.1 Pirellulaceae bacterium | reverse complement strand
TTTTCCGTAGCCACGCTTGCCAAAAGCGTGGGAGAACTGCCAACCCGCTTCGCCCCAGGGACCAACCCAACCCGCCGGCCACCGCACTCTCGCGCTGCTCCGCTATTATTGGAAAATGAGTATTGGAGAAGTAGTTGTTACGGTTGGGCCGGGAAGTGGATGCCTCGTTAGCCCGCTCACCCGGCTCTGGGTGAGAGGCCCGTGGAACACGGAATTCTTGCACTGATGAGAGTGCCATCCGGCCGATTCAAGCCTTGCCATGCCATAATGGAGCCCCAGGCATCGCTTCGGCACGTGCGGAAGATGGAAAGCCCTCGCACTCACCAGGATGCCAGTGGCACACGGAACTTTAGACCATTCACAGTGCCACCCCGCCGCAGCCGCTACCAAAGTCGGGTGATCGGGTTGGGTTCGAATGCGATGTCGCTGCTGACGAGCGAGACTTGTTCCACAATCGCCTGAGCAATCAACAAGCGATCGAACGGATCACGGTGGTGCTGCGGTAAAGTGGCGATCATGGCGGCGTGCTGAACATCGATCGGCAAAATGGTCAACTGATACAGCCGAATCGCTTCGTTAATATAGTCCGCCAGCGGATCACTGAGTTGGTATTTCCCCAAACCGACTTTGATGGCGAGTTCCGAATAGGTAGCGGGGCTCAGCAGTAGATCGTTGTTCGGGTCAGCCAGGGCATCCAATGCCTTGGAACTCAGCTTCGGGTCATTTTCGACAAACCACAGCAGCGTATGGGTATCGAGGAGGAGTCTCACTACATGTACTCCTCGAAATCCTTGAGATGTTCGTCATCTTCGGCAACGATGGTAAGTTTCCCTTTCATCAGGCCCGGAATGCGAGACGGACGGGCGGTATCCGGAGAAACAATGCGAGCCACCGGTTTGTGGTTCCGCATAATTACCACTTCCTCATTCGGCTTCAGGCCGGCGATCAATTCGCTCAAAGTCGCTTGAGCCACGTCCAATTCCACGGTTTTTGGCATCGCGGGTACTCCTTGAAAATGATCAGGCCCCCATTGTAGCAAATACCATTAGGGCAAGCGAAACGAAGTCGTAGCAAAGATTTCCGCGCTTGCAGACTCAACACCCGACTTGGATTTTTTGGCGGAACCCTTGCGAGGGTTTTTTCGAAACAAAGTTATTTCGACGCCAAGCTCGCGTCCGCCACTTCGGTTTCGAGCGGCCAAGTCAATTGGGCTCGGGTGCGCTGCATGAGGGTCGGTGAACCGATGTATCGGTCCCAGGCATGATCCTTGCCGACGATTCGACAGGCGTTGAGTTGGGTGAGCTTTTCTCGGTTGTCGGCGGACGCGACGTAGATCCCATTCAGGCCGATGGCCCGGTCCCCTTTTTGTCGGGTGACCAGGTGGTAGCGCCGCAGCACCGGATCGGCGGAATTGAAAATGTTCAACAGACTATCCACTTGGTCCCAGGCCTGCTGGCGAGATCCATACAGGGTGGGAGAGCTTACCGAGACGGCGCCGGCCCAGAAGGCGACCCGGTATCCATGCGTGTTCGACTCATGGTCGGGCAAGGCGCGGCCCCTTAGTGTGCCGCCACCCAGTAGATGCAGCCCTCCGGAAAGGACCCGGGCCCCGAGGCTAAAGCCGATCAGGCTGACCCGTTCTTCGCGTGGCAGTTGACTTAAGAGCCAGCCAACATAAAAGGCTTCGTCATCGCTCCGAGAGGCATTCTGGCGGGTTGTGCGGAGCGGTTTAGGTTGCCGATCGCTTGGCCAAGACCAGATGATATAGCGGATCGGTTGATTCTCTGGCAGGCCTTGGATGAGTTGGTGGTACATTTCCCAACCGCGACGTTCGGTCCAAGCGGCGTCCATCCAGTTCCCGTGCATCAGGAGTTGCGTCTGGCCGCCGGGCGAGGGTTTTTCGGTCAATGCGGCAAGGGAATCTGGTTGCCAACCGAGTGCCGGATCGTACCGTTTGACCCGCATTTGCCCCACCAGCATTTCACTCTGGCAGTGGGAAGGCAAGGCTCGGGTCGAGACCAAAAAGACCTCATCACCGGCGCGTACGGCCCTGCCGAATGTCGAGTTGGAGGGGGGACAAGGGCATGCGGAAGTGGGCGAGAAATATTCAGCGGAAGTAGTCGTTGCGGAGAGCGACAGAAAGATCGCTAGGATCGCGAGGCAGTGGAAACCGCGCGATAACAAAATTCCTTCCGACAGCGAAGTAAGCGTGAGAGAGACGTTTCGAGGTGTCAGTGGCATGGCAGCATTTACCCAATCACAGATGAACATCCTGATTTCAACAGGTCCGCATGGAAAAGGGATCATCCTCGCGGAAAAGCCCTGGGGGGCTTAGCGGGTCATCCCTGAACAATGCGGATTAGGTAATTAAACCTACCACACGATTTTGCGGCCGCGGGGCGACTTCGCAACATTTTGATGAAGAAAATCGACACGTTTCATTTGCACATCATTTTCTGTGGGGTAGCTTTTGGTGACCCACAATCGAGATGCTTTTGCTGGCTCGCCCAATTCCCCCTTTGCTGAGGATTATTTCCCATGAAACGAATCATGCTCCTGTTGGCGTGCGCGATGTTGATCGCCCCGACGTTTGGTTGCCGCAGCGGGGGTGGTCCGTTCGGCTGGTTCGGCGGAAATCGCGGCTCGGAATGCTGTGGCCCCGGTGCGGTGACGAGCGGCCCCTACACCTCGTCCTACGGTTCCGAGGTGATTTACGACGATGAGCCGTCGATGATGATCAGTCCCCGGACGGAAGTGTTGCCCCCGCGGTCGGGCCAATAGCCCGCCGGTGGCTTGCGGAATCGCTAATGATTGAATGCCGCGCGTCCCGCGCGCGGCTCCCCCCAAGATTTTTCACCCGGCCCCAGCTCCCTGGGTGCCGGGAACCTTGGTGTATAATGAGCCCCTGCTCATTGAAAATTCGGGCCTCGCGAGCGGTGGAACAATCTACAAAACCCCCGGCGGAAAGGATCTCGTGTGGGATCCACAAGCCCTTGGCCGCGCGGCCAAGGAAAAAACACCAAAATGGGGGTGCATTAGGTCCTGTTGTTTTCCCTTGTTGGCCGTGAGAGCTAATTAAGGGAAGCGGGTCTCGGCTGCGGTTTTTAAATTCTCGGCCGCTTGGCCGCGCGTTTCCCCAATCGGGGGCCCACAAGATACAGCGCTCACAGGGCCAAAAACGGGCTCGACACCACAACCGGTACGACCCCCGAATGGGCCAACCACCTGGCCGAGGGGAGGCCAACAAAAAGCCAGAAGAGGGGTAAAAGGATCTCAATTAGACAGCCCGAGAGAGGGGGCAAAGAATCACAGGCAGTGCCTGCTTAGAAACGACCCGTGACCGGTTCCAAACCGGCCGATGCTTCTGGCCGGGAAGCACTGTCGCGGCTGGGTCGAACTGTCAAACAGGTAGAACCAAGCGTGGTGGGCGAGTGGCCACTTACGGGGTCTTCCCCACTTCAAAGCAATGCACCACGCTGCCTCGTCCGCCGCTTGCGCGGATCAGTAGACGACCGTGGGCCAAGGCGGGGATCGCCCTCGGGACTTCGGTGGTGGCCGTGAACTGGTTGACGCGTTGGTAGTTGGTCGGGTTGGGTGTCCAGAGCACCACTTGGCCGTCCGCCTTGACCGAGATCATCTTGCCGTCGGCGTAAATCAAATGAGCCGGGCCGTAGTTCTTTTCTTCCCACTGGACCTTGCCGGTCTTCAGCTCGACGCACCGCAGGCTCGCCACGCCGACATCCTCTCGGCCATGGATTCCGTACAGGAAGCCACCCATTTCGATTGGCGTGTTGTATTGGCTGGAAAGGGACTCGTCATTGGCCCACACGGTTTCAAGTTCCGTCTCCAGCGTAACCAAGGCCGCCCCCACGCCGTAACTGGCGGTCAAAAAAAGCCGGTCCTCCAACACCAGCGGTGTTGCCGCGTTCACGGTTGGGCCGCGGGCGCCAAACGGACGCGATCCGAGGAGCTTCCCGTCAGAGGCTCGAACTAGCGCCAGGTCGAGTCGCGTCACGAACACCGCGATTGGCTCATCATTCAACTTCGCGGCGACCGGGGAGCTGTAACTGGCGGCGAAATCGGTCGACTTCCATTTCACCTCACCATCGTCGAGACCGACGGCGACAATTCCCGAGCCGTCCCTTCCACCCACATTCACCAAGATTTTGTCCTCCATTACCAGCGGCGTGCTGCCCACGCCGAAATATCCTTCCGGGGCGGCAAAGCGATCGGCCAGGTCAAGACTCCACTTCACCGAGCCATCCTCGGCATCGACCGCGTGCAGATTCCCGGCAGCTCCCAGCACCACAACCACCTTTCCAGCGACAACAGGAGTGCAGCGCGGTCCGTCGTCCGGATTGATCGAGGCTCGGTAGAGGGCCGGAAATTCCCGCTTCCATTGGGTCTTGCCGGTTGCCAAGCTGGCCGCTTCCAGAATTTCCTTCTCCCCCTGGCGATGAAACAGATAGACCGTTTCACCTACCGCCACCGGTCCGGAAAACCCGCTCCCCAGTTCTCGCTTCCATCGGAGCTTTGGCCCTTCGGTCGGCCAGGTCGCCAACAGGTCCTCACCGGCGGCTCTGCCATTTCGGTCCGGGCCTAAAATCTGGGGCCAATCATCCGCCGAAATTGAGGCAATCGCGGTCCACCAAACCGCTAATATCAACGCGGGGAGGCTGGCTCGCTTGAATCGGGTAGAAAGACGCATTCCGGGAAACCTCTCGACGCGCGGTGACGCGAACGTGGCAGGGCCGTTATATTTGAAGTGAGACAGGATCGCCAACCGGACAATCGCCCTAAGTCGAAATCCCCTGATACCTTAATCCTACACGAATTACCGTTAAGGTACGTCAGGCAATCTATCTTCTCGAATAATCGTTGACAACGCACATGGCTCGCTGGTTCCGCATTTGGGAGAAAAAACGAGGCCCGCGCCGCACCATCTCTCGGATGGTGGGGAAGGTGGGCGAAGCGTTCTTTTTTTCCGCGCTGTTCTTCTTCGGAACGGTCTCGACCACCATGGTCGTGGCGGCGGTCTGGCTCCAGACTTGGCCGATCAATGTGCTGTTTCCGGAGATTGCCTATCGGTCCACGTTGGGCGTTGTGCAGGAGTCGCGGATTGTCGCCTCGGACCAGGCCGATCCGGTTCGCTATCGCCCGGAAGTGTTGCTGTTAGTCGAGACCGACGAGCAGCGACTGCTCCGGTGGACCTTTCGCGATCGCGACATCTGGTATGAGACGGAAGAGGTCGCTCTCCGCGAGATGGCGGCTTACGAAGTGGGACTCGCGTATCACTGCTGGGTCGCGCTGGAATTGCCCCGGCCGGTCGTCCTGCATCGCAGCCCCAGTTACGGGCTCTGGGGCATTTTGCTGATTCTCCCCTCGTTCATGGTCGTGGGTGGAATCGGGTTGATTTACTCGCTGCTTTTGCTGGGAACCTCGATCGAACGCCGCTCGGCCTTGGCCAACAAGGCGAACTCCCTCGATTTCATGGCGGAGTCGTTGCCACTAGCGGCCTATCCCGGAATTCCCAACGATTCCAACCTGACCAACAGCCCCGGGGTTCGCTTAGCGTATCGACTTCCGATTGAGGTCTCGCCTAGTTGGTGGCTGCTGGCGACCTTTCTGTTTAGTTTGCTGTGGAGCGGGATGGCGGCTGTGTTTTTCATCGCGGCGCTAAACAATCATTT
>JBBDIM010000113.1:0-25118 GCA_040880405.1 Pirellulaceae bacterium | reverse complement strand
CTTTCGAGGCATCCCCTGTTTCTTTTGACTCTGTATTACCAACTGGGCTGGCGTGAGACGTCCCGTTGGGACTCCGCGCGATGTGGAATGTCTGATGGCGTACGAGGAGCCTTGAGACGTCATCGTTTGCTCGCACTTCTCCCACGCTCTACGTGAGCTTGGCTACAGGCGCGCTTGCGTATATTTGCTACGTACGATAAATCGCTCTATCCTCGGTGCCAGCATTTCTAGCCAAACAAACGGGAATACCGCTTGGCGTGCGTGCCGAACGAACGGGGATAAGTTCAATTACAGGTGCCGCGGCTGGCACTTCTTTGCCTCCGACTCTTTGTAATTGAACTTATCCCCTAATGGCCCCGTTTACTCGCCGGGGGTTTTCCATTGGCCGTTGCGGTAGATGGACTGGGCGGGGTCGTGGCCGGTTAAGTGTTCTAGGTTGAGGGTGGCTAGTGGTTTGTGGTGTTGGCTGTCGGCGAGCTCGCTCCAGGATCGTGAAGTCGAAGTGGCGGTGCGCGGGGACTTTGGCCGATTGGCCACGGGTAACAGCGAAAGTTCCGCCGCGATGAGCTTTGGCTTTAGGTAGGGTGGCGCGGGGCCGGTTTGACACCCGGGGCAGGTCCCGTCGGCCAGGTCGAGACTATCGGCCAAGCTGATTTGCGGGACCCGAGTGGGCCAGGCCGCGCGGATTTCGGGGCGGTCGAGCGTCTGTTTCGCTTCCTTCTTGTTGCCACGGCGAAGGTTCCGCAGGGTCAGCAGCAGGTCGTCCCGGAGCGTGTCTTGCTCGGCGTCTTCCTCCGGAGCGGCGGCTTGGGCCGGGGGCTTTTGCAGCAGCGCCGGATCGTGCCGCGGATCGGCCAGGTAGGCCATTGCTCGCAAGCGCTGAATTTTTTCGGGGTCGTCTACCAAGCGGGTCATCCCCAGGAGGCTGCCGCGGCCTTGACCGGCGGGATCCAAGTGGGCCGCGATCGCGTACAATCGCAGCGCCGCTTCGGCCGCTTCGGGGTCGCGGCGTTTGTCGGCCAGTTCCTCGGCGTATTCGCGATAGGCGGACGGCTGGTCCGGCGAAAGGCCCTCTAGTCGCTCAGCCGAAAGCGATTGGACCACGGCGTCGACCTGATCGGCCGGGAAGGTTTCGCGCTGGAAGGTTCCGTCCCCCTGTTGGACTTGCATCACCAGCAGGGTGTCGGTTTGCTCGACTAGGAACCCAACCTTCGGCTGGTCCTCTCCCTTAATCAGGACCACCACGGCCTGGAGGGGACTCGCGCTGAGAAGCCAGATCAGCACCACCATGAAACAGGCCGGAGCGTATTGAAAGCGTGCCGCGTGACTCATGTCTTCACCGCCAATTCCCACAGTTTGACCAAGGCCGCTTCACCGACGCGGAGCTGGGTGAAGATGTCGCCGGAGGCCTGGTCCTCCGCGTCCAGTTTGGCCAGCAGTTCCTCCAGATCAGGCTGTTTGCTGGGGTGCTTGGCTTCGATGCCGATCGCCAACAGCCGGAGCCAAACCCGCTGCAAGGCGACCGTCTCGGCAATTTCGTTCTCGCCCAAGGCGGACAGGGCAACCCGCAGATGCCGTGCTTCGTTGACCTGCTGGCTTAAGGTTTCGGAGAGTTGCTGGCCGCGGAGCTGGGCCAACTCTTGGTCGATCAATCGGCCGAGGCACACGGCGGGGCCATCTTCGCTGGGGTTGCCGCTATCGGTGAGGCCGACCAACGCGCCGCGCTGTCGGTACAGCTCGGCCAGTTGGTTCGCCGCGTTGTCCAGCAGGGCAGGGGAGAACACCGTCTGCTTCACTTCCAGCCTCGGCAACTGTGCTAGGGTGGCGCTCAAGAGAATGCCGCGGAGCTCGGTCCGCCACTCGCCCCGCTGCGAGAGGTTGACCGGCCCATCGACCAAGGCGGAGACCAACTCCAGCAGGTCTTCGCGCGACCGCCGGACGGTTTCTACCTCGTCGGCCAAAGCCAGTTTCAAGGCGGGCCAGTGGGCGAACGAATTGAGGTTCACGAGAATCGCCGTCTGCTCATCCCGAGCTTTGGGCATCGTCAGGTACTCAACCAACCGATCGGCTGTCTGGTCGTCGATATCCTCCACGTCCGAGACCATCCGGCTGATCGTCTCGAAGTTCGAGAACCGTTGCCGCGCGTCGCTCATCTTGGGCAGCGTCCGAACGAAATCCCGCAGTTGGCCACCCAGCGGATCGCGCCGCGGCGTGGAAGGTTTTGCCTCGGATTCCGGTTCCTCCGGCGTACTGGAAAGGGTAGGGGGATCCTCGTCGGCCAGTTTCTGGAACGCCCTTTGGCCAGAGCCACCGACAGCCGCGGCTTGGCCCATGGTCGCCAAGTGGGCCAAGGAAAGCGTGTCGGCGAGTGCCTCTTGTGGCTGAAGGGGCTTGGCTGGTTTCAGCTCAATCGAGCTCGACCTGGCCAGGTAAATCCGCTGGCGGCTGTCCTGATCGAAGGCGGCGGAGTGCAGCCCGAGCCCACGGCGGATGGCCCGGCCACCCTCTTCGGCCGACATGCCGTCGATCGTAACGCCGGTCTTCACAGAGAACAGCACGGCCAGCTCCTTCCGGATGTCGGCGCTGGCCCCTTCGCCGCGCTCGTACATGTCGACCAGCGGCAACAGGTAGGCGGGCTGGTTGGTGTTGATGGTCCGCTCGACCAGGGGACGGTAAAAGGCGAAATCGCGCGTCAGCCGCGGCAATACTTCCGCCACCAAGTTGGCATCGAGCGGAATGAGAATCTCCTGGGTGACGTACTCGCTGGCGGCGTCGGCAAGCGCTAAGTGCATCCGAGCCGCCTGGTCTCCATCCCGCGTGGCCAACTCGCGGAGGTGGCGATACTGGATTCTGGCGAACTCACCCACCGCGGTGGCTCCCATCGCGGAGCCCGCCGCTCCGGTGCCGGCCGAAAAGACGACCCCTAGTTTCCGCTCTAGCGGAAGGCGGACCGAGTCGAGCCGGGCCGCGTTTAACGGTGTTGCCTCAGCTTGGGCCGCATCGAGTCCATCGGCCGTCATCAACCAGGTGGCCAGCAAGACGCGTTCGAACTGCTCGCGGAACTGGCTCGGCTTGGTCGGTTTGTCGCGGTCTTCCGGAAGCGGGTCGATCATCGCATCGGCCAAGGCGGCGGCCGCTTCGTCGTCCGGTTCTCGCAGGTACAGGCCTTGCAGAACGCGGCGGCGAACCAGTTTGGAATGTTCCGAACCGCTGGTTCCGATCGCTTTGACTAGTGGCGGGACCAGCTCACGATAACCGCGAGCCCTAGTCGCCGGCTTGTCCGAACCGATCCGGTCCATCGCGGTAGTGAGCCGCGGGTCTTGTTGCCGCAGGTCGATTAAATCGAGGGTCAGCGGCTCACCCCACCAAGGTTGACGTTGCCAGCGACCGGGGTCATCCTCCGAGGACTGGGAAGGCTCGATGACGGCGGCAAAATCGGTCGGCTCCGGGGTGGGCTTGGTGAGCTCTCGATAGGCAACAAACCCAATCGCGCTAAACCCCACGAGGAAAAGCGCGGCGACCACGAGGTTCGTCCGGCGGCGGCCGACCGCCTGCCGCTGGCCAAGCTTTTCCGTGCGGTCCTCCATCAACTGCAAGATGGCGGCCGACGGCAAACCCCATTGGCGTCCCTCGGCGATGACCCTTTGCCTTGCCTCGGTCGAAAGGAACCCCTCCTCTTCCAGGATGTCGTCGACGTGATCGGTTAAATGGTCTTTGGCCTGATCCTCTGAGACGAGCATTAATCCCGCTGCGGTCGCCTCCTCGCGGAGGACGCGGCGGGCGGCGTCTTCCTCCAGACCGTGCAAGTCGCTCCCCAGCCGCGTTAGTTGCTTGGCCAGTTTCGCGAGGACAATCCCTTGCTCGACCGCTTGCAGTTTTTCACGGACGAACTCACGGAACGACTCGGTCCGCTGCCGGAGCTGGACCTCCTCGCGGTGGTCGTCCGCCTGACGCTGGATTTGGGCGAGGGCCTCGTCCCGTTGCGCTTGGTCGAGCTTCAGCTCGTCGGCGACCTCGGCGATCATTGTCCGCGCGATCGACGTAACGCCCCCTTGCCGCGCGATGATCTCGGCGGCGCGCTCTTGGAATCGCGTGATTTTCTGTCGGCGACCGGGATCCTCCTGCCACTGATCGCGGCTAGAGACGAGCACGAGCCCGGCGGCCTCGACCGCTTCGTGCAGCAGTTGTTCCGCGAGCACGGCGGCCAGCCCCAGCTTGTCGGTCCCTTCGGCGATCAGGCGGCGCTCGCGGCGTGGATTGACTCGGCCTGATTTGATTTCGGCCAAGGCTTTGGCCAGGTACTCTCGGTAGACTTCCTGTGGCGCGCGGCGCGGTTTGCGGGGGTCTGGCCGGATCTCGGGAGAACCGGAACCGGATGACTCGGAGGTGCCGCCGGTGACTTGTTCCGCCGAGGCGGCCATGTCGGCCAAAAAATCGCGTTCGACCGGTGGAGCGACCGGCTCGCTGGGATCGCCCGCCCAGCGGGGAATGGGGCGTTTCGAGCGGCGCGATTTCTTTCGCTTCGGGGGCGGTGCCGGGTCGTCCTCCACCACCTCGGCATCAATCGCTACATCACCTGGGGCCTCCGGCGAAGCGACTGACTTTGCCGCGGGAGGCCCCACTTCTGCCGGGGGCTCGTAAGTCGGATCGCGCAGGAGCTGGAACAACTCCGGCCGGACCTCGTGCGGGATCAGATGATCGTCCGCCAAGGAGTGGAGCGTGACCATCAAGGTTTGATCCCACTGGCTCCGGTGAGCCATCACCAGCCGCGCCTGCTGGGCGAACCGGGCCAAGTCGGCCACCGGCACCAGCTTCTCGATCCGGGATCGCGCGGACCAGTTATCGACAACCGGTTCTGCGGGAACCAGGTCCTCTTCGTCTTCGAAGGATGAGGTGGGGTTCAACAGTAACGCAGCCGCCTGGTCGAACTCCGCCGGGGTGAGCCCCATTTGATTGGCCAGCATCGCCAGCCGTTCCCGGTGTCGACCATCTCCCATGCCATAGGCGGCCAGATAGCCCTGCGCGCGGACCATGAACTCCACGATCCGCTCTTGCCGTGTGCGGGCATCGGAATGAAAGTCGCTGGCCATGCGGTGCGGTGGGGTCGCCCAAGGGGCTTCGGAGGTGAACTCACAATCAAAACGTCCGGCCACCGCTCAGACTACTTACCGTCCGAGATTTCCGCGGCGACTTCCTTTATTCTATCCCGCCACACGGGGTTACCCCAATCGGAATGGAGCAGTTGGAACTGAGAAAGGACTTTTTTCGCCTGCGGGGGGTCGGTTTGCCGCAGCGAGGCTAACTGGTAGTACTTCGCCTCAAACCATGCCTCCGAGTCCCGTGGAACCCCCAACAGCAGCTTCCGAAAGTGGGGCAATGCGGCGGTGAAGTTGTTCGATTCAAACTCCACCTTCCCGGTGCGGCGGAGGTATTCGGTCTCGTTGGGGAACGCCTCGACCAACACGCGGAGCAGTCGGGCCGCCTCGTCCGGTCGGCCGGTCTGTTCGGCGAAATAGGCCGCCTTGGAACCGGCCACTTTGGTGTTGTTGCTGCTGGCGACCGTTTTGGCGGAAAAATTCAACCGCTCGGCCAGCCGACTGTAGACATCGTACCCTTGCTGCCACACTTGGTCGTCGGAAGGGGGATTGGCGGCGGTTCGCTGGTCGATCTCCATCGCCTTGATGATCAGGGCCGTGGTCTCGTAGTTGGTCCCTCGCCCATGCTTGAGCAGCCAATCGACGTGACCCGTCAGCTTCCCTTGATTGCCTTGATCTCTGGCCTGCCGGAGCGACTCGTAGTGGAATTGGGCCACCGTCGGCTCGGTATCTTCCAGCCGCGCGACCAAGGAACCAGCCTGGCTGAGGTAGCGATCGCGAAGGGCCTCGTCCAGGTGACCCAGCCGGGCCAGTTCCGCCACTAGCAACTGTCCCCGAGTGGCCTGCGCCACTTGGTTCAGCCGGGCCTTCCCGCCTGCCTGGGCGATGAGGCCTTGCAGCTTGTCCGCCACTTCGCGGACCTGCTGGGCGTAGCTCTTCTTTTCGGCGTCCGACTGGGCCCGGTCAACCTGTTGCCGCAGCAGCACGCACAGATCGTACTGGGCGGTGAAGTAGCTCGGATCGTCGGCCGAAACGCTTTGCAGTTGCCGGATCGAGGCGGTCAGCGAACCGCGAGACTGCTGGAGTTTGGCAATGAAGAAGTCGGCGCGTTTGGCGTAGTTGTGGTCGGGGTAATCGCGCTTGAGTTGTTCCAGCACGTCGATCGCCGAGAGGGCATAACGGGGCTCGTCGGTGGCGAGGCTCTGGTAGGCGACAAAGCTCATCCAGGCCGCCTCGGCCCCTTTGTTCGGGTTGATCGCTTTGAGCCCCAGCGACGCGTCGCGGAACAGGTTGCCCGCCTCGGCGTATTGTTTGAGCCGATAGAGGCACCAAGCCAAAGTGTAACGGCATTCGCCCAGCGAAGCGGGGTCGGCGTCTGCCTCCGGATGGTCGATCGCCTTGGTCAGCCACTGCCGCGCTTGCTGGTAATCTTCGTCCTCCTGCGACTTCTCCGCCGCGGCAAACTGCCGCTGACCGTAGAGCCACAGGCCGTAGAAGTCGGGATTGGCTCCCAGGGGGACATCGTACTTTTCCATCAGCTTGATGGCCGCCGCGTGATGCCCCAGCTTGGCGAGCGCGGTCAGGCCGAGGGTCCCCAGTTCCTGCCGGACCGCATCGTTGTTGCCGCCGCCTCGCAGGCCGCTATCGGCCAGCATCACCGCCAGGCTCGTCTTGCCGGGCGTTGAAGGGGTTTGGAAAGCGGCGGGCAGTTTGCGACAGTACTCCAAGGCGACCTGCCACTTGCCGGCGCTCAGCAAGCCACGGACAAACCAGTAGTCCGCCTGATCGGCCAGCTCGTGGCTGGTTCCGCCGGTCCTCAGCCATTGGAAGTATTGCTGAGCGCGGGCCGTGTTCCCTTCCATCACCTCGGCCAGCCCCAAGCCAATCAAGGCCCTCGCCCGCCATTCCTGCTCGAGCCCCAAGGTTTCCGGCTCGATGTCCGCGAGATTCTCTGGGTTGATACTCAGCAGATCCTGGAAGAGCCGGATCGCCTCTTGCGTGAGCGACGAACTACCGGTCGTTTCCTTCACCACCACCAGATAGTAATTGGCCCACGCACCGAAGAAGGCGGCGCGGCCGGAAACGCTTTCAAGCTGCTTCGCCTCTTGCTCTCGCGCATCTCGCTGCGACCCCCGCGGCATCCGGTCGAGCACCTCATATTTCTCATCCACCTGCTTCAGCAGTTCACCCTGACGCAGCACCAACTCCGGGGCGATTCGCTCCAAAATCTTCCGCGCCGCATCCCGCGATTCGGTTTGGTCGGGGTCGTTAATCCACCGCGTCGCGGCCGCCTCGGCCCGGTTGTAATCCGCTTGCAGCAGCAGCACGCGAATGGCGGGGGTATCGGCCTCCGGGTAGTTTCGCAGCAACTCGCCGACCTTCACCAGCAACCTCCGCGACTCGGCCGAATCCTCCGCAATTGCCAACAACCGAGCGGCGTACAAATCCGCGACCGTCTCGACCAATTCCTTCCGATCGCCCGTCGGTACGCCGGCCTCCAAGGCCCGTTCCGCGAGGATGATCCGCTGATCGGTCAGGCCAAGCCGTTGCAGATAGCTATCGACCTGCCGGTAGTTGGTTACCCGGGCCTGGGCGGAAAGGGGCTTCGCAGTCTCCTGAGCGCGCAGCACGGCAGGCATGGCCAGCATCGCCCACGTCACAACCAGTGCGAAGGTCGGGTGCGGCCAGGCTCTTGGGGCCAACACGTTAAGAACTCGGAGGGTCATACGTTACCACGGGAAAACCGGCCGACTTGGCGGCCTGAATCGCCGCCGCAGCCATGAAATAGGGGGCCGAGTCGTGGGCCCTGACAAACGCGCCGTCATTGCGATTGGGAAACCGGCGGAGGATCGCCTCCAGCTCGTCGGCGGTCGCGAGTTCGTTGGAGCCGATTTTGTACACAAACCCACCACCACCCGGGACGATCTCAACAATCGCCGGTTCCAGGTCGGTCTCACTGGCCTGGGCGGTCGACTCCTTGGCGGTCGTCGCCGCCTCCAGGTCACGCTCGGTTTGGGTAAAGCTGGCGGTGACGATAAAAAAGATCAACAACAAAAACACGACATCAATCATGCTGGTCATCTCCAGCGTGATCTGCTTTTTGTGGCGTGTTTTTCGACTGGATAGTTTCATGATGAATGTGATAGCGAGGTGAAAAAGGGGTCAGGACTCTTTTTCACAAACCGTTCTCAAATGGTACATGCCTAATGAAAAAGAGTCCTGACCCCTTTTTCACCGTCTCCATTGTCTCACCGCGGTACCTGCACCGCGAACCGCACCTGCGATATTCCGCTGCGTCTTAATTGCTGGGTAATTCGATTCACCGGGCCGCAAGGGCTGGTTTGGTCGATCCGAACCACCACGGTCACCAAGGCCGCGTTGCCGGCGACTTGGGCTAGTTCCTCACTGACCAGGAACGCCAAGTCGCCGATATCAATCTGGTTGCCACCGACCAACATTGTCCCCTCACGGTTGACGTTGACCGTTAACGTGCTCCGCTGCTGATCTTTCTCGCCCGCGAGCTCCGGTAGTTGCAATTGTTCACGGTTGGTCTCGGAGACCTGGGTCACCGTGATGAAGAAGATTAGCAGCAAGAACGTAATATCGATCATCGGCGTCATGTTGTTGCCGGGGGCGTGCCGCGTTCTTTTTTTGACCAGTTTCATCGATTCCCCTTTGCTCGCGGATTACCGGCGACGCCCCAGCGGCATCAAAATTTGCTCCACGCGTTTGCCGGTCTCGGCCACAATCGAATCGATCCGGTTCCCGAAGTAGCTGAACGCCACCATCGCCGGAATCGCCACCACCAACCCGAGCAGCGTGGTGACCAGCGCCTCGCCGATCGAACCGGCCAGTTCGTCCGGTTTGGGGTTGCCGCCGGTGATGCTGATCGTATTGAACGCCTTGATCATCCCGAGCACCGTCCCGGTGAGGCCCAGCATCGGGGCGATCGAACCGATCAACCCCAGCACTTCCGTCTTGCGGTACAGCTTGGCGGTTTGGTCTTCGCCCGCCTCCTCGACCGCCGCCTTGTACTCCGCGAAACCAAACTCCGAGCCCTTAAACCGCGTCAGCCCCGCTTCCACCACGTAGGCCAGCAGCGACTGGTTGGCTGGGTGTTGGCACGACTGGAGCGCCTCGTCGATCCGCCCTTGCTGGATCATCTCCTCCAGCTCGAACGCCACATCCTCCGGCATCAGCACTGATTTTCGGATCGTCATGAAGTGTTCGACAATGAACCCGATCGCCACCAACGACAACAGCCCGATCAACAGCCCGACCGGGCCGCCATCGCGCAAGGTATCGAGCAAGCTTTTCCGCTGGGTGGTCTCCGGTTCTTCCTCCGCCGGTGGGCTGGGAGATTCGTCAAGTGTCAGGCCGCTGGCATCCCCTGGTGGCGTGCCACTCGGGGCGGTGTTTTCCTGGGCCCAACTCCCCACCGCGTACAAGCCGAGCACCAGCATCAGCGAGTAGGTGAACACAATCCGATAACTGGAAGACCGCCGCATGGATGTTTTCTCCAAAGGTGTATGCCGGGCAGGGTGAACGTCATCCCTCGGACTGTAGCAGTGCCGCGTGGTAGGTCTCGCTGTATTGTTGCAGAAGTTCGCGCTGAACAGACGCTCGTGGTTCCGGTTCTTTCAGTCGCTCGAAGGCCCGGCGGGCCTCATACAGAGCCGCCGCCGACAACTGCCGATACCTGCCACCGCTGGCGAGCGCCGGGATGTGGAGCAAATCGACCACCGCGTCGCGGACCACGCTCGGCGTATCAGAAGCCGCTTTGGCTTTGCCCAGGTAATAGTACGCGATGGGGCGGACCTTCGCCGGAAGGCTCTCGACCTTGCCTGCCAACTGCTCGATCACCTCGTCATGTTTCTTCTCGGTCAACAACCGCTGGATCTCCAGCAGTTCACGCCATTCGCCTCCCGGTTTGTCGCCGGTGGGGATCGCCTGGATCACGCGGTCCGTGGCCTCCCAGTCCTCTGCCGTCTGCGCGAGGGACGCGTAGTAGATCAGAATTCCCGGGGGCGTGGGCGAGCCCATCCCTTGGGCGATTCGCCTTGTGCCTGGCAATGCCTTTTGGGCCGCCTCGCGATCGAAGAAGATTGGTTCGAAGCCATCGCAAAATCCAGTCTTCGGGTCGAACTCGAGCGCGCGATTGCCTGGCAGCGTCTCGGCCGATTTCGGGTTGACCCGCAAATGCCGATAGCAAGCCAGATACGCTTCCAACGCCGCTTCCCGGTTGCCGCTGGCCAGCCGTCCCCACATCGCGGCCTGCACCACCATGTACGCGGTGGGACTTTGGCGGTCTCGATACCGCGGGTAAACCGCTTCGGCCGGCTCGGCCGCTCCGGCGTAGTCACCGACGGTCAGTCGTTGCCGAATCCGGAAGAGCGGTGTGCCCAACTCTTCCAGCAGCCGGTTGAACTCCGCCTGCTTGGCTTCATCTTCCAAGGACGCCTGTTCGATCTCGTCCCAACCCACCAGGCCATGGTCGGTCACCTGGACGCCATCTTCGTCGTAGCTGTTGATGGTGACGTTATTGAGGATCGTCAGGTCGCGCAAGATCACCCGATCGGCCAGCGCCGTTTGTGCCAGCGATAACACCACCACCAAAGCCCAGATTGGCCCAGCTAGTCGATACCCCCTAAAACCCAGAGACATGGCGATACTTGCCCCCTGAGTCGTTGGCGATGCGGCGCATGATTGCCTCGGCCGATTGGTCGATGAAGCTGATCGTGTGAATTTTGGTCCGGCCTCCGTTTTTCACATTCAAATTGCGAATCAGGTCGACCGACCCCGCGTCGAACAGCCCGTCTGTCATGAAGAACACCGCATCCGGTGGGGGTGAAAACTTAAATGCCGCCTCAAACGCCGGCAATGGATCGGTCCCACCACCAGAGTTCACCTGACGCAGCCAGTTGACTACTTTTTCTCGGTCGCGCGTCGGGCTTCGCCAGCCGGGTTCTGGGAACTGCCGCGCCCCGGTGTTGAAGAACAATATCTGGAATCGGGTCTCGCGCGACATGCTGTCGATCGCCTCGATCACCTCCTGCTTCAGGAAATCCATCCGCGGGCCGCTCATGCTGCCGGAGTAGTCGGCGATGATCATGATCAAACCCCCTTCAGCCCGCAGTCCCATGAACGAGGCCCCAGACCCCAAAGCCGCGGCACCACCACCCCCAATGGTTTCCATGCTGCCGGAAGCCCCAGCCGCGCCGCTGGGTAGCATCTGCGAGATATCGACGACGTCCCCGGAATCGGACGTGTCGGCCGTGGGTGGGGCGACATCCTCCAGCAGTTGCTCCAGGTCGATCGATTCCGACTCCTCGGTCTCCGCCTCGGTCGTCTCCAGGACATCGCCGCCAGAATCGCTTAAATCGACACTCGGCAGCTCCCCGATTGCCACCACTTCGCCTTCCGGCATTCCGCTGCGATAATCACAGGTCACCGCGGCAAACAGCACCAGCATCAGCATGTGGACCACCATCGAGGTCAAGCCGGAGATGCTGCTGGTGAGCCAATTTCCGATACTAAACGGGGGATGCTCCTCAGCCTCCTGCTCAGGTTCCGCCTCCGGCAGGCGGATCACCTTTTGGCAATGCGGACAAACCACCTCCCCCCCCAGTTGCTGGGCGGTGGCGGTCAGCTCGTTGCCACAATAAAAACAGGATAGTTTCATGAGACCTTATCCCACCGGGTAAGCTCGGACAGCAGCGCCGCGACACAAACCTTATCCTAGAAGTACGTTACAGTTACGTCAATTAAACTGTTTCCGCCCAGCCACCGCCACCGGCCGCCACTCCCTGAAGTTTAACCGAAACCAGCCATGACCAGCACTGAAAAATCGTTCGCCGGACTGCACGTCGCCTCGTTCGAAAGCCGCCGCGCCGCGGAGATGGCGACCATGATCGAGAAATTCGGCGGCGTCCCTCACGTCAGCCCCTCGATGCGGGAAGTCCCGCTGGAAAACAACCAGCCCGCCATCGACTTCGCCAATCGCGTAATCACCGGCCAGGTCGATATCGTGATCTTCATGACCGGCGTCGGCTTCAACCATTTGCTGGCCGCGGTGGAGCGCAAGGTCGACCGGCAACAGTTCCTCAATTCTCTCTCCGACATCACCACCATCTGCCGCGGTCCCAAGCCGGTTGCCGCGATGAAGCAGGTTGGCCTTGAACCGACCCTCAAAATCCCGGAGCCCAACACCTGGCGCGAGCTGCTGCAAACGATCGACACCGAGATGCACATCGCCAACCAGACGATCGTCCTCCAAGAATACGGCGTGCCCAACCCCAGCCTGGTCGCCGGGTTAGAGGCCCGCGGGGCGACCGTGCAAACCTTGCATGTGTACGACTGGGACCTCCCGGAAGACATCGGCCCGTTGGCCGCCAACATCCAAAAGATCATCGACGGCCAAATCGATGTCACCCTGTTCACCTCCGCCAATCAACTCAGCCACCTGCTGAAACTAGCCGAGAAGCAAAACCAGCTCGCCAAACTCCAAACCGCCCTCCGCGGCACCGTCATCTGCTCGGTCGGGCCGACCATGAGCGAGCGGCTCCGCGACTTGGCCTTTCCGGTCGATGTCGAACCGGAGCATCCCAAGATGGGGCCCCTCGTTTCTAACGCCGCCGCCAAGGCCAAAGACATCTTGGTCCGCAAACGGCAAATTCGCGCGGCCCTTTCGCACTCGGCCGAGCAAGCGACCGACACCGCCGCCCCGTGGTACAACAGCCCCTTCATGAAGGCCTGCCGCCGCGAGCCGACCGACGTCACCCCCATCTGGCTCATGCGGCAAGCGGGCCGTTACATGGCCGAATACCGCGAGGTCCGGGCCAAGATGACTTTCCTCGAACTGTGCAAAAACCCACAGCTTTGCAGCGAGGTGATGTGTACCGCGGTGCAAAAACTGGGGGTCGACGCGGCGATTATCTTCTCGGACCTGCTCCCCATTTTAGAGCCGATGGGCCTGGACCTCGAGTTCGCCAAGGGGGAAGGCCCGGTCATTCATAACCCGATCCGCGAGCTCGCCGACTTGGATCGCGTGCTGGAGCTGGAGAGTGTCGACTCGCTCCACTTCGTGATGGAAACCGTCCGCCAAACCAGGGCCGACATGCCGGGCCATATCCCGGTGATCGGCTTTTCCGGGGCACCCTTTACGCTGGCCAGTTACGCGATTGAGGGTGGGGCGAGCCGCGACTACTCCAACACCAAAACCCTCATGTTCCGCGACCCCGGGGCGTGGCGCGAACTGATGCAGCGGTTCGTCCGCTCGATCACCCTCTACCTCAACGCCCAAATCGCCGCCGGAGCCCAAGCGGTGCAAATCTTCGACTCCTGGGCCGGGTGCCTCGGCCCAGACGATTACCGCCGCTACGTCCTGCCACACGTGAAAGAAATCGTCGCCGGCATCACCCCCGGCGTCCCGGTCATCAACTTCGCCACCGGCAACCCCCTGCTATTGCCGATGCTGGCCGAAAGCGGCGCGGCAGTCGTCGGCGTCGACTGGCGCATCCGCCTAGACGAAGCCTGGAAAACCGTGGGAGAAAACGTCGCCGTCCAAGGCAACCTCGACCCCATCACCCTCCTAGCCGACCCCCTAGAAATCCGCCGCCGAGCCAAAGACGTCCTAGACCAAGCCGCCGGCAGGCCGGGGCACATTTTTAACCTAGGGCATGGGGTGTTACAGCAAACGCCGGTGGAGAATGCGCAGGCGCTGGTGGAGATGGTGCATGAGATGAGTATGCGGTGAGGCGCCTCGGCTAAACCTAAACAGCCCAAACTCGCCGACATTGGCGAACTCAGTCGCCCCCCGGTACTGTGACTCGCGACGAGAAAATAACTTGCCCTCGTAGCGAATTAAATTGGGGGCGTTTCCGAGTGCTCTTTTCAGAGAGAAAACCCCCTTTAAATTGAGGACATTCTTCATTCCGCCGAGTGCGGCAAGGTGGGTCAATGCCCTCACGGTGACTGCTATCCCCCGATTTCGGGAATCGCCGGTCGGCGGAGAAAAAAATAGGATCAGGAGACGTTATCGGCGAAAGTCGCGCATATCGTTAGACCACGACGTACGCAGAATGTCCTAATCTGCCCGGCTGCAGACGAATGAATGTTTCAATTGGAAGGATATTACAACGGCGATCGGTAGTAGGACGGAATTGGGTTCCCGCGACCGGCAATTTGTTATATCCTCGCGAATCCAAGATTTAAGGTAAAGGACGTTTACACCCCCCATTGCGGACGGTATAATCCCCACTGATTTCGCAGCCTCAGGAAAACGAAGAAAAGTTCCAATTCAATGGCAACAGATTCAAACGGCCACTCGAAACGCGCGAAGCAGTCCACAAGTTCCGCAACAGCTACTTCAAATGGCTCGCAAACGGCCAAGATTGCCTACAAAACGAAATTGGGCACAATGATTTTGGGCACAATTGAGAAGGCCCTTCGCCATCGAACAATTTTAGCAGCTCAAGGGAATGTCGACTTAGTATTAACCTCGCCTCCATTTCCGCTTGTAAGGAAGAAGCGATATGGAAATGAAACGGGTAAAGAATATTTAGAATGGCTCGAATCATTGGCCCCCATGCTCGCGGATCTTTTGTCTCCGACGGGTTCCCTTGTGATTGAGCTAGGCAATGCGTGGGAAAAAGGTTCCCCCACAATGTCAACACTAAGCCTAGAGGCCTTACTTGCCTTTAAGAAGGCTGGTGAGCTTCACTTATGTCAACACGTAATCTGTCACAATCCGTCAAGACTACCCAGTCCGGCTGAGTGGGTAACTGTCAGAAGGATTCGCCTCAAGGACTCATTCACCCATGTCTGGTGGATGTCACGTACAGAATTTCCAAAGGCAGACAATAAAGCCGTTCTTTCTCCTTATGGTGATGACATGAAACGCTTGTTGGCCAAACAAAGTTATAATGCTGGCACTCGGCCTTCGGGCCATAGGATTAGTGAAGACGGATTTCTCCAGAACCACAACGGATCGATTTCTGCCAACGTACTCGAAACCGATGACAATAGATCCCTCCCTGAGTCATTATTGAAATATTCAGGTGCGAGTTGGAATAGTAGGTATCGAGCGTATTGCAAGCGACATGATATTGAGCAGCATCCTGCAAGAATGGCCCCATCGCTTGCAGGGTTTTTCATAAACTTTTTGACATCACCGGGTGATCTGGTGTTCGACCCATTCGGGGGCTCCAACACTACAGGGGCAGTCGCGGAAGAGCTCGGGCGAAAATGGATCGCCGTTGAAGCTAACGAAAACTACGTCAAGGGATCACGTGGACGTTTCCTTGCAACGTCTTAAATTCCAGAATTTGCCGGAGAAAACAAGATGGCTGATGGAAATCTGTCTGCGATTGAAACAGACTTCATTATAGGCCAAAGTGCCCTTAGGGCATACAGCCGACTTTCATATACGATGTGGCACGCCTTAGCGGAGTTCATCGATAATTCGACGCAGTCACGGCACAACTACGGAAAAATCATTAATGAAGTCTTAGAGGAAGAGGGCCAGCCATTAATCGTCTCGGTAATTCACGACCGAATCAATAAGACAATAACGATCGAAGACAACTCGATCGGCATGACGATGGATGATGTCATCGACGCGTTGAAAATTGCGACTCCGACGAAGGACAGCAGGGGTAGATCTAAATATGGCATGGGGATGAAGACCGCCGCGTGCTGGATTGGGAGTCACTGGAAAGTTGTCACCACAGAATGGGGAAGCGACCTGGAGTGGACGGCAGAAATCGATGTCGATGCGATTGCGAACTCCGGTGAAAAAGTATTACTCACACCTCGACAAGTAGACAGCAGTGCCCACTACACGAAGATCGTAATTTCTGGACTGCACCGAACAATTCAAAGGCGAACCGAGGAAACAATTCGTAGCTATCTGGGTTCAATGTACCGCTTTGATTTGTCAGAGGGAATGCTGAATCTGCTTTACAACGGCGAGCCAATCCCGCAACCAGACGAGTATGAGTTTGATACTGATCCGGAAGGAAGGCCAATGCGACAGGAGATTCCCGAACAGGAGATAAACGGGAAGAAGCTGAAGGGATGGTTCGGCGTATTAAAGAAAGGGGGTAGAAAGTACGGAGGTTTCTCTCTTTTTCAAGAGCGACGCCAAATTCAAGGGTTCCCAAATGCTTGGAAGCCGCGCAGCATATACGGAGGAGTTGATGACGAGGGTGCGAATAATTTAATTTCTCAGCGACTTGTTGGCATGCTGGAGTTAGATGGATTTCACGTTTCACACACCAAGGATGCCATTCTTTTTGCTGACGACGAGGAGCAGGTTATTGAGGAGTTGCTGACAAGCCTGACATCTGATTACCGTAAATATGCAACAAAGCGAAGGAACTCGAAGGGGCAACCATGGGCAAAGGAAAAAGTAAAGGAACTCATTGATAATTTGCGACAAGAGTTTATTAGTGACGAGATGAAGGACGCAATTAACTCATCGATCCTTCCCCCGCTAGAGACGATTCAGCAAAATAACGCCGCACAAGTCAAGTCATTGGTTCCTGGTGAAACCTTGGCGACATTGGATATCCTTACGGATTTCCAAGTAGTTGTTTCTATGCAGGAAAAAAGTGAATTTGAACCGCATTTGGTCATAGCTGCTGGGGCAGAAGCCGGACGAATTCACGTAATTATTAATGGATTGCATCCGTACTATTGTAGTCTTGATTCTACAGAGTCCATTAACGAGTGCATGAAGCAATATATTCACGATGCTATTGCGGAATATCGCGTATCGAAACAGATAACCACAGTTACCCCTGATAGCGTTCGGCGAATGAAGGACGCCTTGCTGCGTGCACCGATTCATCAAATCGAAAACTCGGCGATACTCGATCAGGACAGTTCGGATCCCTCGAATTAATCCCTTTATCCACTGAAAGTCCATCGCATGGCGGAATTACGGAGATGGCAAGAGTCCGCTTTGCAGGCCTGGAGAAAAGCAGGTGATCGCGGCATTGCAAGCGTTGTAACTGGCGGAGGGAAAACAATCTTTGCGTTGGCATGCGCAAAGGCGATACAACCAATTACGGTCCTCGTTGTCGTTCCGACGCAGGCACTCTTGGATCAATGGTGGGAGGAAGTTTCTTGTTACTTTGATTTAGACTTAGACGAAGTTCATGTCATTACCGGACGAAGGAAGATTCGGTCAGGAACTTTTAACCTAGCCGTTTTGAACACTGCTGCAAGTCTCGGACGCAAAGCATCTATTGACCACCTGCTGCTTATCGTGGACGAATGCCATAAGGCTGCGAGCGAGAAATATCGCTCAGTCTTCCAGGTTCGACGTTCCGCGACTCTTGGGCTGTCGGCTACTCCAGCGCGTCAGTACGATAAGGGTCTGGATGATGTACTCATTCCTGAAATCGGTCCAATTATCTATGAGTATACATACAAGCAAGCGCTTGCCGATGGGGTAATTGTACCGTTTCGGCTGGTTAATGTCATATTTGATCTAGAACCGGAATGTCGCGAGCAATTTGAGAAACTTACCAGGTCTATTGCGATCTCAGTGAGGCGGTACGGCGATGATGCACCGGAAACAGTGGCGCTGTTACTGAAAAGGGCGCGAACCGTTAATTTGAGTCTAAGTCGGATTGAATTGGCGGCGCGAATTGTCGCGATGCACCCCGGGCGCCGAGCAATCGTATTTCATGAAGACATAGCTGCGTGTGAGGTATTAAAGGAAGTGATGTCATCAATCGGGATCTCATGTGAGGTTTATCATTCTGGTAAAGGGGTGCGTGAACGTGCTATGATCCTCTCGGCGTTTCGTACGGGAAAGTTTGATGTACTTGTCACTTGCAGAGCGTTGGATGAGGGATTTAATGTGCCAGAGGCGGAGCTGGGAGTAATTGCTGCAAGCACGGCGACCCAGCGACAGCGAATACAGCGACTTGGTCGCTTGGTTCGGCCCTCGCCGGGAAAGGAGTCTGCAGTGATTTATACACTAGCGGCAACAAACTCTGAAATTCTACGATTGCAACAGGAAGAAGAGGGTCTCCGAGATGTCGCAAGCATCGAGTGGGGTAAGGCATGAAACGCTTGGTCATCGGTGAGTGTAGCTTTGGCAGTGTATTCAAGATGGAAGATCCGGATAACCCGGTTGAAGCAGAATTCACTTGCACTGTTGTTCGTGCATTGACTTGCCTTTTTCCAGGCTACCGATGTATTGAATTTACGGGGATTTTCAATTACGATGATAGGGGTTATCGGCCAGATCTAGCGCTCGTGGCAAAGGACTTTTCACATTGGTTCATAATTGAGGTCGAGCTCCTGTCCCATTCTTTCGACTTACATGTTTTGCCGCAGGTGATAGGGTTTAATTACGGCAACCCCCGGCGTGAATGTGCTGAAATTTTATCTCGCTCCTTAGAAATACCCCCAGATCAAGCCAGAACGTTTATTGAGTTTGTGCCAAGATCAGTTGTTGTAGTTGCCAATAAATACAATAGCGACTGGAAGGTAAAGCTTAACACGCATGGAATCCAGTTTTTATCGGTTTCATCATTCCGCGCGGGGACTGGTATCGAGGCAATTGAACTTAATGGCAATCTTGATGTTGTAAAAGAGCATCTAGGGTTTGGGTTGTACTTGAGCACTGACCGTTCGATTAGATTTCCGGCAACTGTTCGTCTCCCGGAAGGTGCGGTGCAAATTACGGATTTGAATGGCACTCCAGGGATTTGGCATGTCGTTAAACAGGGAATTTTTACTTGGCTCAGAAAAGAGAAAGGTACTCCTTCCATTGAAGACAAAAGACTCCTTCAGTTGATGCGATCCTTCGACGGAAGCTTGGTATTGAGAATGCCGTCCGCTTGATGAGTGTTTCTTTAAGTCAATGATTTAACGATGACGGTAAGATTTGGATGGTCACCAATCGTGCGAGGTAAAAGAACACCAGCACAATATTCGCGCCGGTGGCTTTTCGTGGTTAAAAACTCGCCCTGAGTCACCAAAGCTTCACCAACTCTCGGTGATGCCCACCGTCTACCACCGATACTCCAACCCACCCGACCCCGTATGCAACGCATGGTTTTGGTTGTACTGCCCGTTATACCCACCAAACACAGTCACGCTGGAGTGCAGGGACAGGTGGAGTTCTGCTCCGGCTAGGAGCCAGTCTCGGCCGGAGTCGACACCCTGGATGACGAACGAGCCGTTGTCGGCGGGGGCTCCGGCGAAGCGGGCGGCGGAGGCTTGGTGGGTGTCGCCGAATTCGTGCATCCAGGCGACTTGCACCTTGGGGGTCAGCACCCCGAAGCTACGCTGGAACGAGCGCTCCAGTTCGGTTCCCAGGAATCCGCGAAAGGAATCGGCGGTGACGGCATCGCCTTGCAGGTTGATGCTGTCGGCCCCGGTTTCGGTAAACCCATCTTGCCGGAGGTGCAGATACTGCACCGCCCCGTACGGTTGGATAGCCGAACTATTTTGCACCCCCCTCCGCCGCCGTTGACGAACCGCCCCGCCCCTCGGATAATGTAACCCGCGACCAGAAAACAACTTGCCCTCGTAGCTCAGGGGATAGAGCGTCGGTTTCCTAAACCGTAGGTCGGAGGTTCGAATCCTCCCGGGGGCATTTCTTTGTTTGGGGTGGTGGGGTGTTTCTTTTTGCCCGCTCTGGGGCGGTCGTTTGGCCCGGCTGAATTTTCTGTTGTGCGTGTCCCACGGTCCATGTTTTACCGGGGTTTTTTGTCTGCGCAGGCTGCGGTGACTTTTTGGGTTAGGCGCGTGCTGGCATTGCGCTGTAGCGGAATTTGGGGGCTATCTGCGGGTAGGTGCTGTCGTAACTATCGCGTGGCCCGCTAGGGGGTCGATATAACCGAGACCGTGCGTGGTTATGAAAAAATCCGCGCAGGCCGCTTTTCGTTTCCGACCGCCGCAATGGTAGTAATCGTCATTGAGGCGAAAGGCCCGCGAGGCGTGATTTTGCGGGTCTTTCGCGTCTCGTTTGGATTCCCGTCTTGGGGCTGCGTCGCACCCTTTCCTTGAGAATGTTGAACACCATGTTGCTTCCGAACCTGTTCCCATTCGGTGGTCGGTCGAATCAGAAAACCGCGGCGCGAGCGGACGTGTGGAAATCTTGGTTGCGGCGGATCCGGGGCTGGGCGGTGGGTGGGATCCTGAGCGGTGGCCTGTTATTCGGCGGGGAGTTGTTCGCGGCGGACTTTTCGATTACCAGCTTGGCGGATACCAGCGACCCCGGGACACTGCGTCATGCCTTGGAGCAGGCGGCGCTGGATGGGACGGCGATCGACACCATCGCGTTTCATGCGAGTCTCGCGGGGCAATCGATTGAGCTGGGGTCGATGCTGCCGATCATTAACAAGACGAGCGGCACGCTGCACATTGTGGGGCTGGGGGCGGATCCCGTGACGATCGACGGCAACAATGCGACCCGGATTTTCTTTGTGCAGTCGGGCAGTGTGGTGCTTGAGAACCTCGCACTGACCGGCGGGGCTGCGACCGGCGGCTCCGGAGGTACGGCACCTTACGGCGGTGGTGGCGGTGGCGGCATGGGGGCGGGTGGGGCGTTGTTTGTCAATGAAAACGCCCAGGTGACCGTGCGAAACTCCACGCTGACCTCCAATCGAGCGACCGGGGGACAAGGTGGCGGGACCGATGGTAATAGTGGTTCGGGAGGAGGCGGCGGTGGTGGGTTGCACGGCGACGGGGGATCCGCGACGCACGATGGCGGCGGTGGCGGCGGGGGACTCAATGGCGACGGGGGTGGATACTCTAGCACCTCTTTCGCCGGTGGAGGTGGTGGCGGCGCGGTCTTAGATGGCGGAACGACCCTGTCGACCCTAGTACCTGGACCCGGCGGTGGGCTCCAGGGTGGCAATGGCGGTATTAGTGGCAACGCAGGCCAAGACGCCCAGGGCGCGGGTGGCGGCGGTGGAGGCGGCGGGAGAGACGGCGCTGGCGGCGCGGGGGAGGATTTCGGTGGTAGTGGTGGCAATGGATCAGACAATACGACAGCCGGCATTGCGGGGTTTGGCGGAGGAGGAGGTGGCGCGGGCTGGAATGGAACCGCTTCTGGCCAAGGAGGTTTTGGTGGCGGCAATGGGGGGGCAGCTCAGACGGGTGGTGTTGGTGGCGACGGGCTCGGCGGCGCGGTCTTTGTCCGCGAAGGGGGCGAGCTGATCCTGGAGAACGTCTCGATCAACTCCAACAAAGCGATCGAAGGAGACGGGGGCGACGGCTTCACTACTACCGGCGCCGATGGCGACGCCCAAGGAGACGGGCTGTACGTGATGGAGAATGTGGACGTTGTGTTCCGCGTCATCGACGGCACAGAGTTCATCGTCCAAGACGGGATCGCAGGAGAAGGGAGCCTGAGGAAAAATGGGCTGGGCACACTCAACTTGAACAACGCCACGTTCCAGCTCGATGCCGGGGTGACAGTCGACGCTGGGCGGCTGAATGTCAACTCGAACGTCGAGAGTAACATTGCCATTTCCGGCGATGGGGAACTGGGCGGTTCCGGGACCATCACCGGCAATGTTTCCAATTTGGGTATGCTGGCACCCGGCAACTCGATCGGCACGTTGAACATCACCGGCGATTACACTCACAACAAATCGGCCGATATTGAAGTGGAAATCGACGCCGACGGAAACACAGACAAGCTGAACGTCAGCGGTACCGCCTTTTTGAACGGGGGGACGGTGACGGTCGTCGCCGCGCCAGGCAACTACTCTGGGGCAGGTGCGTACACGTTCCTCGAAGCGGGGCTCGTCGATGGGACGTTCGATAGCATCACCGATGACCTCGCGTTCTTCGATGCTGAGCTCGGCTACACCGGCACGACCGCCTTCTTTACGTTGATTGCCAACGGCAGCGACTACGCGGCCGAGGCCCGGACGTACAATCAGTACCAGACGGCCGCTTATCTTGATACCCACAGCGGCGGCGGGACCGGTGAGTATCGCCAGTTCCTCGACCACTTGAACTTCATGAGTGGGAATCAAGCCCGGCAGGCGTTTCAGGAGGCGAGTGGCGAAATTTATGGCTCGGTGGGTCAACTGCAAGTGCAGAATACCACGCAGATGTATCTGATGCTGAGCCAGCAGACAGGCGGTATGCGCGGCTTCGGAAGTAGTGGTGGTGGTGGCTACGCGGCCAATCCCGCCAGTTCAAGCGACATGCAGTATGGCTTGGCCACGCCCAACCAAACGGGGAACGTGCAGCAGGTCAGCTACCAGGAATCGGCCCAACCGGTGGTATTGGTCCGCTACGCGGAACCATCGCACACCGCGTGGCGGGGTTGGACGTCGGGCTATGGGATCGGGGGTAACGCCCAAAGCGACGGCAATGCCGCCGGTGGCAACTACGGCATCGGCGGGACGACCTTCGGCGCGGAGAAGTGGGTCGATTACAACCATGCCATCGGTCTCTGGGGTGGTTACGCCAATGTGCATCACAGCACGCGCGGGCTCGGCCAATCGGCCACCGTCAATAGTGTCCAGCTTGGCGGATATCTTCGCTACGAAGATGAGGACCAATATTACTTGCTCGGCGGTGCAGGGGGCATCGACGACTACTCCACCAGCCGCTTCATCGATGGTGGCGGCTTGAACCTGATGGCCGAAGGGGCCACCACCGGCGGTCAAGGGAGTGCCTGGCTAGAGCGAGGGATGATCTTCCGCGGAAGGACGCGAGAATTTCGTCCCTTCGCCGCCCTCAACTATGTCCATGTGGTGCAAGACGGATTCACGGAAACCGGCGCGGGCACCATGAACCTGAACGTCGGCGATGTCCGCACCCACGCCCTGCGTGGCCTCTTGGGTGGACGCGCCTCTTGGACTCGGCAAACTTCAAGCGGCTTCGCCTTTCGGCCGGAACTGCACGCCGCCTGGATGCACGAGTTCCTCGATACGGAAACTTCGGTAGTGACCAACATCACCGGCGCCGGCGGACCAGGCTTCACCACCCGGGGCCTAAACTACGGCCGCGATTGGGCCTTGGTCGGCGGTGGCTTTTCCTTAGACCTGACCCACTCCCTCTCCTTCGGCGCGGCCTACGATATCCAAGCCAACCACCGCCAGGCACTGCACATGGGTTCGGGCAATTTGCAGTATCGTTGGTAGTGGCGGGGGAATCGATTGCCCCCGAGGATTACCTTGAGGATCTCGGGGGCAACTCATTTGTCGGAGGCGGGTGCCATGCCCACGCAGCTCCCTTTTTTCAACCACGAAACAGACGAATGACACGAAAAGCAACCCGCGAAACCGCCGCTCTCCAGGCTTGAAACGCAGAGCCGCAGAGAGCGCAGAGACGCAACGTACATACCGGGTCACGTTCGCTCCCGCCGGAAAAGTTCGACCGACGACCATGTCCACCACGCCGAACAGCGGGAACTGGAGTCACACTTGGAAACGCGTCACGGAGTTGGTTCAGTAGCCTGCGTGAATCAACATGAAATCGCTGGACGCGATCACATCTACGCCGCGTCCAGTTGATCCCAAAACCGATCCAGCGCCGCGGGGCACTCCTTGGAATAACGCCCATCTTTCAAATAGCGGCCCAGGTGCTGGATGTTGGTTTCTGCTATTTCCGGCTGGTCTTGGTAGAGGCGGAGGCCGGCTTCGATGCCGGTGACGATTGACTCGTCGTCGGCGACTTCCACCATGCCGGTGCGGGGGAAGGGGATCAGGAATTCATAGTGGGCCAGATCGTTCGAGACGACGATCGACCGCGCGTAGATTGCTTCCAGGTGTCGGTACGACCAAGGGGCGTAACCGGCGGGGGCCAGGGCGAGTTTCGATTGGCAGAGCCCGGCAAAGTATTGCAGGTAGCCGATTTTTCGCTTGCTTAGCCAGCACGACTCAAGGACGGCGAGCTCGGCAGATTGGATGTCGAACTTGTCCCACGACTTGCCGCCGACCAACCCGCCCCACAGTTTCAGGTCGGGGCGGTCTCGTTTCAGGTCGATCAGCCAGCGAACCCTTTGGTTTTTGGTTAAGTCGCCGGTCGGCCGCGCGGCGAAGCCGACATCGAACTGCTTTTCGGTTGTCAGGCCGAGTCGCTGTTTGGCGGAGGCCAGGTGAATCGCGGCTCGCATCTTGTTGTTGAGCGGCGGACGTTTGATCGGCAGGAGGCCGATTTGGCAGGGGTAGTCGAGCCGATCGTCACGCCAGTTTTTCAGGCAGACATCGGTATGGGAACTGAGGAAGGCCTGGTCGGAGTTCTCGAATTTGACGCCATGCAGGTCGCTGGAGTCGTACATCACCATCCTTCGGTAATCGACCTGGCGGAGGTGTTCCTGATTGAGCGTGGTGGGAAGGCCGACGAACAGCCAGTCGGTTTTGTGCCGGCTTTTCAGCCGCAGCAGCTCCGAAGGCCGCGTCAGCGTCACCGCGGCCTCGCCGTAGTATTCCTGCAGAAACCAATACAAACCGAGTTCCGCATAGGCCCCAAAATGCCGCGCAAGCCACCAAAAGGGCCGTGTCCCGCGAAATCCGGCGTCGTGATCGCAGTTGTCGCTGATCACAACCGTGTAATGGTCCATTGAAGCAAATCCCGTCCTGTGGGTGCATATCGGTGCCGCGAATCTGATATCCGAGAAGTGGGGAGTTTAGCGGCAATGGGGAGGTGGCCGCCACCCCGATTTTTTGAACCCTTTTGGCAAGCGTGGCTACGACGAAATCTCTCGGTAGCCACGGTCGCAAAGACCGTGGGAGAACTGCGGGTGGGTCCGCACTCTGGGGCGAACCGGGTGAGCAGTTCTCCAGAAAAAGGGGATGAGTTCAATTACAAAGTAAGCGGCGGTCTGCCCCGAATCCGCGGCCCCCGTATTTGAACTTATCCCCTTTTAAGCGTTCCATTTTTGGTGGCAGATTTTCTCGCCAACCCAAGGTGGAGGATCCTATGGCATGCATCCCGAGTGAACGGGGATAAGGTCAATTACGGGGGCCGCGGCTAAAACTTCTTTACCGCCGACTCTTTGTAATTGAACTCATCCCCTAATGGTGAGCA
>JBBDIM010000112.1:0-3984 GCA_040880405.1 Pirellulaceae bacterium | reverse complement strand
AGGCTCGGCAATTGGCGACCTCGCTCCTGCCGCAAGCGGGCAAGTCGAAGTTCAACGTACAACTCAAGATGGATGCCGCTGACGCGGTGTATGAACTGCCTGGTGAACGGGAAAATTCGATCGGGCTGTACCAGAATATCGCCAAAGAGCATGCCGACCATGAGCTCGCCCCCCAGGCCTTATACAACGCGGCGTTCGCCGCGCTGGAGCTGGGAAAGCATCCGGTGGCCGCTGAACTGACGGGTCAATTCGAACAACGTTACGCCAACCACGAACTCCGGCTCGACGCGTTGTACGTCGGGGCAGAGGCTCAGCTTCAGGCGGACCAACTGCCGCAAGCGGAGCAGTCGCTGCGGAAACTGATCGAAGCCGGGAAGGGCCGCGAGGAACTGGGCCGCTGGAATCTGCGGTTGGCGTTGGCCCTCTACTTGCAAGAGAAGTACGACCAGGTCGCCGCCGTGGTCGCTCCAGTAGTCGATCAACTGACTGAGCCGGACGCCAAGGCCCAGGGGCAATACCTGTTGGGTGCGAGTGATTTCCAGCTCGACAAACTGCCGGAAGCAAAAAAGGCCCTAGAGGCCTCGTTGGCCGCGTCGACGCGGTGGTCGCAAGCGGACGAGGCACGGCTGATGCTGGCCCGGACGCTCCACAAATTGGGCGACAATGCCGCTGCGATTGGCCAAGTCGGCCAGATGATTAAGGATTACCCCCAAAGCTCGATCTTGGATCGGGCCTACTATCGGCAAGGGGAGTTCGAGTTCGCGGCGGACAACTTCGCTGGCTCGGCAGGGTCGTATCGGCAGGTGGTCGAGAAATTCCCGCAATCACCACTGGTCCCCCATGCGTTGTATGGCGAGGGGTGGGCATTGATGCGCCAGGGAAAACCTGAAGACGCGGAAAAGCGGTTCGCCAAGCTGGTCAGCGATCACCCCAACCACTCGCTGGTCCCTGATACCTTGCTGGCCAGGGCGGCCGGGCTGCGGCAATTGGGACAGTATCCCGAGGCAGTCAAAACGCTGAATCAGTTCCTCGGTAGTGCCCAGGCAGGCCCCGGTAAACGAGACGCTCTGTACCTCAAGGGAATGTGCCTAATCGAGAGTAAGCAGTACAGCGAGGCGATCAAGGCGCTTTCCGAGCTGCACCGGGACTACCCCGAGAACGAGAACGGAGACAAGGTCCTGTACGAGCTGGCTTGGGCCTACCGCGCGTCGGGCAATGAGGAGCAGGCGAGGGCTCAGTTCGGGGAACTCGCCAAGTCGCACGCTAAAAGCCCCTTGGCGGCTGAGGCGAACTACCATTTGGGCGAGGCGGCCTACGATGCCCGCGATTATGATAAGGCGCAGGCCTTCTACACGGCCGCTAAGTCCGGGGCGGACAACGCTGAGGTAGGTGAAAAGGCGGCCTACAAGCTCGCCTGGTCGAAATACCAGCAAGGGGATTATCAAGCCGCGCTGGGTGGTTTCGGCGAACAGATGATGAAGTACCCCGAGGGGCCTTTGCTCGCCGACGCGATCTTCATGCAGGCGGAATGCCTGTTCAAGGAGAAGAAGCACGCGGAGGCCTTGGCCTCGTACCAGCGAGTCCCCGCCGACAGGCTGTCAAGCGATGACATGCGGGCCTTATTGCTGCTACATGCCGGACAAAGCGCCTCGCAGCAAAAGCTGTGGGGAGAGTCGCGTAAGTGGTTCGGCAAGCTGGTCGAACAGTTGCCGGAGTCGAGCCTCGTTCCCGAGTCGAAGTATGAACTGGGCTGGGCCAGTTATAATGAAGGGAAGATCGACGAGGCGCTCACGCACTTCAATCAGGCGGCCGACAGCTCGCGCGGACAGGCGGGCGCTCGTTCTCGGTTCATGTTGGGTGAGGTGGAGTTCGAGCGGAAGAACTACGACGACGCGGTGAAGCATTTCCAGCGGGTGGTTTTCGGCTTCGGCGGAGAAGACGCGATCGCCTCGGTGAAAAACTGGCAGGCCAAGAGCGCGTATGAGTTGGGCCGCTGCCACGAGGTCCAAATTCGCGCGGCCACCGGGGCGAAACGGGCGGAAATCCTTGCCAATGCCACGAAGTATTACACCCTGGTCACGGAGAAATTCCCACAGGCCGGGGAGGCCAAGCTGGCCCAGTCAAGGCTGGAAGTTTTGGCCAAATTGTGATCAATCCGTAACCTTTGGCCCGAAGAACGCCATCCACATATAGCAAGAATCGCTAGTTATCGCGGAAAGAATCGCAGTATGAGACTTTTGTTGGATCCCGGCACCCGAGTCCGCTTTGGGTCGCGTGCCCGCTTGTTGGTCGTGCTGACCATGCTGGGGCTGGTTCTCTTTGCCCCAGGACCAATTACCTCTTATCTCGCCGCGCAGGACGAGACGAACGTCGAGGAAGTGGTCGCGCCGCCAGACCAGGAACCGGAGGAGGAAACGTCCGGATCGCTGATCGAACGTCAATTGACCGACACCGAGTCGCTGACCCTCATCAGTTTGGTGCTGCGTGGCGGGCGGATCATGATCGTGTTGGGGGTGGTCTCGCTGTTGGTGGTGACCCTGTCGTTCGAGCGGCTATTGGCGATCCGCCGTTCCCGGGTTATCCCGGGAAACCTAGTCGACGAACTGGAGCGGCTTCGGATCGGCAACCGAGGCCTGGAACCGCGCGAGGTTTACCGGTTGTGCAAAAAATACCCCTCGGTCTTGGCCACCGCGGTTAAGGCGATGATCTTTCGCGTCGGGCGGCCGCAGGCGGAGGTGCAACATGCGGTTTCCGAGACGTGTGAACGAGAAGCGGACCGGCTGTACACCAATGTCCGCTGGATCTCGCTGTTTGGGGCGGTGGCCCCGTTGATCGGGCTGATGGGAACCGTGTGGGGCATCATCTGGACCTTCTACCAAACCACCCAGTTGGAAATTGGGGCCGACCGCGCCGACCAATTGGCCGGAGGGATCTTCGTCGCCCTGGTCACGACCTTGGGCGGGCTGGCGATCGCGATTCCGGCGATGATCATCGCCCAGCACTTTGAGAGCAAGATCATCAAATTGTTCCACGAACTGGACGAGGTGCTGTTCAACCTGTTGCCGGGGATCGAAAAGTACGAAGGAAAAATCCGCGTCAGCCACCGCAGCCTCGGAGAACCAGGCCCAGGGGACGAGCCTCCCGCCACCAAAACCAAGTCCAGCACGAAAGTGGAACCGACCCCCGCGCCGACCGGCGGCACGACGTAGCCACATAGGCCGTAGCCACGCTTGCCAAAAGCGTGGGAGAAGTGTTAACCCGCGTCGCCTTACGAACTACCGAGACTTGAGCAGCCGATGGCCGTAAAAATAAATAAAGGTCGTGCCCGCACTTTTTTGGACATGACGCCGCTAATCGACATCGTGTTTTTGCTGTTGATCTTCTTCATGGTGATGACTCGCTTTGATGAAGAGGATTACAAGCTGGACGTGGTGTTGCCCAGCGCGAGCGAGGCCCAGCCGTTGATGGCCAAGCCGCGTGAGATCTTCATCAATATCGACGAGCAGGGGCAGTTTTTCGTCCGGGGCAATCAGATCACGCTGGAAGCCCTGGAGGAGATGCTCGAACACGCGGGGGCCGACAACCCGAGCGGTTCGGTCGTGATTCGAGCGGACAAAAATGGTAGATTAGAGTATTCCGTCCTCGTGATGAACGCCTGCAACAAGGCGGGGCTCACCAACTATTCGATCTCCACGGCACCGGTCGATCCATCGTAAGGGTGTGCGAGAAAGGGGGCAGGCGTGAAAAAGGGGGCAGGACTCTTTTTCGCGATACGTTCTCAAAATCGAACACGTCTGATGAAAAAGAGTCCTGACCTGGCGTGTTCAGTCTGTGGATGTCAATATCAGTCCCTGTGATCCCGTTTATGTTCCTACTTCGCTCATTTGATTTTCCAGTTGTCCAGGGTGCGATCCGCGTTCTGCGTCCGGATTGCGGATCGCACCCCTCGATTCCCCCAGCCCCAGCGGGCCGACATAACCCTTC
>JBBDIM010000111.1:17102-25678 GCA_040880405.1 Pirellulaceae bacterium | reverse complement strand
CCAAAAGCGTGGGGGAAGTGCCAACCCGCTTCGTCTCAGGGGCGAACCCAACCCGCGGGGCCCCCACGTTCTTTGCGACCGTGGCTACCCCGCAAGTTCTCCCCACCGAAAAAACTTCACCCGGTTGCCGTCCGGGTCGGTGAGCGTCAACTCCTGCAAACCCTCGTCGTTGGTTTGGATGGCGGGGGCTTCTTCACCAGATGCGGTTTGCGTTTGGGCGACCTTCTCTATCGACTCCAAATCGTCCGATTCCAAGGCCAACGTCATCCGGTTGGGCGGAGGCAACGACTCCTCTGGCCGTCGCAGCAGCGCGATGCGGAGATTTTCCCGCGCGAGTAAGACGTAGCCATCGTCTTGGACGCGGAGGATCACCTTGAGCCGCAAGTAGGTTTCGTACCAACGGATCATCTCCGGCAAGCGGGAAGTTCGGATCTCAATCGCGAACAGGTGGGCCATGGGCGTAGGTACGTGGGCTGGAGTGAAAAAGGGGGCAGGACTCTTTTTAGGTGCGCGTGTTCCATTTGATGACGGTTCGCTAAAAAGAGTCCTGACCCCTTTTTCACTTTAGGCGTAACCCGCCCCAAACAATTGGCCTTGGTGGTGCTTGATTCTTCCTTAGCCACACCTTAACCTAAAACCCACCTTGGGACGATATCGGCGTCCACCCCCTTCCCCGTTTTGCACCCATTCCCCCTGGAACCGCCGCGGCGAGATGGCTCGCTGGTGGTTCGCTTATCATTGAGGCGGCCCTCATGGATCCGCTCTGGATCGTGCTTGTCGGTGTCGTCATCGTGATTGGTGGCGTGCTCATCTTTCGGCTCCATGCTTTTTTGGCGCTGATCTTGGCCGCGATGGTCGTGGCCGGACTGACCCCGCAAGCGGCGGTAGAACGCTTTCACGCCGAACGCGACTCGGTGCCTTGGGTCGCACCGGAAGACGCCAGCTCGCGAGAGCCAAGTAGCTGGGTGCTCGATCTATCCAAGCAAAAGAACCTGCGCGAAGTTTCGGAGTTTTTGGTTCTGCGGCGGGACAGCGGTGGCGAGTTGTCCCAGGTCACGCGGTTAGAAGTTTCGGAGGACGCCACCTCCGAAGAGTTGCCGGAGGGGCAGCGTCTGCTAATCTCGGCGGATGCCATCGAGCCGCAGGCGGGTGACCTCGTTATCCATCCACTGGACTGGAGCCGGGCCCAAGGTAAGGCCAAGGGGACACTCGGCGAACGGGTCGCGGCCGCGTTTGGCGGGACCTGCACTCAGATCGCGATTTTGATTGCGATGGCCTCGATCATCGGCAAGTGCCTGCTCGATAGCGGAGCGGCCGATCGAATTGTGAGGGCCGCTCTGTCCATCGTGGGTGAGGGGATGGCCTCGGTGGCGTTCATCACGAGCGGGTTTGTGCTTTCGATCCCGGTGTTTTTCGATACGGTGTTCTACCTGATGATCCCGCTGGCCAAGGCCTTAAGGCTGCGGACCGGCAAAAATTACCTGCTGTACGTGCTGTCGGTGATTGTCGGCGGGACGATGGCCCATAGCCTGGTGCCGCCGACGCCGGGGCCGCTGATTGTGATCGAGCAGTTCAATGTCGATATCGGGCTGATGATTTTGGCCGGGTGCTGTGTCGGGTTTTTCACCAGCGTCGCGGGCTATTTCTACGCGGTCACGCTCAACCGTTACTGGGACCTGCCACTGCGGGAAACGCCCGACATGACGCTGGAGGATATCCAGAAGATCGTCGAGCGAAAAACCGAGGATCTGCCACCCTTGTGGCTCTCGCTGCTGCCGATCCTCTTGCCGGTGTTTTTGATTAGCGGTTACACCATTTTGAAGGTGCTGCCGTTCGACCCCGCCACCCCTTGGATGCAGGCGGCCGAGGTGCTCGGCAACAAGAACATCGCGCTGACGATCGCGGCGGCGATTGGTTTGGCGATGGTCGCTTGGCAGCTCAAAGGGGACACTAAAAAGCTGGCCACCGCGGTTGCCGCGGCGCTGGCGAGTGGTGGGATCGTGATCTTGATCACCGCCGCCGGGGGTGCCTTCGGCAGTATGCTCCGAGAGACCGGCATCGCCGAGTACCTCTCCCAAGTCGATACCTCCTCGCCGATCACCCTGCTCGCGATCGCCTACTTCCTGACTATGGCCATCCGCACCGCGCAAGGCTCGGCGACCGTAGCAATGATCACCGCCGCCGGTATCCTCTCCGGCGTCGCCTCGCCGGACGTGCTGGGGTTCCATCCCGTTTACTTAGCGCTGGCCGTGGGATGTGGCTCGAAGCCGATCGCCTGGATGAACGATTCCGGCTTCTGGGTGATGTGCAAAATGAGCGGGATGACCGATATCGAGGGACTCAAGGCGATCACTCCCATGTCGATCTTTATCAGCCTAGTCGGCCTGGCGGTCACCATGCTCGGCGCGATTGTTTTGCCGCTGGTTTAGAGCGGAACGACTCTGGCTTTTCGGAAGGAAGTTTTTTGCCACAGAGGGCACAGAGATCACAGAGAGAAGGGGGTGAGTTTTTTGTTGCGTTTTGAATCACTCGCGCTTCAATACCTGCGCATTAATTAAAGAGTGGCTTTGAAAATTATGATGACTAGAGATTTGTGTAAACGCCTTCCAACAATCTCTCTGTGATCTCTGTGCCCTCTGTGGCTAACTTCTTTCTTAATCCCTTTGGCTAATTCATGCCGACCCGCTCGCGGCTAAAGGATCTCTCTTCCCCGTCCCTCCGGTCCTAAACCGGGGCGGGCAGGTCTCTGCGGCAGAAGGTCCAGAAGGCCAGGCCGAAACTTACCAATCCGCCGAACGTCAGCAGCCCCGCGAAACCCAGTCCTCCGAGCACATAGACTCCGGTCACCGATTCGGTCCACAGGGCCCAGGGGGCGTCGGGCAATCGCTCGCGGTAGCTCACCAGCACTTCCGGCTCGTACAGTGAGAGGATTGTCGTGAACTTGAGCCAGGCCTGCTCTTCCCAGGAGAGAGACAGCACCCTCAAGAGCAACTGCACCACGAAGAACCCGGACATGATGGCGATTGTCCGCCAGCGGTAGCGGTCTAACGACGACATCCAGGTGGCGAGCCCCGCGAAGAAGAACCCCAAGGCCATCAAATTGAGCGTCGGCGGCACGAAGTCGGCCGTGTCGACATGGTCGCTCAAGGGGATGCGTTCCGGTTCGCCGGCACCCCGCGTGAAGGGGATTTCTAACTCGATTTTGATGAGCGGAATCTCAAACTTGAGCGGGGCCTGTTCCTGCTTGACGGTCGTGTTTTGCACCCCCAGGTGCAGCCCCAGCCAGGCGCTCCCGGCGATCACCACCACGCCGAGGGCGCTGACCAGCACCTTCGACATCAAGTATTGAAATCGTCCCACCGGCTGGGCCAGCATCATCTCCAGCGAGCCCTTGCCCAGCGGCCCACTCACGGCATCGGAACCCCGCGCGATTGCCCAAATGACCATCAGCAGAATCACCATCGGTTCGTTGAAAGTGAAGGCGACTCGGCCGGGGTAGGTGATCGCGTATTGAAAATCGATGGCGGAGAAGTTTTCGAACTCTGGCTTGAGGATCTCTAAAATCCCCTGAAAGCGGCTCATGTCGATCCGGCCGACGACCCACACGCGGACCCAGCAAAACCCGAGCATCGTCAGAGCGCAGCCCAGCATCAACCATTTGGCCTCTTGAAAGGCCCGTCCCAACAGCGCGCGATTCATACGGAGACCACCTGTGACGTCGTGGGCTGGGATAGGTTGGGTGAGGCGGCGGGATGGTGATACCGTTCGTAAACTTCCCGCAGGTCGTGCGGCTGAATCCGTAGGTCGACCAGCGGCTGGGCAGCGAGCCAAGGGAGCACCGGTTGCAGGTCGCCCACCACTTCCAGGCGGAAGTCGGTCTCGTGCTGCCGCAGGTTTTCGATCTGACCGGCAATCTGTGGTGGCGGCGACCCAATGTTGCCGGTCGACTTGGCAAATACCCGATAGCGGCGGCGGAGCTCGACTAGGCATTGATCGTGAACGACATCCCCGCCACGCAAGATCAACACGCGGTCGCAGATGTCCTCGATTTCCGACAGGACGTGCGAGCAGATCATCACCGTCCGGCCATTTTTGTGGGCTTGGCCGATCATCCGAATTACTTCACCCCGGACGTTGGGGTCGAGACTGGTGGTCGGTTCGTCCATGATGATTAGTGGGGCGTCGTTCGAGAGGGCGATCGCCAAGCCGAGCTTCTGCCGCATCCCGGTCGACATGAAGGCGACCCGCCGCGTCAAATCCAACTCCAGCCGAGCGGCCGTATCTAAAGATTTTTGGCGGTTGCCGCGAGGGTGGATATCGGCGAAAAACTCCAGCACGCCGCGGCCTCGCATCTCGCCGAACAGGCGGACATCCCCCGGCAGGTAGGCAACATTTTCGTGGACCGCCTTAAGCTGCTTTTGGCAATCGAACCCGGCGACCTTGGCGGTGCCGGAAGTGGGACGGATAAACCCCATCAGCAGACGAAACAGAGTGGACTTGCCCGCTCCGTTGGGGCCGAGCACGCCCACGCATTCCCCTTCGGCCACATCCAGAGTGGCACCCCGCAGGGCGAGGAAATCGCCGTATCGTTTTGTCAGATCGCGCGTTTCCAACATCACCCTGGATGCCCCGCCACTTCGTTACCGTGCGTTCTCCCGCCGCTGCCCTACTTACGGCGGAGAACCGAGGAACGTTTCAGGCTATTAACATCCCAGGGCCGCCGCAATCCCACTGGTGGGATATCTGGCGGTCAACCGCGAGTGAAAAAGGGGTCAGGACCCTTTCTAGCAACCCGAAGAGGCGGTCCTCACCGACACATGTGGCAACGAAGGGGTCCTGACCCCTTTTTCACGGCCACCCAGTCTAACGGTTGAACAAAAACGAGGGGCTGTTGATCAATGCCCAGGCCAGGTCCTGGACGGCGATGAGCCGGGTGTTTTCCTCCAGCTTTTTCGCCTGTTCCACCTGCTTCCGCAGGTTGTCCAGTCGAGCGTCGTCCGCCAGATAAAACTCGTGGAGCTGCGCCACTTGGGCCTCCGTCCGCTCAGCCGCCGGGACCGACACGATTTTCTCGAGCGGTTCGGGAACCGACGACTCCAGCCGCAGCGGTGCCGGACTATCGGTCTGGCTGATCCGGAACTTTCCTAGTTGGTGAGTCCCGTCGGGGTACTGATGATCGAGCTTCACCACCAGCGTTGCCCCTGCGGACACGGTTAGCGGCTGGGCCGTTTCGAAGATCGCCTGATGATCGACGCCGAACTTCGGCATGATCGCCCACCCGGAGGCCGTATTGCCGTCGATCGCCCCCCGCACATCCCAGCCCGCTTGCGAGAAGCTCGCCTGGGCATTGGCCAGCGGCACTTCGGTCTCGGTCCCTGCGGCGTCGCGGACCGCGACGATCAACCGGCTTAGCACGAAGTTGCCGTTCTTGGCCCTCCCTGGGCCACCGGCCGCCAAGGCTGGATCGGTCAGGGCCTCCAGGCGGATACCGGTAAGCTGCCCCTCCGCAAGCGGGAACTCCAGCGTCCAGGTATCGAGCTTGAGCTCCCCGGTGACGGTCACCTTGGCGTCGTCGTCCGTGGCAAACGCCGCTCCGGCGGTCGAGGTGGTCTCGGTTGGCTTGAGCGGATTCCACTGCGGAATCCTAGTCAGCGAAGCCTCCCACGCGTCGATTCCGGTGAGCAGCTCCGCTTTGTACGCCTCCAGAGTCTGTTCCGCCTCCTGCCGATCGGTCAGCGGCTCGTTCAACGCCACGGTGACAATCTGTTGTTCCTGCTCGCTTGGCAACCGGTTGAGAATGCGAAGGAAGAGCTGGTTCGCCAGTTCCCGGTCGTCGGGGGTTTCGGCGGTGAGTCGAGTCAGTTCATTGTTGGGATCGGCGATCGCGTCGCTGATGGTCGGGCCGTTGACTAGTTTCATCACCGGGCCAAGCATCACCCCGGTCGAGCGTTCGCACTCGCAAGAGCTTTCCCGCGAAGGACGGCCGAAGTCGTCCAGAAACGGGTTGCGTGCGGAGGTGTCAGGCAACTGGGTCGCGCGAAACCCTTGCGGCACGCCCGGCAACTTTGGCTGACTGCCGGTTACCGCGTGGATCGAATCGAACAGTACCTCGGCCGGCAACCGCCGAGCCATCGCGTGCGAGAAGTTGATGTCGTCATCCGCGTTCCAGCGGTCGCTCGCGACCGATTGCTGGTAGACCCGGGACTTGCAAATCTCACGCAAAATGTGCTGGGTATCGAACCCGCTTTGGATGAAGCTCTCGGTCAGGGCCTCCAGCAGCTCAGGGTTGGTGGGTGGATTGCCGGCCCGGATGTCGTCGATCGGTTCGATGATTCCCCGGCCGAGCAGGTAACCCCAGAGTCGATTGACATAGCTTTTGGCGAAGTATTGGTTTTCCGGCGCGGTGATCCACCGGGCCAACGCCTCACGCCGGGTATCTCCGCCGGGTGCGAGGTCCTCCTGGTACGGGAAGATCGGCTCGCTGACTTCACCAGTCCCGACATGTTTGATCTCGCCGGAGCCGGTATCGTAAATCACCTCGGCTAGGGGCGTCGCCCCTTCGACGGCGCTCCCGCCGATCTTCTGCCCCGCGAACCGCTGATCCTCTTTCCGGCCGACCTGGGTGAAATAGGCGGAGAGGTGGTAATACTGGCTTTGGGTCCACCGCTCAAACGGATGGTCGTGGCACTTGTTGCAGTTGAACCGCACCGCGAGGAAAAGCTGTGTGGTGTTTTCCATCAGGTCTTCCGGTGTGCGGAGAATCTTGTAGTACGAGGACGGGGGAGACTTCAGGTTCGATCCCGAAGAATTGAGAATCTCGTATACCATCTCATCGTACGGCTTGTTGCTGGCAACCGACTCCTTGATCCAGTCGCGGAAGGCATGAACCCCCGACTGCCCCAGATACTTTTGATTCACCTGCAAGAGATCAGCCCACTTGTTGGTCCAGTACTCCACATACGCCCCGCCGCCGATCAATTGATCGACCAAGGCGTCTCGTTTCTCCTGGGAAGGACGCTCATCGTCCAGGAACTCGCGGAGCTGGGGCATGGTCGGCGGGATCCCGGTCAAATCGAGATACAGCCGCCGCACGAATTCCTCGTCGGTACACAGGGGGCTCGCCGAGACTTTCACGCGTTTCAGCTTCTGGTCGACCAACTCGTCGATGTAATTGTGCTGGGGGCGATCCTCCCACTGAAACTCCGCGCGGTCTCCCATCACCGTCACGGTGGTCGCGATGTAGGCCCCGTCGTACCGAGCCAAGACCGGAGCTTCACCCCGTCGCATCAGGGTGAGCACCCCGTAGGCATCGGCGACCGCTATTTCGATATCACCACTCTCAATAAACGCATCCGCCGTCACATCCCGAACAGCCCCATCCTCGTAGTGGGCCATAATAGCGAACTGTTGGTTGGTATTGGCGCGGGCGATCGTCGGGTTTTCCGGATGAATCTCAATCCGCGTTACGCTGGGGGTCTCCAAGTCAAGGTTGACACCCCCAGCGATCCAGTTCCGCAGGATCTCATACCGCCGCTCGCCTGGTTGGGTAAGTTGTCCGCCGACATGCGGAATCGAGCCAGAGGCTTTCAGCAGCATCAGGCTTTGGTCGGGGGCGACGCGGTTGAACCGTCGGCCCGCGATGTCGTCGACCAACGAGCGGTAGTCGTACAGATGGTCGTACCCGCGCAGTGACAGCTTGAAGCCCGCCTTGCCATCCTGGCCTCCATGGCAAGTCCCGGCGTTACAGCCCAGCTTGCTCATTACCGGGGTCACGTCTTGTTTGAAGTCCGCCTCGTAGGCGTCGCCGGAGCCACTCACTTCCAGCGGGATAGCGATCTCGTGCTGGTCATAGCGGAAGCGTAGTTCACCACTCCCATCGGTCGCGGCCGAGACCATACCCTGCGGCGTTACCTGAACGACCTCCGAGGTGTCCGTCCGCTCCGCAACCCTTGTCAGGTCGATCGTCTCGCCGGTGTCGAGCGTGCCGGTGATCACCAACTGGCGGTAATCGTGCGGATGGGTCAGCGTCACGCGGTCCGGAAAACTGGTCAGCGAAACCAGTTTGCTCCCCTGCGGGATCTCATTATCCCGAGCCAGCGCTGGCCCTGCCCATTGGGTGGCGATCCAACCGAGCGTTATAACGGTCAAAAACATCCGAGGCCGCGACATGATTGTCATCCTTTGGTATGCCAAACGAAGGGGCAATTCGAAATCGGAGGATAGGGGCGCTGGGAAAATGGTGCGTGCGAAAAAGGGGTCAGGACTCTTTTTCGCGATCCGTTCTCAAAATAGAACACGTTTGATGAAAAAGAGTCCTGACCCCTTTTTCGCACGCACCATTTTCCCAGCGACCTTATACTCCGATTTCGAATTGCCCCGCATTGGGCAGACCAAAGGATGACGATCATGCCGCGGCCTCGGATATTTTTAACCGTTATAACGCTCAGTTGGATCGCCGCCCAATGCGCAGGGCCAGCGCTGGCTCGGGAGAATGAAATCCCACAGGGCAGCAAACTGGTTTCGCTCTCCAGCTTTCCGGACCGCGTGACGCTGACCCACCCACACGATTACCGTCA
>JBBDIM010000111.1:0-17092 GCA_040880405.1 Pirellulaceae bacterium | reverse complement strand
GAAAAAGGGGTCAGGACTCTTTTTCGCGATCCGGTCTCAAAATAGAACACGTTTAATGAAAAAGAGTCCTGACCCCTTTTTCGCACTCGCTAACGCGTGACCGCGGAAAATAAATCGACCGGGGTCGCTGAAAATTGCCGCAGGAGCTCACCGGTTTCCGCGTCGTGCACACGGATCGTTCCGTCAAACCCGCCGGAGAAAATCGTTTTACCCGTGGGGTCAAAGCGCACGGTGTAGGTAGCTGGTAACGGGCCTTCTAATTCCTTGAGGAGTGTCCCTTTTTCCACGTCGACCACATGGACATGCCCTACCCCGTTGAAGCTGCTACAGGCGACCGCGCGGCTTGCTTCGGCATTGAAGCCAACGTCGTACACGCGGCCCGGCATGGCGGGGAAGGCACGGATCAGGTTGAAGTCGTCCCCGATCTTACGATCCTTCGTGCGGAACATCTGATACAGCTTGGGGATGCCATCCGCGCCGCCGAGTAGGACCTCGTCCTTTGTCGGATGCCGCGCGACCGCGTGGAGGCCACCTTTGAGGGCCCCTGGGGTGATACTGGTGATGTTGTCGATAAACCGCTGGGTTGCCACCTCATGGAGTCGCGCGGTCATATCCCGCCCGACGGAGACTAGGTTTTTGCCATCGACCGAGAAGACCGTGGAAAAAACCCAGTCTTCATGCGCGCCGTTGAAAAAGACCTGCGTCCCATCCTCCGCCTTGAACGCTCTGACCGTGTTGTCGCCACAACCGACCGCGATCAGGCCGCCATCCGGCGACCAACTGGCACCGTAAATCGTGTCGTAAGTGACAGAGGCCGAGAACAGCAACTCCCGCTGGGCCACATCCCAAACCTGTAGCTCTCCCATCCGTCCAGGCGACCCACCAGCGACCGCCAACTTGGTGCCATCCGGGGAGAACTTGACCGATTCGATCCGCTCGGACATCCCCACCAGCCGACCTACGATCTCCGTCCCTTGGCTGTTGTGCAGGAGGACCTCGTGATACCCGGAGACGGCGATAATCGCCCCATCAGGTGAAATATCCAGCGAAGTGAGGACCGGCGGGGCGGCGTAGACCGGTGGATTCTCTTGGTTGTACCGAGCCTTGGCCGACTCGGGCGTATCGTCCGTGGCCCCTTGCTCGATCCATTTGCCGATGAGGGCGACTTGGTCCTGTTTAAGGGGCGGTTTCCCCTGCGGCATCTGGGCTTCGCCCTCGACCGGGGTAATCAACTCCATCAAGTAACTCGCGTCTGGCTGCTCGGCGACGATCGCCGGTTCACCACTTTCACCCCCGGCTAGCAGTGTCTCGAACTGGGTCATCTCGTAATCACCACCCCGCTTGGCCGGCTGATGGCAGCCTTGGCAATTGGCCTGGAGGATGGGGCGAATCTGTTTGAAATAACTAATCTTGCCGCTCGGGGACGCGGTCTCGGGCTCCTCGGCCTGAGCCGTGATGGCCGTAAGTTGCAGGAGACAGAGGATAAGGCAAATCGCCGACAACCAGCGTGTATGAAAAAACATCATCGCCATGCGATCCAAGGAGACAGCAGAAAGGGAAGGGAAAACGTAGCACTGGGGAGAATAACTGGAGGGAGGAGGCCGAATGAATCCCGATACGCCAGCAACAACCATCCAAAGGCCATTACGGCGGAACAAGGGGGTTCCTCTCCGGCTCCGCCCCATCATAACGCAACGATCGCCCAAATTGCAAGTTTTCCATCGCAAAATGTCGGGAGATCCAATGGGGCACTTCGTCCGACGGAAGTTAGCCGCGGATAAACGCGGATCGCAAGCGGTTAGAACGGCGAACCGCGGGCAACCTCGTTCACCGAGAAGCGACCGGGGATGAGTTCAATTACAAAGAGTCGGCGGCTTGGAACCCTAATCCGCAGCCCCCGTAATTGACCTTATCCCCTTCCAAACGCTCCATCCTCAGCCCCAAGATCCCAACAATCCTGTTTGCGGCTTGGAGAGTTATTTTTTTAGCCGCGGACCGGCGCGGATGTACACGGATCGCAAGCGAGTTGAAAGCCGAACCGCGGGCGACCTCATTCGCGCTTATCCGCGTTAATCCGCGGCTCTTTTTTTTGCCACAGAGGTCACAGAGGCCACAGAGAGGTGATAAAGGATGAGGTTTAGCTCCACTGCCATCTCCCACTTATCCGTGTTAATCGGTGCCCATCCGTGGCTAAATTTCTTTGCCTTCCAAACGCTTTTCTCTGTGCTCTCTGCGACCTCTGTGGCTACCCCATTCGCCGGTTAAAAATTGGCTGGGGGTAGTTCGTCCCGCGCCCGAAACAACGTACATTAATGCCAAGGGAAAAAACGGCGCGGATGCGAGGGAGCGGTCCCCGGCACCGGAATCATCCTACGCAAGGCGAAGATTTGAAGATGTCTAAAATTGTGGTGGTCCTCTCCGGCGGGATGGATTCCGCGACCTTGCTGTATCACATGGTCGATGCGGGGCATGAGGTGTTGGCCCTGTCGGTCGACTACGGCCAACGGCATGTGAAGGAGTTGGATTCGGCCGCGTATTTGGCGGCGGTGGTAAAGGTTCCGCACCAAATTGCGGATCTCTCGGCAATCAACCCGCTGTTCGGCAACAACAGCCTGTCCGGCCGCGAGCTCGAGATCCCCGAGGGGCACTACGCGGAAGAGAGCATGAAGCTGACGGTGGTCCCCAACCGCAACATGATTTTGCTTTCGGTCTCGATCGCGTGGGCGATCAGCAACCAGTGCCAGGCGGTCGCCTATGGGGCCCATAGTGGTGATCACGCAATCTACCCCGACTGCCGCCCGGAGTTCGCCCACGCGATGGACGAGGCGGCTAAACTTTGCGACTGGAACCCGGTGGAGCTATGGCGACCGTTTGTCCACATGGACAAGGGGGGAATCGCCAAGCGGGGTTTCGATTTGGGAGTGCCTTTCGAACATACCTGGACCTGCTATAAGGGTCTGGAAAAACATTGTGGCAAGTGTGGGGCATGTACCGAGCGGAAAGAGGCGTTCCTTTCGCAGGGCCTGCTCGACCCGACCGAGTACGACCCGACGGTGGATGGACCGACGAATAACTGACGGGGTGAACCTCGCGAGGTTCCAATTTTAACCACGAATCACACGAATACGGGGAGAGGTTTTGGGCTGCTTACAATTCTGGGTTGCTATTCGTGTGTTTCGTGTTATTCGTGGTTAAAAAAAATCGGCCTTCGAGAGACTCGAATCACATTTTTGAAACGCAGAGACGCGGAGATCGCAGAGGGTTCTCGGCGTTAACCGGGCGTGGGCATGGCACCCGATCACCTATCCGATGTGTGAAACTGTTAAACTCTGGGCTGGACCACTAGCTTTCGATGCGCCCCCTGTGAGGAGTGAAAATCCGATGCCGCCCGAATCTGTGATGCGACTTCTGCTCGCTTGCCTAGCCGCTGGCCTATTGGCCGGGTGTGGGGCTCCCCCGCCTCCGCAAATGCCGCCACCTAAGGTGACCGTTGCCAGGCCGGTGGTGGAGGATGTCTTCGAGTACGTCAACCTCACCGGCCACTCGCACGCGTCGAGTACCTTCGAGGCGCGGGCCCGCGTGCAGGGGTATTTAACGAGTGCCCCGTTCGACGAGGGGAGCTACGTCCGGCGGGGTGATGTGTTGTTCGAGATCGAACGAGACCAATACGAGGCCGCCCTCGCCGAGGCCAAAGCCAATAAGTCCTTGAGCGAGGCGGAGGCCCACCTAGCCAAACAAAACGAGGCTCGGGAACGTCCCTTGCGTGAACGAGGTAGTATCAGTGAACAGCAGTACGAAACGCGGATGGCGGAGTTGAATTCCGCGCTAGCGCGGATCGAGGCGGGTGAGGCGGCGATCCGCCAAGCGGAGATCAACCTGGGGTACACGCGGATTGAGGCCCCGTTTGATGGCGTGGTCAGTTTCCGCAATGTCGACCCCGGCAACCTAGTGGGCGTGGGAGAGCAAACGTTGCTGGCCACGGTGCTGCGGTACGATCCGCTCCGGATCGAGTTCGATGTCAGCGAGCGACAGGCCTTGGCCTACGTGCGGCGGATCGCGGAGCTTGCGGAAGAGCGTTCCCAAAATGGCGAGGCGGGCGAGCTGGAACGACCTGAGCTGCCGATTTGGGTGGCGTTTGAGGGGGAGCAAGGGTTTCCGCATTCCGGCAGGGTCGATGTCGTCCAGAACCGGATCGACCCCAACACCGGCACGATCGCGGTTCGGGGGGTGATTCCCAACACGTTTCGCTCGCAGCGGAAATTCGAAGAGTCGGGCGAGTTCGTCGATTGGTCGGAAGAGGAGGGACTGCCAGAGCCGCTGCTGGTAAAACCGGGCGCCTACGCCTTGGTCCGGATCGAGACCGATCCGGTCGAAGGGGCGGTGCTGGTCGACGAACGCGCGATTGGCACTGACCTGCTGGGCAAATACCTGCTGGTGGTCGACGCCGAAGGGACCGTCCACCAGCGGCGAATCGAGCAGGGACAGCTCTACCGCGGGTTCCGGCACATTTTGCGGATGTGGGACCCCGACGAGGCCCAGGTGATCGGTGAGGTCGACGCGCGGGGGACCGAGTTCTCCCCGGACTTCCAGTACATTGTTCGCGGCTTGCAACGGGCCAGGCCGGGGTCGAAGGTTGAGTTCGAGTCGGTCGACCTCAGCTACCCGCCAGACCCTGAGCTAGACCCGGAGGAAGCGGCTGCGGAAGAGCCGGCACCCGCCGACGCGTCCTAGTCTTCCCCCTCTCGGCGACTTCAAAACCTAGCGAGCCCGCGTATGTTTTCTCACTTTTTTATCGACCGCCCGATCTTCGCTGGGGTGATTTCCATTTTGATCGTCTTGGCGGGGCTGATCGTGCTGCCCGCGTTGCCGGTTGAGCAAACCCCGACGATCACCCCACCCACCGTGATGGTCAGTACCTCGTTTCCTGGGGCGAGCGCCGAGGTGGTTTCCGAGACGGTCGCGATCCCGATCGAGGAACAGGTCAACGGCGTGGAGAACATGATCTACATGGCCTCCAAATCGACCGACGACGGCACCTATGAATTGGTCGTCACGTTCGATGTCGGGACCGATATCGACATGGCGACCGTGCTAGTCCAAAACCGAGTGGCCACGGCGCTCTCTCGGCTGCCGGAAGAAGTCGCTCGGGAAGGGGTGACCACCGAGAAGCAATCGACGGCGATTGTGCTGATGGTCAACATCCTCTCGCCCGACGGTCGGTACTCCGAGATCGACATGAGCAACTTCATCACCACCTCGATCAAGGACGAGCTGGCCCGCTTACCGGGCATCGGGAAGGTCGATGTGCTGGGTGCCAAGGACCTGGCGATGCGGATCTGGCTGGATCCGGCTCGGATGCTGGCCCGGTCGCTTACCACAACGGATATCATGGGGACCATCCAGGAGCAAAACGTCCAGGTCCCGGCCGGGCAATTGGGTGCCCCCCCCGCTCCGGATGGGCAAAACTTTCAGTACACGATCAACGCGGCCGGACGGCTCTCCAACAAGGAAGAGTTCGAAGACCTCATCCTGAGGGCAGACTCCGATGGCGGCATCCTGCGGCTCAAGGATGTGGCTCGGGTCGAGGAGGGTGCCCAGACCTACCGCTCGGAGGTCAAGCTCAACAACGCTCCGTCGGTCGCGGTCGCCGTCTATCAATTGCCCACCGCCAACTCGCTCCAGGTCTCGGAAAACGTGCGGGCTCGGATGGTGGAGCTCCAGCGACTGTTCCCACCCGGCATGGAATACACCATCGCCTACGACACCACCGCGTTCGTGAAGGCCTCGATCCGCGAAGTGATCATCACCTTGTTCATCGCCATGGTGCTGGTGATCCTGACGGTTTACATCTTCCTGCAGGACTTCCGCACCACGCTGGTTCCGGCGGTTACGATTCCGGTCTCCTTGATCGGGACCTTCGCGGTGATGATGGTCTTGGGCTTCTCGATCAACACCCTCACCTTGTTCGGGCTGGTGTTGGCAATTGGCATCGTGGTGGACGACGCGATCGTGGTGGTCGAGAACGCCATGCGGATCATCGACGAAGAAGGGCTCTCCGCCAAGGAGGCGACCAAAAAGGCGATGCTCCAAGTTTCCGGGCCGGTCATCGCGACCACCTTGGTCCTGTTGGCGGTGTTTGTGCCGACGGCGTTCATGGGTGGGATCACCGGTCGGCTGTATGCCCAGTTTTCCCTCACGATCGCCGTTTCCACCATTTTCTCGTCGATTAACGCGTTGACCCTCAGTCCGGCCCTGTGCGGAATCTTGCTGCGGCCCACCCCCAAGCAAAAGGTTTTCCTGTTCCGCTGGTTCGACCGAGGCCTAGAGCGAAGCACCAACGGTTACATGTCCGCGGTCGATGTCCTGATCCGGAAGCTGGCGATTGTGGTGGTCCTGTTCCTTCTGGTCACCGCCGCGGCCGCCTGGGGCTTTTTGAGTGTCCCGGGCGGATTTCTGCCGGATGAGGATCAAGGCTACTTTATGGTTGCGGTCCAGTTACCGGACGGGGCCTCAATGGAGCGAACCCGAGCGGTGCTCGACCAAGTCGACGAGATCCTGGCAGATACCCCCGGCGTCGCCGATATCGTCTCGGTCAACGGGTTTTCGCTGCTCGATTCATTGATTGCCTCCAATGCCGCCACCTACTTCGTGGTGATGGACGACTGGTCCGAGCGGCGGACGGCCGAAACGCGGATGGGCTCGGTGGTCCGGGGTGTCCAGATGAAGTTGATGCAAATCCAAGAGGCGAACAGCTTCGCCTTCATCCCGCCGCCGATCCAAGGGTTGGGTAGTGCCGGTGGGTTCGACTTCCGCCTTCGCGACATGAGCAACCTGGGTGCCGGCAACCTGCAAGATGTGGCCAACGATTTGGTCGTCAACGGTTCGCAGCTTCCGTCCCTGGCCCGGCTCAACAACAACTTCACCGCCTCGGTCCCGCAAATGTACCTCGATATTGATACGGATAAGGTCAAGCGGTTAGACCTCGATCGCCGTGAAGTCGCCGCCACGCTGCAAACCTATCTCGGCTCCGCCTACGTCAACGACTTCAATAAGTTCGGCAGGCCGTGGCGGGTGCTGGTTCAGGCGGATGCCCCGTTCCGCGGTCAGGTGGACGATATCTACCAGCTTCAGGTCCGCAACAAACAGGGTAGCATGATCCCCCTGCGAACCTTGCTGACGGTTGAGGAAACCGCCGGTCCCAAGGCCCTGTACCGCTACAACACGGTCCCTTCCGCCACCATCACCGGCCAAGGAGCCCCCGGCGTCAGTTCTGGCCAGGCGATGCAGGCGATGGAGCAATTGGCTGCCCAGCAACTGCCCACCGGGATGACCTACGATTGGTCGAGCGTCTCCTACCAAGAGAAACTAGCCGGGAACCAAGCCCCGATCATCTTCACCCTCTCCGTGGTGTTCGTCTACTTATTCCTGTGCGCCTTGTACGAGAGTTGGTCGATCCCCTGGAGTGTGATCCTCTCCGTCCCGTTCGCCTTGTTAGGCGCGATCGGACTGACGGCGGCTCGGGGGTTTGATAACAACATCTACACCCAAATCGGGCTAGTGCTGTTGATTGGCCTGGCAACGAAAACGGCGATCCTGATCGTCGAGTTCGCGAAACAGGAACGAGAAGCGGGTCGGTCGATCCAAGCAGCGGCCAGCATCGCGGCGCGGCTCCGGTTCCGCGCGATCTTGATGACCGCCTTCTCCTTCATCCTGGGCGTGCTTCCCCTGTTGGTCGCCAGCGGAGCCGGCGCGGCCAGCCGCCGCAGCCTAGGGACCGCCGTCTTCGGCGGCATGACCGCCGCCACCATCGTCGGCCTCTTCCTGATCCCAGCCCTCTACGTGTTGGTCCAAATGACCAGCGAAAAAATCTGGCCAGTGGCGGAGCCCAAGCGCGTGGAAGAGGAGTGACAACGCTCATTCGCGGTTCTTTTTTGTTAGCCACAGAGGTCACAGAGGGCACAGAGCCGGAGGTCACCTAAGCCGGTTTTTTGATCGCCCCCGGCCGATCTTCAGCGATGCGATTTGGGGGTGAATTCAGGCCCGCCGCGTAACGTGCCAACGGAAGCAACGGGTTCTTCAAATGAAAACTAGCCACGGATTCGCACGGATAAACACGGATGGGCTGTGGGTGTGGAGGACCTGTTGACGAGGTCGTTACCCGGGAGAGATATTGCCATTTAGGTGGGACTCAAAGTCGCCTCTTGCCCTATTCCGTATCCGTGTTTATCTGTGTCCATCCGTGGCTAAATTTCCTTGCATGACCTGGGCTGGTGAAGGGGTCAGGAGTCTTTTTTGCCGCGCGTGTTCCGGTGGTATGCCCTCACTAAACAAGAGTGCTGACCCCAGGTACGTGCAACTCGCTTCTCTCTGTGACCTCTGTGCCCTCTGTGGCAAATCCGTCCTCCCTAATCACGCACCAACCGGAAACCGCTCTTCCGCGATTTCCTTCATCCGCCGGAGGTCGAGCTTGCCGGTGCCCAGGACGGGGATTTCTTCCACTGGGACGAAGCTATCGCTCCCGGGGATGTAGATATTGGGGAGCCCCCGGGCCTTGAGCTGCTCGCGAATCTCGTCGGTGCTTAGCGGTAGTGACGTGTGCAACACCACCAAGCGTTCCCCGCGCTTGGGGTCACTTACGGAGGTCACGGCGATCAAGAGGACCTGTTCATCCGCTGCCGGCCCCGCCCCGTCGTCCGCCATATCTACTGGCGAGGTGCCGCTCGCGGCGGCCAATACCTCCAGTAAGGTTTCCTCGATCTGGAGGTGCGGGATCATCTCTCCGCCGATCTTGGAGAACCGGCTTTCGCGGCCGGTGATTTTGATGAACCCATCCTCGTCCAGCATCGCGACGTCGCCGGTCGTGTACCAGCCATCTTTGAGGACCTCGGCGGTCTTGTCCGGCAGGTTCAGGTAACCCTTCATCACGTTGGGGCCGGTAATCTGCAGCATCCCTGCTTGGTTGACTCCCAACTCCTTGCCGGTCTCCAGGTCGACAATCCGCGCCGCCACATTGGGGATCGGTCGACCGACGGTCCCTTCCTTGCGGTCGACCTGGAAGTTGTCGATTGAGCGGGAAGGGGGGATGTTGACCGAGACCAACGGCGAAAGCTCGGTCGTCCCGTAACCTTCCACCGGGCGGACCCCAAACTTCGCCTCGAAGGCGTCGCACAGGTCAATCGGCAGCTTCTCGGCACCGGCTACCACGATCTCCAACGAGGCGAAATCCTCCTTGTCGACGCGCCGCAGATAGCTCCGTAGGAAGGTGGGGGTCGAGAGGAGCACCGTCCCGCGATGCTTTCTCGTCAGCGCGCCCACCTGTTTTGGTTCGAGCGGGCTGAAATGGTAAGCGGTCTTCAGGTCGATTCCCAGGTTCAACCAGAGCGTGATCGTGTAGCCGAAGGAATGGAAAAACGGCAAGATCCCGATCAACACATCGTCCCGCGTGAGGTGGACCATCTGCTGGACCGCCTCGACATTTGTCGCGATGTTCACATGGGTCAGCTCCACCCCCTTGGGAACCCCGGTCGAGCCGGAGGTGAAGATCACCGTCAGGGTGTCGTCCCCTTGGATCTCGTTGAGCCCGAAAATCCAGTCGAGCAGGAAACAAGGCAGGACATACGCCGCGAGCAGGCCCCACACCTTGTCGATCGGCGTCGGCGCGGTCTTAAAATCTTCCAGGAAGACAACTTCGGCGTCGAGCTTGAAATCGAATTTCTCCATGAACTTGCGGCTGGTGATCACATGCTTGATCCCCGCTTGGCGGATGCACTGGTTCATCACGTCGCTGGAGACGGTGTAGTTCAAATTGACCGCCACGCGGCGATCGAGCGCGAGCGCCGCGTTGGCCACCAGCCCGGCCACCGTCGGTGGGAGCAGCAACCCGACATGCTTTTCTTTGCTCCGCGGGGCGAGAACCTTCCGGTTGAGTAGTCGATTCAGGACGATCGTCCGGACCAGCAGCATCCCACCGCTGAGTTCGGCTCCGGTCGAATCGGCCACTTTCGAGCCGAATAGCCTCCGCTTGCAGACGCGGAGCATTTTTTTGGTGGGGGACACAATTCGATCGAATCTTCGTTTCACGGCTTCCGCTCCCAGTCGTTGCACGGATTGTCGAATAGTATGGATATCGTAGGGTGGCGCGAGGGGTCGGCCAAAGTGGATCGAAATCGGCGTCTGCCAACCGCGCGGCCACTTCCGGAAAAAACGCCCCTCGGAGAAGCTGAAGATACTACCCCATAACTCATCAATATACACCGGGATGATCGGGGCGTTGGTCCCGTCGACCATCCGCATCAGTCCAGGCCGGAATCCTTGGACCTGCCCAGTCCGCGTGATACCCCCTTCGGCGAACACGCAAACCAGTTCCCCCGCGGCGATCGCGGCGTTGGCCTCATTGAGGGCCTTAAGAATCCCTTTGGGTCCGCGGTCGATGAGGATCGCTCCATGGTATTCGGCGAATCGCCGCCACCGCGGATGGGTGAAGTTCCCAGCCCAAACCAGCATTCGCACCGGGCGGCTACTCGTCAGCAGCAATAGCACCCCATCGAGCCAAGAGACATGGTTGGAGACCAACAGCGCGCCCCCTTCCGCCGGTAAATTCTCGCGATCATAGACCCGAATCCGGTAAATCGATTCGCTCGCGAGCCAAACGATAAATCGCAGACTGGACTGCGGCAGGCAGTAGAGGATAAAGACAAAGATCGGGATGGTGATCAAACCGCACAGGAAAAAAATCTGCCGCGAGGTGAGTAGCGGTAAACCCGAGGCCTGCCGAAAAACCTCGGCCACCAATTGCTGCTGTTCCGGGAACCGCTCCAATTGCCGGTTAAAGTCAACCTGCCGCTCCGCTTCAAAGTCGTGCCGGTATTCGAGCCACAGCAGTTCGGAGAGGGCCAGCTTGGTTTCATCCTCAGTCGTCGCGATTTCGGTAAGTTGCTCGCTTGTCAGTCGGCCCGATTCTTGCCCGTTTAATGCGCGCGCGTATTCCGCCTTGCGAACTGCCAGTTGTTCTCGAAACGCATCGGAAACTTCCAGTTGCTGGAGCTTGGGAATGTAGCTGAGCGAACCATCCAAAACCTGGGCCCGCATCCCCATGAACAGGATCGACACCAAAAACAGCCCGCCGAAGGTCATGAAGTTGTTGGCCGCGAGGATCCGACCGCGTTTATCGGGGGGTGAGCGATGCTGCAAGAACGCCGCCAGCGGAACCTCAAACAGGCCCGCCGAGACCCCCAAGGAAAACAGCAGAAAAATTACCCAGTAGGCGGCCACGTTCCACGAGCCATCCTCCTCGATCATTGAGGTGGGAGCGGCGAACAGCAAGAACGAGGTGAGCGCCAAACCGGCCGCACCTAGCGGCAAAATCCCCAGCTCGACCCGGCCCTGCGACCAAAACCCGGCCAACGCACAACCGGCCGCGACCCCCAAAACCAGGGCGATCAACAGCGGGGCGACCTCCGTTTGCGAGGTGCCGCCACTCTCGGAGGTGAGTTGGTCGATGTTTAGCTGAGCCAAACCGGCCAAACTCCAGAAAAAAGCGGTCCCCAACGCGACGCGCAAAATCGCCTGGTTTTCCGCGAGGGCCATCAGATCGCGAATGGTGATGCGGAAGGGGTTCCAGGGGAACGGTTGATCGGGCCGGTTGACCGGTAATCGCCCAATCAAGAGGCTCGTTCCCAGCCCCACCACGGCCGTTCCCAATAACACCACCGCCGCGATGCCAATATTGGTTTGCCCCTGCTTGGTGATGTCGGACAGGGCGTTGCCGATAAAAGCCCCCAGGGCTGTGGCCAACACGGTCGCCAGACCGATCATGCCGTTGGCCGCGGAGATATACCGAGTTTTGAGGATCTCCGGGATCGCTCCCAACTTGGCCGGCCCATACAAGGCGGACTGGGTTCCCAGGGCGAAGACAATCACAAACAAGAACATCAAATTGCCGCTGCCGGCGATCATCACCCCGAGCAGCATCACCACGACCTCAAGCACCTTGCACCAGACAATGACCGAGCGTTTGCTGTAGCGGTCGGCAAAATACCCCGCATGGGTGGCAAATAGAATGTAAGGAGCCACCATGCAGGCGGTCCCGGCCATCAAAATGCCGGCGATATTGGTCGGGAACTGCTCTTTGCCAATCCCGATCACAAACCAGCGAAAGATGTTATCGTTGGCCGCGCCCAGCATCTGGGTGAGCAGCAGGCCGATAAAACTGGCCGAACGGAGGCCCCCCAGATCGTCTTCGATCTGACGGATAGTCGGTTCGGGAGTGGGGGGAGACATCGGGGGCGATTTCCAGCGGTGGCAGCGAGTGGGTCGATATCCGCGTAAGATTAGCCGATTTACGCCAATCGACCAACGGCACGCTGGGCGGTTTGAGGAAACTAGCCTGCGTGCTCTCGACCTACGCGAAATTCCGGGGCACAGAGGGTAGGAATTTAGTTCCAGCGACTCAGGCCCCCCTGTGGCAAAGTGCAAAAGTAATTCGCCGCGGATGAACGCTAAAATTCGCGGATGAAGACTAGTCGCACGGGGCCTCCAGTCCTGGCCGGGTGGGGGGCATCCGTTACCATCCGTGGCCAAGGAAAGCGGGTGTGAACGTCACATTGGGAGGTAATTTTTAGGGCAGCGGATCAATCACCTTCTGATTCCCCCCTTTGCGTCTTAGCGCCTTCGCGAGAGCTTTTCCCGCGATCAAGATCTAGCGCAAAGCCGCCAAAGCCGAGGTCGGCCGATGATCGATTGCGTGATCTTGTGGAAGCTCTTTGAGAACTTCACAGTTTGACGGGATTGAAACGCCAAGGCGCAGAGACGCCGAGGCGCAGAGCAGTCCCCCTGCGTCTCTGCGTCTCTGCGTTTCAAATGCTTTACATCCAACTTGGCTGGACCGCGCAAAGTTCTAATGACAACCACGAATCACACGAATAGAAGAGGGAATTCAGGAGATGTCGATTTCTCGCACATCCGTTATCGATCGCTCAATCAACCCGTCAAATTGGAAGCCTCCAAAACGGCATTTCCGCCGCTTGCGATTCGTGTCATTCGTGTGATTCGTGGTAAAAAAAGTCCCTCAAGTTGGCACTGCCCTGGAGAGCAGGAACTCAATACCCCCGCATCAGGCCAAATTTCCCACCTACATTCGAGACGCTCACACAAAAGTCGAAGGATGAACACTAATGAGGGGGGAAGTTCTTCGCCGCCGGATAATCTTGTCCTCGAAGTGGGTTTGTCGGTACAGTGCGCCTAGAAGCGGAGTCGATGTGATTTCATCAAGGATGGAGAGACGGACATGTTACCGGGACGGATTAGTGCGTTTGTGTTGGGGCTGTTGGTGGGGGCTGCGATTGTGTACGGCGGCCTGAAATATCACTTCATCCGAGCGGACGACGGGATTCACGTCGTTCCCAAATCCTCGGCCGAATTTAGCGACGCCTACGTCGACATCCGCGGCTGGGGCGTGCAGCAGTGGAACGAACACCGCGGACTGGCGGTCGCCGTGGCCCAGGCCCAAAAACCGGAGCTCTTCCAAAATACCGCCAGCGAAACAATGCGGAAGCAGATTGATGCCGTGGTGGAAGGGCTGATCCCCGAAAGGTAACTTTCGCGGTAATTTTAAGAGCCCTCAAAACGGGGAGATCGGCCACAACGGCATGGTAGAATGCGGGCCGCTCTTTGAAAATTTGTGGGGGCAGGACCTGTGCAAATGTTCACAAAAATCCAAACGCAAAGGATCTCGTGTGGTATCTCGCAATACCTTGGCCGCGCGGCCAAGATAAAAATACCAAAATGGGGGTGTCTTAGGTGCTCCGATCTTCCCTTATTTGGTATCAGGGCCGATTAAGGGAAGGGTGGTCCGGCTGCGGTTCTGAGATTCTCGGCCGCTTGGCCGCCTTCACCGCCAATCGGGGGTCCACAAGATACAGTGTTCACAAGGCCAAAAATGGGCCCGACACCACAACCGGTACGACCCCCGAATGGGCCAGCCACCTGGCCGAGGGGCGGCCACAAAAAAACCAGAAGAGGGGGTTAAGGGTCTCAGAAGTACCCGCCTGAAAGAGGTGGTAAAAAATCTCAATTCCCCGCAACGGCCCACTGCCTCGAGATCCGCTGAGCGGTCTCCTGGACCTGCTCGGGGAGAAACGGTTTCACGATAAAGTCCTCGGCTCCCTTACGGATCGCCTCGGAGACCATCTTGGTCTGGTTCAAGGCACTGATCATCACAACCGAGGCATTTGGGTCTTCGGCCAAAATGCCGGACAGGCCGTGGATGCCGTCCTCGCCCGGCATGACAATATCCATGGTTACGAGATTGGGCCGCAGCTTGAGGAACTGGGCGATCGCCTCCGCCCCATCGGTGGCCTCACCCACGATGGTCCAGTTATCCGCCTCGAGGGCATCGATGACCATTTTCCGCATCAAGAGCGAGTCATCGCATACCAAAACGGTGCCGCGTGAAGTTGCGTCGGGATTCATCAAGCGGAGCTCTCAGGGGTGGAGTTGAGCGGGATCCGTGTCCGCTCAAGGATAGCTAACTCCTCGCAAAATGCGGGGAGCCGGGATAAATCCGGAGGGAGTTCAAGTCGTTTGATCCCCTGCATTCGGCACGACCCACTCAATCAAAACTGAGCCACCCCCGCGAATGCTTCCCGGCTTCGCTCTCCCAATCGGGAGAACCGCTATTGTGACCGCTAGCGTCAAGTGAGGAGGTCCGTGGTTCGATGCTTAGAACTGGAACGCGTATTCTCGCGCCAAGCTGGATCCCCCACCGCTCGATCGCACGGAAGGTTTGTCACCATGGAAATCAATCGCAACCAGTACTTCATGATCGGGATTGTGATCCTGGCCCTCGGGGTCCAGTTCCGCATGATCGACTCGGTTACTTTGACCGAGGATGCCAGCCAGTTCCTCTCGAAGCGGGCGATCGCGAAGAAATCGGAAGAGGGAGAAATACCGATGGCCTTCGTCGCCGCCGTGGAACGGACACAGGAACGCAAGCAGCAAACCATCCAACCGCCCCAATGGTTGGGCTGGGCGCTCATCTCGACCGGAGCGGTCCTCATCCTGCATAGTCTGGCGATGCCGAAACCGGGCGGATAATCCCTTGCCGTGCGGATTACCGCCGAGAGTCGATATCGTCAAACGGGTAAGGCCCTGGGAAGTCGACCAGGCCAGGCCGCTGGCTTGGCATCGCCAGCGGACCGGAAATCTCGGCCGCGGAACGTCGCCCCGCGTATTCCGGGTCGGACTGCACTTTCTCCGGCAGCGATTTGGCCAACTGCTCCTCGGTATAGAGGTGAACGGTCTGTGTCGGGAACGCGAATTTGACCTTCAGCCGTTCTGCCAACTGCACGATGTCAACAAACAGCCGATGTTTTTCTCGTAGCTCCATGGACCAGTCGGGCACTTCGAGAAAGTAGTACAGCATGATGTCGAGCGAGCTCGCCCCGAACTCGTTGAAATAGACGTGATAAAAGTCCTTTCGTGTGTAGGGCTGCCGTCGGATCAGCTCCCGGATGCCTTCGCAAAAAGCGTCGATTTGGTTTGGTGCGGTGTCGTACTGAACAGCAATGGTGGTGCTCACTCGGCGATACCGACGCTTCCCCATGTTGTCCACCTTGGCGGTGATCAAGATGCTGTTGGGAACGGTGACCAGGCTGTTGTAGAAGGTGCGAATCCGAGTGCTCCGCATTCCCACCTGTTCCACGGTACCCTCAACACCCTCGGTCACGACCCAGTCCCCCATTTCAAAGGGACGATCCATCATCACCGTGATACTGCCAAACAGGTTGCTGAGGGTTTCTTTGGCTGCGAGGGCGATCGCGATACCACCGATCCCGATACTGCCGATGACACCGGCGATCGGTAAATTGAACGCCTCCGCAAACGCCAACGCGCCGATGCAAACCGCGAATGTCTTGAGCGACTTCGACAGAATTGGCAGCAGTAAATCGTTAAATTTCTTTCCGCGAGGATCGGAAGTCTTCACCACATAGGCGGTGATCAAGTCGATTAGGTGAAACGCGGTCCATACCGCCGCGACGACGGCGAATATTTGCATTCCTTTAAAGAGGTAGGTCCGAAACAATTCCGGCAGACGAAAGACGCCCAGTCCGAAATACCACACCAGTGCCTGGGAAAGGAGCCCGATTGGACGCCAGGTTCGCCGCGCATACTCGGTAATCTCATCGGCGTCGGTTCTTCTGGCCAAACGCATCCAAGCATAGGTAATCCCCCTTAGGACCCAGCGGACGAAAAAGTCCGCAAAGAATCCCGCGAAAATTAGGAGAAACAAACAGATCCATTGATAGGTGGGCAGCAGGAAATGGACCTCGCGATACCGAGACGGGATTTGTTGCTCTAGCCACAGGGCGAAGCTTTCGCGTGGCTTTGCCACAGGTTCACCGTCCGCAAGTAAATCATCCTTCGCGGCATCAATATCCGTCTCATATTTTGAGGCCATATCACGGATCTTTTCGATCGTGCCAGCGCTAAATCGCCAAAGTCCATCAGCACCTTTGGTCAGGCTGATTTGCTCGGCGTCGGCGCGTTCTTCCTCGCCGTTGGGACGTAAAGCGGGAAGTAAGGGGATCTCTAATTCTTCCGTCTCGCGGGGAATGAGCTCGAGATCGACATCCCACAAGAAGAAAACCAGCCCATATAGCTGAACGGCGTAGTCCCATTCCGCGCGCGCACCGACAATTTCCCGCCGCGTCGAGAAATCCATGCAGGCGATCGCAATGGCCTGATTATTATCTCGGGCCGCTTCGAGAAATGTGCGTACCGTCGCTCTAGGATTGCCTTGCCTTAATGCTCGTTGCGCGGCCGCTTCATCGACCTGGGGCTGCTCCGCCATGGGTTGGGGCGGAACCGGGAGATCCTGCGCGGAAAGCTGGCTAAAGATACCAACAAACAGCAGGCAAACGAGAGCTGTCGTATATCTCGGCATCGAAAGGCAAATACCAACACGACGGCGAAAGGACCGACGAAAACGAATGGGGATAAAAAAAGCTCCCGGAAAGGCGCGGATCCCAGGGGGGCAGAGGATTCCGTTCTTCTCCGGGAGCGATTGGACGCTTCAGCCATCGACATCCTGTCT
>JBBDIM010000110.1:55557-116471 GCA_040880405.1 Pirellulaceae bacterium | reverse complement strand
AACCGAAAATGACGGGGATTCCGGTCGCAGGCTGCGCACATGCCGGATCGCACCCATCGGGATTATCTCGCCGGCACCAATGTCCCTTGGGTGGCCTCGGTGACTCGGTCGAGATGGTCTAGTTCAAGTCGCCGGGCGAGCACGATTCGACGCGTGATGACCGTCAGATAGGTCTCCCAAGAGCAGCGTCGGCGGAACGCGCGGATCAGTCCGAAGTCTTCCGCCATGAGCTCGGAAAAGACGTGGCGGGCCAGTTCTGGTCTTCGCGAATGGTCCTGGGGTTCGCCTTGTGACTCGTGGCACTGGTCAATGACTCGCAAGACGATCGGAATCGAGCGATCAACAAAGCGGTTCCAGGCCTCTGGCCGTCGCTTAAGGCAGTCGTCGAGGATTTGATCGTCGCTGGCGTCAAACATGGTGCGAATGGCTTGAAGTCGTTGCGATTCCCTTGGAAGGTCTTGGTGGGGAATCTGACGGAATTTTCGCTTGTCGAAAGCTTCAGGGGTTCTTTTACGGGAGGGGCCGCGATCGGTCTAGGGGGAATTCCGACGATCTTGGTCCGCTTGAACACCTGTCGTGGCCGCACGGTTTGAGCTGCAATTTAGGCTGGTGGAATTGCGACAGAGTCTCAACAGGCGTTCTTCGCTTCGATTCACCCGGAAACAGGGGTTGTGTGGCTTGACATGCAATTTTCAGGAATGATACATTGCCGGGGAGTCGAGGCGGCAACTGCTTTCGCCTCAAGCACTTGAAGCCGTTCTCGGGACTGTTTGCCCGCCCATTGGGTGAGCCGGGGCCAGGGGAAAAACGGTGCTGGTCGATGGCCAAAGTGGCCGATAATACCAGCGGTAGCATTGGCCATTACTAGACCCAAGTTTTCCGGTCCGCGATTCGCGACTGTTGAGGAGTTACGGAAGAATGACTCACGTAGTTTGCCAGCCCTGCTTTGGCTGTAAGTACACCGACTGTGTGGTGGTTTGCCCCGTGGAGTGTTTCTACGAAGGTGACAAAATCCTGTACATCCACCCGGAGGAGTGCATCGACTGCGAAGCCTGTGTGCCTGAGTGTCCGGTCGAGGCAATTTTCCACGAGGACAATGTTCCGGAAGAGTGGAGCGGCTTTACCGAACTGAACGCCGAGATGGCACCGCAGTGCGAAGTGATTACCGAAAAGAAAGAACCGCTCGTCGACGAGTAAACCTTGTCGACCGGATCGCAGATCCGCTCTCGTGGGAAAGTCGCGGGGAGGGGTCGCGCGAATCGGTCACGGTTGCGAGCCAGATGAGCGAGCAAAATACAAAGCCGCGACGAGCAATCGTTGCGGCTTTTTTATTGCGCACATCTTCGGTTTCCGGGAGAACTCATTTTCGCGGATCCGATTTCCCGCGGTATCGGCTGTAAACCGCAAGTGGAGATTCGAGATTTTCCACGGACTCGTATTGCTTCGGGAAACGGCGTGGGGTTAGGATTGATGTATGGATTGAGGGCCGCAAGATGGTGTCGGCCTCGCTTCCGCCGCTCGCTTTGAAGGACAAAACGCGATGAGTCAATTTACTTGCCACGGTTGCCAGCAAGTTTTTGACAAGAGTTCCGATCCTTGTTTCATCATCCGTTTGACCGCCTTTCTGGATGTCGAGCCATGGTTCGACGAGTCGGAATTCGACGATACCGACCGCGACAATCTCTCGTCGCTCGGTGATACCCTGGAACAGCTCTACCGCATCGACGATCCCACCTTGCAGGAGGATCAACAGGAGCGGAGCTACCGCGTTTGTCGTGATTGCTACCAGCGGTTCATGGCCGATCCCATCGGCGGAGCCTCTTCCGGTAGTCGCAGCTCGTTTAGCGACAACTGAGATCTCGCGTACGCCGCATAAACCCTGTCATGCACCCCGCATCACGCTCAATGTTCTCGTGGCGTTGTGACACTTTCCGCCCCTCGATAGAATTGAGGGTTTGCAGCGGTGCCGCCGTTTGTCCCTGTTGCGGTGCCGAATGTCGCGGTGTTGCCACGAGAGCATCAGGCCCGCGTTCAAGCCCCTCCGGGCGTAACCTCGGTAAACAGCCTGTCGAAAGCCCCGGCTTTTCGCTTGGTCACTAAATTTTCTCACCCCTAAAAAAGTTTCGCACATGAAGATTGCAGTCATCGGTGGAGATGGAACCGGCCCCGAAGTGACCGCCGAGGCCCTCAAGGTCTTGGACGCGGTTGCCAGCATGGAAGGCTTTTCCGTCGAAAAGCAGGATTTCGATTTCGGTGGAGATCGGTACCTGAAGACGGGCGAGATTTTGCCGGAAGGTGCCGTCGAGGAGCTGCAAAAGTTCGACGCGATCATGCTCGGGGCGGTGGGGCATCCCGATGTGGCCCCCGGCATCTTGGAAAAGGGACTGCTGCTGAACCTGCGGTTCCAGATGGACCAATACATCAATCTGCGGCCGGTGAAGCTGTACCCCGGGGTCGAGACTCCGCTCAAGGATAAAACGCCAGAGGACATCGACTTCGTCGTGGTTCGCGAAAACACCGAAGACCTGTACGCCGGGATCGGTGGCTTTCTGAAGAAGGGGACCCCGGACGAGGTCGCCACCCAAACCGCGATCTATACGCGTAAGGGTTGCGAGCGTTGTTTCCGCTGGGCCTTTGAATACACCCAAAAACGGAACAACCCCAAGGGCAAAAAGCTGACTCTGGTCGCCAAAACGAATGTTTTGACCTACGGGCACGACCTCGTCTGGCGGACCTTCCAGGAAGTGGCGAAGGATTATCCCGACGTGGAGCCGGACTACAACCATGTCGATGCGTGCTGCATGTGGATGGTCAAAAACCCCGAATATTACGACGTGATTGTCACGACCAACATGTTCGGCGACATCATCACCGACCTGGGCGGAATCTTGCAGGGCGGCATGGGTGTGGCCGCCGGCGGCAATATCAATCCAGACCCGGGCGGGACCAGCATGTACGAGCCAATGGGTGGTAGCGCCCCGAAATACACCGGCAAGAACGTGATCAATCCGATCGCCGCGATCAGCGCCTTGTCGATGTTGCTAGAGCACAGTGGTCAGCCGGCCGCGGGCAAGAAGGTGCTGGATGCCATTCAAGTGGTGACCGGTACCAAGATGAAGAGCCAGGCTGCCGGAAAAATGGGTTACGGAACCCGCGAGGTGGGAGACTTGGTGGTTTCCGCCTTGGAAGGCAAACTGGGGTGATCGTACCCCGGCGGTAAAGCCGCTTCAGGGTTAAATTCTGAAAAAAGCAGGAAGGGCGGGGGGGACGCAACGTTCTCACCCGCCCTTCGGCGTGTTACAACGGAATCGACCGATTCACTCCTACAGGAATCCAGCATGTCGAGCACCAGTCTATTTGATCTGACCGGCAAGACCGCCCTGATTACCGGTGGCAGCAAGGGCATCGGAAAAGCGATCGCCCGAGGATTTGCCGAGGCAGGGGCCGATATCTGTATCACGGCCCGCAACAAAGAGGCCTTGCACGCGGCTGGCGAGGAGATCGCAACCGGGTTGGGGGTCCGCGTGGAGTGCTTCGCGTGCGATATGGGAGACCGGGCCGCGGCCGACGCGATGGCCGATCAGGTTCTGGAACGCTTTGGCGCGGTCGATATTCTGGTCAACAACGCCGGGACCAACCGCCCGGAAACGTTACTGGAAACCACCGAAGAGACCTGGGACGAGATCCTGGAGATCAACTTCACCGCCTGTATGCGACTGGCGCGGAAGTTGGCTCCCGGCATGATCTCACAAAACTGGGGACGGATCATTCATCTTTCCAGCGTGATGGCCCTCGCGTCGAATTCCGGCCGCGGATTGTACTCCGGCACCAAAGCCGCCTTGATCGGGATGTCCAAGGCCCATGCCTTGGAACTGGGCCCCCACGGGATTACGGTGAACTGCATCTGCCCCGGGCCAATCGCGACCGATCTACCAATGAGCCTGCTCAATGACGAGCAGAAAGAGCGTTTTGCCCAGCGGACCGCCTTGAAACGTTGGGGTGAGACCATCGACATGGTGGGGCCCGCCCTCCTGTTGGCCTCTGATGGCGGGGCCTATGTGACGGGGACCGTGATTTTGGCCGATGGCGGCATGTTGTGCCGGACATTCGACTAGCAGCATCCTGTGATATTTGGAATTCGTGCGGCGACTTTCTCCTCCACGCCTCTCTTGTACAAGTGCGACACCATGCAGATTCGGCTCATCTCAACCGACGGGCGTTTTGTGCGACTGGGGCTTAGCGGCCGGGTAAGTCAGGCGGAGACGCCTGATGGCACCGATCCGCTGGTCGACTTGTTAGGGGAAGAGGTCTATCAGCGTCTGGTGTTACTGGACATGTCCGAAACGGAAATGATCGACTCCAGCGGGATTGGCTGGCTGCTGCTTTGTCATAAGCGGTTTCAGGAGGGTCGGGGAAAGTTGGTCTGCCATTCGGTTCCTCCCTTGGTGGGCAATGTTTTCAAACTGATGCGTATCAACCAAGTTATTTCCATCACCGGCACGCGCGAGGAAGCGGAACAACTGGTCCGGGAGAAAACCCATGAATGAGCAATCCGCAGGTATCGATTTTTCCAAGGTCGATTTTTCGCGACTGGAACCGGAAGCGGCCTTCAAATTGCTAATTGAAGACGCCAGCGCGCGGGGTGCCAGCGACCTGTTTTTGATGGCTGGCGAGAACAGCGTTCGCGTAGCCATGCGGGTCTGGGGAATCATGCAAAAGGTGGTCGACATCAGCCTGGCCGAGGGCCGCCATGTGCTGAACCATCTGAAAGCGGTGAGCGGGATGGATATTGCCGAACGTCGCCGCCCCCAGGATGGGCGCTGGATTTACCGCGACGAGCAAAAGACCATCGACCTCCGGATCAGTCTGATTCCAACCCTTTCGGGCGAAGACCTTTCGGTTCGGCTATTGGACCGTGGCACGCGGCTCCTTAAGCTCGACCAGTTGGGCCTTGGCCGGCACGACCGACAGGCGCTTTGGGAGATGCTGCAATCTCCCTCCGGTTTGATGCTAGTGACCGGTCCCACCGGCACCGGGAAGACAACCACGCTCTATTCCTGCCTTCAATCACTCAACGACGGCAAACGGAAGATCAACACGCTGGAGGATCCGGTCGAGTTTTCGCTAGAGGGGATTCGTCAGTCGCAGGTCAACTTGAAGATCGGGATCGACTTCGCCGACCTGTTGCGCGGGGTCATCCGGCAGCAGCCCGACGTGATCATGGTCGGTGAGATCCGCGATCCGGAAACCGCCGTGACCGCGGTTCGGGCTGCAAACAGCGGGCATCTCGTGTTGGCGACGTTGCACGCCCCCATCGCAGCCGGTGCGGTGCAAAGTATGCTGGCCTTTGGGGTACACCCTTATTTTCTGGCGAGTGCTCTGCGGGGGATCATCGCCCAACGCTTAGTACGAGTATTGGACCCGGAGACCCGAATTCCCTATCCGCTGGAAGATGGGACCCACACGTTTGACGAGGTTCGCCAATATTTGAACGAGGGGGAGGGGCGACACTTCTACGGCCCGAGCCCTTCCGCACCCAACGAAGGTTATATCGGTCGAACCGCGATCTTTGAAGTTCTCTCAGTCAATCGCGAGCTCCGCGACGGGATCACTAAGCGGCTCCCTTCCCATCAGTTGAACCGTATCTCGCTCGATTCCGGCATGATCGGTTTCCGCCAAGGAGCGATGCTCAAGGTAGCTCAGGGGGTGACCACCATGGAAGAAGTCTTCAAGGCGGTCCCGATCGAGTATCTCGAACTGGACGAAATGGCTTAGTTGTCTATCCAATCAGAGTTTACACGTGGCGTCGGTTGCTGGGTGCCATGCCCACGCCCTCCAACGTGGGCATGAGAAGTGCGAGATGATCCTGCCTTTTCCGGGAAATCCGGACGCCGTCTCCGGTTCCATCAGACTATACTGCTGGCGTGGAAGGTTCCACTATCGGCTTGCCCGGTGAGTGAGAACGACCAAGAAGGTCAATTGACCGTGGATTAGCGGTCGGCCGTTTCTTTGGTTGTTAATCGAGTTACCGGTGGAAAAACAACCCGCGAAAACATGCCCACGTTGGAGGGCGTGGGCATGGCACCCGATGTCCTATCCCGTGTGTGCCACCGCTAAACTCTACCTTGACGGATCACTTATTCACGCTTTGCGAGACGTCATAAACGGGTGGCTGAGGTGCCGCGTCGCGGGCCGATAGCTCGCGTAACCTGCTCAGGCCGTGGGCGTATGCCTGATGCGCCTTATTCAGCGAGTCTGGCAACTTGGCTCGCTGCTTCTCATCAAGCCCCCAAAACCGCTCGACACTGCTTGCCTTCTCCTCCGGCTTGCTGAAGTTGAGGCTGACCAGCCAGTGCATCTGATCTAGCGGCGATCGCCGGGTTGTCTTTTCGATGGCAGCGGCTTGGGCACTGATTTGGTAGCCGAGTTGTTCTTCCGCCCGGATGTAGCGATAAGCGGCGGCGTGGGCTTCGTTGTCCCCTTCATGGAACAAGGCGACGGTAAAGATTTGTCGTGCCACCACTTGATGACCATGGCCCAGCGAGCCGGAAAACTTCGATTCCGCCGCCAATGCCGTGCAATCGATCCGCACCGTATCGGCGCGCCAATCGGCCGGAACGCGGAAGGCGAGGGTCAGCGGTTTCGAGCCCTCCAAGGCGGTTTGTCCGGAAGGCTTAAAGCGAAAATAAACCCCGCGCCCGCGGCGGATGGTTCCGCTGGCGGAAACAATTTCCATTTCCGGCAAGGTCTCGTACTTCTCGATGGTCGATTCACGCTTGCCCATGCCGGCAGTGGCGTCTCCTCCAAGAAGCTTGTCGTAGCGGCCCGTTAGATGGATTTGGGCCGAGGCATCGCTTTCCGACTTGTGTTCCCGCGAGATCTTCCCTTGAATTGCCGAGTGCAAGGTGGTTTGGGGGGAATAGTCGTGGACCTGAAACCGAGGATTGGGGCTTTCCAGGCGAATCACCACCTCGCTCGGTTCACGAGACCCGGCGGAGTTGACCAGCGACGAAACGGTGATCTGGGCCTCCAGCAGTTTTTCACCGGGGAAGACCTTCCGGAAATCGTCAGTGGTGATGTCTCGCGAGGGGACCAACATGCCGACGTCGAAGCTGATCGGACGGCCATCGGCCTGAAGGTCGCTCAGGCTGAAGACGAGTAGCAGCAGCGAGACGGGGATCGCTTTACACATCCTTGAAAACTCCCTTGCTTGGAATCCTAACGTGCGAAATAGGCGTCACGTGATAGGCTTCACGGGGGGAGCGAGTCCCTGGTCGCGTTCCGTGCGAGATCGACCTGCCCATGTGGCTCAATGAAAGCCAAATAGGTAGGTCTAAGGTCTTCCGCCGCCAAAAAGGGGGGAGGCCTAAATCAATTCATCCTGAAAACCGGCGGGTCGCTGCTTCCGTTGCCGGTGGTTTGCCCGCCAAACTATAAGGGGCCGCATCGTGCGGGGCAATGAAACGGCTTGCAATGACGCCGAAATCCTTGCGTGTAAGAGGTTAAGACGCTTACTCGCTGTCGTCGCTAGCCCGTGGAAATTTGGTCGAACGAGGTGATGGCGGTGTGGCCGTTCTCCGACTCGAGGGGATGATTGCCGGGCCGATTGCTCAGCCGAGTGTCCATCCCCGCTTCCCGAGCGGCATCGAGTTCCGGGATCAAATCGCTCACAAACAGGATTTCTGCCGGCGGGAGGGCGAAGTCCTCGGCGATCCGGCGAAAGCTGGTAGCTTCCTTCTTCGAGCCGATGGTCGTGTCGTAATGGCCGGTGAAGTAAGGGAGCAGATCCCCCTGATGGGTATGACTGAAGAACAGCTTCTGGGCGGCGATGCTGCCGGACGAGTAGATTCGGATATCCAGTCCGTCCGCCTTCCACCGGGCGAGGGCAGGGGGGACATCGGGGAACAGATCCGCGACTAACTCGCCAGAATCGAAGCCCGATTTCCAGATCATTCCTTGCAGGGTCTTGAGCCCGGTGGCCTTGATGTCGGAATCCATCAGCCGGTTAATCTCGGCCTCGACTTTAGCCTGCCGAGCCTCGGGGGAGGAGTCCTGCGCGGTCCAATCTCGCCAGGAATCGGCCCCGGCGTCTTTGGCGATTTGTTCGAGGACCGGGGCCAAATGGTCTTCGGCCCAGTTTTGGCGGAGATACGCGGAGAGATGTTTCCGCACGTAGGGAAACATCACGTCGTATACAAAGCTGACGCTCGAGGTCGTTCCTTCGATGTCGAGCAAAATACCGCGGGTAGCCTGAGGTTTGTCCGTCTGGGGCATGTACGTCTGAGTTGGTTAAAGCTTAACGACCGGGTCGATATCGCCCGACTTGGGAAGATAATCGGGGCCCCAGCACAGGGGCGAGTAGCTCTCATGGACCGCTTCGCCCACATAGTGCGGCGCCCAGCCCGACATGTCCTCGAACAACCGGATGCAGCGAATCCGCCGGGTATCGCACAGGTTGAACCAGTGCCGCATCCCGTGCGGTACGTTGATCAGATCGCCCGAGGTGACCTGCACGGCGAACACCGGCCCGTTTTCCGGGTGGATATGGAACACACCACTGCCGGCCACGGTAAACCGAACTTCATCCTCGTCGTGGGTATGCTCTTTGTCAAACTTGGCGAGCATCACGTCGAGGTTGGGGGTCTCGGGGGAAACATTGATCACGTCGGCGGTGACAAAGCCGCCCGCTTGCTTGAGCCGCTCGATCTCCGGGGCGTAAGCCTCCAGGATCTCTTCGTTCGTGGCGTCCGCTCCAATCCGACCCTCGACCTCCCATTTTTCGTACCAGATGCCGAACGGTTTGAGGAACTCGCGGATCTCAGCGGGATCGGTGATTTGCCGGTTTTCTGCGGGGATCGACACGCTTGCCATTGTTCCAACCTTTTTCCGTTTGAGGAGAGAAGAACCGTGCTGGTGGGGAGTGGGATAACAAACTGGGGTAACTAGCGGCCGCGATTATAAATTTCCACCGGCGGCCAGCTTGCGACCCAGGACCTCGAACAAAAATTCGAAGATCTCAATGTGTCGCCGGGCTTCGGCCAGATCCGCGCCCCAGGTGTATAGGCCGTGGTTGCGGATTAGGTAACCATGAATCTTGGGTTGGTCTTCGTCATGCAGCCGTTTGTCCACCTTCTCAGCCAGTTTGGGGATATCTTGGGTATTTTCGAAAATGGGCACCCACTCCGTATGGGCATGCGACTTGACGCCGCTGAGTCCCTTCAGCATTTCGTACCCTTCGATGTTGAAACCACCTGCCTCGCCAAAGTGATCCGAGAGCAGGGTGCCCCAGACCGAGTGGGTATGCAAGACTGCCCCGACATTTTCATCCCGAGCCGCCACCACATGCAAAAAGGTCTCGGCCGAGGCTCGGGGCTGATCGATGGTCGGGTTGCCATCGCCATCGACCTGGGCCCCGTCATAATTGACGCGGACAAAGTCGTTGACGCCGAGCCGCCCCTTGTCCATCCCGCTGGCAGTGATCACCAACTGCAGCGGACTGCGCCGATCGACGACGCTGTAGTTGCTGCTGGTACCAACCGACCAACCACGCTGGAAAAAATAGGCACCCACCTCCCGCAACTCGGCGATGGATCGTTCGAGTCCCTGCAGGGCCGGGTGACGGGGTGTTTCCAAGGTGTCAGGGTCGTGGGTCGCTAACGTAGGCTGCATTCGAGATCACCGCCGAGGCAGTGCTTTCAACTAGTTTGAAGGGAATAAATCAATCAAGCAGTGTAGCAAATCGTGTCAGGCGATTAAATCGCCCCACGTTGGCGGGGAGAATACCCTTTTTGAGGACGTTCCCGCGACGAGCCGCTAGCCATTAACTGTGCATCCGAGGTTTCTCGTCTCCGGCGGCGATAATTTCCGCCTCGGCGGTTGCCAATTCGTCGAGCCGGTTCATCACTTCTGTTTCGCTGGCGTAGGCTTTTGCCAGACGGACATAAACCGCATGGTGTCGAGCCTCCGATTCGAACAGGCTATCGTAAAAATCCCGTAGCTGGGTGTCCTCCAGGTGCTTGCGGAGCAGGCCAAATCGCTCGCAGCTGCGGGCCTCGATCAGTCCGGCGACCAACAGCCGGTCGACCGCCCTTTGCGGCTCGTTCGGACGAATCAGCATGTGGAGCTGTTTGCCGTAGTTGCTGGGTGAGAGCCGCGTGAGGCGAATTCCCCGCTGGTCCAACAGATCGCGGACCATGTGGAAATGCTCCAGTTCTTCCCGCACGATTTCGGTCATCTCGCGGCACAACTCGACATCCTCAACATACGCAAACATCAAGTTGAGGGCGGTCCCGGCCGCTTTTTTCTCGCAGTGGGCATGGTCGATCAAGACCTCAGGGGTTGCCGCTCGGACTTGGTCCAACCAGCGAGGGCTCGACTCGGATTTCAGATGAAGCATGGGGACCGTAAGTTTCGACGACAGGGGAGATCAACCGCGGATTCTTCAATGTATCCGGAGCTACGGCAAGGCCTCAAGGAGGTCAAACGGGCACGCAAGAACCGAGAACACCCCCGGTAAAACGATCCGAAGATCGTTTCGCCCGAGGGCGTCTTTGTCCTACGCACCGCTACGCGGGCTCAATTTCAGCACGGGGCTAAAAACCGATTCCAAAGGAGAAGCCGGGAGTCCGGATCCCAAAGCCCGACCGGTTATAGTAGCGCCCGCCGCGATAATACGAGGGGCTGCGGTAATAGCTACGGCCACGATACGACCGGGAGTTGTAGTACCGGGGGCTATAGTACCGCGAACTGCGGTAATAGCCACTTCGATAATTACTGTACGAGGGTCGGTAGCTGCGATAATAGGGCCGACGCCCCACCTGGACCGTCACCGGGGACCGATAAACGCCACGTGTGCCGCCATAGTAGCGTCCCTGGGCCATCGCGGAACTCGTAGCCATCGTCATGCCCGCAACCACAGCGGCTGCAATCAAAATACGTCTCATCTCTGTCTCCTTTGCATTCCGGGGGGAACTGAAAGGTGTGCCGCTACACCGGATCGATCACGACCCCAGTGCCGGGCTTAGATTAATTGAATTTCTCCACCAACCAGAGCGTTAGGACTTACCCAACTGGTGAAGATTACGGAGTATTTAAGGGCAATTGCCGTGCCAAACGACTTGGGTGTGGCATAACTCAATAAGAGGCAAAGCTTTAAGGCGATGGAGGTCGGTTCGCTCGATTCGGGGTGCTGTCAGATTGATCGGATTTGTCTCAGGGCGGTAGATGACTGAGTGCCAATAGATGACGTAAGTAGATTCTGTCAAGTTACTTATGACAATTTATAGGCATCTGGAGGGGCGTGTACGTATGTCGGCCACAGCGATTGACCCGCTGTCATCCCGATCGCCGGCGCGGGGGTATCGGGCCAGCCCTTATGGTTATGGTCCTCGCCAAACGGAAACCGAACACGCCCCCAGCCCAGCAATTATCTCGCTGAACTGAGGGCGTTTGAATCAGAATGTCGTCTCTGGGTATTGGTTCTATGGCCTAGTGCCGCTGAAAAGCGCCCCGGTCAACGGTCCCTTGCCGGCTCGATCGAAGTACATGGCCCGGCTGCCGCGATACGGCGAGCGGTAGTTGAGTCGGTTTCCTTGATAATACGAATACTGCGAAGCGGCACTTCCTCGGTTGTCGTAACGTGCGGCGGGTGGGGCATAGTAACGGGCTTGCAGATTTTTCGCGATCAAGGGGCGTGCGGGGCCGCCATAGTAGCGGCCTTGGGCCCTCGCGGAATTGGCGGCGATGGTCATTCCGGCCACGATAGCCAAGGCAATCAAACAGCGTCTCATGGGATTTGTTCCTTTCGCTTGGCCAGAAATAATTCGGGTAAGGTGGTTCTAATACCATCATTTGCAGCTCTCGTGCCGAATTCAAGCGGATCTTCCTAAGCCCACTGATAGACACTGGTTATCGAACGGCGAAGGCTGGGCGGGTGGATGCGGATGTTGCCAAAACAGGACGCCGCGTCGATTGAGCCCCACGGCTCGCCCAAGAAAAGAAAACGCCCCCAGATCAACCGACGAGGTCGTTTGACTGAGGGCGTTTCGTTTCTCTGTTCCGGACGTTTTCGCCTGTAAAACGGACCCCCAGGTGGCCATCGGCGGCGGAGCCGATTCAACCCTGGCTGGGGGATGCCTCAACTCCTAAAACCCAATCCCAAAGGAGAATCCACGAGTATGGATCCCGATGCTAGAAGCGGGTCGGTAATACACCGGTGGGGCGTAGTACCGCGGATACGCCGGAGCGTAGTAGCGGACCGGGGCCGGGTAGTAGTGCCGGTGGTGCCTGTGATGATGGTAACCGTGATGATGGTGACCGTGGTGCCGATGGTGGGCGTGATGCCCATGGTGTCGGTGGTGTCCATGGTGGCGGCCGTCGGCCATCACGGAGCTGGTGGCCAGCGACATTCCCGCCACAACCATCATGGCAATCAGTAGACGTTTCATGACCTTCTCCTTCAATGTTACCGGGGGGGGATTCAATGGCTGGCTCGCCCAACTAGGTCGCCTGGGTCTCACACCAATTTTGGCGACCCGTTGGACGGCTTTTCGTTTGTCTTCAATTCCCCAGGGCCTCGTGGATGGGGCAGCCCCAACTTTGAATGGTCCCTGTCGACTGCGACGCTATTGAAAAAGCAACTGCCGTGCCAAACCGGTTAGAAGCGAAGAAATGGGGGTTCTGCCCGAGAAACGGATCGGGTCAGCCATCTCGATTGCCTGGATCGGTTGTCAATTTGATGGCATGTGGTTTCAGCCTGAGACGTGACTTCAACCCAACGCCGCTAGCGGGTCAGATAAGGTTGGGGGGAGGGGTGCCCCATTCGACAAATCGAGGGATCAACGATTTGTGAACCAATGAACGGCGGGGTTAAACCCCGCCGCTCACTCACCATTCGGCATATCGGGGGATCAATGATTTGTGATCACCAGCGAAATGGATGATCTGTTTGCTCCGCGCGGCCTCCTCGAATTGCGGGGCGGACCAATTGAAGTCGGTGGAAAGCCAATGGAGTTCGCCGCAATCGAGGAGGCGGAAATTGAGATATTGGTTGACCGCCGTCGGACCATCTTCAAAAGGACCGCGGAGGGTCGGAGCGATTTGTCGTGCCAGACGCAGCGGGATGATCATCAGGCCCGCGTTGAAGTAAGGTCCTTGCTTGGGAGCTTCGCCGTATAGCCGAGCGCACCGTCGGCGAAAGGCCTCGTCCACCTCCGGCCTGCCTAGATCGACTGCGACGCCCCACTTGTCACGGCATATGGCGAACAGGTCGGGACAATCACGCGACATCAGCATGTCGGCGTCGATCAGAAGCAATTGCCGGTAGTAGTCCTGCGCGGCAAAGGTCTTGATGACGTCGACCTGCATCCAATGATTCGACCGACCGTAGTTGGCCTGGCGAGGGAAATGAGTCAGCTCCCAAAAGTCAGCAGCGGTTCGATGGGCGTAGGCCCGAAAGCAAGAAATCGTATGGCGGGCATAGTCCAGATTGCCCAGATTGAGTGTCGCGACCAGTCGCATGGGTAGAGTCCTCCTCCAAGAGTTCTTCAAATCGGGCCTGAAAAAGATCAGACGCCACCTAAGTAGGACAGGGCGAGGTGGCGAAACGAGCGGGCATTTCCGTGGACCACATGCACAGGCAGTCCCTTGCGGCTTTTCACCCTGCCATCCACCTCCAAGGCAAACTCGCCATACCGGTCATGAACGCAATAGTTCCAACCGGCCTCCACCTCATGCCAACGATGAGGATTGCTGTGACAGTAAAAGTTGAGGGCCGTTTGGTCCCCCCAGTCGAGAGTTCCGGACAAGTCGGGACCCGACATCGATCGGCTTGCCGACGCAAAGTAGGTGTGCATCGGACCTGCGAGTCCGGCCACGAATCCGCTGTTCAGAAACGGGTTTTGACTCAACAACTCAAAAGCTTTCCGCCGCGCCTGGCGATCATGGATCGTCCGCGTCCACTCCTCAATGGCCGGATTGTCCGGATAGCTCTTAGGTTCACGCGCCGCCAGAATCAAGTCGGGCCGCCGTCGAGCCTCTTTCCACAGCGGATCCAGCGAAGCCTGAAAAAAGACATCCGCGCAGTCCCAATAGGCAATCGGGGTCCGAGGGTCGAATGTCGCCGTGAGCCGGGAAAAATCTTCCAGGCGGCGGATCGGGGCCATCCGGCCATCGACAGAGTGGGGATGGACTTCAACGCCTGGCATTGCGGCCAACCGCGCGACCTCGCTGGGGTAGAGACCATACGTCACGGCCGAGACATCACAGCGATTTCCCGACGTTCGGAGCGTGGCGAGAAACTGCTTTTCGAATCGAAAGACATCGCGGCGATCAAACGCGGTCAGAACTCTGGGTGGTGGGGCGGTGGCGGAATCGTCGGAATCTTTCGGTTGTTTCAGGTGAACGGCAGTGGCCTGGGGCAGATAGTCGATCCCCCAACCATGTTTCCGCAGGTCGTCGCAGCAGCATTGGCACTCACACTGCCGCGGATCATAGCGGAAATGAATTAGCCGCAGTGCCGAGGCGCGAAATAGCGTGGCCCCCATCGCGATGTGCCGATGCCCTAATGGCGGCTTCTCTGAAGTTTGGTAATTGGCGGCAATCGCGGCTAAATTCGATCCCTGGCTTAAGGCTCGCCACAGTTGAAATAGGGTGTCTGGACCGAGTACTACATCGTCATCCAGGTACATCACCCAAGGGGCGGTTGCCTTATCCTTTCCCTCGTTCCGCGCGCGTGCAATGGTTTGCCAGCGATGTCGTTCGTCAGGTCGTGGTTCGCCCACGACACGAATCACGCGAATAAGCACCTGACGCTGGTCGCGGAGGGCCTGTTCCACCTCAACGGCCAACGGTCCCTCATCACGCGAGAGAATGATCACATCAATCGGAATGGCGTGCATCAAGGGGGACCTTATTGAAATTTCGTAACACCTGGAATCAACCAAATAGGAAGGCATCTCGGGCCGATCTTGTTCTGGCCCGAGACGCTGTTTGGCTTGCCATCGACTCGCTCTGGATCGCCGGCGCGCGATCCAGGAATCACCTTAGCAGTGCTCGTTGTCGTTCTGAGCGAAGGCATAGTGGTTATGGCTTCGGTCGCCGGACAGGGGCGGGTAGTATTGGGCCGATTCCGCCGCGGTCATCGCCACATCAACCCGCATCAAGGTCGATGCCGACTCCGGTGTGTAAAGGATGCCGATCACCGCTTCGTTTTTCTGCCGGGCCGCTTCCAGCTTTTCCTTGATTTGCTGGCCGAAGTACCAATCCCCTCGGGCCAAGTCGACCACTTTGGGATCTTTCGGCAGGAACATCGCAAAGACACCTTCCACGAGAAACTGTCGCGAAATCTCGACCCGAGGAGAGACCTCGTGGACGACTTCGATCAAGTCGTGGCCGCCATGCGACTGTTCGCAGTGCTCAGGGATGGCGCGGAGCTGAAGGTTGATAACGCCCACGTCGGGAAACTGGGGCGGGCAGGAAATCGTACCGGCGAGCGAAATTTGGCGAACCTGGCTGGGAGATAGTTCTGGCATTTGAAACCGTCCTTCGAGAGACAGAAAGGGAAACGAGCCACAACGGTGAATTGACAGGCGTGAATATATCGCACCGTTTGTGAGCGCTCGTGACTTTTCGCGGAAGGTCGCGATGTCCAGAGGTGGCTAAGAACCCCTAACATAACCTCGCTCATCGGCCTGATTTCCTCGGGGAAATCGCCAATGGTTGGGTTAAGGTAGGCGCACTAAGAATGTTCCCTCACCAGTTGCCCAGCTTCCGACTCAGTCCGAACTTGTTGGCCCGCTGCTGGTCTTGCTGGGCGAGCTCTTCTTTGCCTTGACGCCGGTAAAGCTCGGCGCGATGATGGTACATGACCGCTAGGACCGATTCCAGAAACGTTTTATTCGCCTGGGCCGCCACTTGGGCGGAGCCCTTTTGCTCCGCCAACTCGGCGAGGAGCTGGGTGTGGCGTTGTTCATAGGGCGAAATGGCGCGGGTCAAATCGTCTTCGGCTTGCTCCAATTGATCGGACAGCAAATAGAGATAACCGCGAGTATCTCTGTAAGCGGGTTCATCACCATACTCTTCCATCGCCAAATGGATATCCTCCAAGCCACGCTTTAGATCCTCAGGCGAGGCGTCTCCGTCGGCGTATGCTAGCGCGATCCCGTAGGCTCTTTGATTCCGGGCCTGATGCCGATGGATATTGCCCCCTGCCAGGCTTTGCTCGACAACGTGATCCAGCCACTTGAGGGCCTGGTCGTGTTGTTTCATCCGTCCGAGCAGGAAGGCGTTGCGACTGACCAACTGCAAATTATCAGGGGCTGATTCAATTGATTTCAGGACTTGCGTTAGAGCGTCCTCCTCTCGATCAAGCCGAAACAAAAGCTCGGCGTATCGGCTTCGTTGCGGGGCATCTTCCGGGGCGATTTGAATCGCCGCTTCCGCCTGAGAGATCGCGGTTTCGAGGTCTCCGGCCTCAAGTGCGGTGAGGCTCGCGGCCCAGTACCACTGGGCTCGAGAGGTGGGCGTGGTTTGCAGCAGGGCGATCGCCGAGACCCCGATCAGCACCAGAATCAGAAACCGCAGCCAATGGGAAATCCTGGACCGCGCCGGCTTTTCCTCCTCGGGCCGAGGCGCGGCTGGCCGATCCGCTGACGGGGAAGTCGGTTGGTCCGAGGGCCACGGTGAGGGATCGGAGTTCAGATCGGGCATCGGCGCAAGTATCCGGTGAGCTTTAGCGACAGCAAGGGAAACGTTGGAAACTCTCTAGTCTAGCAGTTAAGCCACTCGGCTGCCGAGCGGTTGGCCAACATCGCGCGAGCATCCGCCGCCGGTCCTCCTAGAATTTGCATTTAATCAGTTTTTTGGTTGACGCGATTTCCGGAAGCTCTTACGATCTTCAGATGGTGGTGACCTGTTACCAAGTCAGTGGAATTTCCGGACTTCCCATGATTCTTACCCGCGCTGTTCGAGATCGAATCTCTCCTCATTCCCGGTTATGGCAACTCGGATAGTGAGCAGGGCATAGGGCGTGATTTGGAAACTGGAAGCGGGTCCCCTGGCGGATAACAGGTGGCCCGCCCTCTCGCGTGTATTCGCTCCATCCGCTGTTTCCCGAGTAGGAGGACTCTATCATGCCACTGTTTGAGGTCGAAACCAACGCGCACATTGTGGTGACCTGGGCCGAGGACGAGAACGAAGCCAAGGGGACCGTCTTCGACAGTTACCCGAGCGACGATATCATCCGCATCTCCAAACGCCCTCGCAAAAGCTGGGTGATCTCCAAGGCGGCCCTCGGCCTGACCAACGAACCGTTGGACCCCTGCCTGATGGCACGCGATTGCCTCTCCAAGGCGGAAGGGGATAAATTGCACGCGATTCGACTTTATATGCACGAGACCGGTAACGATCTGGCCCATTCGCGCCGGGTGATCGAGTCGAACATGGTGATGGGCTGGTAGCGACCCGTGTATCTTGGACTTTTCTCGCAACAGCTCAATTATTTTTCGCGGCCTCAGCCCCTGTTTCGGGTTGAGGGCTGAGGCCAATTTCAGCGGGAATTTACACGCGGCGCTTGCCCAATGCAACTTCTTCCGCGGTCGGAAGATCGAGACCGCGGTGGCCCCTTTTAAGTTGCGACCTCTCCCCTCGGGCAAGTACACTGGCTGCTTGTGAGACCCCCTTCCCGTGGAAAATAGTTCTTTCTGTTGAGACATCCGCGGAACCGAACCTCGCGGCTCGCCTCATTGTCCGAACTCACCTCGCGGGTTGGATCCCGTTAGCCGCTCCCTCATCCGCTCGCTTAATTTAGTGGAGGATCCGCCATGGCCTCTCCTTTTCCTTTGCACTTGTTAACCACCTCGACCTAGATGTCCGAAACGATCAGCCCACCGATACCGAAGCGGATTGGCCGATATCGCATTGAGCGATTTTTGGGCAAAGGGGGCTTCGGAACGGTTTACGAGGCCTGGGACGAGCTGCTGCGGCGGAAGGTCGCGCTCAAGGTGCCTCTGCCGGATCTGTTTGACAACCCCAGGGAGATCGCTGCTTTTCAGGCCGAGGCCCAAACGTTGGCCCAGTTCGATCATCCTCATATCTTGCCGGTCCACGATTTGGGGTCGGAAGTAGGGATTGATTGTTACATTGTCTCGAAATTCATCGACGGCATGGATTTGGGTCGCAAAATGCAAGACGAACCGTTTCCCCAGGCGGAGGCAGTCCGGATTGTGGCGGGAATCGCCTCCGCTTTGGAATACGCCCACCGTCACGGCATCCTTCACCTGGACGTGAAGCCCTCGAATATTTTGCTCGATGAAAATAACGTCCCGTTTCTCTGCGACTTCGGAATCTCGGTCAAAAAGGAAGAGGTTCAGCCCAACTTCGCCATGGCCGGGACGTTGGCCTACATGAGCCCCGAGCAGCTTCGTGGCGAAGGGCATTTGATGGATGGCCGGTCCGATATTTTCAGCCTGGGGGTGGTGCTGTACGAACTGCTCACCGGCCGCGTCCCCTCGGATGCCGCCCAGACCACAAAAATGGTCAACTATCTCTCGAAGTTCGAGTTCGATCCCCCCTCGGCCATTCGTAGCGATATCCCCGATGGCCTGGAGCGAATATGCCTTAAAGCCCTGAGTCCGGTGATTGGCGACCGGTATCAGCGGGCGGCCGAGATGGCCCGGGACTTGGTTGACGTGCTCGATTTCGAATTGGTTTCGGAAGTGAGTTGGACTCGGGAGACGAGCCCTCCCGAAGCGGGTTCCACGCGTGGCCCCACCCGTTACCTGATGCCGACTCGGACACCCAAACTGTTGCCCAAGGGATTGCTGCCATTCGATCGGGCCGATCATTTGGCTTTCCTGTCGTTACTGCCGGGACCCAAAGATAGTGAGGGGCTACCGGAAAGCGTCCGCTTTTGGAAACATCGCATCCTAGGCACGGAAGGGGAAACGACACTGCGGGTCGGATTGATCCATGGCTGTTCCGGTTCAGGTAAGAGCTCATTGGTCCGGGCCGGGATCCTGCCAAGACTACGAGACGACCTGATTCCGATTTACGTCGACGCGACCCAAGGCTTGACGAGCCAGTTGATGGGCGAAAAGCTCCGCGAGCATTGCCCGGAGATTCCACCCGATGCGACGCTGAAAACGATGCTCCAGATGGTGCGTTTGAAGGGAGAGGGGACGCAACGTTTTCTGATTGTGATCGACCAACTGGAGCAGTGTTTCGACCGCGAAGGGCCCTCCGAAACGGAGCTTGTTACGGCGCTGAGACAATGTGATGGCAAAACGATCCAGGCCCTGCTGGTGGTGCGGGATGAATTCTGGCCCGAGGCGGCGCGGTTCATGGATTATCTGGAGCAGCCGATCCGCATGGGAGAGAACTGCCGCGGTATCGAGCCGTTCAGCAGAAAGCACGCCGCCTCGGTGATGTATCAATTGGGTCACGCCTTGGAGAAGTTTCCTGAAAATCAATCCGAACTGAGCCAACAGCAGCGGGCCTTTATCGACTTGATCCTGGAAGAGTTGGCTCAGTCGGATCAGTTGCAGCCGGTACACCTAACCTTGGCCGTCGAAATGCTCCGCGAGCGGGAGTGGACCGAGGAAGCGTTGCAAGAGACCGGGGGCCTAGCGGGGTTGGGGCATCGTTACTTGCGATCGCTGTTCACTTCGCGCGAGTCCCATCCGGGGCATCGGGAATTGGCCAAGCCGGTCGCCTCGGTGCTGGACTGTCTCACGCCGGCCGATGGGGGCAAAGTCCGCGGCCCCTACAAGACTATTGAAGAGATTACCGCTTGGGTGCCTCAGGAACTTCAGCCCGCTCTAGCCGGCGCGATTGCTATCTTGCGTGATGAACTGAAATTAATTGTCCCGGGACCAATTCACGATGAGGACGGGTCCACGGGGAAGACCGCCAGCTACCAGCTTACGCACGATTGTCTGGTCCCGGCCGTTCGCGAATGGCTGGCTAGTGAAGAGGAGGGGAGTGGCACCGGCAGGGCCCGGCAACGGCTCAAAGAGGTGGCGCGGCAGTGGCGAGATTTTCACGATACGAGGCGATTGCCCACCCTCTTGGAATTCGCGGAGATGGTTCGCCTGACCAACCACCAGCAGTGGTCCACTTCGGAAGCGGAGGTGATGCGAGTTGCGCGGTGGCGGCTCGCGCGAAAAGCGGGGGGCGTGATGGCGGTCGCGTGCCTCGTGGTGGGCATTATTTGGGGAGTGCTGTGGACCGCCCAGTGGCAACAGAATCGCCTGCTGGCCAACGCCGCGGTGCAGCATCTACTCTCCGCCCAGGCCGAGGAGGTCCCAGAGGCCCTGAGCCAAGTTCGACGATTTCCTAACTTCGCGAAACCCTTCCTGCACGGTGCGATTGAGTCCGGGAATCCGGAACATCAGGTCCGCGCCTTGATGGTGGATACACCTGCTGCCCAAGACTATCACGCTGAAATCGGCAACTATCTGTTAACGGCCAATCCAGCCGAAATTCGTTGGCTCGCCGGGCAGGCCCCGCCCCTCGCAGAGCTTCATCAACGATTGGCCGAAGTGTGTCTGGATGATGAAAATTACCGTGATGGCCGCTTGCGGGCCGCCGCGTTTCTCGCACAGGCTGCGCCGAAATCGGTCGATTGGAATGCGATTGGCGATAAGTTGGCGACCGACATGGTGGCGGAGTCGAGTGGCAATGCACTGGCCTGGGCCGAATTGCTGTGGCCGGTCCGGCGATCGATCGCCGACCGGGTCGAACAGTATTACATATCCGATACTATGTCAGAACGTGGAAAGTCGAGTGCCGCGGCGGTATTGGGAGTGTTTTATCGTGACAACGGCGAGCAGTTGGCCAAGCTACTGGAGCAAGGGAACGCGGCCCAAATTCGTCAGCTATTCCCCGTCCTGCAGAGCAAACGTGTCAACGCGATTCAGCACCTAGCGCGCAATCTTGCCGACATGCGAAGCGAGCCGGACAATCCGGTTTGGTACGCCGGGACCCCGGTCGATCCCGCGGCGTGGGATCCTGCTCTCCGGGAAGAACTCGCGAGCTACGGTCTGTTGGCACAAGGGAAGGGGACGGTGCTGTACGCGGTTCCGCTCGATCGATTGGAGGACATTTGCCGCCAATTGGCGGAGCACGACTTGCACCCGGTGACTGCTCGCGTAAGACGCGAAGAGGGTAAACTTCTGGCGATGGTTGGTTTTGTCCAAGATGCTCGGGCCGATCATCGACTGCTGATTTCGGTCACAGCGGATGAAATTAAGGATGTGGCTAAAAAGTGGATCGCGGAGGAATTTCACCCGTACGACATCGCGGAGATCCCGGATCGCGGCAACGATGATAAGGGACGCTTTCTCGTCCTCTGGCGATCTTTTCCCGGTGAGATGGTGGGCTCCTCCATTTATGTGGAGGTCTCGGAGAGCCAACATGCCGACCATTGGGGCCCGTTGAATGAAGGAGGCTTCGTGCCCCGTGTCAATCTCCAGACTCAAAATCGGGCGGGTGAGCCGCTCTATTCGTCAATTCGCTGGAAGCTGGTCGACGTGCATCGTTACTTCGATACTTGGGGCACGACCCCTAAAAAAATTCGGGAAACCAATGAGAATCAAGGGTGGCAGCAGATTGATATTCGCCATCAATCGACCTTACCCGTCGGAGAGAACGTGGCCGCCATCTGGTGGAGCGGAGGACAGTGGCAATCTGAGTGTTTGATTGACCAGACTCAAGCCGAGCATCAGCGCGACGCGACTCAACTGGCCGGCCAAGGTTATTTCCCGCGTTCCGTTTCCGTGGAGCAAACCACAACAGGAGAATGGAAGTTCTCATCGCTCTGGATCCGTGAGTGGCCCTCCTATGAGCTTGTGGTTCGTCGGGCAAGGCGTCGGGCCTCCTTGGTCGTGGGGCTATTTCAACTCGGTGAGCGTCAATTGGTATGGGAGGCCTTGTCCAGCGGGACCGAGGACACCAACTTCCGAACCGCGACCATTCACCTGCTGGCGGACTTGGAAATCGATCCCAAACTCCTGCTGGATAAACTGGAAACAACCGACAACGTCGAACTTCAATTTTGCTTGCTGGAAACTTTGGCCTTGTATCCCCAGCGGACCTTATATCCCGCCAATCTCGACCGCCTGGCATCGATCCTCAAACGGTTGGTCTCTACCACGCGAGATTCAGGCGTATTATCGATGTGCCAGACCGTGGCCCGGCGGCACCTGGGGCAAGCCATGCCTGAGATCGAACCAGACTCTCAACCGAACGACCAAACACCCACTTGGCACGACGTGCCCAATGGCCATCGCTTGGTGGAGATCACCCCGGGCGAGTTCCTGATGGGGTCTCCCGGAAACGAGCCGGGCCGAAATCATCTCCAGGAAAGCCCGGTGCGGCGGAGGATTGATCGACGTTACGCGATTGCGACTCTAGAAACCACGGTCGCCCAATTTCGCGAGTTTGATTCCCAGTACTCGCAGTACGGGCAATTTCGGACCGGTCTCGACTTTCCGGCGGTGGAGATGGACTGGTGGAGGGCTCAGGCTTATTGCCGCTGGTTGAGTGAGCAAGAGGGCATCCCGGAAGACCAAATGTGTTATCCGCCGATCGACGAGATCAACGTTGACATGAAGCTCCCCAGCGACTTCTTTCAGCGCGAAGGGTATCGTCTGCCGACCGAGGCGGAGTGGGAATACGCCTGCCGCGCGGGGACCACTACCAGCGGTTACTTCGGAGATGGTGCGGCTTGGGGAGAAAGTTATGCCTGGACCTCTGAGAACGCCCGCTACCAAGCGTGGCCGGTTGGAATGCTGTTGCCCAACCGATTCGGTCTCCACGACATGCACGGCAACGCGCGAGAGTGGTGTCTCGATCTGTTCGAGCACTATCGTACCCCTTTGGGCCGAGTTGTCGACCGAGATGATCGGATTAGCAAAGACTTTAGCCTGGGGACTCTCAGGCCCTCGCGGGGTGGCTACTTTCTGGTGCCATGGGAAGATTCGCGTTCTGCCAAACGATTTTACACCTCGCAGGAATTAAAGCTCCTGGGTGGCGGGTTTCGGATTGTGCGAACGTTGCCGGAGCCGGAATAGTTTAATCACCGACGCGGGATTCCGAGACCGCTTCCAAACGCGGAGCCTGCCCCGACCGGTCATGGAGAGATTGCTCCAGGTCTCGGATCTCGGTTAGCAGCTTTTCCGGCTTTTCGCGAGCGGGGGAGATGGGTTCGTCCTGGATGGTCTTTGTGTCGACGATTTTCTCGCCGGTATGGCAGCAAATTTGGTTGCGACCCTTGGCCTTGGCGTGATAGAGGGCGGAATCGGCCCGGCCGAGTAGCGTTTTCGGGTCGTCCCCCACGGCTACCTGGGCCAGTCCGCCGCTGACGGTGATTCCGAGTTGTGCCTCGACGCTGGTGCGTACTCGTTCGGCGAAGACGCATGCCCCTTTCAATGGAGTTTGAGGCATCACCACCACGAATTCCTCGCCGCCATAGCGAGTCACGATATCGGTTTCGCGAACGCAACTGTCGATCAGGCTCGAAACCTCCTGCAAAATTCGGTCGCCGTGCAGGTGCCCGTTTTCATCGTTCACCTTCTTGAAGTGATCGACATCCAAAATGCACAGGGTGAATTCCAACTTGTAGCGGTTGTTCATTGCGAACAGGCTATCCAGGCAGTCGTCCAGAGCACGGCGGTTGCTGAGCCCGGTCAACGGGTCGGTTCTCGATTCGGTGAAGGTCATCAGCAGGTTGGCCTGCTGACGGATTTCATCGTAGGCGTGGGCGATTTGGGCCGAGAGCCGCATGGTGGGGGTGAGCATCTGTTCCGCCTCGTCACAAATCGACTGCCACGATTCGCCGCTGACACTGTTGTCTTGGCTGAGCGAGCCGATTCGTTCCTTGAAGTGCATGATGCTGGTTTGATGGGTCGACAAATTGCGGCGGATGTCGCGGGAGATCTCCTCCAACTGGTGGATCACCGCCTTGGCCCGTTTCAATTCGCGTCGGGCCTGATTGGCCGCGGCGGTCGTTTCGCGGGGGCTCCGCTTGCCGACGAAGTATCCGATCACCGCGACGATGGCCATGGCTACCGGGCCGGGAATGCCGTTAATCCACTCGTCCATCGTGCGCGATCCTCGTGAGCAAAAGATTCAATGCAAAAAAAATTCTGTTGGTGGAGGCCGTTTTGGTCTCCGCGGACCGTTCCGATCCGAACTGTCGGGATCTCGGAGCTTGCAGGCGACCGTTCCACTCAGTCTTGCCAGACCGAGCGGACTAGACTTTTGATTTCGAGCCGACGCCCCGCATGCAAAAAAAGCCGAATCCCACCACCACCATGAACGCCAGCGTCCAGTCGCTTGTATCCATGCTGACCACGAACCCATTGGCATCTTGGAGTGTCTTCAGCAGGAACTCACGCATGGGTCACACCGTTGCGGTCGCGGGGAAGTCAGGGGAAGTCAGGGGAAGTGTTCTCTTCGCAAACATACGTCGCGGTGGTGGTGGTAACCCGCATCGTCCGCGGATTTCCCCCCGATTTCCCTCTGGGCAGTGTCGTTAGAATCACGGTAACCCGAATCACCGGAACCGTTTGCGCCAGCGGAAAAAATCGGTCCATTTTCCGATCGCTTCCGCCCCAGGCCCCCTTGAGTTCAAAGGCGATCGGTATATATTTAGGTACTTGCCCAGCACATGGGGCCGTAGCTCAATTGGTTAGAGTACCGGACTGTCGATCCGGTGGTTGCGGGTTCGAGTCCCGTCGGCCTCGCTTTTAGCGAGACTAGACAGGGACGCCCCGGGAATTCGGGGTGTCCCTTTTTTTGTCTACTACCCAGAGGGCGAGGCCCGGGACCACACCTTTCTTCGCGCCGGCTGGCGTGGGGTTACGGTTTTTCTGTTGCAAGATATCGTGGTCCCGGGCTCCGCCCTCTCTTTGAGATCTCTTGCGGCTGCTAGCCCGCACCCTGGCTCCGGTCTATCCCGCGAGCCCCAATCCCTATTTTCCCGATCCGATCAAACAGACCGGAGTACTACTCCGGTAAGGCACGGCCACCCGTAGTAGGTAGAATGGGTTGCACGGCCCCGCACGGCGGATTACCCTGGGGGTGAGTTTTGTTTCGCCCCTCGCCACCCCTGGGAATCTACGTCAGCCGAACGCGTGCAGGAATAACTGCCCATCTTATTTAGAGGGCATGGCTCGCTGATCAATAATGCGACCAGCCGCCGGATAACGGCACCTGGATCTAGCGAGATCGACCAGAATTGATGATTCACCTGGTGTTCGACGTATTGACCGAACGGTGTCGGAAGCAACGGAGCGAAATTGAAAGAAGATGCTGCTGGGGCGGGATATTTCAAGAGAATCTGCCTAGGCCGCAATTTACGTGCGAATCTCTCAATGGAAATCGAGCAAGAGAGGTGCTTTACACCGAGGGTATTGCGAGAGCTGGGGAAGAAATTGTTCGCTATTGCTTCAGATTCGTGGATTTGGGATGGTTGTAAGAGATCAGAGACGCGAGTTGCGTCTCTGATCCTTGAAATTGCATGATCGTGAGCACACAATTTAGATGTTGACAATTTCCAACGCTGGGAGACTAAGTTTTCCAAGACCATTTCCCAGTTTTGGACCCGCATCTCCCCGCCCGCGAAAGCGGGCCGGGAGATGTCACTACGCGTACTGAATCAGTTGCCACGTAACGGCGCTGTTGTTGTACGGCGGCATTACGTTACCCTTAGCGATCGGCGCTGTGGTAGTGGGGGTTCCAATTACTTTCCAGACGCCACTTTCGGGGCAACGCTGACCAGTACTAGCTTGAGTGCCAATTGGCTCTCGTGAAAACGCATTCATAGTATCGTTCCTTAAGTGAATAGTTTTAAAAATGTCCGGCTATGGACTCATTAAATCGTTCGACATTGATCGTGGCGAACTGGACAACATTTCGCGTACTGAGTGTTTCGTTCTAGGCTATGAACTAGCCCAGATCGACAACATACTCAAACACGAGCATGGAGAGATCAATCAACTTGTACATTCAGCGAACCGGGAACGGGTCGCGAAATCTTGTAATGATTCCGGGCGCCCATATCGGCTTACTTGGATGGACGAAGATCCCTCCGAGGCATGGATGATGTTACATGTGGCCGAGAAATCGGCACGAACTTAACGTATTACGCGATCCTTCTCCTGCATACTGTGACCCGAGAATCATTCGGAATCCGCAAGGACTGAGGGCCGAAAAAAGAACTTCGCCAAGGTGCCTGCTTGCGAGACAGACTGCCCGGTCGATCCGTCGACGGTTCAGACTCCTGCGTCTTAATAGAATCATACGCCTAGCCCCTCGGCAGGGCTAGCCATAAAAAAAGATAGCCACGGGCCTCTCCAATTCGAGAGGCCCGTGGCCAAACAATCTGTCTCGCGTTTGAATTGTCCCTCTGATAAAGAATCAATCAATAGACCTACAGGGGGGTCATTGTGCATAAGTTGCAACTGAATCTGGAATTAGGGTGCTTTTTCAATATCTAGTGCAATCAAACCTTGCTAGCAACACAACGGGTAGGTTTGCCAATTCCACAGATTACCAATCACGATTCGCATCTCACGAAATCCATGATGGACACTTAGGATTGGTTGTCTCGATGATTCAATTATTTGTCTTGCCGATTGATCTCAGTTCTCTTAAAGCTTCCGGTTTCTCGACTTTTCCTGACAGTTTGAGCATAGGTTTAAAGTAGCTTCGGCGATTAATGAGTGCCGTGGAGGCATACCACTTATCGAATTTGACCCGAGAGGATTCCGTCGCCAGTAAACAAAATGATTGAATGGGCAAGTGGCGGTATTTGCGAGGCTTGACTTGTTGGCCTATGCCCGCGTATTTTATCTCTCTTTTAAAAACGGAACGAAGTGCGGCACTTCATCCCCATGGGTGTGCGCGGTCTCAAGAGTGGACGTATCCGGTATTTTAGGGATTCAACATTGTAGAGCTGATTCACCGCAGCATATTATGTCCGTCACTTCATTGCTCCCTTCCTACTTCAATTCACGTCCGCTACCTCAATACACTCCGCCGAATCATTTTTCGGGGGGTTCTCCAGTGTGCTGACAGGGTCCGCGTCCATTTGGGGGGCGGGATCGACTTGCACGCCTCGGCCCTGTCGGGGCTCGAAATCCGGTCAGAGTACGTCCCTCACCGCGAGGCCAATCCCCGCGATCTAGGGGCATACTCGGCGATGCTCCTCGAGTGAGAGGAATCCACGGTTTCACCTGGGATATCGGAGGGAGAAGATACTGGTGTTCGAGCACGCTATTTGCTCGGTATCGAACATCAGCCGTTTTATGCGTCGCGAGGTTCCCCGCAAATTCGTACCTGGGGTTATTTTGTTAATTTATTCGGGACTGCGTTCTCGATGAATGAAGGTTAGGTGGAACGACCGAATCATTCACGAGCCAGGGAGGTGCCAAACGTGAAGCGACTAACATCGGAGAGCGGAGACCAGGCAATTGCGGTCAGTGCCGGCGGGCAGACCGGACGGCATGTGCGGGTTCAGATTTTCGACGCGGCCGAACGTGTCTGGCGTCGTCACGCAAGTTACATCGACTCGCAGGCGGCCGAGGCGGTGATGGCCCAGTTGGCCAAATGTGGCCACATCGTGCGGATGGTGCGATACGGTTTTTGTCCGACGGCTCGATAGCCAAGTTTCAACATCGACATTTCGAGTGGCGCTAAAACGCCGCTCGATTTTTTTTGCGCCTCGCTTGCTTTCAGGTGGGTCAAGAAACGAAAAACGCGGAGCCTTTCGAGATGCTCCGCGCCAATTGCCTTACAAATTCACACCGGTAAAGGGGAATGATTACCGCGTGTAAGTCGATGTGGGATAGTTTTCGCCATACATCGGAGTGGAGCTTTCGGTTCCGCTACCACTCGTGTTGTAGTCGCTGGTTCCGCCTGGGCGGTAGTGCGGCTGCTGGCTTCCTTCGCCGGTGGCTTGATAGCTGGCAGTGCTATCGTAAGAGCCAGTCGAGGGATAGTTGGTTTGCGGGTAGCCATAGTTACCGGTGGGCGGTTGGCTGTTGGTCGCGGGGGGGTAGCTGTAGGCATTTCCGGTTGACGTGTAAGCGGAACCACCATTGGTCGAAGCCGTATACGCAGCGGCACCCGAGCCTTGTGGCGAGCTCGCCTGGCCACCGTATCCGGCTGGCATTGCCTGTTGACCGCTGTAGGCCGAAGCCGCGCCAGGGACACCGTAGGCACTGGGCTGTGGCTGTTGGGGATTGTTCTGAGCGTAACCACCCTGGTATGCGGCATAGGGGTTACTGGCCGAGGTGCCGTTTGAGGTGGCACTTGCTGGGCTGCTATAGAACCCTTGTTGCGGCTGAGCACCGGTCTGCGGAGACGCAGTCGCGGATTGGGCGACATAAGGATTGGAGCCTTGCTGCGGCTGTTGCATGCCGCGGGCATAGTTGGGTTGGATCGCGTTTTGATTCCGCGAGGCCAGTGTGGCGTTGCTGGGCGTCGGGGAAGAGGTGCTCGCGGGTGTCGCACCGTACCGTGGTGCCTCGCCAGCCAAGGCGGATGCCGAGGGGGCATCCTTTCTGGCGAAGTAGTTCGCGCCCGGCATCGATTTACATCCGGTAGCGGTGAAGGTTGCCGCCACGAATGAGAGTGTCAGAAATAGCGACCAGTTTTCTTTATAGCTACGCATGGCTTCACTGCCCTCGGCTCGTTAAGGAGGCCGGAAAAAGAGTGTGTCAGTACACTCTTAGGAACCTCGTCCCTGATTGAATTGGAATCGCCCCGTTTCCGTTTCAGCAGCGACTAGCGGTTTCCCGCCGCAGCCGTTCGGATAGGTAACATGAGCTAAAGATCAGAATCGGAATCTCCGCGCGGGTCGCTTCAACCATTCCGAACCGAACTTCCGGAAAATATTACCTTCGGGGTATTCATCGCCAGTCTGTGATCCAGCGATCTTCCAACCGGGCCGGATGTTACGGAGCCGCCCCTCTAGTGTCAACAGGAATTGTCTTGCTAGCTGGGAGCCTGATGTCACTCGCTCGATTTCTCCCCCGCTAGTTCCTCGGTCATCTCAATCAGGTTGTCCAGTAGAATGACCGACGCGTCGACCTCTAATCGGTTGGTCCCTAGCCAGGTTTCATAGCCGCCCAAGGCATGTTGCTTCGGTGTTGGCAGGTAGCCATAGTACCCATGATTCAGCGAGATCATGAAACCGGGTTTCCGGGGCGTCCGCGCGCGGTATTCGAGCCCGATCTCGCAGAAGATCTCACACGGCATGGTGCCGATACTCACGTCTCCGATCCGAAAGGCCTGGATCGGAATCGGTTCCTCTTTGGGCTGCTTCGACATGTTGAGGGTCCGCTGGGCATAGATCCGCGGAAGATTGGCGCGATTGGATTCCGGCTCAGGTTCCTCCAGCAAGGACTGGGCCCAAGCCAGTTTTCCTGGTGAGACCTGGCGCGTGGGGATCACCGGTTCTCGATACTTCGCTCCGAGGGTGATCTCCGATTTGTACTGCACATCCGCCAAAGCCTGCGACACCTTTTCGGCGACATCATGAGCGACATACCGCATTTGCTCGTACGCGGATTTCCGGCCTCGGGGTTTTGTGAAATTAATGTTGTTGATATCGCCGCTGGTGCCATTGGCCATGATCGGTACGAACGGGGTATCTTGCTCGGCCGCGTCCAGCAGATGCGTCAGCTTGTCGCAGAACATCCCAAAATAGTCCGCGGAGATATGCCCCGAGCCAACACCCCCGACATAATGCAGGGAATAAGTCGCCATCACGCTAATCGGATCGCCATCCACTTCTCGAAACGAGAGAATCGAAATCGTCGGATCGGTCGGGCCGGATGGCTTGACCAGGTTGTCGCTACCACCGGGCGGGTTCATTTTCACTTGGTCGATTTCGCCAAACGGATTGAGAGGCACCGTCCCCTCTTTCATAAACCAGCGACGATTGAAAACATGCTCCGGGACATCGACCGTCGTGAATCCGAACTCCGCCGGTCGGAGTAGATTGTGGGCCCGCTGGACGCCATCGGCGATTCGGCTGGCCACAAATTGCTGGTAATTATTCGGCTTCTGATCGACCTCAAACCGGTCGCCGATGGCACTCACCGCGGAGTGCGTATGGGTTGCCGAAATCAAAACATGTTCTGGTGAGATGCCGACCCGCTCCTCGATCAATCGCCGTGCTTCGTCGCTGATCTTGCGATGAATCCCGAGCAAGTCACATACAACCAGCGCGATGGTCGTCTCGCCATCGTCCAGTACCAGGCACCGGGCATGCAACTCGTCATGGACATGCTTGCTCGGAATCGGAAGAAACCCACCCACGATCGATCCGCCGAGCGGCGGCGTAATGTTGCTGGTGGCTGCGCCGGCTCGGAATTGATTTTCCGCTTGAGCGGCGGATACCATTGGCAGCGAGTGGACAAGGGCGAGGCCCAAAATGACGACAAGGATGCGAAACATCAGGAGAATCTCCGCGATACGAGGTGGGATCGATTGAAAAAGCCGTGGTGGGGTGATTCAGCATAACGCAAAAAAAACGACCGCGACAGGACTTTTTAAAAAGTCTGTCGCGATCGTTTGGTTTTTATTAGTGCGCACCGTAGGCATCGCCAGAGGATTAGTCGCTCAGGCTGGACGCGGCGGCGGCAGGGAACTTAAGCCTTGGCGGCGGCGTAGCGCCGGGCGACTTCTTCCCAGTTGATTACATTGAAGAAGGCTTCCATGTAATCGGGACGGCGGTTTTGATAATTCAGGTAGTAGGCGTGTTCCCAGACATCCATCCCCAGAATCGGGATGTTCCCCTTGGAGATCGGCGAGTCCTGGTTCGGAGTATTCTCGACAACCAGTTTGCCTTTGTCGACACTTAGCCAAGCCCAACCGGAGCCGAACTGGGTTCCGCCTGCTTTCTTGAAGTCCTCTTTGAACTTATCGAATCCGCCGAGGTCCGAATCGATGGCCGAGGCCAATGCGCCGCTCGGCTTGCCGCCACCCTTGGGGCTCATCACGGTCCAGAACAGGGTGTGGTTGGCGTGCCCGCCCCCATTGTTGCGAACGGCGGTGCGGATATTCTCCGGAATCGCGTTCAGATCGGCCAACAGCGATTCAACGCTGTTGTTCTCGAACTCGGTACCCGCGATCGCGTTGTTCACGTTGGTGATGTACGCCTGATGATGCTTGGTGTGATGGATTTCCATCGTTTTGGCATCGATGTGCGGTTCCAATGCGTCGTAGGCATAGGGGAGTTCGGGGAGTGCGAAAGCCATAATTTGTCCTCGTGTTTTTCAATACGTGGATGGTTGTTTGCGGGGAATGCTCGGACCAAGGAATCAAGGGTCCTAAGCCGAGCCCGTCGTGTCGCGACAGGAGAAAAAGATTCGATCCGCGAATCTTGAGACCTGCCGCGGCGAAAACCGATCACTCACTAGCGAGGTGGGTGGCACGGACATGTGACAACCCGAGTGGCGGTCCTGCAACCCCAAGAATACCGCATTGCCGGGGATATGACAATCATCCCGGTTTTTCCGGGTGTGCCGAGTCGTCCGATTGTGCCATCTAATGAAGCCGGTACGAGGCCACAGTCGACCGGACCCGGAAAATTTCAAGCGGTGGCGACGGCATGGCTTGGTTTTTCAACATACGGTTACCTGTAGTCCCGCAAACCGTGTTCAAAACCGCAGTTTCAGAATCCCCGTTTCAGAATCCCAGTGATCGTCATGGCAATCTCCGACCTTATTAACGCAAACTTCACCGCTCGGGAACTCGAAGCCAAGGCGGTGATCACCAATCACCGGTTGTGCGAAACCAACCTGTTTGATGATGAACACCTGATTCGGATCTTGGACACCCATCCGCGGCACAACCTGAATGTCCACACCATGGGGACCGACGAGGCGACGCTCGACTGGCGCGAAGGGGACGCCTCGAAGCTATCCGGCGAACAACTTCTGGCGGCGACCCGGCAGGGCCGCCTGTGGCTCAACATCCGCAATATGATTTTGCACCACCGCGAGTACGCCAATCTGATTCACGGGATGTACGACGAGATCGAGGCCAAGGTGCCATATTTCAAAGCAGTCGAGCGTTCCGCCAACCTGCTGGTCTCCTCGCCGGCGGCGATCGTCTATTACCACCTCGATATCCCCTGCAACATGCTGTGGCACTTGCGAGGCATCAAACGCGTCTGGGCCTATCCGCCCCACGACGAGCGATTTGTGACCCAGGCGATGCTGGAGGATGTGATCTGCGGCGACAAGTACGAAGAGATTCCCTACGATCCCTCGTTCGACGAACACGCTTTGGTCCACGACCTAAAGCCAGGCGAGATGATCACCTGGCCCCAAAACACACCCCACCGGGTCACAAACCTGGAGGGCCTGAACGTCTCGCTCACTACCGAGCACCTCACCCCGCAGGCCCAGCGGAAGATCAAGGTGTACCGGGCCAATCACTACTTCCGCCATCGTTTCGGCTGCCAAAATCTCTCGACCGACATCCACGGCATCGCCTGTGCCACCAAGTTGGCCTCTTACAAACTGGTCAGGGCCTGGCAAAAACTGTTCCCGGCCAAAGTGGAAGACTACGAATACCCGAAGACCTTCGAACTCGACCCCACCAGCCCGGCGGAAGTGCGGGAACTGGCGGCGAGAAGCTAGGGATTTGAGTATCTGGTGCCGATTTGCGACAAGAATCTGCGCAAATCGGCGTTTAGCAGGCCGGTAATCCTGTTTTGTGACGGTTTCTCGCAGTAGAATTGCGAGTAAGCTGTCTCAGCCGTTGTCAAGGAAGGCACAGGTGAAGGAGTTGCCGCAATGTTGATTGAATTCCGCGTAGAGAACCACCGCTCGATCGGCGAAGAGCAGGTAATCAGTTTCGAGGCCGCCAATCTGGGCGGCGCAGGGGAAGATCCCCGTCCGCGTCAGGTGGAAGGGCATGACAAGCCCTTGCTGACGGCCGCTGCGCTGTATGGCGCGAATGCCAGTGGGAAGACGAATTTCTTGTCGGCGTTGGCATTCATGAGCGAGGCGGTTTCCTTGTCTCAAAGAATGTGGGAACCGGATGGCGGCGTGCCCCGGACTCCATTTGCCTGGGGGCCCAAGCAACACGAACCTTCCCTGTTCGAAGCGACCTTCTTGCTGGAAGGTGTGAAGTACCAGTATGGATTCGTGGTCAACGATCAAGAGGTCGAAGAAGAGTATCTCTATGCTTGGCCGAATGGTCGGAAACAAACGTGGTGGGAGCGAGAACGAAAGAAGCTTAAGTTTGGCCCCCAGTCGCGTTCCGAAAAAGCACTGGCTGATCTTATTTTGGATTCCACGGGTGTGAATTCACTGTACCTCTCTTGCGCTGCTCAACTTCGATTGAGTACTGCTATGCCGATTTATTCATGGTTTTCCAAGGAAATAAATCTCCTGAACCTGGGGACTGAGCTTCCAAGCCGTATATCTAGAAGAAAGAAGTTGGCCGAGTTGTTTCGGGATCCTACTAAACAGAAATTGCTGTTTAATGTGGATGACTCCCGCTCGCGAAATAATCGGATCGCCGACAACTTCACACGGCTTCTCAGTGCCACAGATACAGGCATTTGTGGTATCCGGGTAAAGCCAAAAGGTGCGACAAACGCTCGACTCAGTGATCGCCTCTTTCCATTTGAACTTTCATTTCAGCACCAACATGCGGATGAAAATGCTTGGATTCCGTTTGAACAGGAGTCACATGGCACCCAAACCTTTATCGACATCGCGATGCCAATCCTTGAGGCCCTAGAACTTGGCGGTATCGTCGTAATAGACGAGCTCGAACGAGGTCTGCATTCTCTCTTGGCCGCTGAAATTGTCAGCATGTTCAACAACCCCGAAACTAATCCGCACAACGCTCAATTGCTGTTTACCACTCATGACACCTACTTGCTAGGCACCGTGTTGGGCGATCCGGTTCTGCGGCGAGATCAGGTTTGGCTCACCGAAAAGACGCCGGAGGGGGCATCGGTTATCTATCCCCTTACCGATTACAAGCCGCGAAAGGGAGAGAATCTGGAGCGGGGTTACTTGCAGGGCCGGTACGGGGCGATTCCATTTTTGGGTGAGCTTCCTTATGCGTTGGAGTCGAGCTGATGCCCCGACGCAATCGCGATCGTCGTCCGGCTCGGCGAACGCCTGTCCAGGAACGTAAACGGTTGATTCTGGTAGTCACGGAAGGGAAGGTGACTGAACCGGCGTATCTTTATTCATTTCAGAAGAAGATCGGTCGCTCCGCAATCACCCTGGACGTGAGAGGGATTGGGGGTGCTCCTCGAACGATTGTTGAGAATGCCGTCGCATTAAAACAAGAATTATTGGAAGATCCCGGGGACCAGGTCTGGGCCGTTTTCGATACCGACGATCATGCCAATCTGGCGAATTCCATCCAGATGGCCCGCGACAACGGCATCCACGTCGCCTTGTCCAATCCCTGCTTTGAACTGTGGTTGTTGCTTCACTTTCAAGACAGTCCGGGGATGCAACACCGAGATAAAATCACCGCGATGGTCCGTCAGCATGTTCCCGGCTACCGTAAATCGATCCGATTCGATCAATGCCAAGCTGGCTACGACGAAGCCGTCCGCCGGGCCGCGCGATTGTACGAGCAAGCCGAACTCGACGTAGAGCCCTATCGCAATCCAGTAACAGGGGTCCATCTCCTAACCGAAGAACTTCGCGGTGGCTGATCCTCTGGATTGTTACACCAACGCCTCGCGGTTCGCCGCGTCCACCTGCTCATTCAGGGTCAAAAAGTCGTACAGCCAGCCGATGCCAAACAGCCCGCCGCTGACCATCCAGAGCAATCCGGTGAGCCACTTGCCCAAGTAAAACCGGTGGACGCCCAACAGACCGAGGAAGGTGTGCAGGACCCAGGCCACCGTGTAGTCGTAGCGGCCCGCCTGATAGCGGTAATTGCACGAGCGGTCGAGCGAGGGCATTAAAAACAGGTCGACAATCCACCCGATAAAGAATATTCCCAGCGTGAAGAAGTAGATGGTGCCGGAGATCTGTCGGCCGTAGTAGAAACGATGGGCTCCGAACATCCCGAAGATCCAGAGGATGTATCCCACTAAAAGGGAATGCGTGTTATTCTCAGCGGTCATATTGCTTGAATCCATTGGGTTGATGTTGACGTTCAAGGCCTGCTGAAGCTCAGGGCCGCCAGGTTGCGACCGATTGGGTTATTCGCCCTGGTAGGCGGAATCTTGGTGCCTTCTCAATGGTTTGGAAGGAAAGGAGCGGAGTGCTCCTCTCTCGCTTGTCGCCATTTTAGGCAACGGACCCCGATAAAGAAAATCCTCTATGCCGCACCCATTGCCCCGGTTAAATGTTTACCTAGTTCCCGCCTTGGCCGATCCCCAGCAGATGGCCGGTGGCACGGCGGTGGTTATTGACGTCCTCCGGGCCACCACCAGCATCGTCCATGCCTTGGCCGCTGGTGCCAAGGCGGTAATTCCCTGTTTAACCGTCGAGCAGGCTAGGGAGGCGGCTCCCGAGGTCTTGGCCGCGAACCCCGCCGGTTGTCTGTTGGGTGGAGAGCGGGGCGGCGTCCGGATCGAGGGGTTTGATTTGGGCAATTCACCCCGCGAGTACACCGCCAATGTGGTTCAGGGGCGGAGCATCCTGTTCACCACGACCAACGGCACCAAGGCGATGGAAAGCTGCCGACTCGCGAAACAAATCCTGATCGCCGGGTTCGTGAACCTCTCGGCCGTCTGCCGTGACCTGTCCGAAGCCGAGACCATCCATATCGTCTGTGCCGGGACCGAGGGGGAGGTGACGCGGGAAGATGTGTTGCTCGCCGGGGCGATCGTCGATTTGCTCAATATCGACGAGGCGGAGATGAACGATCAGGCCCAGATCGCGGTCGACGCTTGGCGCACCGCCCAGCATGGTTTGACGGCGGTGCCATTAAGTGAGCGGCTCAAGGCGAGCCGGGGAGGACGCAACGTGTTGCGGATCGGGATGGAGGACGATATCGAGATCGCCGCGACGCTCGATCTGTTCGACTTCGCTCCGCGATTGGATGTCGGCACGTGGCGAATCACAGGCACCAATCACCATCCCATAGACGCCCCGCCGTAAGTTGGCGTAGACTATGGGGTTTCCCCCTGTCGCCCCATGCACTCCAGCATGTGGGCCCTCCGCTGACACTTAGGATCCAAATAAGAAAATCACCATGGAAATGGAAAAGCTGGTTTCGCTTTGCAAACGACGTGGCTTTTTGTTTCAGTCGTCGGAAATCTATGGTGGAATCAACGGATTCTGGGATTACGGGCCGCTGGGGGTGGAGCTCAAGCGGAACATCAAGGATGCCTGGTGGCGCGACATGGTCACCGGTCACGATGACCTCGGCGTGCCGGCCGGCGCTCCTGAATCGTACGAGATGACCGGACTCGACTGCACGATCATCATGCACCCCCAAATCTGGAAGTGTTCCGGGCACTACGACCTGTTCCACGACAGCATGGTCGACTGCCGCGAGTCGAAAAAGCGTTACCGGCACGACCAGGTTCAGGGACGTTGGGTCGAAGCAAAAGAGCAAAAGATTTTCGCCACCGCCGGATCGGACTCCGAGTCCCCGGAGGCGGACGTCGAACGTCAAGCCCTGAAGTTCTTCAATATTCGCACCAAGAATGCGGACCAGCTCCGGTGGGATGGACCACTGGTCGCGCTGACCGAGGTGGACGACTTTTCCCAGGTGCTCGGTCCTGACGCCAAAAACCTGGGAACCTTGACCGAACCGCGCGAGTTCAATCTGATGTTCAAAACCACCCTCGGGGCGATGGGTGGCGAGGCCGATACGGCGTTTTTGCGGCCCGAGACGGCCCAGGGGATTTTCGTTAACTTCAAGAACGTGGTCGATAGCAGTCGAGTTCGCGTTCCGTTTGGAATCGCCCAGGTTGGCAAAAGCTTCCGCAATGAGATTACGCCGCGGAACTTCACCTTTCGCTCGCGGGAATTCGAGCAGATGGAGATTGAGTTCTTCTGCCATCCCGAGGCTTCGCACAAGTGGTACCAGTATTGGCGGGACCGCCGTTTCCGCTGGTATACGGAACTTGGTCTCGATGGGGAAAAACTCCGCCTGCGGGATCACCACACCGACGAACTAAGCCACTATTCGACCGGCACCGCCGATATCGAATACGCCTTCCCGTTCCTGCCGGCAGGGGAGTTTGGTGAGCTGGAGGGAATCGCCCACCGAGGTGATTTCGATCTTCGCAGCCACATGGAAGGGAAGCTCGATCCCAGCACCAACCCATTGACGGTGGAACTCGGCCCGGACGGCAAACCGAAGTACAAGGGAAGCGGCAAGGACCTGACCTATCGGGACGAACTGACCGGCGAGCGTTTCACGCCGCACGTTGTCGAGCCCTCGGCCGGTGCGGATCGCGCGACGTTGGCCTTCTTATGCGAGGCCTATACCGAAGACGAAGCCCCGGACGACAAGGGGCAGATGCAGACCCGAACGGTGATGAAGTTCCACCCGCGGATCGCCCCGCTCAAGGCCGCGGTGTTCCCGCTGGTTCGCAAGGATGGGATGCCGGAAATGGCCCAGGAGATTTACCGCGCTCTCAAGCCGCACGTTAATGTCTTTTACGACGAGAAAGGTGCAGTCGGGCGGCGGTATCGCCGTCAGGATGAGGCAGGCACCCCGTTCTGCATCACCGTCGATGGCGACAGCCTGACTGAGAAGACCGTCACCATTCGTCACCGCGACACCTTGGAGCAGTGGCGTGTGAAGGCGGACGACGTGGTGAGTGAGATTCGGAAACTGGTGCAGTAGCGCCGGCGGGGCCATTCCGGATATTCGACCGACGCGACTTCCTAGTGGTGCGTCCATTCAGAGTTTACGGGTGGCGCTCACCCGCTAGGTCATCGGGTGCCATGCCCACGCCCTCCAACGTGGGCATGTTTTGGGGGGTCCGTTTTCCACCGGCAACTCGATTATCAACGACCAAAAGGGTCGACCGCCAGACCACGGTCAAGATGACCGTATTGGGAGTTCACACGCACCGCGTAACCCGCTAGTGGCCCCCTGTCGCGCAGTAAATATCGCCTGATAGAACCGGAGAGGGCGTCCGGACTTTCGGGAAGTGACGGGATCATCTCGCACTTCTCATGCCCACGTTGGAGGGCGTGGGCATGGCACCCAGGAAACACCGCAACGCGTAAACTCTGATTGGACGCAGCACTAGTGCCACATGCCAATGGGAATGCCACCCGGTTTTACCGTTGGTCCGCTGGTTCTTGAAGTTCCTGGCTATCAGGCTGCGGGCTGGGCCTTTCCGTTTTTTGAGGAGTCGCGTCGGCACAGATTCCCAGCATCTCTTTCCACCAACTGGAGGTTTCCCGCTGCTTGGGTGCCGGGGTGGAATCAGTAAACTCGTACGCCACCAGGTAAGACTGCAGACTGTGCATCAGCAGGCGAGCCCGCTCCACTGCGTCCTTGCGTCGTCGATCTCGATTGCGACGGGGGTAGATCGCCATTTCGACCACGGTCTGCTGGCCACCTTGCTCCGTTGGGTCGGGTGAAAACTGAATCTCCATCTCCAGCGGCACCGCGCGGTCGTTGCTCCGCCGCTGGAGCGGCAGGGCATCGCCATCGATCAAAACCCGGATGTGGTCCTCTCCCACATCCAGCACCTCGGCGCTGTGGTCCGCCACGAAGCCGCGAACTTTCTCGATTGCCAGCTTCAACGGAACCCGGGTCTTCATGCCGCGGCTGACGAGGATCTCCGGCGCGCTGACCGCGAACATCCGAGAAAGCCAGCCCCGGCGCTCTTCGTCCGGCACCGGGTGCAAACCGGTGCCTAGTTGGGTCACCAAATTGCGTCCCATCTCTTTGGATTGCATCAGGGCCCGATCGGCTCGGTGCAGCAGGGTATCGGGGGTATCACCCGCTTGCAATTCAGTCACCCCAAAACTCGCGGTGATCGCCTGACCGCCAAACATCGGCTGTGGCGTAGCAGCGATCTCCTCTCGAATCCGTTCTGCGATATGTTTGGCGGTAGCGCCATCGCAGTTAGCGCAGAGGATCACAAATTCCTCACCACCATACCTGGCCACCACATCCCCAGGGCGTCCATGACGCCGCAAGGCGGCCGCAAACCCAATCAAGGCCTCATCGCCTGCTTGGTGGCCGTAGGTGTCGTTGATTTTTTTGAAGAAGTCAATGTCGCAGATGATCAAGCTGCAAGGGCGTTCCGTAACGCTATGCCGCTGGACGAATTCAACCATGGCTCGGTCGAACTCGGCCCGATTGGAAATCCCGGTCAGCGGATCGCTGGTCGCTTTGATATGCAGCGACTGGACCTGTTCTTCCAGGAACTCCACTCCGGAGGCGTCGTGCCACTGGACCGTCACGCCGCAAATTGCGCCGTTTTCTCCGATTACTGGAATCAAGTGCGAAGTGACCGTGGCGTATTTTCCGTGAGCCCCTCGGATCGACAGGCGGTGTTTCCCCTGAATGCCGCTCCGCAATGTTTTCGCGATCGGATCGGTATCGATATCGAACTTCTTACCGCTATGATCCGCTAGCGAAACCATGTCCGGTGACCAGCGGCGATGCTCGGTCGCGGAGGCGGTCAACCCCGTCATCCGTTCGGCGGCCGGGTTCCAGTGCAGGATCTCCAGGTCGGCGTCGATGAAGATCACCGCGTCGTGCATGTGATGCAGGAGTGAATTGAAGAAGATCAGCGGACGCCGGCTTTCGACCGCCTGGGGTGCCTTGTCCGAAGCATGCCAATAGCTATTGGCTTGCTCCGGATTCATCCGCTTCAGCCAGTTTTGCACCACCGAGAGTCGAACCTGATCGGTCAGCAGAGTCTGCAAGTCACAGAAATTGGCAACGAGTTCCGGATCGAACTGGGTGCCGGCACCCGACTTCAACTCGGCCAAGGCCTGGTTGGTCGTAAGCGCCTTGCGGAAAATTTGATCGGAGGTCATCGAATCGAACGCATCCGCGATTGCTAGCATCCGCGATTCGATCGGGATCTCGTTTTCCCGGCCTGGTAGTTCGCTGTGCGTGCCATCGTACCAAGCGGCCGACCAGCGGAAGATCTCCAAGATCCGGCTCTCATCGCTACAGCAGGCACCGAGGATTTCCAGCCCGTGGGCTCGGGTCTGGTTAATGAGTTGATGTTCTTCGTAGGTCAGCTTGCCGGGGTTGGTCAGGATGAAGTCGGGGACGCCGATCTTGCCCACATCGTGCAGCAAGGCGGCGACCTCCAATTGATCGCGGACATGATGCTCGAGATCGAGCGACGCGCCCCAAGCGCTACATGTGGTGGCCACCCGCAGGCAGTGAGCAGCGGTGGAGAAATGTTTCGCCCGCAGTGCCAAAAACAGGCTGCTGGCGACACCCAAGCGGACTTCAAACAGTTGGTTGTCGGATGGATCGAGCGACGCGAGTTGCCGGGCCAGATCGCCGGCCTCGGGGTGTTCCCGATGGTCGACCAGTTGCGAGAGGAAATCCAACTGGTTGTCAACGATCGTCGATTCCATCGAACGCCCCGCGTAGGGGTCGGCACCAGACTTCGAGTCGCTTGGCTGTTTCGAGTCAGTAGGGCTTGAATTGGTCATCGAGATGGTGGTCGTCAAAGGTGCAATGGGCCCGTCGGACTTCGAGCCCGGCTTCACGCCGGACCAGCCTGAGAGGGGGAATTATCCAAGGTATCAGTTGAAACCTAGATCGAGATCTGGCACCACGCAAACCAAGGCGGGGAGTTGGGGATTGGTTGGTTGTGTGGTGCCGATGATTCCGATAAGTTGAGCCCATGACCGATCCGATTTTCGGATCGATTCTTCCGGTTGTAACCCATTTAAGGAATCGACCGCTCATGCGCCTCATCACCTACCAAAGCGAAACCGGGCCCCGCGTGGCGGCCCGCCGTGGCGAAGACTACGTCGATCTGCACCACGCCGACGCCACGCTGCCCCACTCGATCAAATGCCTGCTCGCGATGGGACCCGCTGTCCATGAGCGGATCCATGCCGCGATTGCCCAGGCCGACCCAATTGACCTGTCGACCTGCCGCATCTTGCCGACGGTGGTCGATCCACAAAAAATTCTGTGCATCGGTCTGAACTACGCTGACCACGCCGCGGAAACCGGGGCCACGGTGGGTGACGAACCGGTTGTGTTCAATAAATTTGCGACCTGCCTGCGGGCCGATGGCGAGGCGATCGAGCTACCCCCGGTCAGCGATCAGGTTGACTACGAGGCGGAACTAGTGGTGGTGATCGGCACCCAAGGCAAGAACATTCCGCTCTCCGAGGCGATGTCGCACGTCGGCGGGTACTGCGTGGGGCATGATGTCTCGGCCCGTGACTGGCAAAAAAACAAACCAGGCAAGCAGTGGCTGCTGGGCAAGTCGTTCGATAGTTTCGCCCCGCTCGGGCCGGAACTCGTGACCCCGGACGAGGTCCCCGATCCCCACAATCTTCGGATTCGCTGCCATTTGAATGACGAAACGGTGCAGGACTCCTCGACCAGCCAGTTGATCTTCAAGATCGACGCTCTGATCACCTACCTGTCTCAGGTTTGTACCTTAATGCCGGGTGACCTGATCTACACAGGGACCCCCCCGGGAGTCGGCATGGCGCGGAATCCGCCGCGATTTTTGAAAGCGGGGGATGTGGTGCAAGTCGAGATCGAGTCACTCGGGAAGCTGACCAACCCCGTAGTGGCGGCGAAGTGATAGCGTTGCTATCCGCCTTGGGGGACTTTTTGGCAAGCGGGAAGGTTCGCAGCGGTCGTGCCTTCCCTCGAAAATCGGCTCTCCGCATTCAAAAACATTCAAGCCAAGTCATAGTTTAGAACTCCCCTCGGGATAGCCGAATTGGCAGTGTAGTGGTGCCCCATCGCCACAACGAATACTTGTCCGTGATGGTATCACCGCGCAAAATCGCCAAGTCCAAGGCACAGGGACGTGTTTTGGGAGTGACGTGGGCGCGGGGAGTCCCAGCGCGTAAGATCCGTCCTCTGCCGGTCGACCATTCTTGGTGGGCTACGACAGGGGTAGGCTCGCTCGCCCAGGGGTTTCCCGGCCGAACTCGAACAAGCAGGATGCACACCAGGATGCAGTTCAGGCGGAACCACCCGCGCGACGAACGTCGACGTCGCGCTATTCTTGACGAGCGAAATTCGGAATCCACGCCGGAATCAGGCGAAATCACCTCCGGAGAAAATCCGCAGCGCCCAAGTACGCGCAATTACTCTCCCGACGCCCAGGGTGAGCGGCGAATCCGCGTGGTCGATATGATCCCGCAGCGGCTGTGGAAATTGTCGCTATTGCATTTGGCGACCTTGCTGCTGGTTGCCGGTCTGCTGGCGTTGCATTTTCATTTCTCTGAGCGTTTCCGCTTTGCCGATCTGGCCCGACCGGAAAGCCTAGGGACTTGGTTCATGTCGCTCGCCTGGCTGCTTTGCGGCGGGCTGACGCTGTTGATTTATCGAATCCGGCGGCATCGGATCAACGACTATCGAGGCCGCTATCGTTGCTGGCTTTGGATCGCGCCGCTGTTCTTGCTGGCCGCGATCGACACGACCGCCAATGTTCATACGGAACTGGCCACGGAACTCGCCGCAGCCACAAAGTACACCCTCGCTGGAAACGAAGCGGGCTGGTGGTTGGCGATCTGGGGGTTGATACTCGCGGCCATCATGACCCGCATGGGATTTGAAACGCGACGGAGCGGTGGGACGCTGTTCTTCATGGCGATTGCCGCCGGACTGTTCTCCGCCCATGTCGCGGTGATGTTGGATTGGGTGACGCTACCGGAAGAGGTTCCCGCGCGGCTCGCCCAGCAAGGGACCCTGCTGCTGGCCACCTGGAGCCTCACGACCGGGCTCATTCAATACAGCCGCTTCGTCTGGCTCGACGCTCAGGGGCTCATTAAACGCAGGGCACCGCGAGTGGCGAAGGCGGAGCAAATCGAGACCGAGAAGCCTGCCAAGGTCAAACCGGCCGCCAAGCCAGCCAAGCTGGCCCCGGCCAAGGTCGAGAAGAAAGCCACCTCCGACGAAGATTCCGCAGCCGAAGAGTCTCCGGCGAAACGGGGTTGGTCCTTCTGGGGACGCTCCAAGCCGAACACGGAGACCGAGAGTGCGGACGCTTCCGCGCCCGGCAAACCGGTGGCGAAAACCACGCCCGCCAAACCTGCGCCACCCAAATCGGAGCCCGTAAAGCCCGTCGCGGCCAAACCAGCGGCGAAGCCGAAAGAGGAAACGGCGGACGAGGCCCCCGCAGCAAAGCGAGGGTTGTTCGGCTGGCTGGGCAAGTCGAAGTCGACTGAATCGGACGACGCGGATCAAGGGAAAGCAAAGCCCGCCGCGGCGAAACCAGCCGCCAAGGCGGCAACCCCGCCCCAAAATCCGTTGGCAAACCCCAATCTCAAGGCGACCGAGGTGAACAGCGGTTCTTCCAAGCCGCCCGCTTCCGCCCCCACTGCGACCATTCGCATGCAGGATGACGAGGAAGACGACGCCAACGACGAGGAGATCCAACGGCTGCTCGACAAGCCGGATCACTTGCTGAGCAAGGCGGAACGCCGCCGTCTGAAGAAGCTCAAACGCCGCACCACGAGGGCGGCGTAGCGGGGCACCCCTTTGACGAAGCGCGCACTGAGCGTCTATTCTGACGGGTTACACCGTGGTCGCTGCCGCTTATCTGGGTGGTAGGTAATCGGCCTGAGGGGTTCCCGTTTGCTGTCTGACGATCGCGCCTTCCAATTCCGGCGCGAGGATGAAATTGACCGATGGTTCGTACGCGTTTTGCACCCAGTCCGACCGGATATCTGCACATTGGTGGTGTTCGCACCGCCTTGTTCAACTGGTTGTTTGCCCGGCGGCACGGCGGGCAATTCATCCTGCGGATCGATGACACGGACCAGCAGCGGAACGTCGAAGAGGCCCTCGCGCCTATTTTGCATGGGTTTCGATGGCTGGGGATCGACTGGGACGAAGGGCCGGAAGTGGGTGGGCCGCATGCCCCTTATTTCCAAAGCCAACGGGTTGAGCAACACCAGGCAGCCGCCCAAAAGCTGATCGACAGCGGCTTGGCCTACTACGATTACGCCACCGCGGAAGAGGTGGAAGAGGAGCGACAAGCCGCCCAGGCCGCCAAAACCGCTTTCCAGTACAGCCGCCGCTGGATGGCCGAAACCCCCGAAGATCGAGCCAAATTCGAGGCCGAGGGTCGGCCGTTTGTCGTCCGGCTCAAGATGCCTCGTGAAGGGAAATGCCAGTTCGATGACCTGGTTCGCGGCTCGGTCGAGTTTGAATGGGCCAAGGAAAACGACCACGTGATCCAGCGGAGCGACGGCTCGTGTCTCTACCACTTGGCCAGTGTGGTGGACGACGCCGAACTGGAAATTACCCACGTGATTCGGGCCGAAGAGCACCTTTCTAACACCCCGCGGCAGATTTTCATTGCCCAGTCGCTGGGGTACGAGCCGCCGAAATTCGCCCACCTGCCGTTCGTAGCGGAGCCCGGCAGCAAAAACAAACTGAGCAAGCGTAAGCTGGAAAAGTACCTCAAGAACCCAGAATTCAAGCGGATCAACGATCATGGTCAGGCGATCGCCGATCAATTGGGTTTGGCCACCACCGCCGATACCTTCAATCCGGTGATCGTCGATTTTTACGAGCTGGTTGGTTATCTGCCGGAGGCCCTGCTCAACTATTTGGTGCTGCTGGGCTGGTCGCTCGACGACAAGACCGAAGATTTTACTGTGGCCCAGATGATCGAAAATTTCTCGCTAGAGCGGGTGACTAAGGCCCCAGCCAGCTTCGACGCGAAAAAGCTGTGGGCCTTCCAGGATCGGCACATGCAAAACCTGCCGCTCAAGCAGAAGGTGGCCAAAATGCTGCCATTCTTGCAGCAGGCGGGTTGGATCCCGTCCGACCCGACACCTTGCGATATGGGCTCCAAACTAACGGCCATCGTCGAGGCGTGCGGCGACCGATTGAAAGTAACGGGCGACATCATCAGCTACGCCGACTATTTCTTCGTCGCGGACGACGAAATGACCTACGACGAGAAGGGTTTTCAAAAACGCCTGGCGTCGCCGGAGTCGCGCGAGATTTTGGCCAAGTTCCGCGACTGTCTAGCCGCGACCGACGACTGGACGGTCGCCGGGCTCGACAAGTTGATGCACGATTTCGTCAACCAGCAGGAAATCAAAATCGGCGACATCATCCACTCCGCCCGCTTGGCGGTGACCGGCAAAACCGTCGGGCCGGGGATGTTTGACTGCCTGGCGATCCTCGGCAAAGAAAGTTGCCTGGCCCGAATCGAGCGGACCTTGAAGCTCGCCAATCAGCAATTCGCGGCATAACGTGATAACATAAGCACAATCCCGGGGTGGCCGTGAAAAAGGGGTCAGGACTCTTTTTAAGTGAGCGTTCACCATGGGTTTACGGATGATTAAAAAGAGTCCTGACCCCTTTTTCACTCCGCTCCGTCCTCCCATTATTCATCGGAAGCGAACTCAGGTCATGTCGGAATTCCAAAACAGTGGCGATGGTGCCGCGAACTTTTCCTCGCCGGTGGTTCTCAAGCCGCGGAAGGCCCAACCTTTTTTTGGTCGGCATCCGTGGGTCCGCGCCGGTGGGGTCGATACGGTCGCGCCCCATTTGAAAGATGGCGACGAAGTCCAACTGCTGAGCGACCGCGGTCGGTTCATCGCCCATGGTCTCTTGAATTCGCAAAGCCATTTGCGCGTCCGGCTTTATAGCTGGGACGAAAGTCGGCCCTTAAATCGCAACTTCTGGTCGGAGCGGATTAGCCGAGCGATCGACCTACGGAAACAGCTGGGGCTGTTCACCGAAGATGGTGGGTGCCGTTTGATCTACAGCGAGGCGGACGGGCTGAGTGGCCTGATTGTCGAGTATTTCGCCGGACACTTGGTGATGCAGGTCACCTCGCTCGCGATTCTAAACCGCGCCGAGATGCTGGCCGAGATCCTCCAGCAACAACTTGAACCCCGCAGTATTTCGATTCGCGGCGAAGCGGGCATGGTGAAGGCGGAGGGGATTCAGATCGAGCCTCGCGTCCTCCATGGCGAACTCCCCGCGGAGCCGATCATCCTACGTGAGAACGATCTGGAATACGAGGTGCAGTTGGAAGTCGGTCAGAAAACCGGGTTCTATCTCGACCAGCGCGATAACCGCCTGGCCGCCGCCAAGTACATGAATGGCCGCCGGGTGCTCGACATGTTCTGCTACTCCGGCGGATTCGGGCTGAACGCCATGCGGCATGGACAGGCCCAGAGTGTGCTCGGGGTCGATGGTAGTGGACCTGCGATTGAGGCCGCCCGCTCCAACGCCGCGCGGAACAATCTCTTGGCCCAGTATGTGAAGAGCGACTGTTTCGATTATCTCAAGCAGCAGGTCGATGCCGATGCGCGGTACGACGCGGTAATTCTCGATCCGCCCAAGTTCACCAAAACCAAGCGGAATATCGACGAGGCCCTGAAGGCCTACTTCCACATCAACCGCCACGCGGCGCAGCTTCTCAATCCGGGCGGAATTTTGGTCACTTGTAGCTGCTCAGGCAACGTCAGCCGCGAGGAATTTCAGATGATGCTATTGGCGGTGGCTCAAAAGACAGGGCGGGATATCCGGATTCTCGAAAGCCGAGGTGCCGCCCCTGATCATCCGGTGGGAGTGACCTGCATGGAAAACGACTACCTAAAGTGTTTTATCTGCCAGGTGGTGTGAATCAGCGGAAGATCGAGAACGTGTCCGCCTTGGGGCCGTTGTCTTGGTCTGGTTCCAGGGGGCGGCCTCCGATCGAGGTGGGAGGTCCGACGACTTGCTCTAATTGCCGCACCAGTTGGGCCCGGTCGTCGGTCGACATGAACACCTCGAGCGGCCCGCGTCGCTTGAGCTGGAAGGTGACCATCGAGCAATCATCTTCCCACAGCGAGTAGCTGGAAATCTTTGACCAGCGGCAGGGAAACAACGCTCCGATCAGCATCCCTTCCTTGTGGCATTCCAGGGTGTTGGAGCAGATTCCCAGCGCGAACTGCAAGATCCAAGGTGCGGCGGCCAGGGCGGTCATCCCGGCCAAGACCATGAAGGGGATCATTGGTCCCAGATCTCCCTCAAACGGCGCGGGCATCTCCGCATTGAACAGTGGAACCCAGAGGAGCATCAGCCCCATCAGGTGCATCCCGCCACCCAGGACCATGTTCCGAGGAAGGCTCCCCTCGTACGCCTCGACAGTGAACCGGTACTCACCAAGCCAGCCGAATTGGATTGTCCGCCAGAACAAGAGTCCGATCACCAGAAGAAGGTCGAGGCCCAAAACGATGCCCACGCCCCAGGCGTAGGCCGCCACGCGGCCGGCGGCGGCTTCCGGCACCAGGGCGATCGGTAAACATGCCACCACCAGCATTACGGCCAATAGTCCGGCGAAGCCAGCAAGTTGCCGTGGCGCGGTAGCGGGGCGATTCGACGAGTCGAACTCGGTGAGTCGGAGGTGAGGCGGATTTTCGTCGGGGCTCGAATTAGTCATCGGAGGCATATTCGGGGCAATGGGGCACTTTTAGTGCGCCTAACCTAACCCCGTCATCAGCGATTTCCCCAAGGGAATCAGGCCGATAAGCCAGGTTTGGTTAGAGGTTCTTAGAATCCCCCAGGTGTTCGGCGGTGTTGACAGGGTGTCATGTTGCCATAACAGGATGAAAAGAAAGGCAGTAAGGCTCGATGGCGTGCCTGTCGCCGCCGAGTTTACTTGGTATGCGTAACATTCGAAAAATCGCCCCCGACCCGAGCAACCGTCGCTGGTCGGGATTGCGCGACCAGCGGCGTTCCGCCTGGCGCTCGGGCCGCGGGGAAGTAGAGAACCTCCGGTGGTCCCCACGTTTCGATTATAACGCCTCCGTCCAGTTAGGCAGCGCTTGGCCGACAAGTCGCGGATAAATAGTCGCGCGTTCCCCGGCGTTCGATATCGATCGCCTCTTTCAATGGTTGGGAGTATGGAGGCGAATCCGCGTTGCAGAACAGGTCACGTAAGCGAGACTCCTCGGTTACGGCCAAGCCTTCGGTAGCCCGGAATTGCGCTGGCCGAGCAGGCGATAGAGATCCAGGTCAATCGTCTCGGCCAGAAATCGAACGGAACCATCCCCGATTCCAAAATTCGCCCCGCCGGGGTGGCGGCTGCCGAAGGCCCCGTTGTAATGTTCGCCGTGGGGGGCGAACGTGAAAAGGCCTGTCCCCGGTTTTTGGTTGATCGGGTTCTCGGTGCTGCGGAGGGTATCAAGATGCCGCGTACCCACGATCCAGCGATTGATGTGGTTGATCGCGTGGCTGTCGATCACCTCTCCGGTAAACAAGACGTTGGAAAGGCCATCTCTCGCATCCGCCTGCCGTTTGGAATCGCGGTAGACGAACATCCCGCTGTTGTCCCACTTGGCACGGGCGCCGGCCCCTTGGGACGGCCCGAAATGGCCACTGACCATTGCGTACGAGGTGGTCGCCCAGCGTTTATTATCCAATAGATAAAACGGCTCGGAGGTGTCGCTTGGACAGACAAACGTGGAGGGTCGGGTGTTCAAAATCGATTCCGGCATGAGGTCCGGGAAGCTGTTGTCCGGCCCAAATCCATACTCGCCGCATTGATCGTAAAGACTCCCCTGTTCTAGAAAGGGGAGCAGCATCAACAGGGCGCTGCTGCTGGGCCCGTATTCCGGGGCACAGTCACCATCGCAGCCCATTCGGCCAGGCGGGTAAACCTGAAAGGTCCCCTCGTAGTTGTGCAGGGCGAGGGTCACCTGTTTCAGGTGATTGGTGCATTGCATCCGCCGGGCCGCCTCGCGGGCCTGCTGCACCGCCGGCAACAGCAGCGCAACCAAGGCCCCGATGATGGCGATCACCACCAACAGTTCCACCAAGGTAAATCCGGCGCGACGTGGCATCTTGATGGCTGTGGGCTCTCGAAAAAGGGAGAAATTCAGACGCTCTCGTCCCCGTTTGAAAGACGAAGAGCCACCTTCCAGCATAATCGCCGCGCAGCGAAGGCCAATGAATTTGCCCGATTTCCGAGGGCAAAATTCCCCCCTCACCTTGTTACGGCTCGTTATGATCCTCACCCCGCAGCAATTTGTCCCAATGCTGGCGAAGGTTGTGGGTCGACTGAAGGACCGGATAACCGTTACCAACCAACTCGACCACGATCCCGACCACCTGATGGTGCTGATCGATTGCGATCGCCCCAGGCTGAACCTCGTAAGCGGGTTTACTGATTAACTTGCGGGTCGGTGTCCCCACCTCAAGGCGAACGGTATCCCAGGTGCTCGGCATCTCGAACGGAGGCTTTTCGTCACCCTGCGGGTTCTCCGGTTGATCGACGTCCGGCGCGTCCGGGTCTCCTTGAACCAACAGCACTACCTGCTGGCGTTCAAATTCGGATCGCCCGGTCAGATCCAGCGATTCCCACTTGGATAACGTCTCCTTGGCCTCATCCGTCTCCTCGACCTGGGCCAAGGCGAGTCCGGTGGTGGTGTCGATCCCCCGGACTTCGGCTTGGACTTTTTCCTGATTATGTCCGGTTACTTCAATCTTATCGCCCCGCTTGATTGGGTCGACCGCGGCCAACGCCAAAACGCGTTTCCCCCGATCAACCAAAATCGCCGGGATGTCCGACGTATGGCCCGCTTTGACGCGGAGCAGGGACTTCGTGAGCCGAGGGTGTAAGTGCTCCGCCCTTTCCTGCCAGTTGTCCCAGTTGGTTCGATCGGGCGACGGGGCGGTGATTCGCTCTAGATCGGAGTAGCCGCGAGCCAAGTAGAAGTAGTCCCACTGGGCACCTTCGCCGGACGACCAAACCTCGATCCCCACGACGTCGATATCCTTGAATTCCTGCGCCAGATCTCGCGTCACCACCCGCCACTCTTTCTTGAGCCGCCCCCGATCAATCTGGTTCGCTTTTTCCACCGGCGGTTTGCCGGGGCCGATGGTCATAACGGCTGGCCTTTCCTGATCGTCCAAGTGAACGATCCGAATCGCGACCATCCCTTCCGCCTTGTCCCCCAGCTTCTTGAACGCGAAGCGAAGGACCTTTAGCTGGTCGGGGTGCGGACGTTCTCGGATCTCTAAAGGGGGATCGAAAGTGGCCAAGCGGACCCAGTGCTCCGGTTCGGTCTGAATCGCCGGTCGATTCACAAGCCGATGCCCATCGAGCCGTGTGACCTGACTCTCCTCGAGTTCGCTCTCGCTAACAATCCGTTGGACATCCTCGTTGCTCGGATCCTCCAGCACCGTGACCAGATTCCGCGGGCTTTCCGAAATGCGGATCGCCCGCCAATCGATCGGAGCCTTGGGGTTGCTGGGGTGCTGAATGATCGAGACCTCCACCTCTTGCCCCAGGTAGTGATGGAGCGAGGCGATCAAGGGAGAACCGCCCCGATCGTGCCGGTTGTTGGTTTCTACCACCTCCGTCAGCAACGGAAAACCATCGACGTGAACCTCGATTTTGGGCTCCTTGCCAAAGTCTCCGAATTTGGCGGTGGCGATTTCCACGACCTGCGTCTCAGGCGTGACGCGCCATGTCTTGGTCAGTCGGAACGGCTGTTCCACGGCGACAACCGCGGTTCGCCAACTTCCCGATTCGTAGTCAACCCGACGTGGCGTGTTGAAGTATTGAATGACTTTCTGGTCACTTGGCTTTTGGTCCTCTGGAAGCTCTAGCCGCCAGCCCTGCCAGGCGAGCATCAACTCGGGGGTCAACTCGCGGACTCGTTTCTCCAGCGATTCGCGATCAAGCAACAGACGGGGCTGGATCCAGTTGGTCAGGTCGCGGATATCATACGGATCGGCACCCTCTGGGCGATCGTCATGGGTCGGATCGACTTCCAGGATCAAACTCGTATCGGCGGCGACCTTGTTTCGGTCCCATGTGAGCTTACCCACTTGGAGAACTTCGTTCTTCGAACCGACCAATGGTTCGCTACGATAAAGCGGATTGCTCTGATTCGATAAGCGAACCAGCGCCCGGACACAACCACCTCCTCCGGCCGCATGATCCAGGGCGACTTGGGTCTCCAGCCCGTTGGCGAAAGGCCCCACGGGAAATGACAATCGACTGGGGGCCATCACCCCATAGTTCCAGCCGATCGGACGCTCGTGGTCGCGAGCCTCGCGCCCCAAGACATTCCGATTTACCCGGGCCGAGAATCCCTGATGCGAAAAGTAAGCCCCGCTGCGATCCTCCTCCGGAACCAGTCGCGTGAGCGGAAACTGGTCGATTCGCCATGACCTGCGTTGCCACGATTGTTGACTTGCCAACCACAAGGTATCAAGCGACCAAGCGGGTTGGATCCCATGCAGCCAGCGATCCGATTCGTTGTTGTTGCCCCGGGAGTCGGCGTCCATCCGGCCCAAAGCGGTCGTTGCGATCACCCCGTCTCGCGTATCCCACTGCACTAAGCGTCCTCGAGCCGGATCGCCGAATGGATCCCCCGCGAACAGCAAGGCCAACTCTTTGGCATACAGTTCCCACGGATCGGTTGCTGGGAGATGCAATTCGGCGATCTCCCCGAACGAGACCGATTGCCGTCCCTCGTCGGTTAAGATCTGAACCGACGACCCGGCGTAGCGAATCCCGCGATAGCGGAGTTGCCGCCCATTGCGGTAGATCAACGTACCAGGCAGGTACCGATCGACTAGGTGCGGTTGCCGTTGCCAGACAATCTTCCGCACGAACTCGCGGAGGACTCGGATATCGGTCTGAAACTCGGCGCTGGAAGATCGCTGGAGCATCGCGGTGGAGGCGACCTGGAAATGCTCCGGCACAACGACCAAGTGGTCGATCCGCTCGCCATGGTGGGCCAAAACATCGCCTGGAAGGCGGTCTCCGTTGGCCAGTTCGACAAACGAATTGGGGATCGACGGGACCGGCACGGTGGTATCGATCAGCCAGAGCATCGGATTGCCCCCGGAAAGCAGATCGCGTCCGGCGAGCTGCGGCATGGCGTTATCGGAATACCAGTTCCGCAGCACGTCTCCCTGGACAAACTCCCCGTTTTCCAGCAACGCGACAAATCGCTTGGGGATCTCGGCCGAGAAGCTCACGCAGCAGGCGAGCCAAATCATCATCGCCGCCGCGAGACGATCTCCCCGCCAGGTGGTCCAGTGTTTGGTTGAAATCAACGGTTATTCTCCGGAAAGCATCCTGATTGAGGGGGTGCGGCGGGGGCCACACTTTGCAATGGGAGGCAAATTCCCGATAATCGCCTCCTTGGCGAAGGGTCGTCGCTGCGACTAGCGATCGGCCCGGTCACCCTAGCAACCTTTCAACATAAGTCTGGACCGCAGTAAATGCCACTACTTGTCGTCGGATCGATCGCGTTTGACACCGTTTGTACCCCCACCGAGACCCGGGAGATGGTGATTGGCGGGTCGTGTACCTACTTCTCGTACGCCGCCAGCTACTTCGCCGGGGTCCGCATGCTGGGTGTCGTGGGTGAAGACTGGCCGGCGGAGCACACCGCGATGCTGACTGATCGGGGGATCGATACCTCCGGGATCGAGATCGTCGCCGGACAAAAAACCTTCCACTGGAAAGGCAAGTACCAGCCGAACATGAACGACCGAGAGACCTTGGAAGTTCATCTAAACGTGCTGGGTGATTTTAATCCGACGTTATCGGACCAGCATCGCCGCTGTCCGTTTGTCTTTCTGGCAAACGGCTCCCCCACAATGCAGCTCAACGTGTTGAACCAAATGACCGGCCCTCGCCTAGTGGTCGCCGATACGATGGACCTTTGGATCGAGATCGAGCATGACCAACTGATGACCTTGCTTGGGCGCGTCGATGGCTTAGTTCTCAACGACAGCGAAGCCAAGCTGCTGACCCAGGAAGAAAACCTGGTCAAGGCGGGCATGAAGGTCTTGGAAATGGGACCCAAGTTCGTGGTGCTCAAAAAGGGTGAGCATGGGGCGATGTTCTTCTCTGAGAACGAAATCTACGTGATGCCCGCCTTCCCGACTCCCGAAGTGGTCGATCCGACCGGGGCCGGAGACAGCTTCGCCGGCGGGATGATGGGCTACTTGGCCCACAAAAACAACTTCGAACCGAAGACTCTCAAGGAAGCCTTGGCCTACGGTACGGTGGTCGCCAGCTTCAATGTCGAGGACTTCAGCTTCGACCGGATGAAGCAGATCGAGCGGGAGCAGATCGACGCTCGGATGGCCCAATACCGGCAAATGCTGGAGTTTTAACTCACCCTTTGGTGAATCCGGTTCTTCCTTCAATCCCCCAGGAAATTCCCACATGCGGGCCGTGCGTTGTTTTTTGGCCGTCGAGATTCCCGCCGGGATCGCCCGCAAGGCGACGCGGGTGGGGCGGAAACTGGAGGAGACCGGGGCCAAGATCCGCCTGGTCGAGTCGGAAAATCTGCACCTGACGACCAATTTTCTGGGAGATGTCACCACTGAGGATCTGGTCGATATTAGCCGCGCCGCGATCGACGTGGCCGAGCGGCATTCTCCGTTCACCTTGGAACTCGCGGGATGTGGTGCCTTTCCCGAGATTTCCCGGGCCCGGATTGCCTGGATCGGGGCGGGGCAGGGGAGTTCTCCCTTTTGCGACCTCCAGCGGGATCTGGCTAACCGCCTGGCCGACATCGGGTTTCCGCCCGACCGGACCAAGCAATTTCACCCCCATTTGACCCTTGGACGGATCCAATATCCGACCGATTCGCTGGTCGAGGTGATGTCTCGCTTGGCCCAGGAAAACGAATCGCTGGGCGATGTGCCGGTCGATGAAGTGGTGGTTTATGCCAGCACACTCGACCGCACCGGGCCCAAATACACGATCATCGGCCGCGCTCCGCTGGTCGGATAGAAGAAATTTCGTTGCCTGGGAATATCTGTCCGGGTCAATTCTTGAAAAATCTAGAATTCTTCTAAGTTCTGTTATCGTAAGTGGATATGACGCTTCCTGGCGTCGCAAACCTGCTTCGCCATCCACCGCGTGACCAAGGGTGTCCAGGGGATAGCGATGCTTCTGGCATGAAAAGGATTGCATCGGGGAGTGGCATTCTGTACAGTATTCATCTGTCCAGTAAGTGGCCTCCTGGTGGGTTCCCTTTCTCGGAGCGTTTGAGTGGTTGTCCCCACAATGTCCGCTCCGTCATGTCACTTGAATTTCCACGGCCGGACGCTTGCGGGGCCGCTCACCATCTACCATAAAGGAGCCTTTCCCATGGTTACTACCGTCGCCGCAAAGAACAATTCAAAAATGTCTCCGAAAAAAGCAGCCAAACCGGGTGCCGGCAAGTCGGCTGGCAAGGAAGAGTCGAAAGCGGTCAAGGATATGTTGGCCGGCAACACGAACTTGAGAACGACGCTTCAGCAGATCGAGAAGTCGTTCGGCGAAGGGGCGATCATGCCGCTGGGTGTGAATCACCCTCCGATCGAGGGTATCTCGACCGGCTCGCTGTCGTTCGACTTGGCGCTGGGGGGCCGCGGGATTCCGCGGGGCCGGATCATCGAGATGTTCGGCCCGGAATCGAGCGGTAAAACGACGCTCGCCTTGCACTGTATCGCCCAGGCCCAGAAAAATGGCGGGATCGCGGCCTTCGTCGATGCCGAACACGCCTTGGACCCCAGTTGGGCCAAGAAGCTGGGTGTGGAACTGGAGACCCTCCTGGTCAGCCAGCCCTCCAGTGGGGAAGAGGCGATGCAGATTACCGAAATGCTGGTCAAGTCGAACGCCGTCGACATCATCGTGATCGACTCGGTCGCCGCGTTGGTTCCCAAGGCGGAACTGCAAGGGGAGATCGGCGATTCGCACGTCGGGCTCCAGGCCCGGCTGATGAGCCAGTCGATGCGGAAACTGACCGGAGCGATTGCCAAGTCGAAGACCAGCGTGGTTTTTATCAACCAGATTCGCGAAAAGATTGGCGTGATGTTCGGCAGCCCGGAAACGACCCCTGGTGGCCGGGCCTTGAAGTTTTATTGCTCCTGCCGGGTCGATGTCCGCCGGATCGGGCAACTCAAGGATGGCGAAGAGGTGGTGGGACAGCGGGTCCGGACCAAGATCGTCAAGAACAAAGTCGCCCCGCCGTTCCGTGTGGCGGAGTTCGACATGATGCACAAGGATGGGATCAGCTACGAGGGGGACATCCTCGACCTGGCCATCGATAACAAGATCGTGATGCGGAGCGGTGCCTGGTTCCGTTACGGCGATATCCAACTGGGGCAGGGCAAAGAAAAGGCCCGAACCTACCTAGTCGAAAACCCGGAGATCACCGACGAACTGAAAGCCAAGGTCCTGGAAGCCCTAGGCAAGGGTGAGGGGCTACCCATTGATATCGGCGAGGGTGAAGCCGACGAGGAATTTTGAGCTGGCGGATTGCGATCGACAAGAAAACGTCCTCAGGGGGTGTTCACGATGCAGGTGAACGCCCCCTATTTTGTTCGTTGAGCGTGTCCGGTGGCGGATCGGCCCGCTTGGTTTGAGTCACCTTTGCCTATCGCCCGGAAAAACCTATTATGGAGGGTTTTACGGCACTCACCCGACCCGACCTATATCCCTGTTTGGCCTCGCCCCGATGAAAACCGACGAACTCCGCGAAAAATACCTCAGCTTCTTCGAGTCCAAAGGGCACACCCGGCGGCCCAGCGACGTGTTGGTGCCCACTTGGGATCCGTCGGTCCTGTTCACCCCAGCCGGGATGAACCAGTTCAAGGATCACTTCCTGGGCCGCGTGAAGCTCGACTTCACCAAGGCCACCACCTGCCAGAAGTGCCTCCGGACCGGCGATATCGACAACGTCGGCCGCACCGCCTACCACCATACGTTTTTCGAGATGCTGGGCAATTTCAGCTTCGGCGATTACTTCAAGCGGGAAGCGATCCACTGGGGCTGGGAATTTTTGACCGACAAGAAGTGGCTGGGTCTGAATCCCGACCAATTGAGCGTCACCGTCTACAAGGACGACGACGAGGCCTCCGAGATCTGGCATACCGAGATTGGCCTGCCCACCAGCCGGATCGCGCGGCTCGAAGAGGACGAAAACTTCTGGCCCGCCAGCGCCCCGAGCCAAGGCCCCGACGGGGTATGCGGCCCCTGTAGCGAGATTTACTACCATCCCAAGGGGAGCGATCCGGTCGAGATCTGGAACCTGGTCTTCACCCAGTTCAACCGGGTCGGCGACCCGCCCAACAACCTGGAACCGCTCCCGAGCAAAAACATCGATACCGGCATGGGCCTGGAGCGGACCGCCGCCACACTGCAAGGGGTTACCACCAACTACCACATCGACATCCTCCGCCCGATCGTCGAAGCCGCCGCCGAAGTTTGTGGCACCAAGTACGAACCCAATTCCGACTATGGCCGCCGTCTCCGCCGGATCACCGACCATGTCCGCGCCTGCACCATGGCGATTCACGAAAACGTCTATCCCGGGGCCAACAAGGAAAAGTACGTCATCCGCCGCCTGCTCCGCCGCGCGGTGTTGGACGGCCACCAAATGGGCCTCCGCGAACCGTTTTTGTACCAATTGGTAGACAAGGTCGCCGAGATGATGCGCAACCCCTATCCGGAACTGAGCGAGACCACCACGCGCGTCCAAAACGTAATGAAGACCGAGGAGGAGAATTTTCTTGGTTCGCTCGACGATGGACTGGCCCGCACGGAGAAGATTTTTGGCGAGATGAACTCAAGCGGACGAACAATCGTCAGCGGTGACGAAGCGGCCGAACTGTACCAAACCTTCGGCTTCCCACCGGAGTTGTTCGAGCAAGTCGCGATCGAGCGCCAGTTTTCGTTCGACTGGGTCGGCTACAAAAAGGCGATGGAGGATTTCGGGACGCGATCTGGTGGTGGGCAGGTCGAACTGTTCGGCAGCGGGCCGATCGAGTCACTGAAGAACAGCCTTCGCTCGACCGAGTTCGTCGGCTACGACGAGGAATCGACCGAGGTGACGATCAAGGGGATTGTCGCGACCGTTCCGCAGAACGGTGAATCGGCCGAGCAATTGGTCGAACAGTGGAGCCAAACCGGCCCGGATCATCAGATCATCGTCGTGACCGACAAAACACCATTCTACGGCGAGTCGGGCGGTCAGGTCGGCGACCAAGGCACTTTCAAGGGCAAGGGCTTTGAGGTGGTGATCACCGATACCCAGAAGGATAGCGATCTGTTCCTGCACATCGGCTACCTCAAGTCGGGCACCCTGCACACCGGCACCACCGCCACCGCCACGGTCGACCCCAACCACCGCGGCGCCATCCGCCGGGCCCACAGCGCCACGCACATCTTGCACTACGCCCTGCAAAAGAACCTGGGCAGCCATGCCCAGCAGCAAGGCTCTAAGGTGGAGGACGATCTGCTGCGGTTCGACTTTACCAATGTCGAGCCGGTCTCGCTGGAGCAGCTCACCCAAATCGAACGAGACATCGACACCCAAATCACCGCGGGCCAACCGGTCAAGTGGGAGACCTTGCCGCTGAGCGAGGCCCGAGAGCTGGGGGCGATGATGCTGTTCGGCGAGAAATACCCCGACCCTGTGCGGATGGTCTCGATGGGCGAGTTCAGCCGCGAACTGTGCGGGGGGACCCACTTAAACAACACCGGCGAAGTGGGCCCGTTCGAGGTGGTCAGCGAAGAGGGTGTTTCGGCCGGGGTCCGCCGGATTGTGGCCCTGACCGGCGAGAAAGCGGCGGAGTTCCGCGCCAAGACAACCACCGCCTTGGAAGGACTGACCGAGAAACTGTCAGTCGCCGAAGACCAAGTCCCCGCGACCGTCAAAAAGCTGACCGAGTACCTCCGCGACCTCAAGAAAGCGGTGAATGGTAGCGGCAACGCCCCCGAGTCACCCTTGAAACAGGGTTCCGCCGCCAAGTCCTCCAAGCTCGATCACTCGCAGCGGAAGGAACTACTGAAGGAGGCGGCCCGCGTGCTGAACGTCGCCCTGTTCAATGCCCCGCAGCGGGTCGAGAGCCTGCTCCTTGAGATCGAGAAACTCAAGCAGCAACTCGCCGACCGGGCCGAATCAGGCACCCTCACTGCCGACGACCTGATCTCGCAAGGGACCGCGGTTGGCGAAACAACCGTGATCGTCGCGGAAACCCCCGGGGCGAATCCCAACATCATGCGGCAACTCATCGACCAAATCCGCAAACAAACCAAATCGAGCGCTGTCATGCTGATGGCCGCCGCCGGCGAAGACAAAGTAACCATCGTCACCGCCCTCAGCCGAGACCTAGTCGACCAAGGCCAGAAAGCAGGCGACTGGGTCCGCGAACCAGCGGCCCTCGTCGGCGGCTCCGGCGGAGGCCGCCCCGACCTGGCCCAAGCCGGCGGAAAAATCCCCGCAAAGATCTCCGAGGCGCTAGCGCTCGGGCTGGAGAAGGCGAAAGAGTTGTTCGCGTAGAATTCCGAAATCCGGGTGCCATGCCCACGCCCTCCAACGTGGGCATGTTTAGGCGGGAAAATTGTCCACCGGCAACTCCGGCCAACAACCACCGAAGCGGCCGAACACCAACAGCCGCAACCCTCACTCGCCGTCGACCGGAGAAGACTCCACTCACGCTGTGGGCTTCTCCGTGCACGTCTGAGTCATCCGTGGTTTGAACGTTCTTTATTTTTTAGCCGCGGATGGACGCGGATTAACGCAGATGGTCCTCACTGGGGTAAGGTCTTCACTGCCGTCGGTGGCAGTTCCCCCGGCCCGGTCGCGGGTCTACGTACTGAGGTGTCCCAGGCTTGACGTATGACGAAGCCGGATTGATCGGGGAGACAAAACACAAACTTCTAGATCATCCATTTCCTGAAATTCACTCTGGAACCAATCGCGTAGGCCGGTGCCGCCCATTAGCCTTGGCGTATTGTTTCTGTTTTGCCGTCGGTTGATGGTTCCCAGAATTGCGTCGTCTGATTCACCTAGGAAAAACTCAATCGTCTCGCCATCTTGTCCCAGTAGATTTTCGCTGTCCACTCCCACGTTAAAAAATCCATACCGCATGTACGTGGGGTGCAATGTAACCAGGAATGTCGGAAGTAAAGCAGCCGGTTCCTCGTCGTCGACCCCGTCCTCTAAATCCGAGGCTTCGGCTGCGACTTCCTTGATGCCTCCATTCCAGGGTGGACTAATCATTTTGATGAGCGAGTCTTCTAGCCCAGCCGCCAGGTTCAGATGAAATTGGCCGTAATGCATTAGGCCGGAATCAGGGAGGACTAGAACTTCTACTGCGCGATCTTGAGCTAAGAGATCCAGGATTTGCAGATGATTTTTAACGTTTGTGGCCTGAGTGCGACCTGGACGCTGATACCCGTACAGCCGCTTAGCAAGCGTCTGTGTCGTCTTCCCAATGTACAGGATCTCACCGTCGCAGATAAAAGCATACAGCACATTCTGTTGTTTTGAGTGCTGCAGTAATTCAAGTTTGAGTTGACCTTCTTCGATGAGCCAGTGGCCCGCCGTTTCAAAGCCGATGTCCAGCAAACGATTCATCTTTTAGCCGCCTCCATACTGAAGTGGTTATTGGGGCCGACTGGCCGTAACCCGCAAAAGGTATGCGATTGGAATCTCGGGCGCGGGCTAAGCAGTGGGACGCTGGCAATTGCATGAACCCACGTCGGATAGACTACCCAATCTTGGTTAGCGATGGTGGGTTCCGAAGACTCCACCCACCCTACCGGTTACCCATGCCGCTCGCGAAATTCTGGCAGCGGGTAATCTGCCAAAGGCAGATCAAGCTTGGCTAGTTCCAGCAGTCGCAAATAACCTCGGGTTACCAATTCGGTTCGCTCTTGCACGAATTGGGGGTCGAGGTTGGCTTTGTCGAAGTCGCCGGGGCAGGGGACTGGGATGAAACCTTCGCACTCGATGAACTGGGCCAATGGTGGGTTGCAGCGGAGGTGGCGTTCGGGCGTGGTGTGTAGGACCTCGGGGTCGAGCATGCCGATTACGTACCGCAGGTAGAGATCGCTCACCGTGAGGTCATCGACCGCACGGCCGCAGACTTCGCACAGGTATCCTTCGTCGCACTTGGCCATAGAAGCCTACAATCCCAACACGTCGTTCATCGTGTAGAGGCCCGGAGGTTTGCCTGCGACGAACTTCGCCGCCTTCAGGGCCCCTTGGGCGTAGCAGTCTCGGTTGCTGGCGCGGACGGTGAGCTCGATCGTTTCGCCCAGCATGCCGAAAATGATCGTGTGTTCGCCGGGGTTGTCGCCGATACGTATCGCGTGATAGCCAATCTCGTCCCGGGTTCGCTCGCCGGGGCGTCCCTCTCGGCCATGCACATGGTTGGTTTGCCCCATCTGCCCAGCGACGATCTCGCCAAACTTCAGGGCGGTGCCGCTGGGGGAATCTTCCTTGAAGCGGTGGTGCCGTTCCAGGATTTCGACATCGACCCCGGTGCTGTAATCCTTGAGGGCCGCGCTGGCGATCTCGGTCAGCTTCATGGTCAGGTTCACGGCGAGGCTCATGCTGGGTGCCCAGACGATCGGGATTTTTTGGGCTGCCGCTTTGAGCTTCTCGATTTGCGCGTCGGTCATGCCGGTGGTGGCCATCACCAGCCCACTGCCGGCGGTGAGGGCCCGGTCGATCGCGGCATCGGCACCTTGAGGGACCGAGAAGTCGATGATCGCCTGATACGGCTCATCGCTGGCGTCGCAGAGCGGCACGCCAATCGGTTCGATCCCCGCGATCTGTCCGGCGTCTTCTTTCAGCTTAGCATGCCCCGTCCGCTCGAAGCAGGCGACGAGCTTGAGCTGGGGATCTTGGCTACCCAGGGCAACCAAGCGTTGCCCCATCCGACCGGCGGCACCATTGATGGCAAGGCGTGTGACAGACATGCGAAATCCTTCAAAGCTCAACTAACCGTACAACTGAATCGCCTGGACGATGTCCGCCATGTCGTTTTTC
>JBBDIM010000110.1:0-55457 GCA_040880405.1 Pirellulaceae bacterium | reverse complement strand
GCTCAACTAACCGTACAACTGAATCGCCTGGACGATGTCCGCCATGTCGTTTTTCACGGCCACCGCTCGGTTGGCGAAGGTCGCGCGGCGGACGCCTCGGGTGCCGAGCACTTGGTTGAAATAATCTTGATCGGTGGTGTGGTAGGCGACGGTCGCGTTGGGGTCTTTTAGCAGGTGGCCGGTCAAAATGCAGACCACGCGATCACTCGGGGCGATGATGCCTTGCTCTCTTAAAACCTTGGCCCCGGCGACACTTGCGGCGCTGGCCGGTTCGCAGCCCATGCCACCCGCCCCGACATGGCTTTTGGCGTCCATGATCTCTTGGTCGCTCACATTGCGGACCACGCCGTCGCAGGCGTCCAAGGCCCGCAGGCACTTGGTCAGGTTCACCGGGCGGTTGATTTCGATGGCGCTGGCCAACGTATCTGCCTTGGCGTTGTCGGCGTCCATCTTGGTGTAGTAGCGGTTGATGATGTCGTGCGGGATGTGGCCGTCGTTCCAGCGGAGGTCATGATGGTTGTACAGCCCATCGAGTGTGGCGGCCCCGGAGGCGTTGATCACGGCCAAGCGGGGCAAGCGATCGATCAGTCCGAGCTTCTTAAGTTCCACAAAGGCTTTGCCGAAGCTGCTGCTGTTACCCAGGTTTCCGCCGGGGACCACAATCCAGTCGGGCACTTCCCACTGGAGCGATTCCAGCACGCGGAACATGATCGACTTTTGCCCTTCCAGGCGGAACGGATTCACGCTGTTCACCAGGTAAATACCCAGGTCTTGGCTCACCTCGCGAACGCGGGCCATGGCGTCGTCGAAGTCGCCCGCGATTTGAAGGGTGAGAGCTCCGTAGTCGAGGGCCTGTGAAAGCTTGCCGTAGGCGATTTTCCCGGAGCCGATGAAGATGGTCGCCTTCATCAACCGCGTCACGCTGCAGTACAACGCGAGCGAAGCGCTGGTGTTGCCGGTCGAAGCGCAAGCGGCGCGTTTGGCTCCGACCATCCGCGCATGGGTAAATGCTGCGGTCATGCCGTTGTCTTTGAAGCTGCCGGAGGGGTTCATCCCTTCGTACTGCAAATAGAGTTGCCCTTGGTCGAGCCCCACGAACTTGGCGACCTCGTCCGCTTGTTGGAGCAAGGTTTGCCCTTCGCCCAGGGTCACGATCTTGTCGTCCGGGGCATAAGGGAACAGCGATCGAAATCGCCAGACGCCGCTGAAGTTAAGCGGATTGTGACGCTTGGACCAGTTCGCCTCGATCTGTTTCCAACTGGTGGGAGGCTCGGCGCGGTCCCAGTCGTAGTCGATATCGAGCAGCTCGCCACAAGCTGGGCAGGCAACCAGCACCTGCGATGTGTCGTAGGTCTTCCCGCAGCTAGGCGAGATGCACCGTTGGAATGCGATTTCCGAGGCTGTCACGTTGCTAACTGCTTATCAATAAAAGGTTTGGGGGAGCGTTGTCGGCGTCGTACCAGTTTATTTTAACGCCTACATCGCCACAAGGTAGGTCTGGGCAATTGCGGAGGGTCGTGGTCCCTACTGGGCCCGCTGGGAAATAAGCCGGAATCCCCCTAAAATGTTGACCCGGGTGCCAGAATTCACCTAGAATCGAAAGTTTGGGTTTCTTCCGCCCCGGGAGAGACCGGCCAGACTTATCCGGTGGAGCACGCCATGAGCAGGGACCCGAAGAAAACGACCGATGAGCCAGCGGCGATAGATCTTAGGAAGAATGCCTATCCCAAGGCGGACGCCGAGGTATACCGCGATCGGCTGAAATTGCTGCGGGCTCGACTCAAAGGGGATGTCGACTACCTGACGGAATCGGCGCTCCGTAAAAATCGCGCAGAAGGGGGAAGTGATCATTCCACCATGCCGATTCACATGGCGGAGGTTGGTTCGGATAACTTCGAATTGGAATTCTCGCTCAGCCTGCTCGAAGCGGAGCAGGACACGCTGGCCGAGATCGAATCCGCACTGGAACGGATCGCCCAAGGGGTGTATGGTTCGTGCGTGGAATGTGGCGCCCGGATCAAAAAATCGCGGCTCAACGCGATCCCCTTCACTCAACTGTGTATTGACTGTGCAACGCTCCGAGACCAGTAATCCGTACGACTCGCCTGCGTCCGATTCTCCGGGAGGCCCGCCAACTCCGCTAACGGGCAGACTCATCCTGTTTACCGTGTTGGCGGTGGTCGGCTGCGCGGCGGATCTATGGACCAAGTACGCCGTTTTTTCGGCTCTTGGGATGCCTGGCAAGGGGCAAACTTACTGGATTATTGAAGGCTATTTCGGCTTTCAGACCTCGCTGAACGAGGGAGCTCTGTTTGGGATCGGCCAGGGGTACACTTCCGTCTTCGCGGCGTTTTCGGTCGTCGCGGCCATCGGTATTGTCTATTGGTTGTTCTTTCGCCGGGGGGCCGAGGATCTTTGGCTGACGGTCGCCCTGGGTCTGATTATGGGGGGGATCTTCGGCAATCTATACGATCGACTGGCGATCTGGGGACAAGCCGCGGTTCGCGACTGGATTTTATTCCAGTATGGCGAGCATGTTTGGCCCAACTTCAACATCGCCGACAGCTTGCTCGTGTGTGGTGCCGGGATGTTGCTGGTGCATGGGTTTCTTTTCGCCCCGCCGGAGACATCCTCCGGTAAATCTCCCTCGACCAGCGAAGCCCCGCAAGACACCCAGAAGAAACCGGGCGGGGCGTAATTTGCCCGCCAACGGCACATCGCGTCTGGCCGGTTAAGCCCCCGTTTTCCTCTCATTGGTGGCAACGGGATCGGAATATTGTTTTCAAGCACCCTTCTTGGGAATGCTTTCGCCCCGTCCAGTTGGTGCGTGGATATGATTTTGTTGTAAAATCATTAAAGTTGATAAAATTGCATTGACAGGAGGTCATTGTTGGGGAAAATGGAACTTCATCGGTGGGGGATACGCGAAATCGTCTCCCAGTGCATTGAGTCGCGATCCGTGGGGGATTACTAACGCGGCAAGCGGCCTTCACCGAATCACTGCGCGCGGGTTATTTCATTTCGCTTTTGGCCATTGGGCCGTTTTAACAGCGGAGGGCAATCGATCTTCGCGGCAGTGGTTCCTTAATGCAATAGTTTGATTCTCGTCTTGTTAACGGGGGCGAAGCCCAGGCTGCTTTGGTCGAACGATTCGTCCGGGGCCACTGGCCGACGCGCCTTGATGTGTGGAGCTTTTCGCGACGGAAATTTTGATCTACGGCGAAGAGCGACCGCATGCTTTATTTCAAATGGGGGATTCCGCGATGAAACTTTCAAGAACGGTGGCTTACGCTTTACAAGCGACCATGCAGCTTGCCCAGTCCGGTTCGAAGGTGCCGGTGCCATGCAGTCAGATTGCCGCTCAGGGAGAGATGCCGGAGCGATTTTTGCTTCAGGTCCTCCGTAGTTTGGTAACCCATGGGGTGCTGCAAAGCACGCGAGGGGTCGATGGCGGGTACATGCTGATCCGGCCGGGGGGCCAGATCTCTTTGCTGGACGTGATTGAGGCGATCGATGGCCCGGTAAACGCTCATCTACCGTTGCAAGGGACGATCGATCCGGCGTTTCAGGACAACCTCAAAGCGGCGATGCACTTGGTGAATGACACCACGCGGCGGCAACTGGCCGCGATCTCCATCGCGTCGTTAATTCAGCCGTCCGAGTCGGTTGCGGCAATCCAACCGCATCAGGAGGATGCGTTTGAGTCGCGGGGAGAGCAGCGATCCGCGGTATCGGTCGGTGTCGGAGCCGAGCTATCGGGAGTTGCGAATGCGCCTCATGTCGGTTGATTCCACATTGAGCCCTCGATCGGCTATTTGATATCGGCGGGCCAGACGATTATTCTACGAGTTCGCCTCGCGGCCATGTCATGCGACCGCGAGGGTTGGCAAGTTTACTCGTAGATGAAATGGAAAAGGCATGAGTCGGTATTGCGCCTGGTTATGGATGGGCTTCGTCGTAGGGTTGTCCCTTCTGGTTGCCGAAACGCCGCTGCCGGCGGCGGAACCGCCTTGGACAGTCCGTCCGACCGAGGTGCGGTATCAAAGTTCGGCCGACCAGTCCCAGCAGCCCGCGATCTTTTTCGCCCCGCGGTCCGAGCAGCCGGTTCCATTGGTGGTGGCGCTGCATTCCTGGTCGACCGATTATCGCCAGACCGGCCATCAGGCGATTGCCGATTGGTGCGTCGAAAATGGTTGGGCCTACATCCACCCCAATTTCCGCGGCCCCAACAAGCGGCCTGAAGCGACCGGATCCGAACTGGTGGTGGCCGATATCGTAAGTGCGGTGGAATATGCCCAAGCCGTCGCCAAGATCGATTCCGAGGCGGTTTACCTGATGGGCGCTTCCGGTGGCGGACATGCTTCGCTGTTGATGGCTGGTCGGCGGCCTGATTTGTGGGCCGGTGTTTCCGCCTGGGTTCCGATCTCGGACCTGACCGCCTGGCACGCGGAATGTCTGGCCGTGGGGCTGAAGTATCACCGGGACATCGTCGCCTCTTGCGGTGGACTTCCCGGGGAAAGTGAGGAGGTCGACGCCGAGTACCGAGCACGTTCTCCCCTTACCCATCTGGCGGCGGCCAAGGGGCTAGAACTGCACATCGCCGCCGGCATTCATGATGGACATACCGGAAGCGTCCCGATCAGCCATACCCTCCGCGCCTTCAACGAAGTGGCTCAGGCGGAGGATCGTTTGACCGCTGCCGAAATCGAGCACTTCACCCAACAGGCCGAAGTCCCGCCTCATTTGCAGCGCGAGATCAAGGATCCCAGCTACGGTGCCAAACCGCCACTGTTCCGCCGCATTTCGGGCAAGGCCCAGGTCACGATCTTCGAGGGTGGTCATGAGATGGTCCCTTCTGCGGTGATTGCCTGGCTGGAAGAAAAACAACGAATACGACCGTAGCTCTCCAGGTGGATGTGATGATGATGAGGGTTGCCGGTGGTAACTTCTCCCGCCCAAACATGTCCACGCTTTCCGGGCGGGGGCATGGCACCCGCTTATCAACGCATCCCTGGTTTGGCTGGGGATTAGGAAAAAATTTCTCTCGCAAAGCCGCCAAGACGCAAAGGGGAAAGTGAATCGGCCGATTCGTGTCGCTTCCGGCCTTTCCGTGGCGGTGCCCGCTCATGCAGCGAGCCAGTCGTCCGGCACTGCTGAAAACATCAACAAGCGAAAACTACGGGAATGCCGATGGCATGCGGCGCAAATACCGGATCGCACGCCTCCCGATCGCTCCGGACTGGGCCGCAACAGACTGGGCCGCAATGGGGCTTGTCGCCTGATTACACCCCACCTATCTTGGGCGGGATGAACACACAAACTCCACCGCAAACGGAAATTGGTCCCCGTCTCGACGCCGCCCGCCGCCTGGCCCGCTTGGCCGGCAAGGGGACGCTCAAGCACTTCCTGCACCCCAAACTGCTGGTTGAGCAAAAGGCGGATGCCTCACCGGTGACGATTGCTGACCGCGAGGCCGAGACCTTGATCCGCGATTCCCTTGCCGAGGAGTTCCCTGAAGATGGGATCATCGGCGAGGAATTCGGCGAGACCGAGGGGACGAGCGGGTTTCGCTGGATTGTCGATCCGATCGACGGAACCAAGTCGTTTGTGGCTGGCGTGCCCCTGTTTGGGACGATGGTTGGGGTGGAATACCACGGGCAAAGCCTAATCGGCGTGGTATACATCCCTGGGCTCGATGAGTGTGTCTACGCCGCCAAAGGGCAGGGTGCCTGGTACGAACGGGGCGAGGCCGATCCGGTGCCCGCCCATGTGGATCGCGAAAAGTCTTTGGGGGAGGGGGTGTTTCTCACCTCACAGGTCAGTACCTTCGCCGAGCGGGGTGCTGCCCAGTGCTTTCATGAACTGGAGGCCCAGGCCCTGGTGACCCGAACTTGGGGCGATTGCTATGGTTACCTCCTGATCGCTACCGGTAGGGCGGTCGCCATGGTCGATCCGATCATGAGTGTCTGGGACGCGGCGGCGCTCCAACCCATCATGGAAGAAGCGGGCGGAACCTTTACGGATTGGTCCGGTAAACCGACCATTTTCTCGGGAGAGGGAATCGGCACCAACGGCAAGGCATTGCCGGAGGTTTTAGAGATTTGCCGGAAGTACGTGAAGTAGTCCCTCTTTTTTGCGTTCACGGTCTCATGGTTGGGTGCGGGGGATATTGCGTGCTCGCCCCCTAGTCCGTATGCTGTGAGGTTTCTACCAAGTCGCCGAGAGTAAGTTGGGAGCCAGTCGAAGATGGCCAGAGCCTGTCAGGTGTGTGGCAAGTCCGCACAAATGGGAAATAAAGTGACCTTGCGGGGTAAAGCTAAATACCTCGGTGGGGTTGGTACGAAGATTACCGGGATCACCCGGCGTCAATTCAAGCCGAACCTCCAAAACGTCAATGTGGTGACCACCAGCGGTCAGCACAAGTCGATGCTGGTCTGCACGCAGTGCATCCGCAGCGGGCGTATTAAGAAAGTGGTTCGCCACAAGCCGTTCAAGTTGCCCTCGGAAGAGAAGGCCGCCGCCAAGAAATAAAGGCCCCATGGGGTTCTGGTAGACTTGGCTTTCGCTTTCCGTGTCTCAAGCAAGGGGAATGGCATGCGACTTGCGCGCGAAGATGTCGAAAAGGTGTCGCTGCTGGCTCGGTTGCGTCTGTCCGAAGAGGAATTGACGCTGATGACCGAGCAGATGAGCCAGATCGTGTCGTACATCGACCTGCTGGGAGAAGTCGACACGTCCGATGTCGAGCCGATGGCCCACGCGATCGAGCAGGTCAACATCTTCGCCGAGGACGAGCCCCACGAGTCTTTGCCCCGAGAAGCCGCACTGGCTAACGCCCCCAAGCGAGACGAAGAGTGTTTCCGCGTTCCGGCGGTGCTGGGCGAGTAGTTTGGTTCGCGCCAGTGCCACCCCTTTTAAAGGCAATGCCGCGATGTCGTTGATCGAATCCACCGCCACCCGGCTCTTGGAACAGCTTCAGTCGGGGGAAGTCACTGCGGTTGAACTTGCCACCACCTTTCTCGACCGGATCCAAGCTCACGACGCCCAAGTGGGTGCCTTTTTGAAGGTGACGCGCGATTCGGCCCTCGCCAAAGCGGAAGATGTCGATCGCCGCCGCAAGGCGGGCGAGAAACTGGGCCGCTTGGCCGGACTGCCGGTCGCTGTGAAAGATCTGCTGTGTACCAAGGGTGAGGTCACCACCTGCGCCTCGCGAATGTTGGAAAACTTTGTCCCGCCATACGACGCCACGGTCATTCGCAAACTGAACGACGCGGACGCGGTGATCCTCGGCAAGACGAACATGGACGAGTTCGCCATGGGTGGCTCGACTGAAAACTCCGCCCTTGGCAAGACGCGGAATCCGTGGAACCTGGAGATGGTTCCCGGTGGTTCCAGTGGTGGCGCGGCGGCTTGTGTCGCGGCCGATATGGTACCGCTCTCGATTGGGACCGATACCGGCGGTTCGATCCGCCAACCGGCCGCATTCTGTGGCATTAGCGGCATGAAACCGACCTACGGCCGGGTCAGCCGATTTGGGCTCGTCGCCTTTGCCAGTAGTTTGGACCAAATCGGCCCGATGGCCCGCTCGGCCGAGGATATGGCCCTGCTGCTCGAAGCAATTTCCGGGCACGACCCGCAAGACTCCACCTCCGCCAATGAGCCGGTCCCCAGTTTCACTCAGTCGGTTGGCAAGCCACTAGAAAAGCTGCGGATCGGGCTGGTCCGCGAGCATTTTGGCGAAGGGCTCGATACCGAGGTGAACGCGGCGGTTCGTGAGGCCGTGAAGATCTTCGAGCGGAAAGGGGCCTCGGTCGTCGATATTTCCCTACCCCACAGCAAGTACGCGATTGCCACCTATTACATCATCGCCCCGAGTGAGGCCTCGAGTAACCTGGCCCGGTTCGATGGCGTCCACTACGGCCATCGCTGCGACGAAAAGGCGGTCCTCGAGCAGCTCTCAGAAGAACGGGCCGTGCTAGAAGCGGCGGGTGACGAGCGGGCGATCAAGCAGATGGATTCCGCTTTGGTGCGGATGTATCGGCAGAGCAGGGCAGAGGGGTTCGGCCCCGAGGTCAAGCGGCGAATCATGCTGGGGACCTACACCTTGAGCGCTGGCTACTACGACGCCTACTATCTGAAGGCCCTCAAGGTCCGGCGATTGATCCGGCAAGACTTTGACGACGCCTTCAAAGAGGTCGATCTGATTGTCGGCCCCACCACGCCGACGCCCGCGTTCCCGGCCGGGGAAAAGTCGGACGATCCTCTTTCGATGTACCTGGGAGACCTCTACACGGTCGGCGCGAATCTGGCGGGCATCACCGGGGTCTCGATCCCGTGTGGTATGTCGCTGCGGGGTCTCCCGATCGGCTTGCAGATGCAGGCTCCACCATTGGAAGAGGAGCGGCTGCTTCGAGCGGCTTACATGTTCCAGCAAGAGACCGATTGGCACCTGCGGAGGCCTGACCTGGCATGAGTGATTCCCCACCGTACGAAGTGATCATCGGGCTGGAAGTCCACACCCAGTTGGCTACGCGGACCAAACTGTTTTGCCGCTGTAGCACCCAATACGGGGCCTCCCCCAACACGCAGACCTGCCCTGTCTGTTTGGGCTTGCCCGGTTCGTTACCGGTAATGAACCGCAAAGCCCACCAGTTGGCCTTGAAAACGGCCTGCGCCCTCAATCTGGAGATCCCCAACTTCACCAAGTGGGATCGCAAAAACTATTACTACCCCGACCTTCCCAAAGGGTATCAGGTCAGCCAGTACGACTTGCCGATGTCGCAGGATGGCTTTCTGGAAATTAGCGATCCCAAAGGCCGCTTTAAGCCGAAAAAGGTGGGCATCACTCGGGCCCACCTGGAAGAGGACGCCGGCAAAAGCATGCACGACGAGGCGGCCGGCAAAGCGGACTCGCGGATCGACCTGAACCGCACCGGCACGCCGCTGCTGGAGATCGTGAGCGAGCCGGACATGCGGTCGTCGCTTGAAGCGAAGGCCTACTTAACCGAGTTGCGGTTGATTTTGGTGTACCTGGGCGTTTCCGACTGCAACATGCAGGAGGGGAGCCTCCGGGTCGATGCCAACGTCAACTTGCACATGATGGTCGACGGCAAGAAGATCGCCACGCCGATCGTCGAAATCAAAAACATGAACAGTTTCCGCGCGGTCGAACGGGCCCTGGAGTACGAAGCGAAGCGGCAATACGAAGTGTGGCAAGAGACCGGCAAGACGATCGGCGACATGCCCAAACAGACCCGTGGCTGGGACGACCAGGCCCAAATCACTCGGGGGCAGCGTGAAAAGGAAGAGAGCAGCGATTACCGCTACTTCCCCGAACCCGACTTGGCCCCGGTGGTGGTGCAGCCGGAGGAGATCGAGCGGGTTAAATCGGAACTGGGAGAACTGCCGCAACAGATCCGCGAGCGATTAGAGGCGGCCTACACGATCCCCGCCTACGACGCCGACGTGATCGTCAACCAAGCCCAATCAACGGTCACTTACTTTGAGACCTTGGCCCAATCCGCCGGCGACGGCAAACTGGCCAGCAATTGGGTCCAGCAAGATGTCTTGCGGATTCTCAAAGATCGACAGATCGAGATTGAGCAGTTCCCAATCTCTGCCGAACGGCTAACCGGCCTGCTCAAGGCGATCCAGGGCAAAGAAATCGACACCACCCGGGCCAAAGACGTCTTCACCGCGATGCTCGACTCGGACCAAACGGCCGAGCAGATCATGGCCGAGATGGGGATCGAAAAGGTCGACGACTCGGCCCTGGAAAACCTGTGCCGCGAACTGCTGGAAGCCAACCCCAAGATCGTGGAAGACCTGAAAAACGGCGTGCAAAAAGCGGTCGGGGCCCTAATCGGCCAAGCCAAAAAGAAAAACCCCAACATCGACCCCGGCGAGCTCCGCGCGAAGTGCATGGAACTGGTTAAAGGCATGTAAGTGGTAACGGGAACGGTAGAGGGGAGTCTTCGGAACCCACCAACGCCAGCCAATTTTGCAATGGCAAATCGGGCCGGGGTTCAAGCAAACGCAAATGCACCATGTGCGATCCGCGTCGGCAATTCCACCCGCGCACTGCCGGTGGGTTACGGCCTGGCGGCCTTCACCCACCCTACCTTTGATGGATGAATATTTCCCATGCAAGCCTTCCACCCCAACGGCATCATCACGCTGCTTACCGATTTCGGCACCGATAGTTTTTATGTGGCCGAGATGAAGGGGGCGATTCTGGGGATTGCTCCGCGGGCGAATCTGGTGGATGTCACTCATGGGGTCAAGCCGCAGCAGGTGGCCGAGGGGAGTTGGAAGCTATTGCGCGCGGTCGAGGCCTTTCCGCCGGGGACGATTCATGTCGCCGTGGTCGATCCGGGGGTCGGATCCAACCGGCCGATTCTGATTGCCCAAGTTGCGGAACAAATAGTGATCGGGCCGGACAACGGTTTGCTGGAGATCGTCGCCGCGCGGCATACTCCGCGTGGTGTTTGGCGGGTGAAGCTGGAGGCCTTTCCGGCGACCGAGCGGTTCCATACGTTCCATGGCCGAGACGTGATGGCTCCAGTCGCGGCTCGTCTGGTAAAAGGGGAGCCGCTTAGCCACTTCAGCCATGACTTGCCGGTCGCTTCGATACTCGACGCCGAGTCGAAACTGCGGATGGCTCATCATGACGGGGATACCGTCACCGGCCGCGTGGTCTATGCCGATAGCTTTGGCAATTTAATCACCAACATCATGGTCGACGACCTTCCCGCCAATTGGGAGCCGAAGCGACTAAAAGTTGAGCTCGGCACGACCACCATCCACGGCCTGAGTCGAACCTACAGCCAGGTGCCCGAGGGTGAATGGGCGGCCCTGTGGGGTTCTTCGGGGCAATTGGAACTGGCGGTGGTGCGGGGCAATGCCGCTCAAAGGTGTGGGGAATGGCAGGACGCTCAGGTTAAGATTTCGCGCTCGGCGGTTTAGTCCGGCACGTTGATGCCGTGAGGGCGCAAGACGATGGTTGGCGACCGGGTCGTGCCAGACTAGAATCGTCGGCAGCGCGGCACGTGACAACTCATCCCCGAATCCCCGCATCGATGGACTGACCGTGGCGAACAAACTTTCCGGGCAGGTAACCGCCATCTCCGAAAGTGGAGACGCGATCACCGATATCTCGCACCAGCAGCTCGACGGCCTACCCCGCGACGAACGAGTTACGATCGAATGCGAGGGACACGCTACCCTGGGTATTCATCCGGAGGCCCACGATCAACCAGAAATGACCTACATCGCCATCTGCGACCCAGGGCAAACCTTGCGGTTAGGTTTGGTGGGGGACAGCGCCGCCAAATTTCTAGGGCTCAAGGTCGGTTCGCAAGTCCACGTGAAGTGGTAAATTGAGAGAGGGTGAAAAAGGGGTCAGGACTCTTTTTCATCAGACGTGTTCGATTTTGAGAACGGATCGCGAAAAAGAGTCCTGACCCCTTTTTCACGGACCCACCATCGGTTTGGCTCCTAAATCTGAAAGTCGCAATGCAGCCAACGAGGCAACAACTGGAGCAGTGGGATACCTTTCACGTTTGGCATTCCTTCACCCAAATGGCCACCTACGAGCCGGTCATCTTCGACCGGGGCGAAGGATGCGAGATCATCGATCTCGCTGGCAACCGCTACCTGGACGGAGTGAGTAGCCTGTGGTGTAACTTGCATGGACACCGCCACGCGAAGATCGACGCTGCGATCGTCGAGCAGCTCGGCAAAGTGGCCCATGTCACCAATCTGGGCAGCTCCAACAGCACGGCCATTCATCTAGCCAAACGGTTGGCCGATCTCGCCCCGGGAGAGTTGAATCATATCTTCTTCGCGGGTGATGGCGCCTCGGCGGTGGAAGTTGCTTTGAAGATGGCCTTCCAGTATTGGCACCAGCGGGAAAACCCAAAGCCTGAGAAGACGGTCTACATCGGCTTCGACGACTCCTACCATGGCGACACGGTCGGCACGATCAGTGTCGGTGGGGTCGATCAGTTCAACGCGATCTTCAAACCGCTGATGTTCCCGGTCCACCGGCTGCCGATTCCTGATCGTCGTTGGCACGCGGAGGGGGAGCCTCACAGCGAGGCCACTGCGACTGCGCATCACCTCAGCCTGCTGGAAAACCTGCTCCGCGAGCATCATGAAAAGATCGCGGCCTTGGTTATCGAGCCGTTGGTCCTGGGGGCCGCTGGCATGGTGATGCAGCCGGCCGGGTACCTGCGCGGTGTCCGGGAGCTGACCCAGCGGTACGACGTACTGATGATTGCGGACGAAATCGCCGTGGGCTTCGGCCGGACTGGCAAGATGTTCGCCTGCGAGCATGAGCAGGTGGTACCCGACATGCTGTGCCTCGGCAAAGGGCTGACCGGCGGCTACCTGCCGATGAGCGCGACGATCGCCACGACCGAAATCTGGAACGCCTTTCAAGGCGATAATGCCTCTGGTAAGACGCTCTACCACGGGCACACCTTCGGTGGAAACCCATTGAGCGCCGCCGCGGCCCTAGCTACCTTGGAAATCTTCGACGAGGAACAAACCCTCGCGCAATTGCCGGAAAAGATTGAGCGGTTAAGCGAGCATCTTGCGCGGATCGCTAAGCACGCGCATGTCGGCGATGTTCGCCAGTGTGGGCTGATCGCGGGGATCGAATTGGTTGCCGACCGAGAGCGTGGCGTAAAATATAGCGGGGCCGAGCTACGGGGGAACATTGCCTGCGACTTTGCTCGCAGCCACCAGGTTTGGATTCGCCCCTTGGGCGATGTGGTGGTGATCATGCCGCCATTGGCGATTAGCCTGGAACAGTTAGACCAGATTTGCATGGCTGCCGAGGCGGGGATCGACCACGCCACGCGAGAATCAGCCTAGATACACCGCTTGGAACGCAACCTATGACGCAAACTGCCCGGTATCTGCTGATCCAAATCCGCGCTGCCGACGACGTGGTCCGCGAGCAGGAGATTCGCTGTTTCGTGAAGGCGCTGGACTGCGAGCCGGAGCAGCTTGTCACGTTCGACCTGCTCAATGAAACGCTTACCAGCGAATATCTTTCTCGGTTCGATCTGGTGCTGATCGGCGGTAGTGGGCGGTACTCAGTCACCAGCGAGGAGCCTTGGCTTTACCGGGCCTTGGAGGGGTTGTCGCTGCTGGTGGAACTAAGTAAACCGACGTTTGGTTCCTGCTGGGGCTTTCAAGCATTGGCCCGCGCGACCGGCGGCGTCGTCGAGCATGATTTGCCCAATGCGGAACTCGGCAGCCATCCCGTCTATTTAACCGAAGCGGGTGAGCAAGACCCATTGTTCTCGACGATGCCGCCAACCTTTCTGGCCTACATGGGGCACGAAGACCATGTCGTCAAACTACCCCCGGACACGATTCTGTTGGCCTCTTCCGACCGAGTTCCCGAGCAGGCCTTCCGCTACCGCGACAAGCCAATTTACTGTACCCAGTTCCACCCGGAACTGGACCACGCGAGTCTCTGCGCAAGGGTCAGCGCCTACCCGGAATACTGCGAGCGGATCGCGGCGGTGCCGTTCGATGAGTTCGTGGCCAACTGCCAGCAAGTGACCGAAACGAGCCGCTTACTCCGGAACTTCCGTGATATGATTCTGAGATAAGGGCTGCCTTAAGCTAGCATTGCTTGCAGTTCGAATTGCAATCTCGGGACCCATTGTGCGGGTCGCCTGGTTTTACAACAAAGAGGCCACAAGGAACAAGTCCTTGCGGCCTCTTGCGATCTCAAGTGGTAGTAGGATGACCAGTGTGACAGACTTCTCCTCAGTAGACCGCGACCTGAAATCAAACGTTATTGATGTGTTCGATCCGAGCCGGCCACTTTCACCACTTTATTGTAGAGCCCCAGGATGAGGAACGTCGGTGCCCATTGCCCGACAAAGAGGCTCTCATGCTGCCGCCCCATCATCTGCAAAAAGATCGAGCCTCCGATGGAGCCGAAGGCGGCCCAAAGGAAAGCGTCCGAGGGGACTTTCGCGGTTTGTTCTTCGATCATCCGCGCGACTTTCCCTTCGGAGTGCTGTTGTACTTCCGAGCTATGTTCAGTCGAACTGGCGTCGTGTCTCGGACTTAGACGGTTCTCGGTAACTGACTGGGTTGTAGTAGCCATTATTGTTCTCCTTGACTTGCACTAAATTTAATCGGTCCGCAGTAACGGAATCTAATGCAATGTGCGTGCCAATTCCGGTCGTTCTACGGCAGTAGTTTCGTGAGCGGTTCATTCGTGCTGGCAAAGAAGTGGGGGAACGGATTGCTTTTTTCCGAGACGACGACCGGAGGGGCATTGCAATGTCTCCGACTGGCCGGACGATGCCTGAGAAATTGCCCCTGGAGGGGACCCTTTAATTAAACCACACCGCAAACCCAAAAAAGTTCATCCCAAAGTCGCGGTTGATTCGCTGGAGATGTTCCGGGCTGGCCAACTGAGTGACTTTGCCATCTTCCAGGTACGGAGCCGCGGCGGTCCCTTGGATCCAGAGAATGAGGTCCAACTCTTGCGGTTCGGTGAATACCTTGCGAAGATTCAGTCCGTAGTCGCCGCGCGGTTTGCCTCGCCAGAACGGGACCAGCTTCTCCCCTTTCAGCACCTCTTCGGCCGCGGTCACGGTCTCCAGCCAAGTGTCGAGCATCTTCTGCGTTACCGGCACGCCCAGCACGCCGGTTTGCTTGGGATTGGGAATCCACTCCTGATCGTCATCGGTCTCGGCCTGATAGTGTTTCCACATAATCTTCGATTGGGCCAGCATCGCTTCGAAGTGCTCCAAGGCGTTCTCCATTCGGTTCGGTTCATGGATCGGAAACCGCAAGAGGTGAATCGCGGCGATGAGGTCGGAGATCTGCCGGGTATCGAACCGGAAGGTCGCGTCAGGGACTTCGTCCCGAATGAAGTCGTAGGGAGTATCGGGTCGTTGGAACATCAAGTGCCCCACGCGGTGGAAGAACTCCGTCCCATCGTGGGCCAGCATCACCTCGCCACACCCAGCCAGGAAGTGACAGTACCCACGTAGCCAATGAACGTCACCCCGGTCGATCGCCACGACAAAGGGAAGGGGCGGGACCGGCATGGGATTGGGACGGGCTCGCTGATTCCGGAGCCCCATCAGCATCTCTTTGACAGGAATCGGCTTGCCGTCTCCCAAGAGGTCGAGCTTGATCTCCTCCACCGGGAGTTCCATTTTGAGGTCGTCCGAAGTGATCTTAGCCAGCGTCGCTTCGGCCGTGGTGAGGTCGTTGACCATCCGCTGAAGTATCTCGCGGAGGCCGCCAGCCGTTAACACCTTCGGGTCGGGGTGCAGCGGCAGGCGATGCCGGATTCCAAACGGCATCATTTGAATGCGGTCGGTCCGCAGGCCATGTTGGTACAGGTCACTGCTGACAACTTCCCAGGTTCGTAGAAACTGAGTGATTCCTAGTTCCAGTCGGGCGACGTCATCCTCGGGGTTTTCTTCCAAGTAGGCGGCGAGAGCCTTTTCTCCTGCGGCCAATTTGCCTGCTTTGAGGTGTTTGAGATGAGCTTCGAAGCCATCAGCCTTGGCAGAACTTTCCGAGGCCACCCCCAGCGAACCCACGGTGACGGCGAATAGCGCGAGCAGCAAAACAGAAAAGCGAGTACGCATCGTCCTGGTCCTTTTGTGAAGAGAGGCGGTCACGGCCCTGGCCTAGCGTCCGTCGGCCCAGCCAACAACCTAAGCGCGATTCTACCGCCAAGTGGTCAAGAGACCACTGAGATTTTTCGCGATCTTTTCGAGTCCTGACCCCTTTTTCACTCGCTTCTACTGCGAAGCCGAGCGCTGTCCCTGAGGGGAACCGCCAATGGGATGGCCTTCCGGCAGTGGCCGCGCCGCGGTGGAGAAGCCGAGTTCGAACAGGTCTTCCTTGATGTCGCGGAACGTGTGGAAGCTGTCGGGGTAGGTCCAGACGGTAATCGTGGTGCGGTCCGGATCGAACGTGCCGATCACCTCGCGGAACCGCGAACCGGGCCTGAGGGCCTGTTGGATGGTCTCACCCATATCGGGTCGCTCCGCCTGCAGCATGAAGTGGTCGAGCTCGACCCCTTTCCGCGTGGCGGTACCCATCGATGTTTCTCGCTCGTAGCCGACCCGGCGGAGGGTGTATTCGCAGAGGAAACCGCTGAGCGGTCCGACCGTACTGGTGATGGTATCGCGATTGCCCATTTGCCGAGCCTTGACGGCGGCTTCCTGCTTCATCAGTTCGACCAGTTGGTTGATCGGCACGTAGGTCAAGCGTCCGCCGGAGAGGCGGAAGTGTTCCTCTTCGCCGAAGACCGTCTTGGCCAGCGGTGTGGCGTAGTGGGCCAGTTCAAGAACCTCTGGTTGATAGTTTTGCAGGCTTTCAATCTGGTCGTACAGCTTGTCGAGCTGTGTTTGTTCGGCTAACAGGTCTTGCTGGCCGCGGATCCGAGTTTGGTCTTTCTCGTCGAGTTGTTGCGTGAGCTCCTCGAGGGATTGTTGCGCGGCGGAGAGCAGTAGTTGCAACTGATTGCGCTCATTGTGGCGTCCCTTCGTCTCCTGATCGACCGATTGGATCTGCCCTGAGAGGCCTTCAACCTCCGCGATTAAAGCTCGGTGCTGCTGGAGCAGGTCGTCGTCCGCCATTTCCTCACGCGGCGGCGTCGGTTCAATCGAGAGGGTAGGGGCGGACTCCTCGGTCGGGGAAATCATTTGGCTCGCCGCCTGGACCAACGCGTCCCGCGCAGTCATCCCCACCACCATGATCAGGATGATCAGGATGCCAACCAGGTTGGTCACGACATCGAGAAACGAGTCGAGCGAAGGAGCGCCCGAGTCGGGTTGGGTACGGCGACGCGCTCTCACTTGCGGATCACCTCCATGCCGGAACCATAGAGCAAGGTTTGCAACTGTTCGAACCGAGCCTCACCCCCAGGCAGGACCTGCACATGCAAGACCGGTTTCCAATACAGTTCCCGTCCGGCCGAAGCCCAGCTATCGATCCGCTGATCGATGAGTTGAACCAGATGATCGATTCCCTCGACAGGGTCGCCACTGACATCAATCGTCCTGGCCGGCAGGCGGCTGCCAGGCTCCGGTAGGAGCATCAGTTCGCCGCCGCCACACTCGATCGAGACAGGCCGGGTAATGCCGGTGCTCCGCGGGCTTCCTTGTTTGAGGGCCCAGTTTTGTCCTCTCTGGGCCGCCAATGGGTTGTCGGATCGGCCACTGCCGCCGGTCCCTCCGGTACCATTTTGCGTGCCTTTCGGACCTTGGGCCCCTTGGCCCTGATCCTGCCCCGCGGGATTGGAATTTTGAGAGGCGTTGTTCTCACTTAATTGGGCCGAGCTGGTAGTCATTTGGCCCGGTTCGCTGGAAGCGGCGAGGTCGCTGTTGGGATTCATCTCCTGACCGACCTCGCCACGAGGACCAGTTCGCTTGCCAGATTGCTCACTGTTGGAATCCGACGATTTCCCGTCGGCGCTGGTGAGCCGCGGGGCGTCGCCTCCGAGTGATTCCTCGCCACCCATGCCCGGGCCTTGGCCATTTCGGCCTCGTCTCTGATCGGTAGGTGTGTGCTCACCACCTCCTGGCCTGCCGGACAAACCGGTCGGGGCACTGGCACCGCCACCACCACTGATGAAACGATTCTCTCCGAAAGGTGAGTTGCCCTCTTCGCCGCCACGACGACCAATCGTCTGGAAGCCACCGTTGCGAGAAGCAGTCAGGCCGGGGTTGTCTTCCAGCCGACCGTAGCGCCCCGGAGCCGCTTCGATTAGGGCGATTTTTCTCCGCCGGGCGAATTCGACCGCCTGGACCAGTTGTTTGGCAAGGAAGGGGTCGGCCGTGGGGTAGGCTAGTTCCAGTTCGTCATCCACCAGTTCGTAACCGAAGTCGGCATCCCATGATTTAAGTGCTTCCCGCGCCGCGGCGTACGATTCCGCTCCGCCGGGACGCACGATTAACAGGGGATACGGATTGGCCTGCAGTCCACCCGCTTGTTCGGCTCGGTACTCCCGGATGATTCGCAGCGCGGAGGCGAGCGGATTGCCGGGCCCCATCGGTGGTCCGAAGTCCGCACCATCCAGGTAGATTCCCTCGGGCTGGATGATCACCGCCTTCTCCGTGCATTCGATATAGATTGGTTGCCGCTGCGTGCCGTTGCGCCCTTCGTACGGAACCAAGGCATACGCCGGTTTACGACCCTTCAATTCTTCGCGAAGCTCTTCGAGCTTGGCTTCCGCTTCCTGGATCTTCCGCCGGGCCGCCTGGATTTTCTCTTCTGTCTGCTCCGGAGAGGCGGATTGGTTGTCTCGTTCTGCTTCCAGAATATCGATTTGTCCCTTGAGCTGGCGCAGCTCTTCCAGGACCCGTTGGATATGGTCTTCCAGGCCACTCAGGCGGAGGCGGCTCTCTTCCAGTCGAGCCTGGCCCTCCTCGCGGAGTTGCTTGAGCATGCGGATTTGCTCCTCCACTTCGGCCTTGGGGGGACCGGTCGGTTCCTGTGGCTCTTCCACTTGTGGCGGTGGCGCTTCGATTGCGAGCGGAGGGGGATCGGCGGCGGTTCTGGCCTGGAGGACCATTACCACGAACAGCACGATCAACGCCCCCATGGTGCAAATCAGCACAGCCAAAAACGGGAACAGCGAGATCTCGACAGCGTTTTTGCCTATCCGGCGCCTCACGCGGCGTGTCCCTTCTCGTCTTTGCGTCCCAGGCTTCGCGATTCATGCGCCGAACCCATCCGCGAGTTGAGCAGATGGATGGTCGCCGCCAGGTTGGAGACGGTCTCTTCGAAGTGGTGACTGCCGGAGAGCGCCTTCAGGTTCCGGTTGAGGCTCTCTTCCAGGTTGGTTACTTCGCCGGTCGCCTCGACCACACGGAGCATCACTTCTCCCTGCTCGCTCAGCTTGTCTTGTTGCTCGCGCATCGCTTCGGTCAACGTTTGCAGCGTGTCGGTAAACGCTTGCCACTCCTGTTGCCGGCTCTCGATGGTCTGCTGTTCGGCGGCGGCCAGATGCTCGGCATGGGTCTTGAGTGACTGGGTCAGGGCCTCGCGGATGCCGGTCTCGATCTGTTCCTGACTACTGCCCATTACGCGTTGCCAATGCTGGTGGGCGACCGAGACGGTTTCTCGCCATAGTTCGGTTTGCCGCAAGACTAAGTCCTGGGTGGTGCTGATGGTTTTCTCCGACATCCGGCGGATGGCCGCGACATTGGGATCGGTTTGTGAGCCATCGACCTGGAACCTGCCTAGCAGTTGATCGGACGCAGCCTGATCGATCATCGTGAGTTGTTCCGCCTCGACGCGCGCCAGAAGGAACTGCCCGAACATCAAGACAATCGACAGCGTGAGGGCCAGAGCGGTGGTATCAAACGCCACGCTCAACCCTTGCAGCAGGCTTTCCATCGCCACCTTGGGTTCATTGACCAAGGCCTCCGGCGAGAGATTGCCCAGGGCCAGAGTGATCCCGATCACGGTCCCCAAAAAACCGAGCATGGGCGTCGCCCAAATCACAATCCGGACGAGGCTGTAGTCATGCTCGGCGCGTTCGGCATCGATATCGGAGAGGTATTTGAGTTCCTCTTGCAGGCCCGAGGCGGTTTCGGCCGCCTCGACATGCTCCAGCACCGAGGAAAGTCGGCGGTGAATCAACAGGTTATGGAACCGAGCGGGCATCTCACGGAGATCCGCTAGCAGGTTGGGTGCTTCGCTGATCGGCATTCGGCCGGGGGGGATTTCCGGCAGGCTGACTTGGTCGGCTCCGCGGAAGTCGCTCAGGATTTGCCCCCCTTTTAATAGCAGGGCCCCGACACCCACCATGAACATCGCCACCTCAACATACTCGACCGGGTGCCCAATCAGGTAGCGCAGCATCGACCACCCTTGGAATGGCCCCAGGTGGATCACACTGTAGAGAACCGTGGTGAAGGCGGCCCCGAGAATCATCGGCCAGACGAGTTTGTTCGACAGATTTCGGCTGAACGGGGACGACTTTTTCACTGTCACCAGAATGCTCCTTGCTGCGGCGCGTGGGCCACGTCCGATGTGGGTTGCGGCCGGGTGGTCCGTATGATCGGTACAATCGGTAAATTCCCCCGGCCACGATCAGGTTAATTTGGGATTCAAGGCGAGATCAGCGGAGGCGGACAGACAATACCCAAGAGCCCCTCGAATTCCCAAGGGGACTTGTAAAAAAGATTGGGTCAAAAAGAAAGTGAAAGTTGGCCTGGAAAGTTGCCGATAACTTTTTGCGTCAGGCAAGCGGGATCTTCACTACCACTTGCGACATCACTACTTCCGTTATGAATCCGCCTACCAAGCGATCAGATAATCCCGGGGGGGAAATGTATTTTCAGCCGACAGGGCCTTGGCCCTGCCGGCTGAAAATCTTTCTTGGGTAGGTGCCAGCGCTTGTTGCTCGCCTATCTTGAGTCCTCGTCCCTCTCGCTCAGGACGCGAATGCGGGCATGCGGGCATGACGCCCCCGAAATCTCTCTTCTTGAGGGCACCTAGGTGCGATATAACCGCACGCGCACCCTCTGTTTCCCCTCACTTTTAATGCTTGCATGGCCAGTTCAGGGGGGTAGGCGGGCGTTGAATCGGTCAATGTCCCAACAAATAGTTGCATCTTGGATTCCGGCTTCTAGAATAGGTCTAGAAGACGGTTTCCGTAAATCACGTAGGATAGGTGGTTTATGCGGAAATTTCTTCTCCCTGTTGCCCTCGTGGTGGCCGGGCTAGTGCTGACTAGCGAGCTTTTGAGCTTACACTCGATGCTGTTGGCCCAACGGACTAACTCCCCTGCGGTCGCGTCCGAGTTGATGTTCCACAGTGTCACAGCCCCCGATGGTGGCCAGAATATTGTCCTGGTCGATCCGTCGACCCGCGTGATGGGCGTGTACCATGTGGATAGTGCCACGGGAAAAGTCTCGCTAAAAAGCGTGCGCAATTTACAATGGGATTTACTCATCGAGGATTTCAACAGCGGCGCGCCAACGCCGCGTGAGATTCGTACGATGGTCGGACGCCAGTAGCCGGGGCCTGAAATCGCGAGCCATTCGCGGTTATTCTCTCCCAGGCGACGCGCGTTGTACCGATCCGTTTTAGCTGCTGGGAGCCCTCCATGGCCAATCTGATTCCTCTGGAAGAATTCGCGAACACCCTCGGCATCTCGCCTGAACAAGTGCGAGAAATGCGCGAGCGGAATGAAATTCACGGCTACCGCGATGGTTCGAGCTGGAAGTTCAAAGAGACCGAACTGGAACGAGCCAAGTCTGTGCTGGCCGAACGAACGGAAGGCCAGGAGTTCCGCCTTTCGGGCGAAGACAAAGACGAGGAATCCTCCGGTTCGATGGACTCGATCTTGATCGAAGACACCGGGTTGGGTGAAGGGGAATCGGGTTCGCATATCATCGGCGGAGATCAATCCGAGGGGGATGATGAACTAACCCTGGTCGGTAGCGACATCAATTTGGGCGACGATGGCTCGAAGCGAGGAAGAAACCCGACCGAGGATACCGGTAGTGAACTAAATCTGGCCTCAAAAGATGATGGTTCTGACATCTTGGCGACCGAAACGGTCGTTGGCAACAATCTCCATCAGGAAGATAACGACGACGATTTGGGTTTAGTTACCGATACGAATGAAGGTTCCGGCAAAGGGGTTCCGGGACTGATCTCCGAGAGCGATTCCGACATCGCCTTGGGGGATGAGGCCCGCGATCCGTCAGGGACCGGTTCGGAAATTAATCTCGACCTGGGCGAGGAAGTGTCGCTCGACTTGGGAGCCAGCGGTATCGGTTCGAGCATGAATCTTGCCGGTGGCGAGTTGGGGCTTGATTTCGACAGCAGCGACAGCAGCGATATGGATATCGATCTGGCCTCTGACGATGACGACGATATCGAGATCAAATCGGACAAGTCGGCCGCCGCGATGGACTTGGCCGCGGACGATGATGATTCGGTGGAGTTGACTAACGACAGCGGCGAAGTCGAAGTGGTCGCGGGAAGCGGCGTCAATCTGGATGATGATGACGACATGTTCGGCGATCTGGAGGCGACCTCCAAAAGCGGTGTTGACGACTTCATGCTTACACCGGTCGAGGGGGGCGAGCTGGAGGAGGATGACAGCGGTTCTCAAGTGATCGCGTTGGATAACGAGTCGGTCTCGTCCGATTCGGCCCTCTTTGCGAGCGATGGCGGACTGGAAGGGGACGACTTTGGTGGCTTGGAGGAAGACGCCGGAGTGGTGGCCGAAGAGGACGCCGTCGCCGTGGCACCCGGTCGGGCGTCCGCCGGAGCTGCCTCGGCTGCGGAAGAAACCCCGTACACCGTTATCAATGTCCTTAGTCTGCTGGCCACCGCCGGCATGATTATGATCGCGGGACTAATGGTTACCGACCTAATGTGGAACATCTGGAGCTTCAACGAGCCGTACGCCTTGAACAGCACCATCATGGACCAGATCCTAAGCATCCTGGGCGAGTAATTCGCCGAGCGGCAGCGGGAAAAGGCCCTTAGGCGAGAAAAACTACCCTACAAGAAAACCCCTCCTGGTGGAGGGGTTTTTTATTGACTCCCCTCCATCGGACCAATTGGCTCCTCCGCCGGCTGAATTGGCCGCAAAACTGGATCGAGTTTGCCCCGAACCGGGCCGATTGCTTGAGCGGAGGATGTATCTCTGTGGGGGATTCGCGCTATAATAAGAACAAGGGGATGAGCGTCGGTGACGCTCGTGGGAAGTTGCCCAGCAGAAAAGGGGCTGAGTCTTCCGACGCGGCTCACTTGCTTCCCTTTGCTGTCGCCAGCCACACCCCACACCCACCTACACGCTGGCCCTTGCTCCTTCAACCTGTTGGAATCAATTGTGGCAAGACCCAAACTTGTCTCGCCGGATCAACCGTTACCGGTGCGGATCCTGCTTCAAATCTACCAGTTCCTCGCGTCCCTCAGCCTGGCGGTGATTTTGCTGTCGTCGATGGCAATTGCCCTGATGGTCGCGACATTTGTCGAAGCGACCTTCAGCACCGCCGTGGTCCAGTTTTATGTTTACCGGGCCTGGTGGTTTGGGGCGCTTTACGGCCTCCTGGCGGTCAATATCTTTTGCGCAGCAACCATTCGCTACCCGTGGAAACGGCATCAAACCGGGTTCGTGATCACGCATATCGGCCTGCTCGTGCTGCTGTATAGCGGCGTGCTGAGCCGGACCCACGGGATCGACTCGCAAGTGCATGTCTGGGAAGACCAGTCCTCCCACATGGCGTTTGATTACGGCTTCTCATTTTATTTGACGGTCGAGGACGAGAACCCCGACGCGGCTGCGGAGCCGCTTACAACTCCGCTCGCGTTTCAGCCGGGGATGCTTAACTGGAGCGAGTATTACAACGGCTTCCCCAACTGGGACGTGCCCCGGCCCGACTTGGCCGGCTATTTCACTCCGCTGTTTCACTTGGCCAGCCGAAACACTCCGGGGGATGTCTTGTATGACAAGGACAAAATCAAGGTCGAGGTACTCGACTACTACTCCGACGCCCGCTGGCACGATGATACTCCGCTGCTCGATCTGCGGATGAGCATGCCTTCGCGGCAGGTTCCGGGGGCAGAGGGGCAGTTGATCGAGGCGGAAGAAAGCTGGGTCCCAATCCGCTTGGCGGTCCGCCGCTGGAAAAACGAAGAGGCGATGCCGCGCGGTTTGGCGGACAGCCAAAAGCGGGGGGGCGGTTCGTTCAAGTTTTGGCTGGCCGACACTCGGGCCGCGACCGAGGCATTCTTGAAGTCGACCCCCGAGGGTTCGCTGGGCGAAAAAGGGCAGGTGGTTTTGCTTGCCGGTGGCCAAAAGACAATCATCCAGCTCGACGACCAGGAGGAATCTTCCCGCGTCAAGCTTCCCGGCACCAACCTGGAGTACGAACTCCTGGAGTACATGCCCAACACCCAGGTCACCACCGCACCGGATGGCTCGTTCCGCTGGGTCTCGGTCCCGGAAAGTGCCGAGCAAGACAGTAGCCCCGGGGTCCGGATCGGGCTGTTTAAAGCTGATGAAAAGGTTGAGGAGCTGACCCTGTTGGCCGATCTGCCGGAACACAACCAGCAAGCGTACGAGCAGGAAGTGTTCGGCGATTTCTGGTTCGACCATGGCGAAAAAGACGCCGCCGCCCTGATGCAGGGAGAGGGTGGCTCCCGGATCGATATCATCCAGGGCGCGGCCGAGGGGTCGGAAGACCCGACTGCCAACGATGCCAAACGACTGTACTATCGCTATTGGAATCGCAAAAAAGTCGTGTTCGCCCGGGAATTGCCGACCGCGGGAAGCCGAACCAATACGGTCGACGCCTTCGAGATGCCAATTGGCAAGCTCAAGATGTACGTCAACAATTTTGTCCCCTCACATCGCCCGCGGCCATTTCCGGAACCGGTTGCGTTTTCCGGCAAGGCCGATATCCAGATGATCCCGGCGGCCCAGGTGCGGATGACGGTCGGAGACCAGTCGGAAACGTTCTGGCTCAAGGGACATTTCGATAAACCGGACGAAGGGCTCGACGCCGAGGGTGGCCTAAAACATGAGATGACCGTCGGCGGAAAAACCGTACGATTGGTGATGCCGATCAATGCGGTCGATATCGGGTTTCGGATCTTCCTGACCCGCTTCGAGCGGCACCTTGATCCGGGGACCTCCCAAGCGGCCCACTTTTCTAGTGATGTCCATTACTTGGATCGGTATGTCAATCGCCGGGTACATCGGGCCGAGTCGGGGCTGAACCGTCCCCGGTCGCTCCATCTCCCCTCGGGCCAAAACCCGACGCATCTGTTGCCGCATGGAGATTGGATCTACTGGATCGATTCCGTACAGGATTCCAACACGGAGGGGGAGAAGTCGATCTTCGCCGCTACCCAGGCCGATCTGGAAGACCCCGAGGCCCATGGGACCCGGTTAATTCAGGTTGCCGCCAACCCGCAAGGGATCGCGGTCGACGCCGAACGGGGCAAACTGCTATGGACCAACTTCCGAGCGGCGCGAGGCCAGGATATGGCTTCGATCATGCAATGCGATTTGGATGGTAAGCATGTCGAGACAATCGCGCGGTTCTCCGGTCGGCCGGGTCAAATCGCGGTCGACGGCAAAGAGGGGTGGGTCTTTTTCGTGAATCGTTCGCAGCGGGCGATCGGCCGAGTGCGGACCGATGGCCGCGACCTAAACGAGCGTTGGTTCACGCATCCTTCGAGCAATCCCAGCCGGATCGCGGCGTTGGCAGTACACACCGGTGAAAAGGCGATTTATTGGCTAGACGCCTCGGAGCAGGCGATCCTCGCGATCGACTATCAGCAGGAACTACGGCCCCGTATCATCCGCACCAGCGGCGAGGCACTCCAGGATATTAACAGTCTGGCGGTCGATTCCAACCGCGGTTTGGTCTACTGGACCGATATCGCTCCCAATGATCTCGACCCCCACGCCAACAAACATCGCAACAACCCCAATCTCGACCGGACCAACCCTCGGGCAATGCGGACACGGATCCGAATGCTGGATCTCGACAGCAAAGAGGTCGTCACCCTGACCGACAACCTGCTGGACCAACCGGACGGAATCGCCGTGGATCAGGCCACGGGCGACGTATTCTGGTCGCAAACAGCCCTCTTGAAGAAGGACGTCTGGATCACGATGAACGCTCCGGACGACTTCACCGACCCAATTTTTGGCCGGGATGTGCGGGTATTCCAGGAGTCGTTTCTAGGGCCGTTCAAAGCGGGGACACCTGAGTACAAGCAGATCGTTTCGGTCGACAGCAACGCTCCGGAAGTTTACCGCTCCGTCTTTTCCGTGAACTACGACCCCGGCACCACGCTCCGGTATTGGGGCTGCATGTTGGTGGTAGGTGGCATTTCGTGCATGTTCTACATGCGAGCCTACTTCTTCAAAACCAAGAAAACCAAAACGTCCGTCGCCGCGCCGCGACGGCCCGAAACTTCCAGCCGACCGGCGGAAGCCGTACACTCGTAAGTCAGGTGGATTGTCAGATGATTCGGAATCGGAAAACCAACGCGATCCTATGGCTGGCCCTACTCGCCTGCGGGCCCATGCTGGGTCAATTCTTGTCGGCCCAACCCGCCCAGGCCGACGAGGATGCGGCCCGCGAAGGGCTGGCCGCTTGGCGGCATCTACCGGTCTATCATCAAGGCCGGGTAAAGCCTTTGGACGCCTATGCCAAGATTGCGGCCCAGAAGATCACCGAGTTCGACAAATCCTCCATCCGGCTCAATCTTTCCGATTATTACACGGCCGAGGAATTGGCCGAGCCGAAAATGGCCGCTGCGCTGGAGATCTTCCCTGAGGGGAAGGAGCGGAAGTTCCAGGCCGCCGAGATCGTACTGGATTGGATGGTCCGGCCCGAGGCGTGGGAACACGTTCCGTTCATCTACCTCGCCCACGAGGATGTCCGCAACGAGCTGGACCTGCCAATCCTGGGCCCCGGTGGGCACAAGCTGAATTTCATTTCACCTCACCAGGTGATCACGTCGGTAAAACTCCGCGAGCACCTCGCCGAGCGGGGCCGTCGGGCGGAAGAGGCCCAGCGGCAGGAGCGCGAACCGGAAGAGACCGCCCTGGATAAGAAAATCTGGAGCGACCTGCTATTCCGTTACTCCGCCTTTCGCGAAGTCACCTTCGATCCGCGGGAAGAGGTGATCTTCACCGAGCCGATTCCCTTGGTCGGGTCGCGCAATCGATTTGCCCAGCAACTGTTCCGCGCGGTCGAACTGTTGGAAGGGGGACGAGGTGGAGACCGTAGTGCGCCGGTCCAACAACTTCAGTTGTTCATGCAGATCGGCAGCGAGAACGAACTGGGACGCGCCGCCACGCGAACCTTGCAGGCCTACCAAGATGTCCGCATCTTGTTTTCTGGATCGTGGGCAACCTCCCCCGACTCGTTAGCCAACACCGAGCCGGAGCCACTTCGCCCCGATGACCCCGCGACTTTAGAAGAGTGGGAGCCGGCGATCGTCGAGATGCGGGAATCAGTGACCGAATTGGCCGAGATTCTTAGGAAACAGCGTGACCGGTTCGACGATCAACTCAATATCAATCGAGCCGAGTTTGAGAATGTCAAACCGATCTTCCAAACCTTGTTCGTTACGATGAACGACCTGCGAGACATCACCCGAGAGCTTCATCTGGCCCTCTACGAAAACAGCAACGTTGGCGGTCGGTTCGCCAGCAACTCGGGCGACCGGATCGGCAATGCCTTGTTGGTGGTGCCAGGGTTGAATGCCTCGGCCCTGGCCACGACGCGTGACGTGAAAGATCTTTCGCAGCCGTGGATGGGGCTGACTTCGGTTCTCTACGGTTCGCCCAAACTGTTGGCCAATTACGACAGCAATCTGGTCACCGCGGTCCGCCGAGACTGGGAACAAGTCCGCGAAGCGTATCTGGCGGAAGGCAAGCTGGATGATGCCAAGAAGCCTTTAGGGGCCCTTGCGAATAATATCCACCGGCTTGGCGAATCGGCCTCCAGCAAGCGGATGGATGTGATCGAAGAGGAGCTTACCCAGGAGCAGATTGATGCCCATCTGTTGTCCTACACTGCCTACCCTCCCCATCGAAGTTTTCGCCTGGAGACCGAAGTCCGCTACAACGAGCTCGACCCATTCCGCTGGGCCTGGGTGATTTCGTTTTTCGCGACGATCGGGTTTGCCCTTGCGTTTTCGTCACTGCGGAAACCGATGTTTTGGATCGGAACGGCGTTCCTGGTCACCGCCATTTTGTGGTCCAGCTATGGGTTCTTCATGCGGGTAGTGATCACCGGCTGGGCCCCGGTCACGAATATGTACGAGACCGTGGTGTTTGTCCCCTGGGTCGTCTGTAGCATGGGGCTGATCTTCCTCCTACTACCCTTGTTCGACGACGCCCGACTGGCCGCCTGGCGGGCCACCGCGGCCCCGTTTACGTGGGAACAGTCGAAGCTGACCAAGCGGCAGACCGAACTGTTGGGGACGTTCTCCTGGGACCTGTTCAACTGGGTTTCGCTTGTGCCCCGATTGCTGATGATGGTCGGTTTGGGCTATTACCTGACCATGCAGCCCATCTATGATGGCAACCGTCCGCTACTCAACCTATTTAGCTTTTTCTCCTTCATGGACACCTACGGTTGGATGACCGGGATGGGTTTTTACCTGGTTCAGTTGATCGTGTTTGTACTACTGGTGTGGTACTTACCCCGATTAGCCCTGGCCACCGTTTACCTGCTGTACTTCACGATTGCCGACTGGGTTAGCGATGTCGCCCTGGACAAGAAGATGGAGCGGACCTACGAGCGTCACTACTTCGGGATCGCGGCCGGGTTCTGTGGTACCTTCTTCTTCACCATCGCCTCGATCGCGCCGATCCTCGACACCAGCTTTTCGCCGGTCTTGAACGCCAACTTCTCGCCGCTGCAGCCGGTGTTGCGGTCGAATGTCTGGCTAACGGTCCACGTGCTGACGATTGTGGCCAGCTATGGGGCCGGGCTATTGGCTTGGGGATTAGGCTGGATGGGCTTGGGGTACTACATGTTCGGCACCTACCGCAAACCGGTATTGGGCAACCCGACCGATCCCCGCTTCGCCCCGGCCGCGGGAAGCACGCACCAGAGCCTAGGGTATCGCCCTCCGGAGCAGTGCCACGTGCTGGGTAACTACGCCTACCGCGCGGTCCAAGTCGCCGTGCTGCTGTTGGCCGCTGGAACCATTTTGGGCGGCATTTGGGCGGACGTCTCTTGGGGCCGGTTCTGGGGCTGGGATCCGAAAGAGGTTTGGGCCTTGGTCTCGCTGCTGGTCTACCTGGCCATTTTGCATGGCCGGTTCGCCGGTTGGTTCAACAACTTCGGACTGATCGTCGGCACGATCCTCGGCTTCTCGGCGATCGTCGGATCGTGGTACGGGGTGAACTTCCTCTTGCCGCTGTTCAAAGGAAACGAAGCGGTCGGGCTGCATTCGTACGGCTCCGGCGGAGCGGGGAGCGAGATCTACGTCATCTCGTTTGTCCTCTTGAACTGGATCGGCCTGGCCATCGTCGGCCTCCGCTTCCAATTCGCCAAGCTCTCCCAAATCGACGACACCGACGCCGACGAAGTGATCGTCCCAGCCAAGGACCTGGTTAAACCGGAAGACCAAGATCCCAAGGGAAAATCCTCCGCGAAGAGCAAGGATGATACGGAAATTTTTAAGGCGGAGTAGGGGGCTTCGCGAGGGTGAGGGTTGACATAGCGGTGAGTGCGATCGTTCTGTCCCCATCGCCCCATCGCTTGCGTTATGAAGTTGGAAAGCCTGCAACATCGCGAATTCGAGGATGCCGTAGCTTTGCTGCCGAAAGAATGGCAATTGGATCACTCGCTACGAGTTCCTCTGATTGACTTTTTGAGAAGGCGAGCGGCCCACGTCAGTGAGCATATTGAATTTCAATTGTTCGGTCCCACACAGTTAGAACTGGACCTCCCCGAAGGAGGCGAGCTATGAATCCGCGTAAGGGCTATTTCAGTATCGTTCAGTACTGTCCCGATTTGGCACGTCGCGAGAGTGTCAACATTGGGATTGTTTTGTTTGTACCGGAAGCGGATTTTTTGGAATCGCGGATGGTTGAAGACAATCAGCGTGTTCGCCATTTCTTTGGTATTCATGGCGATGACTTGCAACGGCTAAAATTATTTAAGAAGAGCTTTGCTTCGCGAATTCAGTCCGAGCGTTCGCGTATTAGCTCGTTGGACGCCCTGGAGAAATTCATCCATACGCGTGGAAACCAGATCCAACTAACGGATCCGAAATTCGTCAAAGTGCGGGATTGTAGCCAGACGCTCAATCAGCTTTTTGATAAGTTGGTGGGTTCCGGCGATCGCGGACCCAGACGCAAGGCCTTCAAGGCTACGTTAGTCGCGCGGTTCGAGCACGCCGGCATTGCCGATCGGATCAGAAGAGATGTTCCGGTGGAAGTTCCCATTCTGAATCGAGAAATAAAAATCCCCTTCGGATTCCAGAACGGTTCGTTTCATCTTTTGCAGCCTGTTAATTTCGAGGCCGGCAAAGAAGAATCGAATTTTAAGACGGCCTGTAAGCATTCAACCGAAGGCAAGATCTTCCAAAATCACGGGGACAGTAACTTAGGGCAACTTAGGTATAACGTCATCGGGCGTTTCCCCAGCAAAAACGATCGATCAATTCCGATCGTACGCCAAGTGTTGGCGGAATCGGATGTTCGGCTTCACCTTGAGGATGAATTGTCCAGCTTAGTGGATGAAATCCGAGAAACTGGTAAACCGCTGGTTTCGGGCGGCGAGTAACGCGTCTTGATTTATCTGTTTATATCGGGACAGTGAAGTCCACAAATACTTCTTGATCGAATCCCCGTTACCGGTGCGAACCCAAATCCTGCTTAGCCAGCCAGGGGATCATTCGCTCGAAGGCTTGTTCGATTTTGTCCATCGAGGTTGAGTAGCTGATTCGTAGGGAATTAATGCAGCTCTCGCCGAAGGCCTCGCCGGGGACGACGCACACGCCGATCTCTTCCAGCATTCGCAGGGCAATCGTGCTGGCGTTGGTGTGGGGTGGGAGCGACGGGAAGATGAAGAACGCGCCTTGCGGCCAGTAGCCGGTGAGGTGAGGTGCCTCGGCCACTAGATGCACCACGCGGTCTCGGCGGCGGCGATACTCCTGGATCATCTCGTCGATGCACTCGTTGCCGCCTCGTAAGGCCGCCACTCCGGCCCACTGCGCCGGGGTGTTGGCGACCGTGGTGGTGAACATGTGATAGCGGCGGAGCATCTTGATGGTCCCTTGGCTGGAAATAATCCAGCCGACCCGCAGCCCTGGCATCGCGTACGTTTTGGAAAAACTACTGGCGATCATCACATGATCAACGTCCCAGGCGCAGCTAAGGGCGCTGGCGTAGTTCAGGTCGTCCAGTACCAGGTGGTCGTAAACCTCGTCGCTGATCACCTTGATCCCCTGGTAGGCCGCTTCCTGCACAATCGCCTCGATCGTCTCTTGCGGGTAAACCGCGCCGGTTGGGTTGTTAGGGGAGTTCAGGATGATCGCGAAGGTCCGTGGGCCGATCGCGTCAATCACCTGTTGCGGGTCGAGCTGGTGCCCATGCTCGGCCTTGGTCGGTATCAACTTCGCCTCACCACCATGCATTCGCACCAACGGGGCGTACAACGGAAAGCAGGGGTCGGGAATCAAAAACTGTCGGCCGGGGGCGGCGGAGACACTAATCGCCAGATACATCGCCTCGGTGGCCCCGGTGGTGACCAGGATGTTTTCCTCAGTCACGTTCCGACCGGTCCGCGCCTTGTAGTATTGGGCCAACTCGGTCAGCAGTTCCGGCAGGCCGGCGTCCATGGTGTAGCCGGTTTCACCGGCGCGGAGGGCCTCGATATGGGCCTCGACAATATGCGGCGGGCACTTGAAATCGGGGGCCCCAATCGAAAGATGGATCACATCCTTCATGGTCGCGGCCAGATTGACCATCCGCCGAATCCCCGGCACCGGCAGGGCCCGTAGGGCAGGGCTCCATTCGGCCGCTTCGTTGGAGGGTGGAATCTTTAAACTGGATTCCACTTTTTCGCTACCATCCTCGGGCGTGATCCTGTCGTGCATGGTATCTCCACCTCTCGGCTATTGCGGGCTACTATCCTCTTCTCGAACCACCAACCATGGCGGCTTGACCGTTTTTTCTGAATGGGCAGAAAACATACTGGCGGTTGGACCGGTCGCTCTCACCCGATACCATGCAGTGTGACACATGGGAACAAGCCCGGCAAATACAACGTACCTATCAGCGTACGTTGAACGAATCGCCGGGAGATACTGAGGTTCCCGGTCCTTTTCCGTCGGAATTCGCTTTCGGCGGCTGCACCCGATGGATCCCAACCGCAGGAGCACCCGACGTGGCCATCATCGACCCATCCCTACTGGAAAAATCCCTCACCAAGCTTGGCTTGCCGACAAGCGATCACTACCACCTCCCGGACTCACCGAGCACTTTTGTCGATGGCGGTCACTATCGCATCGAGATCGCCGGTGTCGAGCGACTTTCCGCTCTGGAGACGATGCTCGCCGAGAGCGAAAAGCTGAATGTCCCGGTTCATCGCATCATCGCGACCGTCGGGGGTGCTACCTTCCTTACGCAAAAGGAACTGGCTGAGTTCGCCCAGATCTGCCGAGAGGAAAAGATCGAAGTGATCATGACCCTCGGGCCCCGCCGAGGCTGGGATACCGGTCGGCAAATCTTCACCGGCGAGGGCATTGTCTCCGGGATGCGGCTGCGTGGGCTCGACTGCGTAAGGCACTGGCTCAAAGATTGCGACCGCTGCCTGGAGGCTGGTTTTCGCGGTTTTTTGGTCCCGGACGAAGGACTACTGTGGCTGGCTGGTCAGCTCCGCGAGCAAGGGGTGCTGCCTGAGGAAACCATTTTCAAGCTCTCTGTCTTCGCCGGCCACGCCAACCCCGCCGGGGCGAAGCTGGCCCAACAGTTGGGTGCCAACAGCTTCAATCCATTGGCCGACTTGACCCTGCCGATGCTCTCCGCGATTCGCGGGACGATCGATATCCCGATGGATATCTATCTCTGCTTGGTCAATGCGATGGGCGGGTTTGTGCGGTTTTACGAAGCGGCCGAGATCGCCCGGCTGTGCGCCCCTTGCTACTTCAAGATCGAGCCTGGTCCTTCGGAGGAAGCGATTTACGCGCCGTGGAACTCGCCTGAATACCACGATGTGCAAATCCGAGAACGGGTCCGCAACGCGGCAGTTGTCATGGAACTCATCGCCCGAGAAGAAACGACCGTGACCTGCTCCCCCACCGGCGGCGAAGACCTGGTGATTCCGCGATAATCTCCTCAGAAGGCAGAACGATGAACTACGAGACGACACAGGCCGCCGATTTGACCGCCGCTGAGATGTCCCAATTGTTCGCCTTAGGCGGGCTCTCGCCGGTCGAGGCGGCGACCGAATGTCTGGCCCGGATCGAGGCGCATAACGGCCAAGTCAACGCCTATAACCTGCTCGATGAAGAGCTAACCATGGAGGCGGCCCGTCGCTCGGAAGAACGGTGGCGATTGGGTACTCCACTCAGTCCAATCGATGGCGTGCCGGTGGCGGTGAAGGATATTTTTCTGACCAAAGGTTGGCCTAATCGGAAAGGCTCGCTGATCACTTCGGATCAGCCGGTGGATGTGGACGCCCCGGCAATCGCCGCGCTTCGCCGGGCCGGGTTCGTGCCTTTGGGCCGAACCGTTACCCCGGAGTTTGGCTGGAAAGGGGTGACCGATAATCCGCTGGACGGCGTCAACTCCAACCCCTGGGATCCGACCAAAACCGCTGGTGGTTCCAGTGGCGGCAGTGCCGCGGCGGTCGCCCTGGGAATGGGGCCATTGGCCCTGGGGACCGATGCAGGCGGATCGATCCGCATACCCGCCGGGTTTTGCGGCGTCGTGGGACACAAGCCGACGCACGGGCTCTGCCCAATGTGGCCACCCAGTGCCTTTTACCCGCTGGCGCATGTCGGCCCGATCACCTGGACCGTGACCGACGCGGCCCTGTTGATGGATGTTTTGGCGCAACCCGACGCTCGCGATAGCACGCTGCCGGCCTATCAAGGGTCGTTTCGAGAATCGCTCAACCAGGTTGACTTAACCGGACTGCGGATCGCCTTCAGCCCGAACTTGGGTTATGTCAAAGTCGACCCGGAGGTGGCCGCTTCGGTCGCCGCCGCGGCTGAAGTGTTCGCCGAGGCGGGCGCGATCGTCGAGCAGTGCGACCCCGGTTTCGCCGATCCGCTAGAGTCGTTCAACCGATTGTTCTACGGTGGGGCCGCCAACGCCTTGAGAGATATCGGCCCGGAAGATCGAGCCCGGATGGACCCCGGTTTGATTGAAGTGGCGGAGTGGGCCGCTGAGCTAACCCTGCTCGATTACCTCGAAGCGGCCAACGTCCGGGCGGCCCTCACTGAGCAGATGAGCCTGTTCCACCAGACCTGGGATCTGCTGCTCACCCCGGCCCTGCCAATCCCCGCCTTTGGCGCCGGCCTGGAAGTCCCAGCCAACTGGCCTCACCGCCGCTGGCCCACCTGGACCCCGTTCAGCTACCCGTTCAACCTAACCGGCCAACCGGCGATCTCAGTCCCCTGCGGCTTCACCCAAAGCGGCCTCCCCATCGGCCTCCAAATCATCGGCCCCCGCCACGCCGACACCCGCGTCCTGCAGGCGGCCCACCAATACCAACAACTCCGGCCGCTGACGGATATCCGGCCGGGGATGCTGGCGGGGTGAGGGAGTGTCGGAAACGTGATGTTCTCATGCAGGTTACCGCGTTTTTGGAATAGCATCGGGAGGAATCGGGCGACTTAAGTCGATGATATCGACATGCCTACGGTGCTCGCTAATTTCTCCCTGGAGGCATTTGGGACAACACAAGTTGTGTGAAGCATTGTATCATTAGTGAATTGCCCGCATTACAACAACTTTTATACTCAGGCTATTCCCGATACGATCTTAGAAAACTACAAGAAGTGCCACCAAATAGATGAACGAACACCAGCAGGCATTGAATCCTGAACCGCTACTTCACGCTTTGGCTCGCTTGTTTGCTTCCGACGGTGCTGCGACTGAAGTTGCCATCCTGACCTACAGTCTTCCGGAAATTGGTGAGCCGCACTATGACAACTGGAATGGTGGCACGGACCATTACACAATTACGCTGCATGTTCCTCTAAAACTCTATGCGCAAATCGAGTCCCGCGTTAGTGAAATCGAGACCCGAATCACCGAGCGTCTGGACCGGTTCAACGACCGCTCGGCGCGTGATCAATTGTCATCGGTTAAATTGCGTCCAGCAGTCCTAGATGATCCTGAATGGCGATCACGCGCGCAAGCATGGCTGTCCGGGTTAGGGGTTAATAACCAAGGACGAGTTCGTTCGGATAATGTTGCCCCACTAAGCGCTGATGGTTTGCTCTTTCGGTCGAAACAAGAAATCAACTTATATCGAGCGCTAAAATCAAGAGGTGTTTCATTTGCCCCGTTGCCTGTATTTGTGCGCGGGGGCGACGACTATCAGCGTCTTGAGCCAGATTTCCTCGTGGTTTATCAGGGCGTTACTGCCATCGTCGAAGTCGATGGCGATACAGTTCACACGGAATCACCTGCCGAAGCACACGCCCGAACGTCGGCACTTCAGCATGAAGGAATTGTAATCGAACGAGTTTCTGCCTCACGCTGTGAAACACTCGACCTAGCAACAGCAACGGCGAATCAACTGCTCGAAAACTTGTCTCGGTTGAAAGCTGCGCGTTAGCTGTTAGCCGCTTCACGTACAAGTGTTCGGCGGCAATATTCACAGGCATGGCCTGCCCGTTGTCGGACTTCTTCGACTAGAGACGCGTCCACTACGAGACCTTCAAGACCTGTCGAGCCGTGAGTGCCATAAGGAAAGCAAGTCAGCCACGTGATTTAAGTTCTCAAGTTCCGCAGTTTCCGCAGCGGTCAAGCTGCCGAGGGAATTCTTCTCGAGCAGTTCCTGAACGCGCTGTCGATCGTGTTGAGAGATGCCGAGAGATAGGATATGCGTGGCGAGCTCCGGAGATAGTGCGCCGGAACCTTCCACGACTCGAGAAAAGATCGCCGCTTCGGAAAATTGCGGAGAGGTGGGATCGGAAACGTCGCTCACAAGTTATTCCTTTCACGGCAGCGGTATACTCCCTATTCTATTTCATTTGACCGACGTATGTCCAGGAAATCGACCGCTCCATTTGGCATAAAGAATTCAAGTCTCCCGGCGACTTTGAATCCTCTGCCAATACACCGCTTGCCAAAAACGTGGGAAACGGACTGTGGGGGGCAATCGAATTGCAGACCACCAGACGTCCTACCGCCGCTCAACCGGCCTCTCCGCCTCCGCCATTTCCACCACCGGTTCCGGAGAGAGCCAGCGGGCCAAAATCACCGACCGCCGGGTTGCGGGGACGGTGGGGCCGTTGGTGTGGCTTTCGGGTGGGAATAGGGCGGAGACCAGGTTGGTTGCTGGTTGCCGCTGGAGTGGCGGTTGGCCGAGGATGGGACGGTTGAGGCCCGCCAGCAACGTGCCGGGTGGCATGTCGTCGCAGTAGCCGGCGATTGAGAGCTCTCCCCGTTCCAGCAGAAACTCTAGGGCCAATTGGTGATAGGCGACCAGATCCTGCGCCAGTTCCTCGGTGGGGAGGACGGTTTGCAGGCCCAGCGACTGGGCCGCCTGGGCGGCGAAATGACCGGCGACTTGGCCGTCGCGGCCGGTAATCCAGCCATGGGCCTGAGTGATGTTTTCGCCTCGGAGTCGGGCCAGTTCCAGGTGCAAGTCGACCAGCCCGGTCGCGTGAATCTGATAAGCCTGGGTAAGCAGCGGCTGCAAGTCGACTTGTCGAAACACACCTTGCAGCTCGACCGCCGGAGCCGGGGAAGTTCCATGCCAGGTAATTTTCCCCTGGTACAAGGCTTGGCTGCCGAGGCCCTCCAGGTGAGGCGAAAACCGGGCCAGGTACGTGACCGGTACGCCTTGGTCGTCGGTCTGGAATTGGACTTCCAGCGGCCCGGATGGTTCCGCCCCTCGGGAAAGGTTCAAGCGAACCGCCGGTGAGTTACTTTCCTTGGTCAGTTGGGCCTGGGCGTGGATTTCAGGGAAGCCGGATCCTTGCTGGGGGGGGGCGGCTTTGAGCTGAAACCGACCCATGGTGGGCAAGTCGAGATCGGAAAACGTAATCTCCCCGATTGCCAACCGAACCGGCTGACCAGGCCAAGCGGAGGTTCCGCCCGCGGGCTCTTGAAGCGTCTCCCAAAGTCGGCGGCGATGGGCCCAAACCACTTCGGAGGAAGGCCCGGTCAGGTGCCAGACCTGGTCGATCCGTTCCGCCTTGAGCAGCCCGATGGTGACCGCCGGAGCCCCAGCGACATCGAGCCTAAGCCCCTCGAACACATGCAGATCTGGCCGGGGATTGTAGTACCGATCGAGATGGCAGCGGAGCCCGATCCGCTCTGAAAGTCGATGCTCTACCGCGGCGGTGGCCATGTCGGAGTGGCGATAGGCGATCCAGGCCAAGGTGCAGAACGTCGGCGCAACGCAAACCAGTAGGAATGCGGCTCGGCAGAGCAAGCGTTGCGTCGACTCGTGCATGACGAACTTCCCTGTTCGACAAGAACCAGCGGACCTGAGCGTGGCGGCGGCCTATTGGGCCCGGGCCATCTTCAGGAACAACTCGTAACGGGCCAGCATCTCGTCGACGCTGTCTCCCCCAAATTTTTCAATCAAGGCGGCCGCCATTTCAAAGGCGACGACACTCTCGACAATCACACTCGCGGCCGAAACCGCGCAGACATCGCTTCGCTCGTACGAGGCGGCGTCTTTTTCCTTGGTTTCCAGGTTGATGGAGTCCAGCGGCTTACGCAGGGTGCTGATCGGCTTCTTGGCTGCTCGGATGACGATGGCTTGCCCATTGGTCATGCCCGCTTCCAGGCCACCCGCGTTATTGCTGGGCCGGGTAAAGCCGAGGTTGGGGGTGTCCCGCTGGGTGGCGTCGAAGTGGATCGGATCGTGCACTTGTGAGCCAACCCTTCGGGCCGCTTCAAAGCCTAAACCAATCTCCACTCCCTTGATCGCCTGAACGGCCATCACTGCTTGAGCCAACCGTCCGTCAAGTTTTTGATCCCACTGGGCATGGGTCCCCAAACCGAAGGGAACGCCGACGACTCGCGTCTCGACGATTCCGCCGAGGGTGTCTCCCTGCTTGCCGGTTTCGTCGATCAGTTGTTTGAACTGCGGGTCTTGGGCCGGGTTCAACGTGTAAACGATGCTCGCGTCGCGGAGGGCGATCAGGGACTCAGCGTCTTGCGGCTGGTCCGCCGGGGTTTCGACCTTCAGGCCACCTAGTTCCGAGACAAACCCGAACACGGTAATTCCAAACCGGGCCAACAACTGTTTGGCCAAGGCCCCGGCGGCGACGCGGACGGCGGTCTCCCGCGCACTCGCGCGTTCCAAAATGGGGCGGATGCTGCCGAGATACTTGATCGAGCCGGTCAGGTCTCCATGGCCGGGGCGTGGTCGGGCGAGATCGTCGAGCCGTTCGAGCTTGTAGTCTCGATTGACCACCTGCAAAGCAATCGGGCTGCCCAAGGAGACCCCTTTCCAGATACCAGAGAGGACGTCGACCTTGTCGGTCTCAATCCGTTGCCGACCACCCCGGCCATAGCCCCCTTGGCGGCGGCGGAGTTCGTGGTCGATCGCGTCGGTATCGATGGTAACGCCGGCGGGGAATCCATCGACCAAAGCTTGCAGGGCCTTGCCGTGCGATTCGCCCGCTGTCCAGTATCGCAACATTTGTTTTGGTAGTGAGTTAGGTTCAGAGGTGGCAATGCAATGATAACGCCCGTGGGGCGATTTGATCCCGGGATAGCTTTCCCTTGGAGGTTCTCCAAAGTGCCTATTGTGACCCGGGCCAACCCCGATTCTAACCTCTGACGGGGTTTGCAGATAGATCGGTTGCCCGATAATGACACGAGGAGCATGACATGATTCGCTAGGGGATGAGTTCAATTACAAAGAGTCGGAGGTCAAGAAGTGTCGACCGCGGACCCTGTAATTGAACTTATCCCCGTACATGTTTAGCGTGTGAGAAAATCGCCCCCCTGGTTGTTGGGTTGATTGGTGAGGGATTCCGGTTTGAGGATGGAGCGTTTGGAAGGGGATAAGTTCAATTACGGGTGCCGCGGAACAGGGTTCTTTTCCGCCGACTCTTTGTAATTGAACTCATCCCCGCGCATTGAGGTAGGAATCTAAGGTTGCTAGTCCGACTATTCATTCAACGCTGGTTCCTAATTTCGCTGTTTGGCGCGGCCATCTTGGGGTTTGTCGCGGCTGAGCCCTTTGCACCGCTGCCCGATAATGCCTTCCTGCGGAACGGGGTGGTGGTCGCGGTGTTGTTTTTGATGTCGTTTCCGATGAAATTCGGCGACCTGCGAGACACCGCCCACCGTCCAGCGGCCTCGATGCTAGCGTCCGGGTTGAATTACGGCATGTTGCCGCTGGTGGCTTGGGGGGCATCGCTCCTCTCCACCGGAGACTTTGCCCTGGGGATGAATATCGCCGCGGCGGCCCCCTGTACCATGGCCTCGGCCGCGGTGCTCACTCGGAGGGCAGGGGGCAATGATGCAACCGCGCTGATGGTCACCATTGTGACCAACCTTGTCTGCTTTCTGATGATGCCGTTTTGGCTCTATCTGACCACCGGCGGTGTGATTCCCTTTTCGATCTTGCCGGTGCCGGGGCAGGGGGGCATCGTGCTGGGGGAGATGGTTTGGAAGCTGCTGCTACTCGTGCTGCTGCCAATGGCCGCGGGGCAGCTAGCTCGGCTCTTGCCAGGCTGGGGCACCTGGGCCGGGAAGATGAAAACCCCGATCGGCGTCGTCGCCCAATGCGGCATTTTGACGATGGTATTTCTCGGCTGCGTGCGGAGCGGGCTCAAGCTGCGTGAACTGGAAGCCAGCTTGATGCCTAGCACGCTCGACTTCGGCGCGATGATCTTTTTGATGCTGGTCATCCATCTGGTAGCCCTGGGGCTATCGCTTTGGGTTGCTCGCGGCCTGGCCTTTCCGCGGCGGGAAGAGATCCCCATCGCGTTTGCCGGGAGCCAAAAAACCTTGATGATCGGCCTGGCCGTGGCGGCGGAGTTCTATCCGGACCAACCGTTGGCGCTCTTGCCGATGGTGGCGTACCACCTGGGTCAGTTGTTCATCGATACGATGGTGGCCGATCGGTATCGCGCCGCGGAACTGCGGGAGTCGGCGGTGCTGGGATAGCCCGAGCCGCGCAATGTTCCGCTAGCGACGCCTGCGCAGAGAATGCCGGTTCTCACGATGATACGCTTGTTTCTTTTTTTGCCCATCGCTCTGAATGCGTGCGTCGATACACATGAATGACACATGCGGAGTGCAACGATTGCACGCCCGCATTGAGTCGCTAACCGATACTTAGCTTGCGAACAAAATCGAGCCGCGAGGATTGCGAATCGTGCGAATCAACAAAACCGTCCTATGTTGTCCCGTGTGGGGCATGTTGGCCTTGGCCATGTTGTCCACCGGATGTTTGGTCGGACCGGACCATTGCGACCCAGGCGCACCCTTCGCCGACAACTGGCGCCAGCCGCTGCCCGAAGGGGTCACGAACCGGCCCGATAATTCGATCGCCTGGTGGACCAAGTTCGACGACCCGGTGTTGAGCCAATTGGTGCTCAACACCACCCAGCAAAACCTGACGCTGGGAGAGGCGATGGAGCGGATCAACGAGGCGCGGGCCCAACGTGGCGTGGCACGAGGCGGACTGTTCCCGGACATCTTTGCGACCGCGGGCTTCACGCATCAGAAATTCAGCGATAACGGAAGCCCGTTTGGTCTGCCAGGATTCTCCGCACCGGCGTTTGATATCTGGTCGACCGGGTTAACCTCTTCCTGGGAAATCGACGTATTCGGTGCTTTGCGGCGAACGGTTGAAGCGGCCGACGCGGATATCGATGTCTCGATCGAAGACCACAACGCCTTGCTCGTTAGCCTCCAGGGGGAAGTTGGTGCGGCGTACATCCAGGCCCGAACTCTTGAGCAGCGAATCTTAATCACCCAGCGTAACGTCAACTTACAGCGTCGCTCGGTGGAAATCACCGAGGATCGGTTGGAAGCGGGCACGGTTAGCCGGTTGGATGTCGAACAGGCGAAGTCAAACTTGTTCCGCACGGAGTCGGCACTTCCGCTGCTCGGACAGGAATTGGATCAGGTGTTTCATCGCCTCTCGGTGCTGCAGGGTACACCGCCACAAGACTTAACGGAGGAGATTTTGGCGAACAAGGCATTGCCTCGGTTGCCGCAAGATATTGACGTTGGGTTGCCCATCGACTTGATTCGTCAGCGTCCCGATATTCGCTCGGCGGAGAGGCAGTTGGCTGCCCAAGCGGCTCGGATCGGCATTGCCACGGCGGATTTGTACCCGCGATTCACGCTCAATGGGACGTTCACGGTCGACGCCACTAAGGTCAGCAATTGGTTCCGCAGCGAAAGCCTGGCGTATAGCGTAGGACCGGCGATGCGTTGGAATATTCTGAGCTTTGGCCGAGTGCGAAACAATATCGAGGTGAACCGGGCCCGCTGGCGTCAGTTGGTGTTCGCGTATCAGCAAAGCGTGTTGGACGCTTCGGCGGAGGTGGAAGACGCGTTGGCCCTGTATCGCCACTCGCTTGATCGGGCCGAGGCCTTGCGGCAGGCGGCCGAAGCGGCCCGGATGGCGGCCGAGATCTCCGAAGAGCAGTACCGTGGCGGGATCATTCCGTTCCAAACACTGCTGGACGCGCAGCGATTCCAGGCGGAACTCGAAGACCAGTATGTCGAGTCTCTGGGACAGATCTACGCCGCGGTTATCCAAATCTACCAATCGCTGGGTGGTGGTTGGCGAGACCCCTATGTCGTGGCAACCCCGGCCAACGTGCGAGAGCCGCTGATGCCTGAGTCGTTCCGGCTCGACCTGCAAAATGTCGAGGGGGAACTGGACCGAAACGATGGCTTGGAACCGGCCGAGGCCGTTCCGGCTCCGCTGGGACCACTGCCAATGACACCGTAATGATGTCGCTTTGAGTGTGGTTCGGGCAGTATTCAGCGAAAAGCGTGAAGGGTAGGATAGCAATTTCCTACCCTTCCGCTGTTTCTTGCGGTGCCCGAAGTCCTGAGTACTTGAGGTTCGATGATGTTGCGCTTTGCCGGACTGTTTGGGATTTTCTTGTCGTCCATCTTCATCGCCACCAGTGATTGCCACGGAGAAGAAGAAACCCCTGATTTGTCCGCCCAATGGCGCCAATACCTCAGCACACAGTTTCCCGCGGAAATCACAGAGGTGAAGGTCGACGGTTCTCGGGTCCTCGTCCGTGGCACCCTCGCCCCCGGCAGGGACGGACAAAAACTGGTGGAGATTGAACCTCACCATTCGAGTCTTGAGATCACAAAATGGGATCGGACCTACTCCGTTAGCACCAACGAGGATGGCCGCTTTGAGGTGACCCTTAACCGCACCGATCAGGGCTACGACCGGATCTACAGCCGCTGGGCGGTCGTCGCTGAAGGGGAGCAACCGGCAAACCGAAAATTGCTAAGCTCGGCCCGCTATGCCGCTGATGTATCCTCCGCCGCAAAGTGGCCCGAGGTGAAACGGCAGCGTCCCAAGAGCGCCAAGGGGATGGGTGGCGTTTGGCTGATGCACGACCTGAACGATCTAGTCGAGCTAGGTGTCCATAACATCACGCTCAACCTCATGCTAGAGAACCTGCTGCAGGTGGAGGGGACCAGCTCGCACCGGGTCGACTATGGCGGCGAAACCTTCTATATGCGGGAGTCGCACGTCCGGCAGTTGGACGAGGCCATCACCTTCGCGTGGAAAAACGACATCGTCGTCTCGGTAATCATTCTGATCCCGCGGAAATCCCGCGAGACCGAAATCGGACGGCGAATGACCCATCCCGATGCGGTCGATGGCCACTACAGCATGGCGAACCTCACCTCGCGCGAAGGGGCCAACACCTACGCCGCGCTCATGCGGTTTTTGGCCGAGCGGTACGGCCATCCCGAAGGCCCCCATGGCCGGATCACCCACTGGATCATCCACAACGAAGTCAACTCCGGCTGGATCTGGACCAATTCCGGCAAGAAGGACATGCAGTCCTATTTGGACGAGTATGACCGCTCGATGCGACTGGTTTACCACTCGGCCAGGGCATTTAATCCGGAGGCGGAGGTCTTTATCTCGCTGGATCACTTCTGGAACCAAGTCCATCGAGACGCCCCCGGATTTTACTCCACCCGCGAACTGATGGAACAACTGGTCAAGCGGAGCGAGCGGGAAGGGGATTACCAGTGGGGAGTCGCCCACCATCCCTACCCGCAGAACCTCCGCGACCCCAAGGTTTGGCTCGATACGCAGCCGACCGACGACTACGACACCCCAAAAATCACCTTCTACAACATCGAGGTCCTCGACCGCTGGATGCAGGAGCCGGAGAATCTCTACCAGGGCAAACCCCGAACCGTGCTCCTCTCGGAACAAGGTTTTGACACGCCGCCCCAGGCGGATGGCGAAGACCTGCAAGCGGCGGCGCTGGTTTATGCCTGGAACAAGATCAAGGACTTGCCGACGGTCGAGGCGAAGCATTATCACCGCTGGATCGATCATGAACATGAAGGGGGGCTGCTGCTGGGACTCTGGACCGTTCGCCCAGGGAGCATCACTTTGCCGCTGGCCAAAAAGAAGTCGTGGTCGGTCTTCCAAGCCCTCGATACCCCGGAGGAAAAAGAAGTGAACCGATTCGCCCGACCAATTTTGGGTGCGGTGATTTGGGATCGATTCTACGAGGACTAGCCCACGGGTGGCACTGGCGGCTTGTCCGTTGAGTGAGAATCGCGAGAAAAACAACCTCCCAGTTTTGGGGGTAAGTCGCGAGCCAACCCTACAGCGGCGACATCCGGAAGCTATTTCTCCGCCGCTGCTAGAGATCCGCACAGGAATACAAGAAACCACCCCGGACGACCTCCGGCTCGGTGGTCCCCTCGTGCTCTGTGGTTAAAAACAGGTTAGCCACAGAGCACACAGAGGTCACAGAGAGAAGAAGTTGGAACGCACGCCTTCACCAAAGACGTTACCGGTAGGGTCACGCAAAGAAATTTAGCCACGGATGGGCACAGACTAACACGGATAAGAGGGGACTTGGCAGCGGAGACAATCCTCAATCTTCGGTCACTTCTCTGTGGCCTCTGTGACCTCGGTGGCTAAATTAGAAGAGCCGCAGATGGACGCGGATTAACGCGGACAGGTTGTCTGCGATTCGTCATTCTACCCGCTTGCGATCCGCGTACATCCGCGCCGGTCCGCGGCAAAAAAAATCTCTCGCCAAGGCGCAAAGGGGATTGATGGGAGAGAAAACAAACCGGCCGATTCCTGGCGTATGGACCGGTGATTGAGGAGGCGGTGGAAGCGGGAAGTTGTTCTTCCGCTCCTAAGTCTGCCCCCCAGGGCAACGTTGGTAAGCAATTTTCCCAGACTCTCCGCAACCTCGGGCTCCGATCCGTCCCATCCCCACCGGCTTGTGATCACCGCGAGAAGCTCGTAGAATTGCGAAACGTTTGTCGCCTCTTTTGCCCGCTTGGTGGTCTAAGCTCCCATGGAGACACCCGGATTTCTCGACCCGTTCCGCAACCGCTGGACCCGGCGGCATCTGTTGGATTTGGAGAGCCTTTCCGCCGCCGAAATTACCCTGATTTTGGATCTGGCGCAAGCCTTCAAGGAGGCAACCGGCGATTGCCGCCATAAGCTGAATGTCCTGCAAGGGCGGACCTGTGTAAATCTGTTTTTTGAGGACTCCACCCGCACTCGGACCAGTTTTTCACTAGCTGCCCGGCGGTTGGGGGCCGATGTCCTGGAGTTTTCGGTCTCTAGCAGTAGTCTTTCCAAGGGAGAGACGCTGATTGACACCGCCAAAACCATCCAGGCGATGTGTGTCGATACCTTGGTCGTCCGGCACAAGGCACCCGGTACGCCACAGATGCTGGCCGACAATTTGGATTGTCGCCTGATCAACGCGGGGGATGGCCCTCACGAGCATCCGACCCAGGGTTTGCTTGATATCCTCACCATCCGGCAGCATCGGGGGGAAATCAAAGGGAAGACGGTTGCGCTGGTGGGTGATATCGCCCATAGCCGAACCGCGCGGTCGAATATCTGGGGGCTGAAAAAGCTGGGAGCCCACGTGATTGTTTGCGGGCCGTCGACCTTGGTCTCGCGCCGTTGGGAGGAACTGGGGGTGGAGGTCTCGCACGATCTGGACAGCATCGTCTCCCGCTGCGATGTGCTCAACCTGCTCCGGATTCAGTTCGAGCGGCAATATACCCGGCCGTTTCCCTCAGTCCGCGAATACGCCTTGCTTTACGCGATGAACCGCCAGCGGATGCAACGTGCCAAGGACAACATCCTGATCATGGCCCCTGGGCCGATCAACCGCGGCGTCGAAATCACCCCGGAAGTCGCTGACGGAGACCACTCGGTGATCCTGCATCAGGTGAACAATGGCCTAGCGGTCCGGATGTCGGCCCTCTGGCTCTTGAACGAAGGTTATTGCGAGCCGGAGTCGATTTCATCGTGACAACCCAGCCACAGTGGTGCGCTTATGCCTAGTCTCTTGATTCGAAACGGCCGGGTCATCGATCCCTCGCAAAACCTCGATCAGATCGCCAACCTGCGAATCGAGGATGGTCTCGTCGTGTCAATTGGCGCAGACGATGCGCCCGCCGATCAGGTCATCGACGCTACCGGTCTGTTGGTCACCCCTGGGCTGATCGACATGCATGTCCAGGTCCGCGAGCCGGGCCACGAGGAAGACGAAACGATCGAATCGGCCGCGGCCGCAGCGCTCGCCGGTGGGTTCACCTCGATCGCGGTGATCTCCGAGACGCAGCCCCCGGTCGATACCGCGGCGGCGGTCACCTTTTTGGAGCGGCAAGCCTCTCAGGCCGATCGTTGCCGCGTCTTGCCGATCGCCTGCGTCAGCAGCCAGCGGCAGGGTGAGGAACTAGCGGAAATCGGCACTTTGGTCCGGGCCGGCGCGGTTGCCTTTAGCGATGGAGAGCGCCCCGTCTCGAACCCGGAGCTCCTTCGCAGGGCCTTCGAGTACGCCCAGATGTTCGACAAACCGGTCCTCAACCGGTCCGAGATGGTCGAGCTTTCGCGGGATGGCGTAATGCACGAAGGCTTGATTTCGACCATCCTGGGGCTCGCCCCGATGCCGGCCGAAGCGGAAGACGTGATGGCGGCCCGGGATATCCGGATTTGCGAGGCGACCGGCGGCCGGCTCCATTTGCTGGCCATCTCATGCAGCGGCACGGTCGAGATCCTCCGCCGGGCAAAGGATCGCGGCGTGAACGTCTCCGCCAGCATCTGCGCCTACCATTTCGCCCTGACCGACGAGGCGATGCGAAGCTTCGACACCAATCTCAAGCTGAATCCGCCGCTCCGGTCGCTCGAACATCAGCAGGCCTGCGTGGCGGGTCTGTTGGATGGCACGATTGATGTGATCGCCAGCGGGCACGCCCCCAGGGCCTCCGAGAAAAAGATGTGCGCCATCACCGAGGCCCCTTTCGGCATGACCGGTTTGGAGACCTCCCTGGGACTCGCCGCGACCCACTTGGTCCACACTGGCAAGCTCACTTGGAGCCAGGTGATCGAAAAGATGTCGTGCAACCCGGCGCAGGTCTTGGGGATCGACGGCGGCAGTTTGGCCCCCGGCCGTGTGGCGGATGTCACGCTGATCGATCCCGAGAAAACCTGGACGGTCGATCCCACCAAGTTCCTTTCCCACGGAGCCAATTGCCCTTGGGGTGGCGCAGAGCTAACCGGGCTCGCCGTCGCCACAATCGTTGGCGGGGTGGTCAAATTCCGGTACGATGGCGGGTAACGCGTCGCACCTCGGTTCATGGCTGCTACGTGTGGGTGGTTAAAACACGCCCATCCTTCTCCTTCTAGCCCCCGGCAGGGACGATGTCGCTGATCATCGACGGTTATAACCTGCTCTACGCGGCGGGGATTGGCGGCCAATGGGAGACCGAAGACACCTTCCAGCAGGACCGGCTCGCGCTGCTGGAATCGCTCCGCGCGGTGATCGACCCGCGGGAACTCTCCAAGACGACGGTCGTGTTCGACTCTCAGGTCGACTTACCCCATCTGCCGAAGGTGTTTCACCACCGCGAGATCGAGGTTCGCTTCTCCTACGGCTATCCCGATGCCGACGCTCTGATCGAGCGGATGATCCAGGAGCATACCGCCCCCAAGCGGTTGATGGTCGTCTCGAGCGATCACAAGGTCCAACGCGCCGCCCGACGCCGCAAGGCGAGCACGATGGACAGCGACGCTTGGTACCGCTGGATGATCCGCCGCCGCAACGAGCGGCAAGCGGCCGCCGCCGCCGAGCCCCGGCCGATGCCGGCCGTCTCGGAAGGTGAACTCAACCAGTGGCTCAAGTTCTTCGGCGAGATCGACCTGGACGAGCTAGAAGAACTCGGAGCATCCCCCACCGATCCCCGCTGGTCCACCCTCCCACACGAAAGCGAACCAACATCAAAACCCACGCCCGAAACGACCGCCCCAGGAAAAGATTCACCGGCGAAAGACGCCGGTGAAGGGTCACGAGAAAAACCAACCGAATCCGGCGAAAAGACCTTCTCCGAAGAATACCTCCAGGAGATCATCAACGAGTTCTTTCAGTCGAAGCGGAAACCGTAAGAGCGCGACCTCCTGGGACCGCCGACGTCCCGTCGGCCCGAGCTGCCAAAGTCGCACCCAATGCAGGCCGACGGGACGTCGGCGGTCCCAGGAAGGCACAAGGATGCAACTCACCCGGTGATCTCAGCCAGCACGGATTCCAAAACCGAACTGTCCACTGGTTTGACCAGATGGGCGTCGAAGCCGGCTTCGCTTGATTTGGCTCGATCCTCTTCTTGGCCGTAACCGGTCATGGCGGCGAGTCGAACGTGAGCCAGTTGCGGGGTACGGCGGATTCGCTTTGCGACCTCGAACCCATCCAGGCCCGGCAGGCCGATATCCAGGAAGATGGCATGCGGATCGAACTCAAGGGCTCGCTCGATGGCGTCGGGTCCGTTATAAGCCATGCGAATCTCGTGTCCCCAGAGCCGCAGCAGCAACGAGACCATCTCGGCGGCATCGACATTGTCGTCCACCACCAGAATCCGCAAGCTTTTCGGTTCGCGGACTTTGGGTTCGGCGGCGACGGGCTCTTGTGGTATGGCCGAGGGGGCGGGGGTGGTTGGCAGGTTCACACGAAAGGTGCTGCCTGTTTCCAGGCCTTCGCTCCGCACCTCGATCGTGCCGCCATGCATTTCGACGAGCTTTTTGACCAAGGCCAACCCGATGCCGAGTCCCCCTTCGCTTCGTTCCAGCGATTCATCCGCCTGGCTGAACATGTCGAAGATTTGGGGCAGCAGTTCCGGGGCCATGCCGATGCCATTGTCCCGCACTTCCACTGTAAGCTGAGCGTCGTCACACGCCACACAAAGCTCGATCTCCCCTTCGTCATCGGTGTATTTGGAGGCGTTGTTGATCAGATTGTCGAAGATCTGTTCCAATCGCGCCTCGTCCCCATCCAGCCAAATCCGCTGCTCGGGTACCGAGACGACCAGCCGTTGACGTTTCCGCTCGACCATCGGTCGCGTGCGTTCCACGACTTGATCGAGAACATGGTTGAGGCAAACGCAGGACGTTCGCAAGCGGAATCGGCCGGTGGTGATCCGCGAGATATCAAGCAAGTCATCTACCAGCCGCGTGAGGTGCTTGACCTGTCGCTCGATAATCTCCACAGCGAGTTGCCGCGTTTCGGCGTTCTCGTGGTTCAATCCCAGCAGTTGCACTGAGTTCAAAATCGGTGACAACGGGTTCCGCAGTTCATGCGAGAGCATGGCGAGAAATTCATTCTTGCGGCGGTCGGCTTCCCGGAGGGCCTCTTCCATCCGCTTACGCTCGGTGATGTCGCGGAGGATTTTTGAGAACCCCGTATGCGTTCCGTCCAGCGCGTAAATGGGGGACACGATTCCCAAGGCCCAGAAGAGCTCGTCCCCTTTCTTCTTGTGCCACCGTTCGTCCTCAGCGCGACCCGTTTCCAGCGCGGTGGAAAGTTCGAACTCCGGCGTCCCGTCTTCGATATCTTGCTCCGTAAAGATCAGTGAGAAGTGCTTCCCTAAAATTTCTTCTTCGGCGTAACCCAGAATCCCTTCCGCCGCGACATTCCAACTGATGATGTGCCCTGTGGGGTCCGTCGTGAAGATGGCGTGGTCACGGACATTTTTCACCACGGAGGTGAAGCTGGTTTCAAGCCGCTTCCGCTCCCGCTCCAGCCTCCGATTTTCCGTGACGTCTTCGATGCCCAGCAAAATCAGGTGGGCTTTTTCTCCCCGGTTGATCCGCCGCGCGTTGAGCAGCATGATCCGCTGGCCAATGCTCGGGAAATCGTGCTCTATTTGGAAGTCATCGAAGGTTGTATCCCGCGGCAAAATCTCCTCCAGCAGGCTGCGGAGCGCCGGTATGTTCCATTGGCCGTTGCCCAGATCGAACACCTGCTGGTTGAGCGTCGTTTGGGGTGCGGTTTGGAACGACCGGTAAAAGGAACGATTCGCCGAATGGACCCTGAGGTCGTTGTCGAGGACCAGGAAGGGATGACGTAGCGTATCCAAGATGTCTTGCGTGTAGTCGAACATCTCCTGCTTCTCCCGCTCGGTACGACGGTCCTCGGAGATATCCTTGAATACCACCACCACGCCTAGAATTCGGCCCTTATCATCGCGGATCGGGGCAACGCCATCGCTGATGGCCCGTTCCACGCCATTTTTAGCGACGAGTAGGACATGATTGCCGAACTCGAGACTTTCCCCTTCCCGCACAGCCCGGGAAACAGGGCTGATCAGCGGTTGGCGAGTCTCTTCGTTGATAATGTGGAACACCGACTCCAGCGGTTGCCCCACCGCCTCGTCTGCTGCCCAGCCGGTAAGCGATTCCGCCACCGGGTTGAGATACACAATGACGCCATCACGTCCGGTGGCGATAATCCCATCGCTTATGCTGTGCATCGCGACATTCAGCCAATCCGGCTCCACATTTTGCCCGACAGTCGAGCGTCGCGGATTGTCATCCGAGGCTCGCATTTTTTGCCAATCGTTGGCCATCGGTTCCTCTCGCCAAGAGTGCTTTCTGTTGGGGGGCGGCGTTTAACGCATTCTACCGATCGGGGGGATAAAAGCTATCACGGTCTAGGGCGTTTCGTGGTGTCCGAGTACGGATTGCGGTAGATTACGCAAACAAATAAGCGGTTGAAGATTCTGCAAATACGTTCTTATGGCGGTGAAGTTGCCGCTCGCTGGTCCCAAAGCCGTCGGCAAGCCTCATTTTGCGCGACCCGTGGCGCATAAGCGACCAAGAAAAGTGCCGAGAAGGCCTGCCGTGCTCAAACGGGGCAATTTCGGTCAGCGAGAGAAATTTAGAAGATCACGCCGCCCCGGCGGTCATGTGGGCCTGGGTGGTTGAGCCCTAATGCCATCATGCGGCTTGGGCCATCCCTGCGGAAACAAGAAGAAAGGGAAGCTACGGATTTTCACGGACCGCGTAGGCGCGACGTGAGTCCGGCGGCAATGCTCGCAGGCGAGCAGTTTAGTGCCGCAGCGCCTTGTCCGAGATATCCTTACGGCACCAGGCTCCGTCCCAGCGGATCTTTTTGACGGCCGTGTAGGCCTGCAGTTTGGCGGCGGAGATGGTGTTGCCCATGGCGGTGACTCCCAGGACCCGGCCGCCGTTGGTTACCACTTGGCCGTTGTGCATTGTCGTGCCGGCGTGGAAGACCTTCACGTTTTCTAGCTCGGCGGCGTCGTCCAGTCCGCGGATTGGGAATCCCTTTTGGTACTTGTCCGGGTAGCCTTCCGAGGCCATCACCACGCAAACCGCGGGGCGAGGGTCCCACTGGGGCGGCTCGATTTGATCGAGGCAGCCGTCGGCGGTCGCTTCAAGCAGGTCGAGCAGGTCGGACTTGAGCCGGAACAAAATCGGCTGGCATTCCGGATCGCCGAAGCGGACGTTGTACTCCAGCACCTTGGGCCCTTGGTTGGTCATCATCAGCCCGGCGTAGAGGACGCCCTGGAATGGATGCCGCGAGCGTTTCATGCCATGGACCGTGGGGACGAGGATCTTGGCCTGGACCTCTTCCAGGATTTCCTCGGTGATGATCGGGGGAGGGGAGTACGCGCCCATGCCGCCGGTGTTGGGGCCTTGGTCGTTGTCGTAGGCCGGTTTGTGGTCTTGGGCCGGGGGCAGGGGGACGATCGTTTTTCCGTCGGTGATCGCCAAAACGCTCGCCTCTTCGCCATCGAGCCGCTCCTCGATCACAATCTGGCTGCCCGCCTCGCCGAAGATTTTTTGCCGGGCGATCAGATCGATCGCCTCCATGGCGTCTTCCGCCTTGCGGCAAACGGTCACCCCTTTGCCGGCCGCCAAGCCGTCCGCTTTGACGACCAGCGGCACATCTTCTCCCTCGAGCGGGAAGCGGTCTTTGATGTACCGCATGGCGGTGTCGGCGTCTCGGAAGACACGATATTCGGCGGTGGGGACGTCGGCGTTGCGGAGGGTCGCCTTGCAAAAGGCTTTGCTCCCTTCGAGCTGCGCGGCCGCCTTGTTGGGGCCGAAGACTTTCAGACCCTCTGCTTTGAAGTAGTCCACCACCCCGGCGACCAGCGGAGCTTCGGGGCCGATGATGGTCAAGCCAATTTGGTTGCGCTTGGCGAATTTCACCAACCCGGGGAAATCATCCTCGGCGATCGGGACGTTCTCGGCGTCGATTTCGGTTCCGGCGTTGCCCGGGGCGACGAAGACATGGTCGACCCTTGAGCTTTGGGAAAGTTTCCAGGCGAGGGCATGTTCGCGACCGCCAGCACCGATAACCAAGACGTTCATAATGCAATCGACCAACGGGACTGAAGTTCTTCCCGCTTTCAATGGTCGCGGGGCTCACAAGGGACAAGCCGACTTGTCCATCATCTTGGGACGAGTTTACCACGGATCGCCTTAACCTCACAGCGGCGGTGGCTGGGGAGGGCCGTGGTGCCCGGCGACTCTTGAACGAGAGAAGGCCTTACTGCAAAATCCCCGCTAATTTGGCCACGGCATTGCCGCATTGGTGGTTGACAATGCGGTCGAATCAACTAAAAAGTCTGCAAATCCTATGGCCCTCACTCAGGTTGGGCGGAATTCAATCGTTGTTACGGTGAGACTGATTGAATTCATCTTGGGGTTTTGGTTGAATACCGTTTAAACTAGCCAAGGTTATTCGCAGACCTCTCTCCATCCGAGTGGTAGGCCGAAGACGCCACCCCACCTGGCACCTAATCCTCCATTCCCCTATTCCATAAGAATTCGCATGGCTGACAAGAAAAAGATGTCGGTCGAAGAGATCCTGGCCGCCTGCCGGAAGGACGAGGGGCCGAGTGAGCCCGCTGCTGATCCGCCCTCCGCCGATCCGCCGGTTGAATCCTCGTCCGCTCCCGATTCTGGCGATCAGCCCGCCTCCTCGAAGCCGAAACCGCCCTCCCAGCCCGCCGCCGGCAAAAAGCCTGGCGCGATGTCGGTCGCCGACATTTTGGCGGCGGCGCGTACCGGGAAGGGTGGGGGGGCCGCTCCGGAGCCCAAGCCAACCAAAAAACCGGCTCCCGCGAAAACCCCGGCCGCGAAGAAAGAGGCCCCGCCGAAGGGTGCCGCCAAGGCCAAGCCCGCGGCAAGCGGGATTGTCGATACGCAAAGCATTTTGGCCTCAGCTCGGTCGGGTAAGAAGGCCGGGCCTGTCTCCAAGCAGGAGGCCGCCTCGCGTGAGCAAGCCCCCGCGGGCAAGCAGACCGCCAAGCCGGTGATGCCGGAGCGTCCCGCCTATGTGCAGCCCGCCCCGGTCGCTCCCGCTCCCTCGCAGCCTCAGCGGCGCGACGTTTTGAGCTTTATGTTCGGGGCCTTTTTCGGCTCTTTTTTCGCCGCCGGGATGACCGCCTTAGGTGCCACCGCCGCGATCGGGACGCTGGGTGTCGCTCGGTTTATGTTCCCGAACACGCTTCGCGAGCCGCCGACCACTTTTCGGGTTGGGTTCCCCACGGAACTAGCACCGGGACAGGTCGAAACCAAGTACCAGGCCCAGTTTGGGGTCTGGATTGTGCGGGGCGAGTACGACGGGCAGAGCCTGATTTACGCCTTGAGTACCGTTTGCACCCACTTGGGATGCACCCCGAATTGGCTGGAAGCGGAGCAAAAGTTCAAATGCCCCTGCCACGGTAGTGGGTTTTATAAGGATGGTATCAACTTCGAAGGGCCCGCCCCACGGCCGCTGGAGCGCTATGCGATTCGCACGGCGGAAGATGGCCAATTGGAAGTTGATAAGAGTCGAACCTTTCAGGAAGAATTGGGGCAGTGGAACGATCCCGCCTCGTTTGTCATCCCTGCGTAACGTTATTTTTCGCGGTCTGTGCCTCATCCCCCGTGTTCGATCCAAAGCTTGGCCGAGCCGACAAAATATCCGGCTGAATGAAGGTTAACCTGTTATGCCCCCATTGAGTGAGATCATCCGTGAGTCGCAGGTTTGGAAAAGTATTTTCCGCCATCCGATGCCGGTTGACCGTCGAAATCGGATCGTGGTGGTCCTCACCAACTTCTTTCTGCATTTGCACCCCGTTTCGGCGAAAAAGCAGGGGATCGCGCTCAGCTACACGTGGTGTATGGGTGGCGTGACCTTCTTTCTGTTCCTGGTCGAAGCGATCACCGGCGTGCTGTTGATGTTCTACTACCGGCCGACGCTGGAGTGGGCCTATACCGACATCTTGAACCTCCGAGACGTCAGTTCGATGGGCATTCTCCGCGAGATCCATCGTTGGGGCGCCCATGCCATGGTGATCACGGTCTGGCTGCACATGTATCGCGTGTTCCTGACCGGAAGTTACAAGCCTCCGCGGGAATTTAACTGGGTGGTGGGCGTGATCCTGCTGCTGCTAACGCTGCTACTTTCCTTCACTGGTTACTTGTTGCCGTGGGATCAGTTGGCCATCTGGGCCATCACGGTCGGGTCGAACATGGCCAAGGCACACCCCTTTGTCGGTAGCGCCGGACCTGGGGCGGCGCTCTTATCAGTTGGAGGTTTAGACTTGATTACCACCGCCTCCGACGCCCGGTTTGGGCTGTTGGGTGCCCGACTAGTGGATGAAGAGACGCTCAACCGGTTCTACATTTTGCACTGCATCGCCATTCCGTTGGCGGTTTCCCTGCTGTTGGCCATCCATTTCTGGCGCGTCCGGAAAGATGGTGGCATCAGTGGACCGTTGTAGCGTGAGTCGGGGGGCGGCCCCCTCACGAGCGACCGTTTAACGGCGGCATTTTTTTGAACTTGGCACGCTTGCTCAGTTTTCAACCTTGGAATGAATAAGGCGAATCGGCGATGCACGGCCACATGAGTCCCGAAGAGTTCCTCGCCAATATCAGTGGATTTTTGGGGACCTTCTATTTGGCGCTTGCCGCGATGAACGGCATCGCCGCGCTGTATGTCTGGCTGGGTGGACACACCAAAGAGTGGTTCCGCGCCGGTGGTGTCTCGGTCACCAACGTCATGGTATGGACGTTGTTGTTTCTCGTCTTCATGGTGATCTCCCCGATCGCCTACAGCGGTAGCCCCGTTTTGATGGCGATCATTACGATTCCCACCGTGGTCGTTGATATCGTGAACGCGATGTTCTCCGGCGGGTTGGGGCCGGTGCTCTATAGCGTGCTCACCTTCGCAATGTTCGTCGGTTTCTTTTTGGCGCGACGATTTTTCGTCCAGCCGCCCATCGCTTGGTTGCTTTTGAATGCGTCGCTGGTGGCCTTGGCGGTCTCGATGACCAACATGGACTTCGCGTCCATTGTCGCCAAGGCGGACAACGTGCCGATTGTGGCGATGGTCTTTTTGCTCGGGTTTTTCACCTGGCTCGCGACTTACCAAGCGGTTCAGAACGATGATCGAGCCAAGGACGGGTTGCCACCCTTGGAAAAGCTCAATAACGAAAAAGTGTTGGTCTGGCCCGACTTGGTTTATACGGAACTGATCTGCATGGTGGGCCTGACGGTGCTGTTGGTGGTTTGGGCGATCGTGCTCAAGGCCCCGCTGGAAGAGCCGGCCAGTAGCGTGAAAACGCCGAATCCCTCGAAGGCCCCTTGGTACTTCCTCGGCTTGCAGGAAATGCTGGTTTACTTCGATCCCTGGTTCGCCGGTGTGGTAGCGCCGCTGACAGTGATCGCAGGTCTGGCAGCGATTCCCTACCTCGACTTCAACAAGCAGGGGAATGGGTACTACACGATTGACCAGCGTAAATTTGCCTACACCGTGTTTCAATTTGGCTTCCTGGTCCTCTGGATTACGTTCATCATTTTGGGAACCTTCCTGCGGGGCCCCAACTGGAACTTCTTCAGTCCGTTCGAGCCGTGGGACGCCCACAAGGTGATGTCGCTCAATAATGTCGACCTTTCCCAACTGTTTTGGGTAAGTTTGCTGAACACGCCGATGCCCAAGGCTCCGGAAGGGGCCGATGAGTTGACCAAGTTTTGGTACATCATGATCCGTGAGCTGCCCGGGATTGTCTCGGTAGCCGCGTACTTTATCGTGCTGCCGCCGCTGATGGCGATCACGGTCATGAGGAAGTTTTTCGTCAAGATGGGCCTGATTCGCTTCATGATCATGGCGAATTTGCTGCTCCTGATGGCTATGTTCCCGATCAAAATGGTCCTCCGCTGGACCATCAACCTCAAGTACATCATCGCCCTGCCGGAATATTTGCTGAACTTTTAGAA
>JBBDIM010000109.1:41221-116521 GCA_040880405.1 Pirellulaceae bacterium | reverse complement strand
ACATGATGCAGTACCATGTTCGCAATTTCGAGGATCCACCCCGCCGGATTCAGCAGTCTCGCGCCTTGCTGGAGTTCCTGGCCAAAAGCGTCTCGGCCGACAAGGGTGCCTATGGGATGCTGCTCAACAACGAGCTGGAACTGCTCCGCCGTCAGACCGACAATTATCTCTTCCACGAACACCTGGAAGCGAACAACGAGCCGATGTACTTCCATCAGTTCGTCGATCGAGCCAAGGAGCACAACCTGCAGTATCTGGGCGAGTCGCAAGTCGCGACCATGTGGATCGGAAATTTCCCGCAGGAGGTCGCCCAAACCTTGGAACGCGTCGCCCCGGACATCGTCCAGCGCGAGCAGTACGCGGACTTTGTCCGCAACCGGACTTTCCGCCAAACCCTGATTTGCCATCAAGGGGCCGAGATCAGCCGGGCCTTGAAGCTGGAATCTTTGGAGAATGCCCATCTGATGGGCAACATGGAAGAGCAGATCCCGGAAAGCGGAGTTCCCAAGCAGGGAGAACCTCACACGTTCGTCAATCCCCAGACTCGGCAGTCGATGACCACCCAAGATCCGTTGGTGATCTCGGCGGTCCGTCGTCTGAAAGAAGGCTGGCCGAGGGCCGTTTCGTTTGAGGACCTGTTCGAAAACGCCAAGGAAAAGCTGGTCGATTCGATGTTTACCGACTCCGGCAAGTTGGAGCAGCTCAAGCGATCGCTCGCGACCAACCTGATCCACATGACCGTCAGCGGAATCGTGGAGCTGCAGTATTCCCCGTCACGGTATGTCGTGGAGCCTTCGGAATATCCCAAGACCTCGGGGGTCGTTCGTCTGCAAGCGGCCGGGACCAATCGGTTGACCAACGCGCGGCATGAGAGCGTGGCCGTGGACGACCTGACGCGGCACATGACACCGTTGATTGATGGGACGCGGACCAAAGAGGAACTCGCCCAAGAGCTTAAGAAGCTGGTGGACGCGGGGAAACTGGTGATCCAGCAAAAGAAGAACGACTCCGGCACGCAAATCAACATGGACGAAGTCATGGTCCAAGCGATCGACGAAGTCCTCCGCCGACTCGCCAACGCCTCGCTGCTAATCGCATAGCGAGACCTCGAAGAAATCTTCACGAGCAAGGGTTGGCCAAATGCCAACCCTTGCTTTTTGCGCGGGCTAGCCCGGGCTGTCCCGCAACTCCCCCCCTCACCCAATCATCACCTGCGGAAACCCGACCGAGACAACTCCGCCATGGGTGGTGGAATCTCCCATGCGCGCGGCCGGCATGAAGTTGATCATCACGCTGGTCGAGCCCATGGCGATGGCGTCGGGTGGGCCGACGCAGACGCACATGTCGCCGACACGTGCCGCCGGCATGAAGCCGATTAGGACGGTTGGGGCACCCATCGAGATGGGCCCCCCCACGTGCGGAATGGGTGGTGTCCCGGGAGTGACCATCGGACAGGTATGCATATCGGTGATGCGAGCGGCGGGAGGCATGATCGTGATTCTCCTGAAAAGCCAGCGAGGGGTTACTCGGGGGCCGACTTGAAGCCGGTCTCTTCCTTGTGCGCCATGTCTGGTTCTTTGGGGGCGGCCTTGGTCACGTCGGCATTGGGTTCCGCGGGGTCCTTGGGTCCCGTCGGGCTGGCACCTTTGCCAGTTCCGGCGGCCCCGCCGCTGTTGATATTGACTAGAGTTCCCGTAATCGAGACACCCGTGGGGCCGATGTTGATGAAGTTTCCGCCGACCTTCAAGGTCAGGCTCATTCCGGCTTCCAGGACCATGCTCATACCGGCCTTGATGTAGACGTTCATGCCGGCCTCTTCGGCGATGTCCATCCCGGCCTTGCGATGGTACGAGTCGCCGGTCTGGCTAGATATCTTGCCGCCGGCCTTCGTCGCAATCTCGCCGTTGACGGTGGAGTGCAGGCTGTCGGATTTCTGTATTAGATCTCCGACCACCGTTAGAGATTGGCTCCCCTCCACCTTCGATTTCGAGTCCCCCTCGATTGTGAGATCGAGGCCATCGGGTCCGATCTTAATGGCAGCGCTCTTTTCCAGCACGACGGCCAAGTTACCACCCTCCTCGGCCTCGCCATTGCCGAGCATATAGGTGTGGTTCCCTTCAATGTGCTCGACCTGATGCCGTTTGACGTTGATCTCCTTATCTTCGTAGATCATCTCCCACTGCGATCCACCCTTGTCGCGGTCTTTTTCCCAGCCGATGATCTGCGATCGGTTGCCGTAGGTCCGGTTGCGGGAATCGTTGCGGACGCGGACATCCATGTCCTTCTGAGCGTGCATGAAGACCCGCTCGCTGTCTTTCTTGTCGTCGAACATCAACTCGTTGAAGCCTTCGCCTCCGGGAGTCGAGTTCGTCCGGAAGTAGGTCCGGGCTTTTTCTTCCGGCAGGCTGTAGGCCACTTCCTGGACGCTATTGAAGACCGAACCGACCACTAGGGGTCGATCGGGATCGCCATCGAGAAAGTCGACCACCACTTCCTGGCCGATCCGAGGGATCGACATGAAACCCCACTTTTTGCCAGCGGAATTATGGGCCACCCGAATCCAGCACGAAATCTGTTTGTCCGGATATTTCCGGTCTTTATTGTCGGGCCGCGCCCAATGAAACAAGACCTTGATCCGACCGAACTCGTCGCAATAAATCTCCTCCCCCTTGGTCCCGACAACCGTTGCGGTTTGAATCCCGGCCACCGTGGGCTTAGGGGTGATCCGCGGGGGCGTGAACGTGACCGAATCGGGGATACAGGTAAACGAGTTATGATACATCGCCCCGGAACTGTCGCCGGAACGGTAACCGGGGTTCTGCCCTTGATGATTGATCGAGGTGACGACAAATTTTTTGTTGTTGTCCTCAGGTGCGCGGTCGGACTCAAGCTGAAACTTGCCACCGGCGGCGAACGAACGGCAGAGCCCGGAGGCCATGACTTGATCAAACGGGTTTTCCGATTCGCTGATGCGGGTATCTGCCAGGTCCGAGCTTTGCGAAGCGGCGTCTCCGGACGATTTGGAGTCGACAAACTCCGCCGGATGGTCGTACATCTCGTACGTTTTGAAGGCCGACTTTAGTTTGCCGTTATCGACGTTCGTCTCCGACGAGGACTCGAAGTTCTGATAGGGAGATTTGAACGTGTGGTCCGAGTGGGTCCACTTTCCGCTGACAAACTCGTAGCGATGCTCCCAGTCGGTCAGTTCGTCCTCGCCCACGTGGGCCGAGGAAGTCGATATGCGGAATTTGATCTTGCTCTCGTACAGGTCGTAATACGATTGCGGATCGTCCGCCAAAACCATGGTCTCGCTGTTATCCCCTTCTTCGGAATGGTCGAAGAAGTAGTAAATACCAGCTTGTTCCAACAGTCGAGAGACAAAATTGAAATCGGTTTCGCGAAATTGGACACAATACTCCAGTTTTGGATAGTCCTTTTTCAGGTCAAGCTTAAACTTGGCGATCGAGGAGATTGGATCACTGCCGAAGACCTCTTCGACGATCTGAGGAATTGTCTTGTCCTCAAAAATCCGACAGTCGCTGGTTTGCGTTAGAAACCATGTCCAGGGGACCAATTCCGCGCGGAACTGAACGTCCTTATCTTCCGGGTATTCAATAGCAAAACGACTGATGTAGCCCTTGATCGTTCGATTGTCATTCGCTTCCACCTGAAACTGAATGGAGGCGGGCTGATAGATCATCTCGTCGGGCTTATGGATATGATCCTTAGTCCGCGAACTGAGCGACAACTGAAAGTTGAAAAGCCGCGATAGCTCTTCATGGCCGGTAAATGAATCCAGTTGGAAACTGGAATCGTGAGGGGCCAGAAGTCGGAATGGACGAACTTTTTGAGCGTTACTCATCGTTTTGGGAACGTCCGTTGGGCAAGAGGCCGATCATTGGGAGAGACAGAACACGTTCCAGCCCAATTCAAGTGAAACAGGCCGAACGTGTTGCGAAAAAACGCAGGGGGATCGTAAAGTCCATCCCCCTGCGTTACCGGTGAGCGACTGATTAGCCGGCCTCGCCTTCTTCGACCTTCCAGGTGACCGGCACAGAACCCTTCTTGGCACCGTCTTTGCCGTATTGGGTGTAAATCCATTTGATCTCTTCGAAGTTGAGCGAGACCGATTCGGTGGGAGGCGAACCGGAAGTGGTCTCGCCGCCGACGCTGTAGTCGGTAACCATCACGTTCTTCAGTTCCCACTGCATGTAAGGAACCCGCTTGGTGTCGCCGATGGACTGAACCAAGTCCAGCTTGACGGTCGGGAACACCTTGCCGAGGCAGATCGCTTCGATCAGCTTGGGGGTCGACTTGTCCGCTTCCTTGACGCAAATGACATCGCCACAGTTAACACTGGATGTGTGACGCGAGGACCCGCTGGCACCGAAGTTCATTGGCCGATTCAGCGATTGACTCACCGACAGCAGGTTGATCCAGTCCTTGTGATCGGCATCAACGCTCTCACCATCCACTCCCTCAATTTTCAGATAACCAGCCATTAGAAACTCTCCCTCTTGTGAAATTGGAACAACGGAATTTGGCCTGGGCTCAACACTGAGCAAGTAGCTTGTTCAGGTGGTTTGGTTTAAAGTTGTTTCCCCTGAATGTACCTAGGTTTTCGTCCCAATCTCGAATGGGTTGCGGCAATTTTCGTCAAATTCAAAAAATTGACCGCCCGAACCGACCAGAAAGGGGCACGAGAGTATAAGTCATTTTGAGGCAAGGGATTGCATAAACCCCAAACCATCCAAAATCGCGTCATTTGGGAATTTGAACATCCGCTGAAAAGACCGGACTCTTTTGGGTCAGGGCCTCACGTGACCACAAATCGAGTCGAGGACTATCTCGGTTGAACTCCCCCTTCTCGCGGTACTGGAATCGGTGCTCGATCCGCTGGATCTTGCCGCCCCCATCCGCCCCTAAGAAGTAGCTCCGCCGAATGCGACGAGGTTTCGGGGTGATCTCCACTTGATGGGGCGTAATCCCCTCGGCACCTGGTTCAATCGAAACGCGGACCTGGAACTTAAACTCTCCGGTGGTTTCGAGGACCTCTACCCGTACCTTGCCCACCGTCGTGTCGAGCGGCTCAGTGGGCTGACTGGAACCCTCCTTGAATGAATCCAGCGCGATGGTGCGGATCGGCTCGATGGGCCCCGCCGTTTCCACGAATAGCTTGACTCGCGCATAGGCCGCCGAACGGGGCCATTGATCGAGCCGTAGATTGAACTCCGGAAACTGGGTCTCATTCTCCAATAAAAGATCGGAGACGAATCGGGTATCCAAGACATCGTTACCGGCGAAGGTACCAGTCACACTCGGCGTGATCTCGGCCCAAATATGAAACGGCCGAACCGTAAACAGAGATTGATTTCGATTTTTGAGGAGCACCGGAAGCTCGAGCACGCCGTCACTCGGAGCCGGAAAATTGAGAATCTGCCCCAGGTACACCCCCTCTCCATTGATCGGGTCGGTCAGGGCAATTTCCCGTTCCGCGAGTACTCTCCGCTGGGCATCGTCGAACATTAACTTCTTCAGTTGCGTATCGTAGGTCAATTGGACCTTTTCTCCACCCCGGAGTTGAATCGGGATCGAATCGTCGGTCGGCATTTCATGGGTCCGAACCATAAAGGGAGCACGGCCTGGCAGCGGTTGGCTGCTTTTCCACCAGGTGTCAAAATCCAACAGATTGGGACTTTGAGGATCTCGCGACTCCTGCACCGAAAAGTATTCCGGGGTATTGAGCAGGCTGACAATCGAGTCAAACAACGTCCCCTGGGCCTGGACCGAGAAAAAGTTGCCCCGTCCCTTATGTTTTGCCGACCACGCAATCTCATCGGCCGAGTTCGGCTTATTTGGCCGAGTCGTCGAGTTCAGGACGTTGCTCTTGACTTCCGTATCGAGATGAAACCCCACGACTTGAAGCTGGACGTTTTTCCGACCCGCGAGGGCCCGTTCCATTTTGAGGATGTCGGTCCGGAACGCCTCACTGGAAGAGGCGGTCTGGTCGTTTTGGCCATCGGTAATGACGATCAACTGGGTTGGATTGGTGGGATGCGTCTTCTCCAGGGCCTTGACGATCGAGTAATAGAGAGGTGTCTCGCCCAAGAAACTTAATTTTCGGATCTCTTCTTTCAACCGAGAAACGTTGACGCCGTTTTGTCCTCGTTGCGGATCTTCGTCCATCAGCAACGCCAGCTCTTGATGCCCGACAATCTCGACATCGTTGCCGGGTACGATTCCAGCGGGAGGAGCGATCCCGTTTTTGTACCGATAGTTGTTGGAGGTGCTACTTTCCCAACCGACGCGGTTTCCGTACGCCATCGTCAGCACTCGGAAACTTTTCTGCTCGGCCATGGAGTCGAGGACGTCGAGAATCACCCCTTTGGCGACATCCATTCGAGTTCGGGCCGTGCCACCTTCGCCACGCTGCCCGGGATCGAGTGCGCCCATCGAGCCGGAGCAGTCGATCACGAAGATCACGTCCCCCATCCCCAGAACATCCCCGCGGACAATCACTTCGGGATCAAGATAAGGGGGGGGCTGAACTTCCACAAAATATTCCACCGCGTCGGGCGGGGCGACTCCGGTAAGTTTGAACGTTTCTTCAACCACATGCCCTCGGTATCGAATTCTGACAGCCTTCCGCCGCGCTTGCTGGATCGCCGCGGGCGCGAATTGCTGCCGAAACTCTCGACGCGGTTGATATACGCCGCTCGGCTGCGTCGGAAAGAGATGCCCTCGAGCGGAAGTTCCAGCGGAGTCGCGGACCTCAACGGCTTTGCCATCGGCCATTAACTCCACGGTAGACTGGCCGACCGGAATCTCGGCCGGGATCTGAATTGTGAGCAGATGATCAATTAAATCGGTCGATCCGGAGACATGTTCGTCGGGATTGTCGAACAGACACCACTTGGAATACTCGCGTCGAAGCACTCCCAACTGCTGATATGCTTCGGCGGTAACCGGGCTGCTGATCGCGGCGCTTTCACGGTTAGCGATTCCGAAGTAAAGCTGCGCAAGTCGTTCAAAATATGGTGAGGTCCCTGGAATATTGTTCCCCCAGAAGTCGTCCAGCGTGCGTTGGGCCAGGTTGCCGAACCGATCCTTCCGCCGCGTTCGATATTCCATCAGTGAAGGGGTGTCGTAGTTGTTGTCGATCATTCTCCGCAGCGCAACCGGGATCCCACTATACGACGTCGCGGCGAGGGCGGCGGTTTTGGAAGGAAAATTGCCCAGAGATTCGGCGGGCACCGAACCGCCCGCCAAGATTTGTGCCGCAAGCTGATTGCCGGCCTTCAGGCCGGGGCCATCGACTCGAAGTAACTCTTGACAATGCGGCAAATTGATCTCGCCCAGCTCGCCAATCCTGGAGTCGGCCTCGCTGTTGGCCTGCGCGGTGAGCAGTTGCCAGGGGGCCACGGTAAAGGAGCTCAACGCGACCATCAGGGGTGAATTGGGTACCGGTTCAGGGTTTGATCCGGTGAGCCCTTTTTCGGTCATCTCCTGCAACTTCGTGATCAGCCCGTTCCGATCGTAGGTCACCATGTCCGGAGAAATTTTCGCCACATAACCGCAGCGCAGTAGGTTGTGAATTTCCAAGAGCGTTTCGCAATCCGCACGAGACCTACTGGTTTGCCCCTCGAGGATATTTTGCGACTTGAGATTCAACTGGCCCACCAATTCGCGATAACCAAGCGTCAAATCGGCCACCAACTTGTCTTCGGGAGGCGCGGACTGTTCGTAATTGGGCTGGGTTTCCCCTTCGAGAGGTTGAGGGTAGAGGGCCACGGTTAATTGATGCGATTGGCGGACCAAGGAGGTCGCGCGGGAAAGCATTTGCTGGCGTTCCTCCCCAGGATAGGGTTGATGCGCAATCCACTCCAGCAGGAACGGCGTCGATTTGCGAACCGCGTCGTGAGCTAAATATGCCTCCTTCAAAGTAGCGGATTCCCGTTCAATTTTTGTGAGTAGCCCTACGAGGCTGTCATATTCAGCGTTGGCCTCCGGGATCCGATAGGCAAACAAATAATCCTCAGCGGATCGGCGGATCGTGTCGGCTCGCCGCAAGTCCGCTTCGATCCACGCGTACATCCGCTCGTCCGGTACGGTATGCAGAACTTCCATCTGATTGCGGACCGCAATGGCCCGCACCAACGTGTTTCGGAGCGAAATCATGGCGTCGGAACCAGGATCGAGCTCATAGTCCTGGGTAAGCAGCCCCAGAAAGTCCCGCAGCATTCCTAGGAACTCCACTTCGACCGCGTGGACTCCTCCCGGTGCGGCGGTGGGCACGTTGGAAGCGGTTCCCAGGTAGTCCAGTAGAATCGTCAGATTCTCTCCGGTGACGTTCCGCTGGTCCTCTAGGGATGCCATCAATTGACTCGCGGCGGCGTAGTAGTCCGGACATACCGGCTCGGGCGTTTGATCTTTCGCGGCGAGATCGGGTTGCGATTTTTCCGCCTCGATTTTCTCCCGGATCAATCGCAATTCGCTGAGAGAAGGAATTTTCTCCTGGGCATCCCCTTCATTGAGACTCCAAGCGGCTAGGCAACCGTATGACACATTCTCCAGTTTGGACTTAATGGACCCTTCGGCGAAATAGCGCAGTTCGCTGTCTAATAGTTTTCGCCGCAACTTGGGATTGAGGCGAGCCGAATAAAGCGCGATGTCGTCAATCGCCGGGGCGATCCGGTCCCGGCACTGATCGGAGTAGCGCTTCTGATACGCGACACCGCCGAGCGCATATTTTTCCGCGGTTAAGAAGTCTTGTTCGACAAGCCCAAAGCGAACCGGACAGAGCCGAGCGGCTCCGTGATCCCCTAAAAAAGTAAACGCGGCCCAAAGTTCACGGAGTTGCTGGATATCGGTTTGTTGGCGCGGTTGGTCGGCCGAATCACTGCGTGGCTTCACTTCGTAGTGGACATCCCCCACGCGCGCGAGCATCACCTCGGATAAGGGGGCCGATTGGCCACCAGGGGTGATCAACACGGGCGTTTGAGGGCTGTTGCGATGATCCTGGGCCCATTGATTAACGTTTCGTTTTAAATACGCTTCCAACTCCGCGAGCGAAACATTGTCATTTTCGGTCTCGCCAATTTCGCCATCGGCGGCCCCCATCAAACCCTCAGCGAAGAATCGGCCAAAGTTGGTGCTAAACCCGGCCGGATCGTCCCACGCCTTTTGCCCATCGTCGTTGGAAAGCAGGACATAGGTATTTGTCAGCCGCAGGTCCTCAGGCAAGCTGCCCATCAGGTTGCGAACGGCCGAAGGAAAGTCGTTGTAGGGCCGTGCCGCGTTCCACTGCGAATCCATCCGACCGGTGTCGAGCACCAATAGCTTGTATGACTTTGCGTATCGAGTAACCACGGGATGGTCCGCGATCGTCCGCAGGACTTCCTCAAGCGGAACGAGATTCAGTGAATCGGTATCTGCCTTCTGGGGCACCAAAACGCGGCTGTTTTTGGCGACTAGGTACGGCACGCCGTCAAAGTTGGTGACACCATGACAGCTAAGATAGAAAATCCAACCGCCTGGCTTGGGACCGCCGGGAGCACGCGTGATGTCGAGGAAATTGGTAATTGCCGGCTTGAATTCGGTGTGATTTAAGTCACTCCAGGCTCGGCTGGTGTTTGTCCCGGCCGCCGATTGGGTGGCAAGGGTCAGCTCAACATTGCCCAGCGGATTGTCCATCGACCGCTTGAAATTATCTCGGTCCTCCTGCCCGTAAGCGTTGGGTTGCCAAAGCGGGTCGTCGTAATGGATGCCCGCCAAGTGCATCATGGGCACCTTGGTCGGTTGGCAACCGAGGATCGTGACAAAGGAGATTACCAGCGTGACCAGCAGTAATAACAAGACATTAAGTATGCCAATGTTGCGCGGGCCGGATTTTTTCTTGTCGTCGAGATAGGTTCGGCGTTTGCTATCGGCCGGGGCCGGCTCGGTCGCGCCCTTCTTGCCCCGCCAATCCCCCGGTTTCTTGGCTTCCGCTTTGGCTGCCGGGGGCGGAGTCGCCTTAGGCGGTTTCGAACCTCGCGGATTGGGCTTATTGGATCCTTCACGCCAGTTGGCCATGCTGTCCCACCTTCGATCGATCTTGAACGGAGTCGGTGGGATCTTCGCTCGTCAGGTCGCTTCCTCCCAAGCCAAACCAGGGTGAAGCTCGAAAATGTGCCTGTCGCTGTGAATCCCCCCAAGGATTATCGCTGAATCCGAGAAGTAACGCGTAGGTTCCTCAGCTCGGAGCGTGCTTTCCGAAATCTTACCACAGTCGAGCCGCCATCAAATACGAAAGGGGGCAAATTGCCCCCGAGAAAATTGAGATCGGATTGAGGAACGCACGCACACGCGGATACCGGACGGCGGCCCTTCCATTAGCATGGGAGGCCGCCGAAGGTTTCCTCGGTTACCCCCGAGACACCACACTTGATGTCCTTGGGGAAGCCGGTTCGTGACGCACTATCGAGTCAGGGTTACATGGCCCCCGGTGCGAAGGGTGTTGGCCGCCAAATCGCCGACCGGTTTAACCTTGATCAGCGAGGAGCTTACCCCGACCACTTCCAATTGACCCTCGATCGAGTGGTCGCCTGTTCGGCTATGAATCCGAGCATTCAGCAGCTCTCCCACCTTCACCTCGGAGTCCGTCGGACGATGCATGGTCGCGATTCCCTCGCGAGCATCCAGGTATTCAATGACAACCTTGCCCAGCAACTTAGGACTCGCCTGGCTCTTGCCAGTTGCCTCCACCGAAGCGTGAGGCTCATCGGAGATCGCCACCCTCGCATGGGCCGCCTTATTTTGATCCTGGGAAGGATTCGCTTCCGGAACGTGGCTGACAAATCCAACCTCGCCCATCCCGTAGAAGTTTGCGTAAACCTCATCCAGTTCGGGGTTAATCATCGTGCTTGTTTCCACCGGTGCCGGAGGTGCCGGGGGCGAAATCGGGGCGGTTGGGTTGGCCGGTGCCGGCGGTGGAACCGCCTCCGAGGGAGGCAGCGGAGCCGTTTCACGACCGGGAGCGACCTCTCGCTGCGGGATTGTCTCCGCGGGAACTTCGATCGGCGGGCAAGCGGTGAGGGCGGCCATCGCCATCTGTCGGATTTCCGCCGAGGGCTCGTGCCAGCAACCTTCCGTTTCGCCGTAGGCCATATCCTGGAGCCGCTCTTGGATCGCCTTCGTGCAGCAGTTGTTGTTGCAACCGCCATCACAGACGCCGCCGGTAACCTCTTGAATCGCTTCAACCGCCGCTTTGCGGACGTCCTCGTTGCAGTCGTCCAAGCCAGCCAGGAAGGCGGCTTCCACCTTGCCCTCTTTATCGTAGCAGCCGCAACCCAGCGTACCGAGGTACTTCAAGGCCTTGACCTTCTGTCGGCTTAGATCTTCCTCGGCCTTGATCTCGGCCGCGGCTTTGATCGCCGGGTTGGGAGATTCCAGGTTCAACGGATTGGCAATCGCCAAGAGTGGCGGCTTCTTCTCTAAGCCGGGAAAGTTCCCCCGACGGTTGATCAAGTTGCCCTGCAACCCGTAGGAAGCCTGGGGGATTCCCAGTTTGCTCCAAAACGTCGTGACACCGGGCCGTGGGCCCGCGAAGGCACACCCTGAGCAGATGACTGCTACGAGGCAAAGAAACGAAAGGCGTGTCGTTGGAAACCGAGTCATGGAAAACATCCTGCTACCACTTCGGAAGAATTACAATGTGTGGTGGGGACATCCTCCTGTCCTACGTGCGTCCATTGCACCTGACTGTCGGAACACAATCCCCCATGAGAGCAGTCATCGGACTTCTTTGCCTTCAAAAGCAGAAATGGAGTCTTTCCAGGCACTTTTTGCCTTAACATCCTTGTTTAACAAACCAGCAAGGTCCGGCGGACCCGCCAAGTCGAAATGCCATCCAGAGGATGGCATCCGGAAGCTCCGCGCGACCCCCATAACCGAGCCGGAATTCTTCAAAATGGCTTACTTAAACTGCAACCGATGGATGGGCGTTTGCTGCGTTGCGGGCGTTGCCAGCACTGATTGCTCAGCAGCTAGCGGGGCTCCGGCGACCGGTCGTCCGCTCGCCATGACGGTGTACTCCTTGCCCGCGACAAGCGTTTTACTCCGAAATACCCATGTTTTTTTATCCGCATCGAGTCGTGGAACCAACGGTAACTCCTTGAGTTGCGGTTGGTACTGAGGATCGAGCGCGGGACGACCGTTGACGAACAACACCTGCACTTTGATGACCATCTCAGGCATCGCCTCCGGGGTATTGCTCATCTTCTTTTCCGGTCCCACCCGGACCACGAAGTCGACCGGCTCGGACTCCAGGCCCGCCTTGTCGACCGTCTTGATCCGCAACGGGTAGGTCGAACCTGGCTCCCACTGGAAATCGGCGGGGCGCAGCACATAGGTAAATACCGGGCTGCGAAGATAGGGGTCGTTGGCGTTGGCTTTGATGTTGCCGGGCAAGGGTTGGCGAATTTTGGCCTCTCCCTGAAAGCCCTTGTTAGGACCTGGCTTGCCCAGAACGAGCCGACTGATTCCGGAGTGGCGATCGGAAGTGGGGATCGTGAGCGTGTGTTCGCCATTGACCGGCATCTCGATCGGGTCGATGGTAACGTCGACCCTTGGAGAATCTTTATCGATCAGGACTGGAATCCGGAGTTCCGGGATCGCTTTTCCGCTCGACGTGGTAACCCGCGCCACCAAATCTCCGACAAATGACTCGTTTGTCTTCGCGTTTAGCGAGAAACGCAAATCATCCAGAGTCGCCAATATCTGAACCGGCCCCTCGGGTGAAGCGGCCTGGAGGGTCGCGCCAAACTGGTAATTGGCGAATCGTGAAGTGGAAAAACCGAGCCGCGCGTTTTCAAATCGATTGTCCGTCTCCAACAGGGCGACATCAATCCGATCCGGGTTGATCTCACTAGCGTAGTTGAAACTATTGGTGTCGGTCGAAATCGAGAATTCCAAATCGATCTCTGTAATATCGGTGGGCAGAAGCAGCGGCGCACCCTGCGGATCTGTCGGTGTTCGCATCACCGGGATCGCTTCCGGGGGAGGCTCATCCGTCGTCCGTTTGGCGGTATAGCGATCCAACCTCAATAAATGGTATCCGGCGGAGCCTTCTTGATCGGTCCGACCCGACTCAAGATCCACCACATGCCGAAAGGCCCTGCGCAGCGTCGGAGCTTCTACGAACCCGGCAACATCTACGAGCATGGTACGCACCATTCCCTTGCGGTTCGGAAGGTTCAGCCTGGCACCCAGCCCGATCGTGGAGGAGAGATCGGCCAGAGTGCCGCTCGTGATTCGGCGCGAGAGGTCCCGTTCCTGGAATGCCATCTCCCAGTCCCATGAGGCCAGGACCGGCACCTTCATCAAGTCTCTCGGAAGGCCAGCGAACCCCTGCAGGCGACTGGCATCCCAAGTGGCACGGGGATAGGCATCCGCCTCCCCCTTCGGTGAGATTTCCAAATTGAGCTGGACCTGATTGTCGACGGGCACAAGCTCAACGCGGGAGTCCAGATACTGCCGCGGCGGTCGCGGCACCAGTTCGATCCACTTCACCCAGCGTTTAGGCTCTCCATCGCTGGAGGGATGATCCGGGTCCTCAATAATGCAGAGCAGGCCGCTGGACATGTTGAGTTTTGTCAGCGGTGGAGAAGGCCCAGGCGCGCCATCGGGGCCCGGCGGCCCGGGAGGCCCGGCGAGAGCCAGCTTCTGGAATTTCTCCGCCTCGATCGCCGTATTGATAATGGCCCCCCTTTCCCGCGAGGAGGGAGGTGGAATCTGGTCTATCGGCGGAAGCTCCAGGGGTTGGGCGATCGCCACCGGCCCAAAACGACTTCCCAGATCCGAACGGGGCCGGGCATAGGAGTTGATCCACCAATCGTTCAATTCCCGTGACTTGCTCCCCTCGGCATCCCCTTCCGGTTTGAAGTGGTACTGGCGCGAGAAGATTCGGCCAAGCGGCATGACGGAGTTGACCGGCCGCTCGACCGGGTAAAACGAGATATTCACTTTTCGCGGTATCCGCGACCGATTGAGCAGCCCGAACGTCAGTTCCGTGACTCGGTTGGCATAAAGAGGAAGCTGAACGCGTTCACCAAAGAACACGCCGGCGCTCTCAGCCCCCGATTGCCGCACCACCAGCTCGATTTCATCGGCCCATGGTAGCGAGGCTTCAATCTGGGGTGGTTCGGTTTGGCTCTCCACTTGATATTCGGGAGGTATGATCAAAGCGACCATTGCCTTGTCGACGTCACGCACCTGGCTCGATTGCAATCGCTGGGCATACTGCTCTCGATCGAGCCGGGCCGTGAGAAACCCTTCAATGGAAACGGGACCGTTGGAGTCGACATTGAACTGGTAGCGCTCCCCTCCGGAAAGAAGTTGCCCCCGTTTAAATTCAAGTTCGAATAGATCGTGATCGTACTGCAGTTCGAACGTCACCACTTGAGGCGCGATATCTTCCGCATTGAGCGGGAACGCGAAGGGGACCTTCTCTCCTTTTCGATTGATCACAATCGACTGCCGTTGACCCCCTTGAGCGATCCGCAAACGAGGTAGCCGCTGAAGCAGCGGAAAGCGGATCGGCAGGGGCGGAACTTCTCGAACGGTCGATGTCAGTGGGATGTCCTGCCAGCTAAGAATGCGTGTTCGCACCTGATATGCCAAGGAATCCACCAGCGTCGCATCGCGGGGCAAGGTCGACGGGACCAAGCGTCCAATCTCGGTGTAAGGGTCCACTCCCGATTCAAGCGGAATTCCCTGGGCCGCGATTTCGACCATCGACTGCCGCAACTGCTTGACGTTATCCGCGGTTGCCGAACGTCGCCGATTACTCGGCTGAACATTTTGCAGGAACGGTTCATTGGGGGCGATCAGGGTGATGGGCGGCAGGGGACGACGAGAGACTTCCCGCAGTTCACGAACAATGACCGCTCTTTGCGCGGCAGTGGGAATGTTGGTTTGTAGGTAGGCCAGCAACCTCAAGATATCGCCCATTTGGCCATTGCGACCTCCTTGCGAGACTCGGAGATCGGTCGGCGCGATCCGCCGCAGATCGGCAATCTTGCGGAGGGCGTTTTCGATCATGCCGGCCGCCGGCAATTGGTCGACCGTCGACTCCGGATCGCTGCGTTCGGCAAGTGCCGCGGTGCCGGTGGTGGCTTCGCGGAGCGCGGCCATCAATTCCCGAATCTCGCCAAGGGATGCATCCCCTCCCAGTAATTCGTACAACCGGACGATCTCCGGCGTGTAGTAGAGAGCGTGATTAAGCCCCAGCAGATGGTCACGTGCCGTGACGCCGCCGGGGGTCAATTCCCGCATCCAGTCAATGGTCGAGGGACGAACGAGGAACGCGTTCCAGGCCTCGATCAGGTTGTCCACCGGGATGTCGGTTTTGGGGGGGATACTTGCAATGGGAGTTCCCGCCTCGACGTGTCGAACGAGGATTTCCAAAGAGTGCTTGACCCCCTCCAGGGTCTCGTTTTGCGCCGCGCCGGAGTTGAACAGCAATCGCTGGTGGAAGCCGATCAAAAATTGATCCAAGCGCCGAAGCTGGTAGGGGGCGAAATCAACCGCGCTCCACACACCTTTTCGAATGCCGGGTGGCTGGGCCAGTTGATCACGAAGAGCCCAGATTTGGTCGAGCATCGCAAAACGACCATCCTCCGCACTTGGCGGAGCCCCGGTAGGCGGCGATTCAGCGGTCGCCGCACTCGGCGGCATGGGTGCTTCCGCGGCCGGAGCCGGTGGAGGGGCATCTTCCGCAGGTGCCGGGCTGGGATTACCTTCCGCTTGTGCCAGTAAGCGGTGGCGCTTCCCTTGCCATGCGAGGGAAGACTGAGGACCTAGCACATGCTTTAAACGGAAATCAACCGGACTGGCGTGATCTCCGCTGCGAGGGCCCGATCGTCGCGCGGTGGCTTCCTCGGGCGCGCTCTCTTCCTCTGGTTCAACTACCCGATAACGGCAAACGAGCGCGGTCGGAAAATCCTCGGTCAGCCGCCCCTCCCCCCCGCGGAGCAACCAGGGTGTTTGCCGGATATATCCCTCCCCCAGATGGTCGAAAACCCGACTGCAAACATGGCGATAAAGCTCGTCCAGAGAGAGCTCGGTGTCGCCGTCGTTGTTTAAGATTTCCCCCTCGCCGATCAAGGCCTCCTGCACCGCTTGGGTGAAGATGGAGTTGCGATTCAAAGAGAACGCGAGGGATTGCTGATCTTGTTGATGGGAAATGAGGGCATAGAGGCTGCGGTCACTCCGCCCCACCATCTCCTTTTCCAGGACCTCCGCGATCTTGTTTTCGAACACCCCCAATCGTCCATCGGTCATCAGCGTGCCCGCGTCCAGGAGCAGCAGTTTGGTACCACAAGGGGTGGCTTCCATCCAATCGAGGACCCGCGCGACATCCACGACCCCGTCCCGAAACCAATTACGCCGCGATTCACGCAGGAAGGTCGGTGTCGCCAGCAGCAGCCGGGCCTCTTCCCCCTCGGATTCATGCACGATGGCGTGGGCTTGCACATACACCACGAGCGAGTCGTCACTTCCCGGCGGTTGCTGGGTCTGACTACTGAACATGCGCGACAGGCCAGGCGCACTGTCACCCAAGGTGAAGTTCGAAATGAAGGTGGTGACTTCATTGTGATGCTCCGGTTTGGAAACCTCTTCCCGCAGCGAACTGTGAACCAGAGGGACCACGGAGAGCAAATCGTAGTCGATTGGATCGGAGGTAATTAGGAAGGTCCGGGGCAGATCGCGTGGGATCAGGATATAGATCAAGACTCCCAACAGCACGAAAAACAAGCCGGCCGCCACCGCCAAGCGAATGTTTCGCCTGAGCGGTCGGGGCTTGGATTGGGACCGATCTTTCCAGTCTTTCCGTAGTCCTGGACTTAACTTGGCCATGGTCGAATCTCGCGCGCGATTGAGAGGTTATCGACGTGCGAGGGGACCGAAAGGGTCACTGCCTGAGTGCTCCGCGGTGGCGTCATTCGCACGTTCAACCGACAGAAGTAAAGGTTGCCGGCTCATTAATGTACCTGATTTCAGGGACGCGCCCTCATTAAATCACAGAGAAACGGCCTTTCAAAGAGAACCAACCGGTGAAAATGGTCCGACGCGTGAATTTCACCCGGACTGCTTGCGGCGAAAGGATGACAAATTCGCCGAGCCCCCCATTGAAAGCGAATCCCCTTGGCCGGCGCGCGGCGTGAATTCCCAGTGAGAGGGTGGATGGAGTCCGCGCCAACCCACCCTCGCCAACCAAGTTTGCATTGGCAAATCGGCGGGTTTCCCAACGGGGATTTGAGCGGGTTTTGTGAGAACTTTTGAACGTGAATTCAACACCCGCGAGTGAAAAAGGGGTCAGGACTCTTTTTCATCAGGCGTGTTCCATTTTGAGAACGGTTTGCGAAAAAGAGTCCTGACCCCTTTTTCACGGCCACCCGGGCTCGGATGGAAACCCACAGATACGAATTGATGTTGCCTGACTAAAGGACAACGATTGGCTCTCCCGCCAAACTCGTACGGGGATAAGGTCAATTACGGGGACCGCGGCCGGAATGTCTTGACCTCCGACTCTTTGTAATTGAACTCATCCCCGTTGGGTGAAGTGAAAATGAAATCACCCCTTTCAAAACCCCGTGTCGAGACCGAATTTTTGACAGCCCAGGATAGGCCCACGATACCATTTACCGCGAAGGCGCTTCCATGCGACAAGCGGAACCAGCGGCTTTCTACCGGCTTGGAACCTGAATCGCCAGGCCTGGCTCGTCGGCGGCTTGCTCAGCCGGTGCCTCGGCGATTGGGGTCGAGGTTGAGTACCACACAATCGCCCTGCGATCTTGGGAGGTGGTTACTACGTTCGATTGGTCGGCCGAGAAACTGATCGACGTGATGCCGTTACGGTGCCCTTTGAGCGGCACAAACTCCTTGACCATTACCACCTGCTCACCCGGCTGGGCGGCCGCTTGGTTTTCCTGCTCTGGCTTGCCATCGTCAGGGTTGGCAGCGTCCAGGGCCTCCCGCTCAATCTCCGGCTTGCCGACAAACCACACGATCAAGCCGCTATCCTCGCTGCCGGTGATCAGCCGATTCCCGTCGGCGGAAAACGCCGCGGCGGTGACACTGGACGAATGTCCCTGCGCCTGCTCTGGGGCCACCTGGTGCAGTTGCTGGACCGGGACATCCAACCAAATGCGGACCGATTTGTCGGTGCTGGCCGCCGCAAATCGGCTGCCGTCGGGAGTCGATGTCATCCGAGTGTAATAGCCGTTATGTTTTCCGAACGGCTCGCCGATCAGTTCGCCGCTCTCGGCATCGAACCGCCTCAGTAGTCCATCCTCGGTTGAAACAATCAAAAAGTTCCGCTCGGGGCCACGCATCCAAGAGATTGCCCGGACCGGATGGCCTAGCGGCTCGATCCGGAGTTTCTCTGAGCCGTCCTTCAAATCGAACACCACCACATCCCCTAAAGTCCCACCCACCGCTAAGGCGTCGTCATGCCGGGAAGCGGCGTACAAGGTTTGATAGGGGACCTGCATCTGGCGAACCTTCTCGCCCGAGTCGCGATCCCAGATGCGGACCAGTCCGTCGCTATGCACGGTCACCACGTTTTTATCCTCGTTCCAGAAATCGGTCACAATCACCGGCTTCGAGGCGTTGAAGCGGTAGGTGACCCGGTCGTCCGCGACGTCCCAGATCTCCACATCTCGGTTGGAATAGGCGACCTGCAACAGATCGGCGCTTTCCGGCGAGCAGGCCACACTGGCGATTTCCCGGCGGCCGCTCACGGCGCGGTCGTCACCCAGGACCGCCAAGCCCACCTTTTCCACGTCCTCTTGTCCGATCGTCCACTGCTGAACGTACGACTCCGACTTTTCCGATTCCACGAAATACAAAATCCGCCCCGCCGGGTCAAAGTTGGGGGAATGGACCCTCGCCGGTCGCCGGATGTCGGACAGCGGCTCATGGGTATGAAGGTCGAAGATCCGCACAACGCTCGGCGTGTCCAGGTCGATATTGGGATACTCGTGATACACGATCGCCAATTTCGAGCGATCGGGACTCACCTGGAACAGCAAAAACGGCAAGCCGCTAGAATCCGAGGGATACGAATCAATCGTCTTCTCACTCTCCAAATCGATCACCGCCAAGCGACCGGATTCCGCCTTGCCGGGATCGATTCCGATTAACAGCGTGTTACTGTCGCGGAAGTCGACCTGTTTGATTCCGCTTTGGTTGCTCGTCCAGATCGGCTCAAGCCGAGTGGAGTCCCGCGCCGCCGCTTGGGCGTCGGCCATCTCGAAGGCCTCGATACCCACCGGGTAAACCACGGCGAAACGGTCCCCCGAGGGAGAGACCGCGATCGTGACGATCTTGTCCGCCTCAATCCGATAGTTCAGATCGAAACCACGCTCACCGGTAGCATTGGCAAAACGGAGCACCGTTTGCGGACCGCGGCCATCCGCGCCTGGTTCGGCGTCCACAAACACCATGTGCTCGTTTTGGCCGAACATCGTCAGCACCTTCGAGTTGCCGGAGGTGGGGAAGTTCCAGACCGATTTCCCCTGTTCGATATCCCAGACATTGATCCCCAAGTCGGGATCGGCCAGGGCGACATATTTTTGTGACGACGAGAACCGGGCCCTCGCGGTGCGAATCAGGTTTTGCTGTAGCCAGCTCCCCTCGGCAAAGATCTGCTTCGGTTCCAGGTCCTCTCCAGCGGTCGACCAGACATAGGCCCGACCTTCCAGGTCACCGGTCACCATTTCCTGGCCATCGGCGGAGAAGTCCGCCCACTGGACCGCGTCCTCATGTTCCAACGTTTTCTGATCGTGGTAGGCGCGATAGTCCCAGAATCGAACGGTCCCATCCAGGCTGGCCGAGACCAGAATGTCGTCGACGGGTGACAGTACCGCGTCCGCCACCGATTCCAGATGACCACGCAACGGTTTGTAGTGCTGAAACTCACCGTCAGCCGTGAGTCGCCAAAGTTGAATCGACCCATCACTAAGCGAAGCGGCCAAAATCCGCCGATTCGGGTTAAAGCGAATTTGGCTCACCTGACCATCGACCTGGCCGACTAGGGTCGACGTGGAATGGCTCGCCGGCTGCCATTCGTGGATCGAGCCGTCAGCCATCGCGAAGACGATATGCCGCTCGCCGACATACTGGCACTGGAGCGTGCGATCTTCCACTCGCAAGGTACGTTTATCGTCGGTTTCCCCCCAGATCGGCCGCTCGGTAACAAGGAATTCGCCGTTGTTTTCCTGGGTATAGGCGTAGTGGGTTCCCTCGGGAGAGATTGAGGCGTCAAACATCCGCAGGACATGATCGGAAGTCTTTTCAACTTTTTTCTGAGTCTCCACGTTCACTCGAATGAGCGCGCCACTCAACGCGACGAAAGCAAAATCACCCGCGGGCAGGAATTCAATTTCCCGCACCATCGGATAGGAATCGGCCGCTTCGGTATCCCGAGAATCGAGGGCCACGACGGTCGGATCCTCCCCCTGCATATCCCAGACCCGCACGTAACCTTCTTCATGCTCGCAGCCGATCCAGAGCTTGGCATCATCCGGTTGAAACCGGAGAGCGGAAATCTCGGCACCCTGAAGGTCGAGTTTGGCGAGTTGGGCCCCTGGCTTCCCCTCGTCCAAAGCATGCACGGCGACGATGCCGGCGGCGCTACCCAAGGCGACCTTCGTCCCATCGGCCGAGATGGCGACACTAGTCGCCGCGTCTCCGGTAGCGATCAGGGGGATATCGGGATGGCACAGATAATGCAAATGCCGCCACTCCCAGCCACGATAATCCTCCGGCACCTCGCGCAACAGCGAGATGGCGCGGTTGATATCGTTCGCCTCGATTTTGGACTGCGATAGGCCGACCGTGGAGAAGATATTGGCGAACCGAGCTTTCATTTCCTCGAGTTCCGCCTTGCGACGTTGATCGTCGGCGAGCAATCGTTGACGGTCGGCTTCCTTACGCTGCTTCACTTCGTCCTCTTGAGCCATTTCGGCCAGCATAGTCGCCTCTTCCGCCAGCTTACGCTGAGCAACCTCTTTCTCGGCGGCTTCTTTTTCTCTCGCCGCCGCGATCTTCGCTTCCTCGGTAGCGGCTTCCGCCAACATGCGTTGGGCCGCTTCCTCCTCGGCCAGGTTCTCGGCCAACAGACGCTGCTGCTCTTCCAACTTGCGAGCCTCGGTGGCGTCCTCTTCGGCCGCGATCGCCCGGTCCTTTTCGGCGTTGATCATGAACATCCCGCCGGTCGCTCCGAACAGCATTAGGATCAACAGGCCAACCGCGACAACGCGGGCCCGGCGGGCGTTGTTGGCCGACTGTTCCGCCTGCTTCTTGGCCACCTTCAGACGGTCGTAGAGGACCCGTTCCTCCGGATTGCCGGGATCCAACTGCTGGAGCCCCAAGTCATAGTCCGACTTCTCCAAGGCGCAGGTGGCGTAGGCAATTTTCGTTTCGCCGATCCCCTTGCGAGCGGCGTCGTTACCATCCCAGAGGGCCAAGGCGTCCTGGAAGCCGAACAGCGCGCGAGAAAATTGTTCGTAGTTCTTGTTCTCGATCGCCTGCTCCAGTTCGTGCTGGGCAGCGGTCGAAAGCCCCAAACTTTGGGCCGTCTCCAGGTACTTGCGAATCTCCTCCTGAAAGGCGGCGACCGAGGGGTACCGAAGCTTCGGCGAGGAGGCCATCGCCTTCAGCGCAATCTGCTTCAGACGGCTGTTGACCGGCGAGCGGACAATCACGTTGTCGGCCGCAGCCACCAAACATTCCGTCACGGAGTCGGCGGCGTGAGGGGGGAATCCGGTCACGATCTCGTATAGGATCGCCCCCAGCAGGTAGATATCACTCGCCTTGCCAATTCGGTCCAACGGCCCCTTGGCCATTTCCGGGGCCATATAAGCGGGAGTTCCACCCATGGTGAACTCTTCGTCCCGGTTCAGGTCGACCGCCAGACCCCAGTCCATCACGAGGACTTCGCCGTACTCACCGAGCATCACGTTTTCCGGCTTCAAGTCGCGATGGATCACGTTGCGGGAATGGGCGAACGCGACCGCGTCGGCAATCCGGTTCAGGATTTCCAGGTTCTCCGACTCGTTTTTCTTGCGGAGCACTCGATGCCATTCGACGCCGGTGACGCACTTCATCGAGTAAAAGAGGGTCCCGTCCTCCGTCTGACCCAGTTCGTGGATCGGGACGATGTTGGGGTGGTCCAGCAGACCGGTAATCACCGCCTCGCCCAGGAACTTGGCCCGATCGTCGTGCCGGTCTCCCACGCCGCGGCGCAAGGTTTTCACGGCGACCTTGCGGCTGAGCGACTTTTGGTTGGCGGCGTAGACGATGCCCATCCCACCCTTGCCCAACTCGTCGATCAGGGCATAGTCCGAACCTTCCTCGTTGTTGGAGATGATCCGCTGCCGGATCACAACCCCTAACTCTTTCGCCTTGGAAACGGTGGCGGTGCGGAGCGAGGTCAAGGGAGACTCGTTGGCCGCCCCGGCCCAAAACTTTTTGACATCGGAGGTCCCCAGCGGCTTCGAACCGAAGGTTACCAGGTTATTCCCCTTACTGCCCGTGGAGTCGAGGTCGACCGTATTCTGAATCCCCTCGGGAGGCAGATCGACCGTCTGGCCACCGGTGTCACCCGCGGGCAAGTTAACCGTCCCGCCCCCCGCGCCGCCACCTGCGGCGTCGCCCGGCAAATCGACCGTCTGATGGATTCCGCCCTGGGGAAGCTCCATCGTATTGAAGGCATCGCCACCCGCCACGGGAGAGGGCAAGTCGATCGTCTTGCCGATCGACTCCGGTGTGCCGGATGATTGGGCCCCCTCGGGGGATTTCGACTCGCTTTTATCCGCGGGGTTCGCAGGCTGAAAGTCTTTGCCCAATTGAACGGTGCCGCCGAAATCTCCCGGCCGCGGGTCAGAGTCCGGCGTTTTTTCTTCCTCGCCTGATGGAAGCTGGACCGTGTGGGAGGACTCGTCGAAATCACCCAGCGGCGGAATCATCGTTCCGCTGCCAGGCGCTTGCGGCGGATCGCCATCTGCCGGGGCATCGTCCTGCTCCGCAGGCTCTTGCCCACGCGCCAGCATTTCGTCGGTAAAGGCCTCGATATCCCCGACATTGAGCGTCGAGGAGTTGTCGGGCACCGGTTTCCCCTCGGGATCGATCGCGGTCCACTTCTCTTCACAAAAAGGACAGCTTCCTTGCAATCGCTGTACTTCCGGCAAATCGGCCTGGCATTTGGGACACTTAAACATGGAACGATCTCCGAGTAGTCGCTGGCGTCAGCGGGCCGCGGGAAAACCCCTGTGGGACATTCCCGCGGCGGAAGTAGTGATTAAAACACTTGGATCAAGTTAATCGAAAAAACAGGTCGTATAAAGCGCAAAGCGACCGAATCGCGAGCACCCCGATAGCGAATACCGCCATCGCGCAAGCGAAAACCGGCCAAATTCCCCGGTAATGATACTATAGGATTCGGCGAATCTTCCGCCGCAGGCGAGAAATTCGTGGGCTGGTGAGCTCTTCTTGCTCACTAGCCAACGATTCTTCCAGCAATCGACGACGGGCCTGGCCCGAAGTTTCCCCTTGGTTCGGCGCTGCGCTGGCCCCACGGGTGGCCGCCGCCATCAACAACGCCCCGCCTACCAGCGTCCCGCTGGCGGCAAATTCCGGGGAGATTCTCCCTTGCCGATACTCCGCAAGCCAGTTCCGCAGGCCCGCCACGTGAGCCAGGTCGGTGTGCTCATAATCCTCATCCGGCGGCCTGATACCTTGAAGCTCGGGATCGGCTTCCTCTTGCATCGGATCGTCCCGCATGGGAACGTCCTGGGCCTCGACCGCCTGAACGCTGACCTGGGGGAACCATTTTTCGTATTCCCGCCGCCAAACCTCCTCGGCGGACCGATCGGCCTGGGCGATATTTGCTCCGGCGGCGTCCGCATCCTTTCCGTCCGTTGGATCGGTTGGGGATTCTGTTTGCGGTGTGGTTTGTCCGAAAATATCGATCGTGGTAGCTCGGATCTGCTTCTGGAAGAAATGAACTTCCGGTTGATCCGCCCCAGGGTACAAAATGGTGATGCGATACAGTCCAGGCCGGAATCGCTCTTCCCCTTGGATATACTCCTTGACCGCGTCGACCGTGAGAAAATCCTTGCCCAGTTGAATCTCATCCCCCAGGGTCACTTCGGTATCGGTCGGATCGACTTCTTGAATCGCCACGCCCTCAATCGGTGTCGCCGCCTGTCCCTCGTCCGCGAATACGGTGAAAACCACGGGAATGGTGGACTCGAAGAACTGCTGCACGGGGAGCAAAATAATCGTCTGAGTCGGCGGCACAAACAGGTTCGTCACCGGTATCACGGGGATCGTGTCGAAAAACATCCGCACGGTGTCGGTAATGACATTCAGGCTCTGGAAGTCCGATTGGCTGCTTACCTGCTGGAACAGGTTGATTTGCGGATCGTTGTAGGCCTGAACCAAAACATCCGTAAAGGCGTTTTGGCTGGCGAAGCTGAAGTTGAAATCGTGGCCGTACACCTCATTCGCAAGCGGATCAGTAAACGCAAACTCGTCAGTAACGGTGCCATCCCCATGCCAATCAATGGACAGCACGAAATTTTGGTTCTCACCAACACCCAAGGTCGTGATGGTGATTTGACCATAGGGACTGACTCCGCCGCTGGAGTCAGTGAAGACGGTGGTACCGGGATTCGCGGCATTCGGATCACCGATTAAGCGAATGTATGTTGGTCCATACGAAACGTCATCGATCACACCGAGCGGCGGCCCAAGTTCAGGGTTAGGCCCCGCGTTTTCCTGCTCCTGGAACTTGTAAATCTGGTCGATGATTCCGAGAATATCCGTCGATATATCGGCACTTGAGACCAAGCGGGCGTTGGCGTCGATCGTCAGGTTGCCGGCGGCCAACGCGGTAAAGATTTGGGCGTTGGCGGTATTGACGACCTCCGAACCGCCCCCTTCTCCCTCGAAGCTGAGATCACCCCCGCTCTTGGTTTCGATGAACACATGCCCGGTTACGTCCCCTTTGGTAATCAGGCCATCGACAGGGCCGATGTCACCGGCCGCGTCATCAACCTTGCCGACCACCAACGTGCCGTGGTTGGTGATGGCGATTGAATACTGCTCGGTGACTCCAGAACTGAACTTGGTGCCAACAATCGGCGCGGTACTAGCGAACGCGTGGTCCGGATTGTTCGGCAACAGGGCGGAGATGGCATCGGTGGAAAGCGACCCGCCGAAACCGTTGGCACCAGAAATGTCGTTGGTAGCGAAGTTGAAGGCATTCGTGGGCTCCAGCGTCAGTGACCGATCAGCCGTGTTCCCGGAAAACCCTGACTGAGCCGCGACCCTACCAAACTGCACGGAAGTCAGCAAAATGCCGCCATCGGCCACCAAAAGCGCTTTTTCCGCGACGATCATCGAACTACCATTGGCACCATTCCGGAAATCGTTGACCTGGATCAAATGTCCGCCGGTCTTGAGGGCCAACGTGCCTACCGCCTTCGTGCCGTCGACCACCAACAGGGCCTCGTCGTCGGCGTAGTCGGACGACTCGACAATCGAAATGTTGTCTCCGGTGGCGTACAAAATCCGCAGATCGATCTCGTTGCCAGCGTTCTCGCCCAGGACGATATTGTCCACGGCACTGAACGCCGCCAAGTCGTGGACCGTCAAGTTGGCCGAGGCCGTATTGCCGATTGAGCCGTTGGACCGGAGGGCCAACGACGCCGCCTCGCTGTCGTTCGCCAGCACGACAGGGCTATCCTGCGAGATCGTGACATGCCCCTCGGTGCTGAAGGTGAGCGAACCGAATTCCGTAGTTGCACCGCCGACATCCTGACCTCGATCGTAGTCATCCAGGTCAAACCCACCCACCACGCCGATTTGAATATCATCGCCACCGGTCGACTCGAACCGGGCATTCCCGGTCACCTGGTAGGTTTGATTGTTATCAGCCAGGGTGATTGCCCCGGCCGCCACGATGTTAGCGTCTGCGGTGACCTCCAGCGTGGTTCCATCCGCATCAGTGATATCACCAGGCTCCACCGGATCTGGCGCAACCACGGCGAACGACTTCAGTTCAAGCGTGCCCGCCTTGTTTACGCCGGTCAGGTGGGTCGAGCTGGCCTCGTGAATCGTAACATTTGCTGACGCGTAGAACGTCAGCGAACCAAACTTCGCCTCCCCGACTCCCGTCCCCACTTCGATGTTTCCGGAATTGGCCAGGAAATTTGCGTTTTGTCCGACCGTCAAACTTTGCTCGGGATCACTCGGATCGAGGTTGGTTACCAGGTCGATCGAAGCGGCGGTGAAGGTGGCGTCCTCGGTCACATGGATCTTGGCATCTTGATCTCCGTCGACCCCCGCGCCGATGGCGTGGGCAAGGTCCCCGGTGGCCTCCACATCCAGTTTCGTCGCCAGGATGGTCCCTAGCGTCAGATTGTTTTGGTCGAAGAGCGCGACCTCGCCCGAATAGGTTCCCTCCGCGCCGACCACACTCACCGAACCGACAAAATCGTTGCCTCCATTGATCAAAGTGACATTCGACCCGTCGCCACTGATAAACAAGCTGGTTTCCCCAATGATCAGGGCCCCGCTCTGGGTAATTTCGGCACCCGATTGAATCGCGAGATTGCCAGTGATATCGATCTCGGGCAGGTCGAATCCGGCGAGATTATCAAACAACAGCGAGACATCCTGCATTTGACCGCCGAGCTGACCCGACGTCAGTCTCCCCGCCAGATTAGTCGGTATCGCGGCCAATGGATTAACATTCCGCAGGTGGAAATTGAGCAGCTTGTCCGGGCTCTCGACCGTCACCGACCCGAAGGTGTTGCCAGCGGTCCGGAGGTCGATCGTGCTGCCAATTTCCACGACTTCTAGCGTGGTCGCCCCGGAGACATTGATGCCATCGGCAGGGGCCTGACCCTCCGCCTGCCAGATTTTCGCTTCGGCCGTCAGGTCGAGGGTGGTCGCGTAGATCTTGCTAAGCTCTAGGTCAATTGAGTTGTAGATTACGACGGCTCCAGCCTTTCCGAGGTCCGTACCATCCCAGCCGACAACACTGACCGCACCTTCAAACTCGTTTACGGGTGTGCCGAGCGTAACATCCTGGTTGAGGGCCGCTTTGAACGTTGCGGTACCATCGAAATTGGCACTCTCGCCTAGATTGGCGGTCACCGAAATCCCGTCGTTGGTTTGGTCGATCCAGCCGCTGGCCGTTACCTCCAACTTGTGGGCAACGATCTCGCCCAGCGTCAGATTCCCGGTATTCTCAATCTGGACGACCCCGGCAATCTTGTCGTCGTCGCCATCTTTGGCGGTCACATGAACCGCGTCGCCAAAAACATTGCCGTCGTTCATTAGCGTGACATTCGACTCGTCACCACTAATAAACGAGCTCTCGCCGCCGATATTCAGGACGGCGTCATTCTCTTGCGAGATTGCCCCCTTGGTTCGGATTACCAAGTCATTCAGGATACTGATATCAGGCAAGGACAATTCCGTTGTCCGATTATCAAACAGGAGCGAGACGTTGAGCATGTCTCCATCGTCCAAGCGATTAGCGAGACTCGCCGAGATACCGGCGTTTGGATTCACGTTTCGCAGATGGAAGTTGAGGATGTTGTTGTCGTCATCATCGACTTCGACGGTGCCAAAGGTATTGCCGGCGGTCTGCAGGTCGATGGTGCTGCCAGGGACCGTCGTTTTCAGCGTAGCGCTACCGCCCACTTCGATTCCGGGGCCATTCTGCGTGATATTGCCCGCGGCCGTCGCTTGGAGTTCCGAGACCACGACCGTGCCTAACACCAGGTCGGTCGAGTTAACGATTTCGACAACTCCCCCCGGCACCGGGTCGTTCCCGTCCCAGTTGGTCAGACTGACGGCACCAACGAAGGCATTCGCGGATTCATCCAGGGTGATACTCCCCCCGTCGGCCGCTGTGAATTCGGAGGTCGTACCCACCGCAATGCCCGCCGCAGTCTGAGTGATGTCACCCTCGGACTCCGCGATCAACTGCGCGGCGTCGATCTTGCCCAAGATCAGGTCCAAACTGTTGTAGATCGTTACGACCCCTGCGATTCCCGGGTCTACCCCGTCCCAACCAATGGTGCTAACCGCACCCTCGATCGCGTTCGTCTCTTCCCCTAACGTGATGGCGGCACCGAGGGCCGATTTGAACGTTGCAGTGCCATCGAAGTCTAAATCCGTACCGGTATCGCTGGTCACCGAGATCGTTTCCCCGGTCTTTTGTGAGATGGAGGCCGCAGAAGTAGCGGTTAGTTTGTGCGCTGTGATATCGCCCAGAATCAGATCAAGCCCATTCACGATCTCGACAACACCTGCCGCGCCCGATTCGCCCACCGCACTGACCGCACCATTAAATTCATTGTCGCTAGAGTTTAGCGTGATATTTTCCGCATTCCCCGATATGAAATTTGCCGCGTTAGTTATCTCCAGCTTGCCATCGCTCTGCGTGATCGCGCCGGTCGAGGTCAGCACCAGACTATCCGCCGCGCTGTCGCCGGTGAGGGCAGTATTGCCTGAGGTCTGGGTGATGGCTGCAGCACCACCCGCATCAAAATGAAGCGAGCCAAACTGGGTCGTCGTCTCTGTCCCCTCACCCACACTGAGAACTGTGCCCGCGATGAACGAAGCCTTGCCAGTGACTACCAGCGATTGAACGATCATGTCGTCGCTGTTATCACCCAGGGTGATCGAGCTGCCCGCCGTGAAGGTCGCGTAGCCCGTCGCCGAAATCACACTATCCGCACTGCTGCTGATCGCACCCGTGGTCGCAGTGATCTCAAGGTCCGTCGCCGTAATCGAGCCCAGTTCGATCGAGTTCGCGTCGGTCACCTTGACTTCAGCACCGGTCGCATTCACCTCGCCCGAGAAATCGTTGTCACTTTCAGTCAACGTGATATTCTGGCCCGCCGCCGTGAACGTCGCGGCATTCGTGACTACCAGCTTTCCGTCGTTCTGCGTGATCGTCCCGGTCGAAGTCAGTGTTAGACTATCCGCCTCGCTCTCGCCAGTTAGCGCGGTATTGCCCGAGGTCTGAGTGATCGTCGCGGCACCACCCGCATCAAAATGAAGCGAGCCAAACTGGGTCGTGGTCTCTGTCCCCTCGCCCACGCTAATGACCGTGCCCGCGTTGAACGAAGTCGTGCCGGTCACAACCAGAGATTGAACGAAATTATTGTCGCTGTTATCACCCAGGGTGATCGAACTGCCTGCCGTGAACGTCGCATAGCCCGATGCCGAAATCACACTATCCGCATTGCTGCTGATCGCACCCGTGGTCGCAGTGATCTCAAGGTCCGCCGCCGTGATCGAGCCCAGCAATATCGAGTTCGCGTCAGTCAGCTTGACTTCGGCACCGTTCGCATTCACCACGCCCGAGAAATCGTTGTCAGTTTCGGTCAGCGTGATATTCTGCCCCGCTGCTGAAAAGGTTGCGGCGTTGATCACTTCCAACTTCCCGCCGCTCTGCGTGATCGTCCCGGTCGAAGTTAGCACAAGGCTACCCGCCTCGCTGTCGCCCACCAACACGGTATTGCCGGTGGTCTGGGTGATTGTCGCCGCACCCCCCGCGTCAAAATGCAGGGTGCCAAACTGGGTCGTGGTCTCCGTCCCCTCACCTACGCTGATGACCGTACCCGCGATGAACGAAGCCTTGCCCGTAACTTCGAGCGATTGAACGAACAGGTTGTCGCTGTTGTCACCCAGCGTGATCGAGCCGCCCGCCGAGAAAATCGCGTAGCCCGTCGCCGAGATCACACTATCCGCGGTGCTGCTGATCGTCCCCGTCGTCGCAGTAACCTCCAGGTCCGCTGCCGTAATCGAACCCAGCAATATTGAGTTCGCGCCCGTGACCTTGACTTCCGAACCGGTAACACTCACCGCCCCGATAAAGTCATTATTCTCGCCCGTCAACGTGACATCTATACCCGTGGCATTGATGGTCGTGGTGCCGGTGACTTCCAGGACGCTGTCACCGTTCTGGCTGATATCGCCAGCGGCGGTCATCGTCAGGTTACCGGCGACCGACATATCGCCGGTCAGAGTAATCTCGTTGCCCGTGAGATTAGCCGCGTCGCTCACCTCCAGATCGGCAGCGGCGTCGAGGGTGATGTTGCCTTCGGTCGTTACCGTTAAGGAGTCGAGCGTACCGCTGCCCATGAGATTCAGGGCATGGGTATCGTTGTCGATTGAAACGGTGGAGTTGGTGCTGGCGACAACCTCGAAGTTGGCCAGGTGGTGGGTACCCTGGGAAAGGTCGATCGTTACCGGGTCGGCATCGCCGCTCTGGTTCAAAGACAGAGTGCCCGCGGATACGGCGCTATCTACGTTACTGGTCAGCGAGACTCCGTAGTCCTCAGCCGAAGAGTCCACGAGCAAAGTGTTGGTTACATCGACATCGGCATTGGCGGTAAACGTGACCGTGGAATTCCCGGTCACTGCATTGGTATAGTTAAGGTCTAAGCCGTCAGTACCGTTGGCATCGAGACTCCCGTCGAAAACCACGTTTTCGATATCGGTAACATTGACCGCTAGTCCATCGACGCCGCCAATCCCTGTCAGGTCGGCACCAAATGTAAAATTGCTGGAGACGCCCATCTCATCCGAGATCGACACGAGATGCACATCCGCCAGACTGTAATCCGCGTTGAATGCAGCAGTGAACGCGGCGTAATCGTCGCCATAGCTGGTCGCATCGATAAAGTATTCAAACGTGATAGGGTCAGTGTTTTCGTCAGTTCCAGAGAACAGTAAATCGTTCCCGTCCGACGCTAACATCACGCTATCACCGCTCTCCGTCATGGAGATCGTCAATTCATTTGTGCCGGTGTTAAACACCACATCCGCGGCCAAGACCACGCGCGGCTCCAGCTCTCGGAAATGCAGCTTGGTGTCGTAGCGCTCCAGGAACCGCCGCCCGGCTTCGCCTTGACGGGGCTTTTCTCGGCTCAGAAATTGTCGCCAAAGGCTGGTGATGCTCATAGTGAAGCTGCTTTTCGAGCCCATCTAGGCCCGACCATTTTCGAAAAACTTGGCGGAGGAATGTCCCGAAACCGTTGCCGCAAATCGGCGAAAAAAGGGCACAATTACGGTGCCATCCCCCCATTTTGACAATTAGAACGCAGTTTTACATTCAACTTACGCGGTGCGAAGGTGTCAACGAGCAATTGCGGATTTCTCGCATTTGGAACAATTTATCTGACTAAACCCTTTCCTGGTAATCGGTACCATCGACCGCACGCCTTGCCACGGGAAAGCCAAAATCAGAGGCCCCACCATCGCCTGGAAACCTAGGGCGACTAGGCCAAATGCAATAGGCAAGCTTGAATTCATCATATCCACCATTTGTGCCGGTCGAAGGAAACGATTGTCGTACGGTTATGAACCGGTCGCCTGCTGACAACCGCCGCTGAAGGATACCCGCCATGTGCGAACCCTTGCTTCGTAGATATCGAGACTTCCACCGCCCGTTCGGCAGTCTTTTCTCAATTCCGGCAGTGGCGGTGATGATGCTAGCAACGATTGCTGGGGTTGTGAGGGCTGAACCGACGATTCGGTCAACGGCTCGAATTACCTCCGCCAGACCGATCGACAAGGCACCGAGCAATCAGGCGACATCTTCTTCGGATCGTGCGCCGGAGACTGTCGCGCCGGTGATCAAAGCCACCTCGGCCGAGGCACCCGCCAAGTTGGTGCCGCTGGACAATCCGGCCAGGCTGATCACCATCAATCGCCTCCAAGCGGACGACCAGCGGGAGGGTGATCTCGTCGAAGAGGAAATTTCCCCATCCCTACCTTCCGACATGGATCCGGAGGCGGAGACTGAGGATACCGCACCCCGCCGACGGTCGCTGCATCAGGAGCTCCGCGACGATCCCCAGTTCTTTGAGAAGCTGACCGACCAAGAGCGGCGAGAGCTGTTCGATCGCCGCAAACCGACCGAGTACGGGATCGCCAACTCGCGGCTCTCGCCGGATGAGAAGCAACCAGAGAACATCGCGGCGAATCTGTTCGCTCAGGAACCGCAGGAGCACTCCGCGTTTGGTTATCAGCGCGATTGGTACCCCAGCATGGCGCTGTGGGAATCGCCGGCGATGTTCCATCGCCCCTTGTACTTCGAAGAGGTCAACTTGGAGCGGTATGGTCACCGCCATGCCTTCCTGCAACCAGGCCTCTCGGCTGCCCACTTCGTTGGCAACGCGATCGCCCTGCCCTATAAGATCGGCGTGAATCATCCGTGCGAACGGATCTACACCCTAGGCCACTACCGACCAGGCGACTGCAACCCCCACAACGTCCACGGCCTCCCCTGGAGCTGGCGCGGAGCCGCCTACACCGGCGCGTTTTACACCGGAGCGGTGTTCGTGTTGCCGTAGAAGACGCGTCTACGTAGCCACGCTTGCCAAAAGCGTGGGGGAAGTGTTGACCCGCTGCGCCCCAGGGGCCAACCCAACCCGCAGTTCCCCCACGGTCTTGGCGACCGTGGCTACGAGACCAAGGTCCCCACGCTACAAGAGATTCGTCTACCCATAAAACCGGAAGTTCAACCGCAGGTACCTTAGCCCGATTTCCGCTAGGGTTTGCCACCGGCCGAGGATCACGCACTTGGCGGCGCTGCCGGGCAAGAGGCCGGGGGGCGGGGTTTCCAAGGTGACGATCGCCACATAGTTTCCCTCCGCCAATTGCGTTTCGCCCCCGGGGAGTTGCCGCAAGGGCAAGGTGCTGTCGTGGGCCAGGTTGCGGGGAAGTTCCAGCGTTTGGTCGGTGGCGATCCGGTCGATCACCCCGGAGACCGCGTGGGTCGCTTGGCTGTCAAACAGCAGGTCGACGCGGTCGCCAATTCTTACCAGTTCCACTTGGTCCTGCATGACAATCACGCGGGCCTCTAACCTGCCCGGCTCGGCGATCCGGCAGAGCCGCTGGCCTCGCTCGACCCAGCAGCCGAGGTTCGTTGGCTCGGTCAGGTAACCGCTCCAGGTAGAAAGGGTCCGCTCCGATGAATGGGGGTCAATCCGGTAGGGTGCCGCCAGCAGCAACCCGGCCTGCGGGGCGTGGATGGTGAGGGAATCGAGATCTCGCTGTAGCACCTCATACCGCTGACGCAAATCAGCCAAGGCGGACTCCGCCGTAGGAATTTGAGAAGCGGCGGTGGGGTCGTTGTTCGCGCGGAGGCGGAGGGTCTCGACCTGCCGGAGCTGTTCCTCAATCTCGCCAGAAAGCTCTAGGGCCTTCGCCTCCAGGTCCGCATTGGCAAGCTGCATCACCACCTGATTCGCCTCGACCATGGTTCCCGCAGGCAAGGAGTATTCCAACCGGCCATCGATCGCCGCGTACAACTTGTCGGACTGGGCCGCCTCGCTGATCGCGACGGTGTGCAGCCGCGTCGGAATCGGCGCCAGCAGCAGCGCCGCGACGAGCGCCGCTCCAAACCCGAGCAGTATCGCCAGCCGTTTACCACGCATTCTGGATCTCCCTTCCCGCGGCACCGACCACCGCTGGTATGTCCGAATCGCCGGCCCGAGCAGCATCCCCGCAAGTGCCACAACCACCACCAAATCTCCCAGCAAGCGGAGATCATACTGCTTGAGGGTTCGATAGGTGAGCCACAGGATCACCCCCAGCAGGATCGTCCGGTAAACAAGCGCCGCCAGGCCATAGGTCATCAAAAATCGCCACCGCGGCTCGGGCGGTTCGCGTCGAGGATTCTGGCCGTAGAGCCAAGTCCGCAGCGGTCGCCACAGGGTTTCGCTCGCCCGGCTCGATAGGTTCGGCAGGTCGACCAGGTCCGCCAAAATGTAATAGCCATCGTACCGCAAGAGCGGGTTGCCGTTGACCAGGAAGGTACTCACCCCGCACACGAACATCACGTTTAAAAGCAGGGCGCTCGTGAGCCCCGGCTGCGAGAAATACCACAGCACCGCCGCGAGGGTCGCGAGGATCAACTCCACATAAATCCCGGCGGCCGAGATGAACATCCGTTTGCGGCGACTCGGCAAGAGCCAGGCATCCGAGACGTCGCAGTATAAGCACGGCATGAAGACCAGCAGCATCAAACCAATCTGGTGGCACTCCCCCCCAAACCGTTTGCAGCAGTAGGCGTGCCCCAGTTCATGCAGCACCTTGACCACGGCCAAGCTGACGAGCATCAGCACGACGTTCTCGCCCCGGAAAAACTCCTCCATGCTCGGCATTCGGGCGAGGATCGCCTCGGACTGAATCAGCCCTAGCAGCAGTACCACCGTCGCCGCCAGGAGGACTAGCGTGACCATCGCCTTAGAAAAAAGCCAACCCACATAGCCGACCGTCGCCGCCAAAAACCGCTCCGGATCGACTCCGGGAAACTTGATCGCGAAGATGCCCAGCGGAGTGGTGGTCCACCGCATCCAGCGATTCACGCCCCGCCGCTTGAGCAGCACATCCCCCTGCCCCGCCGATGACCCAACCAGCAAACCTTTGGCATGCAGTTGATGGCAAAACTGGTTGATTTCCCGCTGAGAAATCCGAGCCGGCGAGTGGACCTGGTCGTAGTTGGTTTGGATCTCCTCCAAGCTCCGGCGGCCATCGAGCTGCCGCATAATAAACACCTCGTGCGGGCCGAAGTGGAAGTACCGCAGCGTCACCGGATCCTTCACCACCCACCGCTCGTGCTGCCCGCCCGCCTGCTTGGCAAACGTCAAGTCGCGCCGCAACCAAACCTTGGAGCGCTGTTGGCTTGGTTCGGGTTTTGTGGGGGATGTGGCAGGCATTTTTAGCATTCAACGCCCCTCTTAGCCCCGATAGGGGCGTCATGTAATAGCCAGGGGCGTAAGCCCCTGGAGTGGGTGCTAGCCAATCGCGTGAGCCCCAACGGGGCGGCATAAGGTCCGCTAGTCGAACAAATATCGCTCATCATATTCCACATGATGTTTCTCTAAAAACGCGATCAACTCTTCACCGAAGCTTCGCGTCCGATGGTGTTCCCTTTGATTCGCGATATACCGCTGAACGTCCGGGATGCCTGAGTAACTCACGGAAAATGCCGCGTATCCGGATTGCCACGCGAACTCTTTCAATTGGGGATACTCGCGATGAATCCATCCGCTGGAATTCGCTTTCAAATCTCGCGTTAGATCGGATAACGAGACCTGCTTTGACTGGGAAAAAAGCAGGTGAACGTGATCGGCGACGCCATCGCAGTCAATCAATTTACTGCCTTGACCACGTAAGGTTCCGGCGAAGTACTTTTTAAGCTCGGGAAACCACCCCTCCTCAATCCAAGGCCGACGGTTCTTTGTGCTAAATATCAAATGGACGTAGAGGCAAGCAAAAGATTGAGGCATAGTTGGCGTTCCTTTTTATGTCGCCCCGTTGGGGCTTAAGGCTTTTTCGTGCAACCCACCAGGGGCTTACGCCCCTGGCTATTACATGACGCCCCGTTGGGGCTAAGGGCTTTCCAAACATGCCACACCTTTTGACGATGGCAATCAACTATTAGCGCAACATGAGGCGGATTATGTGATATAGAGTTGCATTGCTTCAATCTACTCACACGATGGCTGCCACTAAGAAGGAATGCTCGCGGCATCCCCCGCTACGGCAACAAAATCACCATCTGGGCCCTGAGGCCTGGTCGGAGTTTTAGCCCGACGTTCTCAATCTCGGCCCACACGCGGACTTGGCCGTTGACTGGGTCGACCTCTGGGTCGACGAACACTACTTTCCCTTCGGTGACGATGCTCTCGCGGTTGGGGATGTCGACGGTGATTCGAACGGTGCGGTTTTCCAAGACACTCAGGGCGTCCTCGTTGCGGACGAAGCCTTCGGCCCGGAGGCGATCGATCCGCACCACCTTCACCACCGAGTCGCTCGGCTCGACCCATTCTCCCTGTTGCCGGAAGACGTTCACGACCATTCCTTCAATCGGCGAGATGATTTGATGTTTGGCCAGTTTGGCAGCCACCATCTTTTGTTCGGTCTGTTTGAGCTGGGCGGTGAGATCGGAAATGGCGGTATCCTCCTGGGCCTGTTCGATCTCCAGGGTATTTTTCTCGACGATCAGCTTCAGTCGGTCGATCTCCGATGCGGAGACGCTTCGCTCAACAATCGAGATCGCTTCCTCCGCGCGGCGAAGTTCCGCCTGAGCGACTTCCAAGCTCTTCCGCGCAAAGCGGACATTGACGTCGCTACTCGCCTCTCGTTTGGCGATTGCGACCTCAACATTCGCCTTCTCCAGTTCGATCCGCCGTTCGCCATCTTCGATTCCCGCGATCCGCTCTCCTCGGTCGACGATGCTCCCCTCGCGCACGAGCAGTTCCCGCAGCACCCCTTCTTGCTGGGCTGGGACCTCGACTGTGGCGATGATCTTGAGCAAGGTTCCCGAGACTGGGATCTCTTCCCCGCGCGACACACCACCGATGGCACACGCCAGCAGGAGGGCCAAGACACGTCCGCGAATGTTCATCGTTTGCGCTTGCACGGTTTTATCTCGTATCAGTAAAAATCACCAAAACAATCGTCGCCGGACGGTCTCGATTAGTTCGTGGGTCCAAACGTAGGCGATCGACCGCCTGCCACAGTACACCCTGCCCAGCACGGTCAACCCGGGCCGCAGGTGGTCGATCTCGCTTCGGTCGAAATCGGCGGTGAGCGTCACGAATGGCTCCTCCTGGTCCTGGTCGAGATCAAGCATCGTGGCGACGTCTCGCAGTTTGGCCGGGTAATGGCGGCCCGGTTCGTTGACCAATTGGAACCGGATCGGCAACGGCTCGTCCGCCTGGCGCATCGCCGCCAACACGTGGTAGGTCCGCCGGTCGGGCAGTTGAAACTCTAACTGCCACGGCCCGGCGGTATCGGCCACCTTCAATAGTAATTCACCCCGGCCCACCGGCCGAGACGCTAAATTCCCCTCCAGCTCCCAGTCCATCACCTGACCGGCGATTGGGCTGGTAACCCGCAGTTCCGCATCCCGGGCGTTGAGCAGTTCCAACTGCTCGCGGAGGTTTTCTAGCCGCTTGGTCAGGCGGACCTCGTCGGCCGAAAGAGATTCCGGTGTGTCCCGTTCGGGGGAGCGGCTATCCCGCCGAGCCCCTTGGGTCCGCCGGACCCAAACCGAATCGAGCTCCGCCTGAGTGGTGGTGATCAGGCCGGTCAGCTCGGTTCGCCGCAGCGTGAACTCGCTCGATTCCAGCTCCAACAACACCTGCCCTGGGGCGACCTCCAGGCCATGCTCCGCCGCAATCCGCCGGACATGCCCATCGGCCGGGGCGTAAATATTCCGCCGCTCCAGCGGCTGGAGCTCTCCCCGAACCTCAATCTCGAAATCGGTCGGAATCAGAAATAACGCCACCACCAATAACAGCAGCGGAACGGCCACCTTCAACGTCGTCGGCAAGCGATACCATCCGAGCCAGGAAAGCCCCGTGCCCAGCACTTGCAGCGGCCCCCGCAACGGAATCCGTCGGAACCGAGTCGCGTTCTCCAAGGCGAGCGCCGCATGTTCTACCACCGGCTCGCACCGCCGCAATAGCGCCCTGGTCTCTTGTTGCTCCAAGTTTTCGACCACGAGCGCCCCGATCACCTCGCCCCGCTGCGAGGGCCGATTCGCGGCTTCCCCTTCGCCATGCTCCTCGGTTGCCGTTTCCAGCGGAAAGATCGCCAGCACCCGGGCCGGTGATTCATCGAGGTACGCTTCCAGCCGCTGTTCAATCTGCGGGGCCAGGTCGTCGCTCGCACCGTCGTACACCAGCGGCTGACCACCCCTCACCACCACCTCGACCAACCGCTGCAAGTTCCGCACGGCGTTCGAGCGGCGGTGCGGTTCTTCGATTCCGCTGATTGATTCAACGCGGACTCGGCTGCCGGTCACCGAGGCGACCGTCACTCGGTCGACATCCAAACAGCCTCGGGCCTCGTTGGCCAAGTGGTAACACGTTTTGTGAAAGTCGAGATCACGGTGGGCCCACTTGGCGAATTGCCACTGCGTTTGCCACTCGCGCTGCCGTTGGTCGAAATTGCGGAGCAGGTCGTTCCGCTGATAGTGAGAAACAACCTCGGCAAAGGCCTCCAACACCCGCGCATACGCAGTCCGGGTCGACTGCGGCAAATCGGCCTGATGATACAGGACCAACTCGCCCCACTTTTTGCCGGCAACCTCCAAAGGATGGCAGATCAGCAGTTCGTCCGAGCCATTGGGCACGATCACTTGCGGCTTCTTCGCCTTCAGCGAATCGGCCAAAAGCTGCTGGTCGCGGACAATCTTGGCGGCGACCTCCGGCGAAAAGTTCCCGCCCGACTCACTCGGGTAGGCGTTTCGCAGGCTACTGCGGTAGGTCGGCTGCAAGGCACCCCCAGGCAACAGCTTCCAGGCGATCGCTCCTTGGCCGGAACAGGCAAACACCACCCGATCGAGCGTCTGAGCAAAAAACTCACCCTCCGGGACCTCGGTCTCAGCCAATTCGGCCAATTCGTCCAGCAGCGATTCCACCTGCCGCTTGGCCTGTTGGGCGGTCGGCAGGGTGCCGGGATATTCGGACGAATGCTCCATGAAAGCCTTGCCGTGGTAACAATGATAGCATGCCACCCCGCGCAGCGGCGGCCAGCGCCGTCAGCAGGGATGGTGGGGTGTGGCTACAAAAAACGTAGCATGCATCATAAGGCGGAGCCCCTGTTTCCGGCAAACCGAATCGGCGGGAGATTGCGAGGGAATTAACGATTTTGTGGCTTGAACGCGGATTTGCGGGCCCCCACGCTCTACGCCCCCGTAGCCACGCTTCCAAAAGCGTGGGGGAAGTGCTCACCCGCTTTGCCATAGGGGCCAAACCAACTCGCGAAGTCCCCACGCTCTACGCGAGCGTGGCTACGTGAGAACTCGTCGTAGCCACGCTTCCAAAAGTGTGGGAGAACTGCTAACCCGCTTCGCCCCAGGGGCCAACCCAACTCGCAATTCCCCCACGGTCTTTGCGACCGTGGCTACGTAGTAGCCCCCGAAACCTTCGCACTCTAAAATTTCCCTAACCAAGCCACATGCAGTTAGGATAGAAGACTGCCCCGCAACTCGATCGATTACGCAGCCAGGCCTTGAAGCTATGAAATTGTCTCTGTTGGTGCCGGTCCTCAATGAGTCGGCCTATTTTCGAACCTTTTGGCAGGGGCTGAAAGAGGCTCCTTTGGGCCAGTGCGGGGGCATCACCGAGGTTGAAATCTTGGTGGTCGACGGCGGTTCGACCGATGGGACGGTTGCGCTCGTGCAGGAGTTGGCCGCGACAGAGGCGGCCTTGGACTGTGGCATCCCGACCGAAATCCGGATCTTGCAGCGGTCCGCCGGACAACATAAAGGAGCTGGGATCCGCCAAGCGATCGAGAGCTCCAGCGGCGATATCGTTCTGATCCAGGATGCCAATCCAGGCTACTTTACCAGCGACTACCCCGCCCTGCTCCGGCCGATTATCGAGGACTACGCCGACGCCGTCTTCGGCAACCGCGCGATCGGCTATCCCCAGCGGATTCCGCGGTTTCGGCGATGGGCCAAAAACCGGATCACCGCCTGGCTCATCAACGTGTTGGTGAACGCCCGGCTGACCGGCCTGCGGCCGGAGACGATTGCCATGAAGGGGGAACTCGCGCGGTCGCTACGGCTCACCTCCGGTCGGTTCGAGGTGCAGATGGAGATCGCGGCTCGGCTTTGTCGCGGTCGGGCCCGGATGTGCGAGGTGCCGGTGAAGTATCGCGTCGGAACCCACGACGACGACACGCGAACCGAAACCGGCTACGGACTCACCGCGCTGTGGGCCGCGTTCCTGTTCAGCTTTTGGGACCGCGAGGCCTTCAAACCAGGGCTGAACCAAACCCTCAACACCCTGGACGAGGTTTGCCGTTGGATCTACGAACCGATCCTCCGGCGGTTATTGAATGTCGCGGCCGGCTCGAAAGAGCCGCTACGGATTTTGGAGATCGGCTCCGGGATTGGGTCGCTCACCCGAATCTTGCTCAAGCGGGGTGATGTGGTCGCCTGCGATATTAGCCCCGACTACATGGACAAACTGGGCCGGCGATTCCGCGGGCACGCCGGACTTCAGGCCCACCTGTGGGACGCGACCGGCCCACCGCTGCCGGAGTGGCCGAAGTTTGACGTGGTGGTCGCTTTCAATGTGCTGGAGCATCTGGAACATGATGTCGACGTCCTGGAGAGCTGGGCGCAGCTCCTGGAACCGGGCGGGGCGTTGATTTTGCTGGTCCCCAATTCACCCCGGCTTTACTCGCCGATCGATGCGGCGGTGGGTCATTACCGGCGGTACACCCGAAAGAGCCTGATCGAGAAACTCATGGCGGCCGGGCTTCAGCCCGTGGAAGTCACCTATCACAACCCGCTCGGGGTGCTCGGTTGGTTGGTCAACGGCGTCTGGCTCCAGCGCTCGCAACTCCCTTCGGGCCAACTCTGGCTCTACTCGACCGCGAAACCAATCCTGCTGCCGGTCGAAGCGATCCTAGGACAATTCACCGGGCTCAGTCTCGCCTGCATCGCCCGACCGGAACCGCTCGCAGTGAAGCAGTCTCCTCCGGCAAAAACCGAGACGGCAGCTCGGTAATCGCGGACGTAGCTCTAAGTTTCCATAGCTGGGTGCCATGCCCACGCCCTCCAACGTGGGCATGCGAAGTGCGAGATAACTTTGCCTTTTCCCGGAAGTCTGGACGCCCGTTCCGGTTCCATCAGGCGGTGTTGCCATTGGTGGAATTCCACGCCCAAAAAGGACCGTTGGCGGTCGGCCGTTGTCGTTCATAAAGTTACAGGTGGAACACGGACCCGCCCAAACATGCCCACGTTGGAGGGCGTGGGCATGGCACCCGTTTTACACAGGGATCACATTTATCCCACGTTCACCGCGAGCGTGGCGTAAAGCCCCCCCCAAATCACTCCTCTTTCTCCACGTACTGCTCCGACATCAAATTAAACACCCGGCCTTGGTTCCAGGAGTCCCAGCCTTCGTGCAGTTTGTTGCCGCGGAAGCGGAACCAGGAGATGCCGCGGAAGCGGATCGCGCGGTAGGTTGGTTTGAGGCCGAAGCCGTCGCCGGTGTGGGTGCCAATCAGGAACCAACGGGTTACCACTTGGTTCCCGTCACAAATCATGTCCTCAACCTTCACGTTGAGGTCGGGCAGCGCGTTGACCATGTTGTCGCGGAATTCCTTAAAGGCGGAGATGCCATGCACATGGGTCTCCGACTCTAGGTAGGCTGTCGCGTCACCCGCAGTTAATTCCAAAAGCGCCTCGTCGCAGCGCTCGTTCCAAACCTCTTGGAACCACCGCTCGGCCAACTGCTTAGTTGATGCACTCATTACGCCTTTTCCCCCGAGATTTTTCGCGGTGCTCCGATCGAGCAAGCTCTACCGGATCCGCGCGACTGGGACCACCGCCCAGATCTGATTGCCTTCTATCGGAGGCGGATGCGTCCGTTTGCCCCAAACGCATACCTAACGGTAAACCCCGATGGTTCAAAAATGGTAACTGGGAAAAGAGGGTACGATAACCATTCTTCGTGGGGGACCGTTACAGAAAACCGCACCATTTTTGGCGTTTATCGCCGCCAATCCTTCCTTTGCTGTCGCCAGTGACACCAAAGGTGGCGGTTTTAACGGGGAATGAGTTCAATTACAAAGAGTCGGCGGAGAAGAAGTTTTGGCCGCGGGCCCCCGTAATTGAACTTATCCTCCTACTCGCGCTGCGTTTGAACGGGGATAAGTTCAATTATGGGAGCTGCGGCTTGAGGGGCCTACCGCCGCCGGCTTTATAATTGAACTCATCCCCTGCACCAGCAGAGCGCTGCTAATCAAGCTCGATCACCGGGACCAGTTCGCCCGCTTCGTACGGTGCCTCGCGGGGCTGGAACAGGACGAAGGCGTTGGCCTGGGCGAGGGTTGCTAGGTCGGCGGAACCTTTCCAGTCCAACGTGCGGACGATCGAGCCGCTCCCTTGATGTTCGTGCCGCGAGGGGAAGAAGACCGGGCGGTCTCCGTGGTGTTCCATCGGTTCGGCCAGCGGGACTTGTCGGAACTCAAGGGTCTCGGTTGAACGGCCCTGCATTCGCTCGATCACCCGGCGAGCAAACACATGAAACCCAACCAGGCTGCTCACCGGATTGCCCGGCAGGCCGAAGACCAACGTCCGCACGGTCGCCTCTTGCACACCAAACCAGAGCGGCTTGCCTGGCTTCATATTGATCTTGTGGAAGATCTCCGAGACGCCATGCTCGGCCAACACGCTGGGCACCAGGTCCAACATTCCGGCCGAGACACCCCCGGACAAGAACAGGACATCGAAGGACAGCCCTTCCAGAATCTTCGCGGTGAGGTCCTCTTTGTTGTCTCGCGCGATGCCGAGATTCGTGACCTTGGCCCCGACCGCCCTAGCCATCGCCTCCAGCATGGGGCCGTTGCTGTTACGGATTTGGCCCGCCGTGGGGCGCATTGAGGCATCGACGATCTCATCTCCGGTGCTGAGCACGGCGACCCTTGGCCGGGTGAAGACCGGCACGTGGGTTTGACCCACCTCGGCCAGGATACCGACATCAGTGGGTCGGATGATCGTGCCCGCCTTGATCACCACACGTCCTTCCCGCATCGAGGTACCACGCCGCAGGATGTTTTTGCCGAGGGAAATCGCCTCCTGCCTCACCGCCACTTGGTCCGGCCGGTCGGGCTGTTCTTCGGTCCGTTCGCGAATGACCACGGCGGTTGCGCCCTCGGGAATCGGGGCCCCGGTGGTGATCCGCGTCGCCTCTCCCTGGGCGAGCGATTTGGTGGGGGTCATCCCGGCGGTCACCTGCTCGACGACATGCAGCCAGGTGACCTCTTCCCCGGTCAGGTCCTCGGCGCGGATGGCGTAGCCGTCCATCATCGCTTTGTCATACGGTGGGCTGTCGATATCGCTGGCGATATCCTGGGCCAACACCATCCCCAAGGCTTTGATCGTGGGCAGGATCTCCACGTCCTGGCACAGGATTTGGCGATCAACCAATCGGATCGCATGCTGAATCGTGATCATCACGCCACCTTTTCGGCCGGTTGGTCGGGGGCTGGTTTGGTTGCCAAAAATCGGGCCAGCATCTCGGTGCCGGTCTCGCTCAAAAAGCTTTCCGGATGGAACTGCAACCCAAATAGTGGCAGCTCGCGGTGCTGCATCGCCATGATCTCGCGCTCGCCACTGGGCATGTCGCTCCACGCGGTCATTTGGAACTCAGGGGGCAGCGAAGGGGGATCAATCACCAAACTGTGGTACCGAGTCGCCACAAACGGGTTGGGCATCCCGGCGAACAGCCCTTCGCCCTTGTGGTAAATCTGGTCGGTCTTGCCATGCATTAGCCGCTTGGCCTTGACGATGTCGCCGCCAAAGGCCTGTCCCATCGATTGATGACCCAAACAAACCCCCAACACCGGCAGCTTGTGGGCGAAGTACCGGATCGACTCGATCGAGATCCCCGCCTCATTGGGCGTGCAAGGCCCTGGCGAGACGATCAGATGGGTTGGCCCCAAGGCTTCGATCTGCGGGCAGGTGATCTGGTTGTTGCGAAAGACCCGCAGGTCTAACGTCGGGTCGATCTCGCCCAACCGCTGGACCAGGTTGTAGGTGAACGAATCGAAGTTGTCGATCAAGACAATCATGAGCGGGCTGCCTGGGATAGAGAGGGCCTCTTCGGCGAACTCCCTCTATCTTCCCTCAATCAAGCCGATCGGACAACCGCGCTACGCGTCGCGCTGGCGGCAGAAGGCGAGGATCTCCGCCGTCTCGGTCGGCAAGGGACCGCTCGGGGTGGCGGCCGGGGCAGTGGTCTCTTCCACGGCGGGCGTGTCGAGCGTCTCGGCCGATTCTGGGGTCTCAATCGGCTCCGGATCGGACAATGTATCATCCGGCACGGATGGTTCTTCCGGTGGGGGCGGGCTCGACTCCGCCTTCTTGCCCCGCGCGGCGGCTAGGATATCGGCCGTGCTGCTCGGCTTTTTCGCGGCGGGCTTTTCCGCGGTCGGTTTATCCTGGGCGGCCGCCTTGCCGCGGGCCATGGCCAGGATATCGTCGGTGCTCGATGGCTTCTTGGCGGCTGGTTTATCCGCGGATTTTCCCTCTTTGGCAGCCGCGCCACCCCGGGCCATTGCCAGAATATCCGCGGTGCCGGCACCCTTGGGCTTCTCGGCTGGTTTATCCCCTTTCTTTTCAGGGGCCGCGTTACCGCGAGCCATCGCCAAGATATCGGCAGTCCCGCCGACGCTCGACTTGGCCGCGACCTCTTTCGGACCGGGGGTCATCTTCGGCGCGGCCTTGCCGGCTGGTTTCTCGGTCTTTTTGGTCGGTGTGGGCTCGGGCTCGACCGGTTTCTCGACCACGCGCAGGAAATCGACGTCGATATCGTACCAACTGATGTCGTTATGCCCCACAAACTGCACGAGGGCGCGGCCGCTCATGTTGACCGTTTTGACCATTGCGGTCCGACCCTTGAAGCGGGCGAGCTCCATTGGGGCGTCGTCCACAATGACGTAGCGGTCGGTGTATTCGCTCTTGAGCTTCTCGATATGCTCGAAAACCATGGGCTGCGCGACCTTGCTGTTACTTCGAGAGGAGTTGCGATGAACACTGCTTACCCGCCGCTGTGGGCGCGGATAAACACCTTGGGCAGTGGCCATGATACGCGATGGAAAATGCCACGGGAAGCCAAGGGGCGGGGTAATTTCCGGCCTGGGGCGAATGCTCCAGGATCTGATAGTCCCTCGTCGCGAGCGACGTGAATTCAAGAGTCGGGAGTTAAAAAGGGGTCAGGAGTCTTTTCAAAAACCAGAAGTCGCAGCCCCGCCTCCCCACGATAAAGACAAAGAGTCCTGACCCCTTTTTAACGGTTTTGGCTCTTGGTTTTTACGTCTGCTCGCACCGCGTAAAAACGGGGTCAGGACTCTTTTTGGCGACCCTTTCACAAGTGCCATCCGCTCACGTTTCGAAAAAAGACTCCTGACCCCGTTTTTACTTCAACCGGCTGGTTCCCACTATCGAGACGATCGACCACGCCGCTGATGTTTTGGCCCTCCCAATTCCGTTACACTGCTAACTTGATACGCGGATCAAGCTTACTACACGGAGTCAAAGGCCGATGGCGGTACCCAGGTGGGTTGGATATTGTACGAACGTTCATGCCGGGGCCAATCTGGAGCAGACCCGAGCAAATCTCCAACAACATGCGACCTTGGTCCGCGAGAAGCTGGGCGATGAAGGTCCCTTGGGCGTCGGGCTATGGCTCTCCGCCTCGACCGCCAAAAGCCTCCTAGAGCCGGGCGGACTGCCGGAGTTTCGCGAGTGGCTCCAATCGGTCAGCCTGCTGCCCTATACCTTGAACGGCTTCCCTTACGGCGATTTCCACGAGACCGTGGTCAAACATAAAGTCTACCGGCCCACTTGGTGGGAGACTCCACGGAAGGAGTACACGCTCGATTTGATCGAGATTTTGCACCAACTGCTGCCGGAGGGTGCCGTCGGCAGTATCTCTACCTTGCCGCTGGGTTGGCCCGATCCGCAGCCGACGGCCGAGCAACTCGCCACCGCCGCAAGCAACTTGCAAGCAGTTGCGAAGCATCTGGAAAAGCTGGAACAAGAGACCGGCCGCTTAATCCATATCAACATCGAGCCGGAACCAGGCTGCCTGATCGATACCACAGAGGACATGATCCGGTTTTTCACCGAACACCTGTTCACCGGCCCCGCGGGAAAGTCGGTCGGACGTTACCTCCGCGTCTGCCACGATGTGTGCCACGCCGCGGTGATGTTCGAGCCGCAGGCGACCGTGCTATCGCAGTACCGGGAAGCGGGAATTCAGATCGGCAAGGTGCAGGTTTCCTCCGCGATTGAAATCACGTTCGGCCAGCAAGGTGATCCAAACACGCCAAAAATCTTGGCCCAGTTGGGCGAGTTTGCCGAAGACCGCTACCTGCACCAGACGATGGTCCACACCGCCGACGGCGTGCAAACCTTGCACGAAGATTTGCCGCCCCTGTTGGCCTTGGCGAAGGATCAGTCACCCGCAAACCAGACCTGGCGGATTCACTTTCACCTGCCGATTTACTTGACGGATGCTGGTCATTTGGGAACCACCCAGGGGCAGATTTTGGAATTTTTAGAGGCTGCAAAGCAAGATTCCGAAATTTCTCACTACGAAGTGGAAACTTACGCTTGGAGCGTGCTTCCCGCGCGGTTACAACAGGCGGACTTGGCCAGCGGTATCGCCGAGGAAATCCGCTGGCTGCGAGAGCAACTGCCGGACGGCACTTAGCATCGTCCGGTATAAAACGGTCGGATTTTAAAGATCTGAAACGCAGAGGCGGAGAGAGCGCAGAGACGTAAGGCCAGAGGGGCCTCTGCGATCTCCGCGTTTCAAATCCAGTTAGACTTTGAAGTTTTTAATGACCATTAACGAGATCACGCAATCGATTATCGGCGCGGCGATCGAAGTTCATCGGCAATTAGGACCGGGGGTATTGGAATCGGCATATCGAGCTTGCTTGGTTTACGAACTTCGCAAGCACGAATTCGAAGTTCAAGCAGAGAAGCCGATCCCCGTGGTATACGACGACGTGAAGCTGGATTGCGGTTTTCGCGCCGACTTGCTCGTGAATCGCCTCGTCATCGTCGAATTGAAAGCTAAATCCTCGATTCATCCGGTGGATAAAGCCCAGACGTTGTCCCACCTTAGATTGATGAATCTCAGCGTCGGTTTGTTAATCAACTTCCACGAGGTCCGCCTGGTGGAAGGCGTTCATCGAATCGTGAACAACTATCAGGGGGGAACGTGATGCCCTCAATAAGAAATAGAAACGCAGAGGCGCGGAGAGCGCAGAGCACGTACTCTGCGACCTCCGCGCCTCTGCGTTTCAAAAAAACACTTCCTGCCTCCTTTTTCACGGCCTTATCATAGGAAATCGTCGCCTTTGTCCTCCTCAAGTCTCCAGCCAGGCCAGCAGATCGCCCAAACCTTGGAGCTTCCCCTGGGAGAGAACCCGGCCCACGTTCGCCCCTCGGAGATAGACTACCTGCGATACATGCCCAAGGGGGCGTCGCCGGATGGGGAGTACCCGCTGCTGCTGTTTTTGCACGGGGCAGGCCAACGGGGGACCGATGTCCAGCAGGTCCGCGATCATGGCCCGCCGTCGTTTGTCGAGCAGCAAGCGGACTTCCCGTTCATCACCGTCTCACCCCAGTGCCGACCCGATTGCTGGTGGACGATGGATGGTTATCTGACGGCCCTGGAACACCTTATTAACCACCTGCGTGAAACCCTGCCCGTCGATCCGACGCGGATCTACCTCACTGGCTTGAGCCTCGGTGGTTACGGTACCTTTGCGTTAGCGGCCCGGAATCCAGGGCTGTTCGCCGCGGCGGTGCCGATTTGTGGCGGGGGAGATCCGGAGTGGGCCGAGAAACTGAAAAGCACGCCGCTCTGGGCTTTCCATGGAGAGCGCGACCCCGTGGTGCCACTAATCCGCAGCACGGAAATGGTGGAGGCAATTACGGCCGCGGGGGGCCAAATTCAACTGACGATCTATCCGGACGCCGAGCATGATAGCTGGACGCGGACCTACGAGAGCCCCGCTGTCTACGAGTGGCTTTTGACACACCAACTTCAACAGGGAACCACGTGATGAGCACCGATTTCTCGCAAGACCCACAAGAAAACCCGTACGCCTCGCCGGAAGCGGAGTCGATGGCAGGTGCCGAAGGGGTGGCCGGAGTCACGCCGCGGCGGACTTCAATGGACTACATCCAGGCCTACACGTATATTTTCGAGCACCCGAAGTGGGTGGTGACGGTGCTATTGTTGGGGCTGCTACAGATCGTTCCGATCCTAGGGCTCCTGGTGCTCTATGGCTATGCGTTTGAGGTAGTGGCTGTCCTGGCTTATGGTAGAGCCCAGTACCCGGAATTTAACTTCGATCGATTCGGGCCGTATCTCCTACGTGGATTATGGGTTGTGCTGACGATGATCTGTTATCAACTAATCGTCGTGGGCGTCTATGTTCTGACAATTATCCTGGGCGCGATCGCGACCGCCGTTGCGGGTGACACGATCGGGGGACTGGTGGTGGTGATGGGGCTATTTCTTTATTTTGTCACTTCCATCGGGATTGCGTTTGTCATGGTTCCGGCGCTGATTCGAGTCGGTCTCACTAATGAAATTAGCGAGGGCTTTAGATTCGACTGGATCAAAGATTTTGTATCCAAGATGTGGCTGGAGCAGATTTTGGCCGGATTATTCCTCGCGATCACTTCGTGGTTGTTAGGGTTTGTGGGAACGCTTCTTCTGTGCGTAGGCTTACTTTTCGCGATGGTGATCATCGCCATGGCAAGCGGACACATTTGCTTTCAGCTCTACCAAATCTATCTCTCCCGCGGGGGCCAACCGGTGGCGATCTCCACGAAGTAACGCGGAGCCCCCGCTCGCAAGCAACCAACCGGCATGTCCCCGATTTCATGGTGAAATCGGGGATGGTGGGGAATGTGCTCACGCCGTCCCAAGTGTTCTCGCTAGGAGCCCTGTTCCATATATCGCTGGTGCAATGCTTCAAGTGGAAGACGATTGCCCAAATCTGCCTGCCGGATAGCGTCGAGGTACTCTTGACGAATCGGGCTTTCGCTGGACCCAACCGCTGGCTCGGGCCAAGCGATGAGGGGCGAGCCATGACGCCGTAGCCAGATATTCGCCAGCATTCGCGACCAGCGGCCGTTGCCGTTCTCAAATGGGTGAATCTGGACCGCTCGGTGGTGAATGCGAGCACTCTGTTCAATCAGTAGATCTTTTTGGATTTCCCAAGCATCGATGTCGAGCGCCAATCCGCCCAGTTCTTGGCCAATCATATAATACTCGACGCCGATCGAAAGGTTTTGCCGTCGAACTTGCCCCGCCCATTCCCAGACGTCGCCGAACATTATTTTATGGACATGCAGCATCCAATCATAAGTAAACGGTGCGGATTTACGGGTAGGCCCTTCGGCGAGAAAAAGCAGGGCCGCTTTACGGATGTTCTCGGCCTCATGCACGTTAAGCTCGCGACGCGTGCTGATCCCTTTGACCTTCAAAAATGACAGGTCGTTGATAGGCGTCTCACCGGGTATCGGCGTCCAGCCCGGCATTATGCCCACAGCCTACGCGCTGGCCCGGCGAGAAGTTCCTCGGTCGTGCGAGAGATCATGGCGTTGTACTCCGCTTCCGGCAGCGCCTGCGACTCCAAGGCCGAGGTCCCTTGCACTTGCCGCATGATCCACCTTGCCTTTTCGATGGCGACCGAGCGGCGATACTCGTGGGCATCGCTTGTGTCCTCGATGCCCAAGCGCAGACCGAGGGCCGCGGTAATGGCCTCGACTTTGTCGAGCCCCACCTTCGCGCTCTTGCCACTAAGAATTCGTTTGACCGTAGCTTCCGAGACGCCACTGCGTGAAGCGAGAACGCCATAAGTCATGCGGAGCTCTTTGCGACGCGTATTCAGCTTTTGCAGGCTTTGGTTGCTCATCAAGGGCTTTCTAATTTCGGGCGGAGAATCACACCCTTACCCAGAAATCGTATCACACATGACACGAAATGCAACTTTGTTCGGTTCAAGCTGCGTTATCGCCTGGGTGCCATGCCCATGCCCTCCAACATGGGCATGCCGCCGGCGTGAAAATCTTCCACCGGCAACGTCCCGCCTCGGAAACTGAGATGGCCCCCTGACTGCCCGGAGAAGGCAAGATTATCTCACACTTCGCATGCCCACGTTGGAGGGCGTGGGCATGGCACCCAGCACCCATTGAACTTCCACTTTCTAATGCAACCAAATCCCATCCCGCTCTCCCCCGCCACCGAAGTTGATCGGGGCGTCTCCGCCAGCGGTGCGGATGATCGGGGCCTCTACCGGGGCGGGGCTTTCCGCCGCTGGGCTCTTCACCGCGGGGCCTTTTGAGGCGACCGTGGTGGCCGATCGAGTGACCGGGGCCGCGTTGTCGCGGAGCGGGTTCGGGATCGACGCTGCTCTGGCCATGGCCGGGGCGGAGGGTGTCTCAGGAGACGCCGCGGGCCGGTTGGATGGTGAGGCAGTGGTGGTCGGAACGCTCTCCGATTGAATGCCCCGGGTACCGATCGGGGTCTCCGGCGGGGCGGCCGAGGGTGTGGGCGGAACCAATACTTCCTCTTCACCCGGTTTGCTGAGGGTGTCGGTCATCTGGAGCGTGCGGCCGATCACGTCGTCATTCAGAATGTAGTTTTGTTCATGATGACGCTTGTTTAGGTCCCGCATCAGGGCGTCTTCCAAGGCCTTTTGCGGCCAAGGGCTTTCCGCCATCGCGATGTTATAGAACTCCATTAAAGAGCCCTTCTCGAAGTGCATGTTCTTGATCGCTAAGGCATAGTCAACTCTGGCCTGGTAAAACAGAATGTTCGAGTCGACGACGCGGCGTTGGGCTTCTAGCAGCAGATCGATTGGGGCAGCCCCGCGTTCGTGGCTCTGCTGGACGGCGGCCAACTGGGCGTAAGCCGCTTCACGCCGGTTGAACTGGGCCTCCATCACTTGATAGGCGCGGTCGATATCGGCATAGGTGTTGCTCAAGCCGTACAGAACATGACGTTCCGATTCTCGCAGCACGGCCCTGGCCCGAGCGACTTGCAGTTCCGAACTCCGGACAGCGGCATGACCGCGGCGGAAGCCGAGTGGCATGTTGAACTCCAACCCGAGTTGATACTCGCTGAAATCGCCATCGGTGAGGCTTTGGAAAGCGCTCTCGTTGGCCATGGTGGCGTTTTGTCCGATCAGGTCTTGACCGAAACCCCGGGCCCTGGCCCGAGCGACCAGGTCGAGATTTGGCATCAGGAAGTTGCGGTTCGCCAGCAGCTCCAGTTCCTTCTGCTTGATCACCCATTTTTGCCGCCGCAGTTCCGGTCGTCGGGCGACCGATTCCATCGCCACGGCGTCCCATTCGAAACTGACGCGGGCCACGGGGGCTTCGGTCGCCGGACGGATCAATCGTCCGCTGGTGGCCGGCAGGCCGGTGATCACGCGGAGCCGACGTTCCGCGACGCGGACACCGCCTGGGTTATTGAAGGTACCGCCGAGGGTTCCGTTGTTGGTCCGGGTTCGTTCGACCAAGCGGCCATGCAGGGCGTTGATCACTTCCGACTCGAAGCGGTAATACTGCTCACGAGCCTGATCGGCGTCTTGGACTCCGGCTCGGCCGACGATGTCGTCCGCGTCGGCGTTTTTCCAAACTTGCAGGGCGTTGTCGCGGGCCTCGATCTTGGCGTCCAAGTCGCGGTAGGCGAAGTACAGGTCCCAGTAGGCGTTCTCGACATCGCTAATCAGGTTCCGCAGACCGATCTCGAAATCAACCAGCGAGATGTCAGTCCGAGTTCGAGCGATCAACACCCCGTTGGCGAAACCAGGCGTGGAGTTCGGTCCGGCGATCCGGTTGAATTCAACGCCCGCCCCTTGGAGTAACGGTTGCCGCAATTCGGCCTCCGCGTAGGTGTCCCAAGAGTGCGGGAACAAGGCGGAGTCGCTTTGGTTGTTATTGTCGTACTGGGTAACATTACGCAAGGCGAACAGACCGCCGGTGGCGCTGCGCTTGCTGAGTCCCAACTCGTAGTTGTGATAGTCCTGTTTGAAGAAACCACCCTGCCCGACCGACACGTTATTGAATCCGCGGTCGTTTTGCTCGAAGAACGCCCGGCCGGTGACCTGGGCATCGAAATCACTCAGGGCCGCCTCTTCACCAAACCGTCCATCGGTATAGGTGATGGCGGGGTCGTAAATGGTGGCCAACGCGAATGGGTTCCGCAAAACGCCACCCAGATCGCGCATCATCTCAGAGTTTTGCAGGGCTTCATGAATCACCTCTTCCAGGGTCAGATCCCAGTAGAGGTCTTCCGGCGGTGCCGTCGGGTCGATCGCGTCGGGAGAGATGGGCAGGTTGCTGAAGTCAAACTCTTCGCAGACATTCGGCTCCGGCTCGGTGATTTTCAGGCCGCGATCCGCGTATTCAACCAACAATCCCTCGTCGTACGCCGGCGGATCGGGACAATCGTACCGCTTCCAGCACTTCAGCGAGCAACCGCTGAGCGAAATGGAAACGCACGTCGCAACTACGACGATCCATTGTGAAAGGCGACTAAACACCGCTAACTCCTTTAGCGTGACGACGGTTCATGGCGACTCCCAAGGGAAGTGAACTACGTGACCGGGTAACCGCTCCACGTGCTTCCCTCTTGGCGTCCTATCGCGAGCAATCGCTTGCGCTAGTTCGGCAAGTTGCAAGCTGGTGCCTTGGGATGAACCGCAGCCCCCACTTGTGTAGCTCTACTATCGGATTCTTCGGCCGAGTGATGGTCTTAAACCCAATAAATTCGGTAACTTCCGGACAGGTGATGGTATCGCTAGCACAGGGCTAGCATGGGCCTGGCGGTACAGACTCCGTAGCCGTTAAAGTCGCGCGGGTTGGGGTAAAATATTCCGCTAGCGGTGAAAGATGCTATGGAAGGCTGAATGGCGATGTTATACTTGCGACCGTTATAGGGATTGTGCGGGGGGGGTAGAGAGGATGAGATCCTATGGTGGCTGAACGTTCCGGAGCGGGGGATGATTCCCGCGCGAAGTCGCCTGGCGACGACGTCGAGGATCCCACTCGGGGATTGTTGGAAGACGTGCTCAAACAGACCTTGTCGGAAGGGAAAGCCGAGGATGTTTCAGAGGCCTTGCGTCGCGCCCGGCGGGATGTGCCCCATGCCTCGCACGACGACCTGGAGGCCCTGACCCGGTTCGTGATGTACTTCATTAGGAAGCGATTTTCACGACTTCCCCTGCGTGAAGGAGCGCTGCTGGCGATGTCGGCGTCCTTAGCTCAGACTTTGGCGGAGGATCCCGCGGCACAAAGTCGGTTGGCAAGCCTTTGGCCTGAGTTTTCCGAGTCCTGACCAATGACCTCCATAAATATCAGTACGACTCAGGCTTTGGTCGAAGCGAACCAGGGGTTGGTAGTTTCACTAGCCAAGGCGATTCACCGCAAGCTACCCGCCCAGTTCGCGATGGAGGACTTAGTCGCCTATGGCCAGCTAGGCTTGGCCGAGGCTGCCCAGTCGTATGAAGAGGGGCATGGGGCGAGTTTCGCGACCTTTGCCTATTATCGAATTCGGGGTGCCATCTACGATGGCATCTCGAAAATGAGCTGGAACTCGTATGCCGCGCGGATTCAGGCGAAGTATCAACGGCTGGCAAACGAGGCGATCGCGGCCAGCCGGACGAGCGTATCCTCGGAATCGACCCAGGAAGAGAACGCCAACTGGATCGCGGGTGCGACCGAAAAACTAGCGATGGTCTACCTCGCCAGCCATGGCGATGAAACGCGCGACGCCCTGACCGGCATGGCCGATCCACATGCCCAGGCACCCGACGGGAAAATGGAACGCGAAGAAGTGCAACAACTGGTTGCTCGGATGCTGGACTCGCTCTCTCCGCAGGAACAGCAGTTGATGCGATTGACCTACTTCGAGGGGATGACTCTCAAAGAAGCGGGTGAGTCGATGGGCCGCAGCAAATCGTGGGCGAGCCGACTGCACCACGCCGCGCTCGAGCGACTTTCACGCTGGCTACGTCAAGCGGAGTAATTGTACCGAATGCGCCGATGGTGCCAATTTCGCACTTGCTCGTCAACTTTTACGGCAATCCGTCCGACCATTAGCCTGTAGGCCGTTGGTCCTCAGGGAGGAAACTCTCTGCGAGGACCGTGAAAAAGGGGTCAGGACTCTTTTTCATCTGGCATGTTCCAATTGAGAACGGTTTGCGAAAAAGAGTCCTGACCACTTTTTCACGCTCAAAAAGTTCTAGTAGGGCGAATGGGATTATGGCTTCTCCCGAAGTAATTGATGTCGAGGCACTCGCGAGTCCCATTTCAGAGGAATCGCCCAGTGGTGTCGAGCTCCGCCGCTCGCCGCAATCCGATCTGTTCCACAACCTGCGGGCCCTCTTCGAGAAGTCGACTCGGGCCGAGCGTGACATGCTCCAGGCCCAGGCCTTTCCGGATGAGGAATTCCCCGATCTGGAAGATCCCGACTGGGAGGGTGTGCAGTCCGCTTCGCTGGAGATCTTGTCGGAGCACTCCAAGGATCTATCGGTCACCTCGTGGTTGGTTGAGTCGCTGATCCGGACCGATGGCGTGGTGGGCCTCCGCGACGGGATGAAGCTCTGCCTGGAGATCTGCCGCCGCTACTGGGCCAACATCCACCCCGAGCCGGACGAGGACGATGGCTACGAAGACACGGTGGCCCAGCTTGCCGGCTTGGCCGCGGAGCGGAGCTTTCCCGTGCTGATGGCGATGCCCCTGACCAACGGGGCGGGCGGCATGTACTCGTTTGCCGATTTCAACGAAGCGAACCGAATCTCGGGGCTGGACTCTTCCGAACGCCAGAAACGTCTGGAGGAAGGGGCGGTCGACCGAGGCACCTTCGACAATTCCTTCCAGGCGACGCCCGCCGCGCACTGGCAAAACATGGCGGAGGATCTGGACCTCATTATCCAGAACATCCGGGAACTGGGTTCCTTTCTGGACGAGAACTGCACCGCCAACTCGTATGGCGAGGAAACGTCTCCTTCGCTCACCTCGTTTCGGCAAAAAATCGAGGCGATTCAGTCGACCGTCAAGACGCTGATGTCGGATCTCTTGGACGACGCGGACGCGGCGGCCGAAGGGGACGGCACCGGCGAGGTCTCCGCCGATGGGACCGCAGCGCCAGCGGGTGGTGGTGGCGGTGGGATGGTGGTCGGCACGATCCAAAGCCGGACCGAGGCGGTGAAGGCGTTGCGCAAAGTGGCCGATTTTTTCCGGAAAACGGAACCCCACTCACCCGTTTCGTACGCCCTGGAACAGGTGGCGAACTGGGCCGGGCTGACCTTGCCGGAACTGCTTAAAGAGTTGATCAACGATAGCTCCGTGCTGGACGATCTGTCGCGTAGGGCGGGAATTCCGAAGGTCGAGTCAGGTGATGAATATTGATTTTTTTGGCAAAAACAGCAGGGGTTGATTGTATTTCCCGCATAATTTGCTGAAATAAGGGGTGGGACCCCTGGAAATTCGCGTTGGTTTAATTACGCGACCTACGCAAACTCACACGTCCAACTTCACACGGATCACCGCGTATCCAAGGTCGCGGTCCCGGTCCTTCCTGGTTTGTAGACACAAGTAGAGGACTAACGATGGCTGAGAGCTACCAAAAGAAACTCAATCGCGTGCGGAAGCCTCGCGTTCACATCACTTACGATGTGGAAACGGGCGGCGCGATGGAGAAAAAAGAGTTGCCGTTTGTGGTGGGGGTGATGGGGGACTTCTCGGGAAATCCCGCCGAAAAACTGGAGCCTCTCAAGGATCGGAAATTCATCCAAATTGATCGTGATAACTTCAACGATGTGATGAAGCGACTCCGTCCGGAACTGAACATGCGGGTGGAAAACACGCTGGCCGACGATGGGTCGGAGATGGCGGTGCAGATGAAGTTCAACTCGATGGACGACTTTTCGCCGGCGGAGGTGGCGAAACAGGTCGAGCCGCTCCGGAAGTTGCTGGAGACACGCGACAACCTGCGTGACCTGTTGACCAAGATCGACCGCAGCGACGAGCTGGAAACCTTGCTCGAGCAGGTGATCAGCGACGACGGCAAGCTGAAGGGTCTGGCCGGCGAATTGGGAATTGGTCAGTCAAGCGAATCCGACGGTGCATCCGACAAGGGGGGTGAATAATTATGAGTGCAGGCGAACAACAACAAGCCGCCGCGGCGGGCGAGACCACCGAGGCCACCAGCCTCCTGGACGCCGCCATTACCGCGACCAAACAGACCGACGCGCCCCGCGCGAAAGAGCTGATCAACACCCTCGTGGCGGAAGCCCTCAAGGGGACAGTCACCTTCGACAAGGACGTGATCCGGTCGATCAACCAAGGAATCGCGGCGATTGACGAAGCGGTTTCCAAGCAACTCGCGGCGGTGATGCATCACCCCGATTTCCAGACTCTGGAAGGTCACTGGCGAGGTCTCAACTACCTGGTCATGAACTCCGAGACCGGCGAGATGCTCAAACTGCGGGTCCTCAACTGCAGCAAGAAGGACCTGAGCAAGGATCTCGACAAAGCGGTTGAATTCGACCAAAGCACGATCTTCAAGAAGATCTACGAAAGCGAATTCGGCCTGGCCGGTGGGAGCCCTTACGGTGCCCTGATCGGCGATTACGAATGGGAGAACACCCCGGACGACATTGCCGCTCTGGAAAAAATGTCGGGCGTCGCCGCTTCCGCGTTCGCTCCGTTCTTGACCACCCCCAGCTCGAAGTTCTTTGGCTTCGATTCGTGGGAAGAATTGTCCAAGCCCCGCGATTTGGCCAAGGTGTTCGACAGCGCAGAGTACATCAAGTGGAACTCCTTCCGCGATAGCGAAGACTCTCGCTTCGTCACGATGTGCATGCCTCGCACTCTGGCCCGGTTGCCTTACGGCGCTGCAACCAAGCCGGTTGAGGAATTCAACTACGAAGAGGTCGCGACCGGCCCCCAAGGCGAAGCGATCGGCGTTCCGCACGATGAGTACTGCTGGATGAGCACCGCTTACGTGATGGGCGCTCGGCTGACCGACGCGTTTGCGCAAACCGGTTGGTGTACCGCCATCCGTGGTGCGGAGAATGGTGGTAAGGTCGAAGGCCTGCCGACCCACATCTTCAAGAGCGACGACGGTGATACCGACGTCAAGTGCCCGACCGAAGTGGCGATCACCGATCGTCGTGAGGCAGAACTGAGCAAGCTCGGCTTCCTGTCACTCTGCTACTACAAGGATTCCGATTACTCGGTCTTCTTCGGTGGCCAGACGACCCAGCGGCCGAAGCAGTATCACAGCGCCGACGCGACCTCCAACGCGGCCATTTCGGCTCGGCTGCCCTACATCATGGCGACTTCCCGCTTCGCGCATTACCTGAAGGTGATCGCTCGGGACAAAATTGGGTCGTTCATGGAACGGGAAGATTGCCAGCGTTGGCTCAACGACTGGATCCACAATTACGTGGTTGCCGACGCCAACCCCTCCGCCCTCGTGCGGGCCCGGATGCCCTTGGCCGAAGCCCGCGTGGAAGTCGCTGAGATTCCCGGGAAACCAGGATCGTACAACGCCGTGGCGTACCTCCGGCCTTGGTTGCAAATGGAAGAACTGACCGCCTCGCTCCGCATGGTGGCCAGCATTCCTCAAGCCTCGGGCTAATTCGCCCATGGGGAATTTCGCCCGCGCACGCGGCGTGATTCCGCCTCGCGAAGCTCGAATGATGGATGCCGAAAATTCCCAGGCACATCGGACACGGTTCCCTTGTGCCTCTTTTTTTTGCCAGGTTTCGGTCGCTTCATGAGCTCTTCCCACGAGTCCCAGTCGGAAATTGAGGCCCCTTTGGAGGCGACCGCCGCCGAGGATCCCTCCTCGCCCCCAGGGGAGGAACCCCAGGCCGAGACATCGCCGGAGAGTGACGCCGGTTCGCCGGGCAACGATACTTCCTCCGGTTCGTTGGTCGACTGGATGACCGGGCAACCGGGTGCCGCGGATGAATCCCGCACCGCCCACCGCTGGGAGCGGTTCATGGGCTCTGAGACGATCGGCCAGGCCCTCTCCGCCTGGTTAGGGGTCGATCCGGCCGAATTCTCGCAACCGTCGCTGGTCCGGATTTTGAACCGTGACGTGGCGATCATCGACGAACTTCTGTCCGATCAAATCAACGCGATCATCCACGCCCCCCCCTTTAAAAAATTGGAATCGGCCTGGCGCGGACTAGAATATTTAACGCGTGTCGCCGAGGAGGAGGGTGACCGCGAGCGGATCCGAATCCGGTTTCTGGATGTCAGTTGGCGGGAAGTTGAACGCGATCTCGAAAGGGCGGTCGAATTCGATTCCAGCGAGTTGTTTAAGAAGATCTACGAAAACGAGTTCGGCGTCGCTGGCGGTAAGCCGTTCGGGGCGATGATCGGCAACTACGAGATCCAGCCGTGGCCCGGCAAGGACCATCCGCATCGGGATGTCGACACGTTGAAAAAGCTCTCGGGGATCGCGGCCGCGGCGTTTTGTCCGTTTATTGCCGGGGTGAGTCCGGTGATGTTTGGCCTGGACGAGTTCACGGGGCTGGAGGGTGTCGAGAACATCCGGGGCGGTTTCAGTCAGGCGGAATTCACCGAGTGGAACGCGTTCCGGCAAACAGAGGACGCCCGCTTCGTCGGCTTGGCCCTGCCGCGGGTACTGATGCGATTGCCGTACGAGACGAACGACACGCGAGCGGATGGGTTTTGTTTTCGGGAAGAGGTCACCGGTCGCGATCGCTCCGGTTACCTCTGGGGAAACGCCGCCTTCGCGTTTGGCGAGGTGATGATCAGGGCGTTTGCTCAGTGCGGGTGGCTGGCGCAGATCCGGGGCGTGCAACGAAATGTGATTGGTGGCGGCCTGGTGACCGGTTTGCCGGTCCACAGCTTTGGCACCGATAAGAGTGGTGTGATTCCGAAAACTTCGACCGATACGATGATCACGGACCGGCAGGAATCGGAGCTCTCGAATCTTGGCTTTCTCCCACTGGTGCATTGTCACGATACCGAGTTCTCCGCGTTCTATTCGAGCCAGACGGTTCAGAAGCCGAAGCAGTATCAAGATTCGGCCGCGACCCAGAACGCCAAAATTTCATCGATGCTGCAGTATATTTTGTGCTCGGCGCAGTTCGCCCACTACTTGAAGGTGCTCGCGCGCGATAAAGTTGGTACGTTCCAGGAAATGTCGGACCTGCAAATGTACCTGCATAACTGGATCTACGAATATGTCACGCCGGACGACAAGGCAAGGGCCGAGACCAAAGCGAGCCGGCCTTTGCGGAGCGCCGAGGTGCTGCTGCGGGAAGATCCGGCCCAGCCGGGTCGTTACATGGTGACCTTTAAACTTTGGCCTCATTATCAACTGGATGATTTAGTGGCCTCAATTCGCATGAAAACCACGATTGAACCGCAAGGCAAAGGTTAATCCTTTTCGGCGGAAATGATCGCTTCATAAACCTGGGGGGGAAGTTAGTGATGACGATTGAATATTGTTTAAAATCGGGGCAACTCAAGGACGCCTTGGATCTCGCTCTAGCTGAGGTCAAGGCGAGTCCGATGGCCTGGGACAAACGCGTCGCACTGAGTCAAATTTTATGCCTGACCGGCGATTTCCAACGGGCCGACAACCACCTGGAGACCGCGCAAATGCAGTCTCCCGACGCGCTCATGCGGCTATCGATGTATCGCCAGATGATCCGGGGTGAGGTGACTCGCCGCGAGTGTTGGCTGGAAGGACGCTCGCCGGAACTGCTGCAAGACCCGAGCCCGCTGATCGAACTCAACCTGAAGCTCTGCCTCGCCCTGCGTGAAAACGACCAACAGGCGGCGGCCGAATTGGCGGAGCAAATCGAAGAGGCCCGGCCCACTTTGAGCGGCACCTGCGACGGCGTGCCGTTTGAGGACTTCCGCGATCAGGACGACCGGAGCTCGTTCTTCTTTGAAGTGATCACCAGCAACGGCAAGTATTTTTGGGTGCCGATGGACAGCGTGGTTTCCGTCCAGTTCCACGCCGTGGAAGAGCCTTGCGATTTGATTTGGCGGAGGGCCACCATGGAAGCGGCGGGGCAGGATGGGGAGGTCTTCATTCCGGCCCTGTATGTCGGCACCGCCGATCAAGAGGATGTCAACCTGCGGCTGGGTCGCGAGACCCGCTGGCCGGAGGAAGAGGGGAGCCTCGGGGTGGGACTCGGCCAGCGGATGTTCTGGTTGGGTGAAGACGAGAAGTCGATCCTAGAAATGACCAAGGTCGAGTTCGCCTCGCCGGAGTAACAGAGCATGGCTAAACGTCCCGATAGCGAACCCGACGCCCCCACGCTCTGCGCGAGCGTGGCTACGAGGTAACAGAGCATGGCTAAAAGTTCCGATGGTGAACCGCTGATGCCCTCGGTGTTCGATCGGTTGATCGACGAGGACCCCACCAATTCGCACGACTCCGCCGCCTCGCAAACCCAAACGATGCGGGAAATTCGCGAGTCGGTGATGCGGGACCTGGAGAACCTGCTCAACACGCGCTGGCGATGCCGGAGTTGGCCGGTCGAGTGGACCGAGCTGAACGCCTCGCTGGCCAACTACGGGATTCCGGACTTTTCGTCGATCGACATGAGCTCCGACATGGACCGCAACACCTTGCGGGCCGCGATTGAAACCGCCATCCGGACCTTCGAGCCACGCTTCGTGACGGTCGCCGTGGAGATGGTTCAGAACAAAGACCGGGACGACCGGACGCTGCACTTCATTATCCGCGCCGAGCTGCATGCCACGCCGGTGCCGGAGCCGATTGTGTTTGACTCTAGTTTGGAACCGTCGGATCAACGGTTTCGAGTTCGCCGGAAGGATCGATGAGCGACGAACTACTCGAATACTACAAACGCGAACGCTCGTACATGCTCGACATGGGCAAGGCGTTCGCGCGGGCCAATCCGAAAATCGCCGGTCGGCTCGGCCTGGGTGGTGACGACATCAAAGACCCGCACGTCGGGCGGATCGTCGAAGCCTTTGCCTACCTGAGTGCTCGAACTCGGTTCAAGCTGGAGGACGATTTCCCGGAGATCGCGGCCTCGATGCTGGATGTGCTCTACCCGCACTTCCTGCGTCCGGTCCCCTCGATGACCGTCACCCAGTTTCAGTTGGAAAAGTCGCAGATCGACCTGGTGGGCGGGTTTGAGATCAAGCGTCATACCACTCTGGAAACCGAATCGATCGACGGCGAGCCGTGCCGTTTTCGAACCGCTTACCCCGTTACCGCGTGGCCCTTTCAGATCAACGACCTCTCGCTGAGCAGCCATCCGTTTCAGGCCCCGCAAACGCCCTATAACGCCGATGCCACGTCGATGCTGCGGATCCAGCTCGATACGTTTCTCGAAACCTCCAACTTCAACCAGATGCAAGCCAAGCGGCTGCGGTTCTTCATCCAGGAACAGGCCCCGTATAAGTACGATTTGTACGAACTGCTGCTGACCTCGACCATCGGGGTGGCCCTCGCGACCGGCCCCAAGCGAACGGACTACGTCAAACTGCCGAAAAATTGCATTCGCCCCGTTGGCTTTACGCGCGACGAGGGGATGTGGGAGTATCCCAGCCGCTCGTTCCTCGGTTACCGCTTGCTGGCGGAGTTCTTCACGTTTCCGGATAAGTTTCTATTCTTCGATTTGGAACTGGGAGACGCCCTTTCCAAAATCGATGGACCACACGCCGAGATCTACATCTTTTTAGATCGCGATTCGTCCGACCTGGAGCGACGGCTCGATAAGGAAAACCTCCTGCTCGGCTGCACCCCGGTGATTAACCTGTATCGCCAGGAAGCGGAACCGATTCGGCTCACGCACGAGCGGACCGAGTACCACGTGATCCCCGATTCCCGGCGGCCTCTGGCCCACGAGATCTATTCGATCGACGACGTGACCGCCGTCTCGCGCGACAATCTGGAGATGCCGTATCACCCCTTCTATTCGTTTAAGCACGGGTCCGGCAATCGAGAGGCCCGAACCTACTGGCACGCCTCGCGGCGGATTCCACCCAGTGGGCCGGAAAACAACGACCACGGCACCGAAATGTTTTTGACTCCGGTCGATCTCGATTTCGATCCGAGTATCGACGAGGAAATGAGCCTGCACTGCGGGCTGACTTGCTTGAATCGGGATTTGCCGAGCCGGTTGCCGTTCGGCGGCGACCAGCCAAAGATGTTTTTGCACGGGATCGCCCCGATCTCAAAGATCCGCTGCCTCATCCCGCCAACGGTCACTCGCAGGGCGGAACTGGGTCAGGGGATTCGCTGGCGGTTGATCTCGCACTTGTCGCTGAATCATCTATCGCTGGCGGACGAGACCGATGGAGCCCACGCTTTGCGTGAGATCTTGGGGCTGTACGACTACCTGCAATCGGGTGTGACCAAATCGTTTATTGATGGCATCGTTTCCGTCAAGGGCGAACCCTGTACGGCGCGGGTCAAAACCAGCCACGGCACGATTATTTGCCGCGGCACTCGGATCCACTTGGAGTTCGACAAGACAAACTATTCAGGCGGCGGACTGTTTCTGCTCGCCAGCATTCTGGAACATTTTTTCGCGCTTTACTGCACTATCAATTCGTTTACGCAAACGGTCGTGCATATCAAAGGTGAGGGAGAGTTTTATCGGTGGCCACCCCGCGCAGGAGAGCAGGTGCTTCTGTAAAGCGGCGTCTGCTGGAAAAATCGCACCGGTTCGACTTCTTTCAGGCAATGCGTCTGCTAGAGAAGATCGCGCGCCAAGAGGCGGAAAGCCAAGCGGAAGCTCGGCCCGCCGGTTACGATGGCCCGGCCGACCGCGAGGCGGTTCGTTTGCGCGTCCTTTGCTCGCGCAACTTCCCGGCCGGCGAGGTTTATTCGATCGTTGATCGGAAGCGCGAACCGGGTAAACAGACCGGACAGGGTAAACAGACGGGACCGCGGGACGCGCGGTTCGCGATGATTGTCGCGTTCATGGGCCTGTTCGGGCCCAACGGCGTGATGCCGCTGCATTACACGCAAACCATTTTGGATCGCGTCCGGCGGAAAGATTACGCCCTGCGTGACTTTCTTGATCTGTTCCATCACCGCATCATCTCCATGTTCTACCGAGCGTGGGAGAAATACCGGTTTCCGATCGCCCTGGAACGAGCCAGAGCCGATCGAGGCAAGAACCCCAAACGGGACGACTTCACCCAGTCGCTGGTCAGCATGATCGGGCTGGGGACCGGCGGCCTGGAAAACCGGTTAGAGATCGACGACGACACGCTAATCTACTTCGCGGGGCATTTCGCGCATCAGCCTCGTTCGGCCTTGGGCTTACAGCAGATCCTGGAGGCGTACTTCTCGTTTCCGGTCCGCGTGCGGCAGTTTGCCGGGCATTGGCTGTACCTCGACCCACCGGAGCAATCGCGGTTGCCGGACCGGAGCGGCGGGTTCGCGGCCAATAACCTACTGGGCGAGGAAGTCGTGCTAGGGCATCGGGTCTGGAACATCGAATCCCGCTTTCGGCTCGAAATCGGGCCGGTCGACTACAAGCAATATCTACGACTCATGCCATCTGGAGACCAATTGGTACCCCTGGCACAATTAACTCGGCGATATATTGGAACTTCGCTGGATTTTGATATCCGAGTTGTGTTAAAAAAATCGGAAGTGCCCCCCTGCATTCTCGGCAGAGAGGACCAGCCGGCCATGTTGGGGTATAACATGTGGCTGCGAGTGGGCGATCTGGATCATGATCCAGACGACGCCGTGCTCCAGCACCAAGGCTATCCGATCCCGCCAGGCACAGACCGGGCCGCGGCGATGAGCGTGGAATATGAACAAGCGTGATCCCGGCCGCCGCCGTGGCGCACGCGAATTTACTAAATAGACGTTGGGGAATTCAGTAGTTTATCAAAGGGCTTAGACGAATCATGGCTGCCGTCAATCTAAAATCGTTAATTGGCAAGTTGAACCCGACTTGCCGCCGCACCCTAGAAGGGGCCGCGGGACTGTGTCTTTCTCGAACCAACTACAACGTTGAGATCGAGCACTGGATCACCAAACTACTGGAGACCTCCAACACCGACCTGGAGGCCTTGCTGCGGTACTTCGAGATCGACGCCTCGAAGTTCCTCGGGGCATTGACCCGAAGTATGGACAAGCTGAAAACCGGCAACGCCCGGCCCCCTGCCCTGAGCCAAAGCGTGGTCGATTTGGCGCGTGACGCCTGGCTGATCGCCTCGGTCGATCATGGCGAACCGCTGGTCCGCTCCGGTCACTTGCTGATCGCGATGCTCTCAGACCGGGTCACCGCCCAGTCGATCACCGCGAGCCTGCCGGAACTGGAGAAGATCAACGTCGAGGTATTGGCCAAGGATTTCCATTCCGTTTGCGGTGAGACCTGCGAAACGGAAGAGGTCGCCGCGGCCAGCGCCACGCAGTCTGGCTCTTCCCAACCAGGGGCCGGTCCGGCCAAGCCGACCAAGACCCCCTCCTTGGATCAGTTCACCGTCGACCTGACCCAACGAGCCGCCGATGGCCATATCGACCCGGTCCTGGGTCGTGACGACGAGATCCGGCAGATCGTCGACATCCTTTGCCGCCGCCGCCAAAACAACCCGATCCTGACCGGTGAGGCGGGCGTCGGTAAGACCGCCGTGGTGGAAGGGTTCGCCCTGCGGATCGCCGCTGGCGATGTGCCGGACGCCCTGAAGAACGTCTCGATCCGCTCGCTCGACTTGGCCCTCCTGCAAGCGGGCGCCGGCGTGAAAGGTGAATTCGAGAACCGGCTCAAGTCGGTTATCGAAGAAGTCAAATCCTCTCCTCGCCCGATCATCATGTTCATCGACGAGGCCCACACCATGATCGGTGCCGGTGGCCAAGCAGGACAAGGGGACGCCGCCAACCTGCTCAAGCCAGCCTTGGCGCGAGGGGAGCTCCGCACGATCGCCGCCACCACGTGGGCCGAGTACAAAAAGTACTTCGAACGAGACGCGGCCTTGGCCCGGCGGTTCCAAGTGGTGAAGGTGGAAGAGCCGGACGAGCCGAAAGCGATCGGCATGATGCGGGGTTTGGTGGAGACGCTAGAGCGTCACCACAATGTCCGCATCTTGAACGAAGCGGTCGAGGCAGCCGTGAAGCTGTCGAACCGCTACATCTCCGGTCGGCAACTGCCGGACAAGGCGGTCAGCCTGTTGGATACGGCGTGTGCGCGGATCGGGCTCAGCCAAAACTCGAAGCCCCCGAAGATCGAGGACCTCAACCGCCGGATCGACCGGATCGGGACCGAGACCGATATCCTCAATCGCGAAACGGCCGCGGGTGCCGAAGGGCACGAGGAACGCGTCGACCTGCTGGCCGAGGAGCGTGTCCAGGCCGAAGAGGAACTCGTAGCCCTCACCGAGCGATGGGCCGCCGAAAAGGAACTGGTCGACCAAATCCGCGAACTGCAACTGCAACTCGCCGATGACGACAAGGCCCAACTGCAAAAGAAGGTCAAGGAGTCGCAAGCCAAACTCGCCACCAACGGTGAAGCAGGCGGAGCCGCGGTCGCCACGGCCGAGGCACCCGCCGAAACGTTGACCGTCGAGGCGCGGGAAAAGATCAAGATCGAGGTTCGCAAGCTTCAGGCCCAACTGCTCGACATGCAGGGAGAATCACCCTTGGTCCATGTCTGCTGCGACGCCAACGCGATCGCTGAAACAGTCGGGGCTTGGACCGGCATTCCGGTTGGCCGGATGGTCTCCAACGAGATCCAAACCGTGCTCAAGCTGAAGGACCTAATGGAAGAGAGCGTCGTCGGTCAGTCGCACGCGTTGGATCAAATCGCCCAAAGCATCCGCACCTCCAGGGCTCGGATCGAAGACCCCAATCGCCCGATCGGGATCTTCCTGTTGGCGGGAACCAGCGGTGTCGGCAAAACGGAAACGGCCCTCACCTTGGCGAGCCTGTTGTATGGTGGCGAGCAGAACATGACCACCATCAACATGTCGGAGTTCAAGGAGGAGCATAAGGTCTCGCTGCTGATGGGTTCGCCTCCCGGCTACGTTGGCTACGGCGAAGGTGGTGTGCTGACCGAAGCGGTCCGCCGCAAGCCGTATAGCGTGGTGCTGCTGGACGAGATGGAGAAATCGCACCCCGGCGTGCAGGACATCTTCTATCAGGTGTTCGACAAGGGGAACATGAAGGATGGTGAAGGTCGCGATATCGACTTCAAGAACACCGTCATCATCATGACCTCCAACGCCGGGACCGACCTGATCATGCAGTTGTGCCGTGATCCCGACACGCGGCCCGACCCGCAGGCCTTGCACGACGCCCTGCACGAGGAACTGCTAAAAACCTTCAAGCCCGCCTTCCTCGGCCGGATCAGCATCATCCCCTACTTCCCATTGGACGACGAGGTGATGAAGAAGATCGTCCGCCTCAAGCTCCGCAAAGTGGGCCGCCGCGTCGAAGACCACTACCGCGCGAAATTCGCCTTCACCGAAGGCCTGGTCGACGCGATCGCGGCCCGCTGCACGGAAGTCGACACCGGTGCCAGGAACGTCGACAAGATTTTGACACGGACCTTACTCCCGGAACTCTCCAGCGAGTTCCTCTCCCGCATCGCCGCCGGCGAAGAAATCAAGGACGTCCAAATCACCGTCGACGCCGACGGCAACTTCGAGTATTTGATCGCGTAAGCGGAACCGTTAACCAGCGAAAAACGAGAAAGGCGGGTCACGCAGTGATCCGCCTTTTTGCATGGTAGCTACGCTCGCCAAGAGCGTGGGCGAAGTGCGAAACAACTCGCAGTTCTCCCTCGGCCTACGCGGCCGTAGCGACACCCATCTTTTCCCGCTGTGCCCTCTGGCGAACGTCCTTTTGATGAGCCTGTGGGAGACAAGGCAAACGGGAATGAGTTCAATTGCGACCGGTGCCGTCTCGGAGGTGCGCGTCGGTTCGTTCAGCAGGTAGTCAACGGGGAGTGTGGTTCGGACCGATATGGCCGATGCCGCAGAGTTGAGAACCAGCGAAAAGGCTTCCCCCAATCCAAAGAAAGGATTGACGGAACAGTCGATTGGAATAACAATGAAAGTCACATGCACTTGTGTTGCAAAACCGACCAATCCGCAGGAGAGTATCGTTTTCCATGCTTTCTCGTTCCCATGCTTTCGTTCTGACGAGCGGTTTGCTGCTGGCCATTTTTTTGCCGGCGGCAAGCTTGGGACATGGTTTGCACTGGGTCGCTCATTGGGCATTCGGGCACGAGTGTTCGCATCATCACCACCCCCAATGGATGGGGGAGCATTCACATACCACTTGTCGGCATACGGTGAAACAGGGCGACTGCGATCCGCAGGCGGGTACCGTGGAACTGCCACCACCCGCTGCTCTAGCCACCTCACCAGTGGAGGGGGATTCCAACTGCGCGCTGTGCGACTGGCTGGCAACGCTTTCTCGCACGCCCCCTAGCCCATTGGACCTAGCTTGGCGGGCGGACACCAAGCCGGTGATTCTTTCGTTGGTCGCGGAGCAGGCGGTCTCGGTCCCGCGGCTCGTGCAGCGATCTCGCGGACCACCCTGGTCGGTTTAGGTTTCCCGCGCGAAGTCGTGGGTGACGCCAGCCGCCGTTCTGCTTTCGCGTCTGCAAGCTCTATTCTGGCATCCTTATGTCCGCACCACACGGTGGTACCCCTTGGCGGGACCGCCTTCATTATCTCCTGACCACTGATTTCACCCCCAGTGCCAACCGGTACGTCTACTGGTTGAAGACACCGCTGGGAGTGTTGGTTCTAACGGCGCTCGCGTCGCTGTTGATGGGGCTGTTCGTCACGCCGCAAGGTTACATCCTATTGGCGGCGAGTTGCGGGGTGATCGCTTTGGGGATCATCTGGCCTTGGGTCGGACTGCGGGGAATCCACTGCCGGCTGCGGTTTGATGTCCGTCGGTGTAAAGAGCAGGAACAGGTGAAGGTGATTTTGGAGGTCGCCAATCGCTGGCCCTTTCCCGTGTGGGGACTGGCGATTCAAAACGGATTTTTCGACGCCTTACCAGGCGAGGACACCACGGTGGTGGCCCTGGCCCGGGTGCCAGGTTGGTCTCGGTGCGATTTCCCTTGGGACTTCACCCCGGAATGCCGAGGTGTCTATCCTACCTTGGTGCCGCGGGTGGCGACCGAATTCCCGTTCGGGATGTTCTGTGTCTCCAAACCGGTGGAGGTCCCCACGCCACTGATCGTTTGGCCCGAAACACGTCGGTTTTCTGAGCTGGCCTGCCCCCTTGGCCCGGCCCATAGTGGCGGGGCGATCAACCCACGACGGACCGGCGACGACGGCGACCGGGCGGGAGTACGCGGGTATCGCCTGGGAGACTCGATGCGGCAGATCCATTGGGCCCAGACCGCCAAGTTCGATCAGTTGATCGTGTCGGAACGTCAGGGCGCTTCGCAGTCGAGCGTCCAGGTGTACATCGACATGGACCCCGCCGCGCACGCTGGCATTGGGCGCGATTCCAGTCGCGAATGGGCGATCCGGATTGGTGCCAGCCTGGCGCTTGATCTGGCGCGGCAGAATCTTCGCGTCACGCTGCGGACCAACGAGCTGGAAGAATTCGTCTCTCCCGCGCCAGGGAACCAGCGGCAGTTGATGGATCGTCTGGCGACCATGGCACCGGAGACCGAATCAGCGGAGCACAACTGCCGCCGGCATGGTCGTGACCGATACGACTGGGTGATTGTGATCCAAACCGATCGCTCCACGAACGTGCCCAGGGCGACTCGGCGGATTGAACTGGCGACCGCCGGGTTCGACGCGTCGGCGGAACGTTTCGCGCGGTTGGATTCGGCAGAGCCGCGCGGTGGTCGGGTGATCGTCGACGGGCCGGTCGGGGTTTGGGAAACGATCGCGCGGCGCTGGAACCAACAGCGCCGGGAGGTCGCGGCCCGTGCGTGATCGATTCGCGTTTCGCTCCAATTTGTTGCTGGCCTCCTTGGCGGTCTTGGTGCTGCAATTGTCGCTGTATCAGGGGAGTCTGGGCCCTTGGTGGGACTGGCTGGAAATTGGGCTGGTGGTCGCGATCGCCTGGTGGCTCCGTCCCCGCGAAACCAATTCCGAAACCGCGACAGCGATTCCGGCGAGCGTGGTGCTGTTGGCCTTGGGGGTGTTCTTTGGGCATCTTGTCCTGGAGGGATTCTTTTGGGCGGCTCACTTGCCGGCAGGCCATACCATGGAGGCCCAATTGGCATTGGCCATGCGTAACCTAATGCTGCTGTTGGCGTTTCAAACGGCCCAGCCCAGTTTGGTCCGGATGAGCTCGCTCTTGAGCCTGGTGTTGGTCTCGTTTGGGTTCTTCTGCGCCATCCACTGGACCCTGACCACGCTGATGCTGATTTATGCGTTGGTGGGTGTTTGGTGGCTGATTGGTTCCTACTGGGATCGATTGCAAGGACATTTCCCGGCCGGTGTTTCGAGAGAGGTGCCGATTGTGCCGGCGCTGTCGGCGATTGGCATCGCGGCGGTGACCGCCGCTTTGTTGGTCGGGGTGGTCGGAACCGATCGGGCGGCCCGAGCGTTGGCAGGGTTCATGCCGAGTTCCGGAGGGAATCAAATCTCCGACGATCGGGCGACCAGCGGGGTCGGCTCAGGCGATAACCTCGTCTCCGGGACTGAGGACGCGATGAGCTTCGGGCCGATCGAGAGCGAAGTCTTTCTCGAATCGAAGCTCCCCAGTTTGTTCGATGTCTCGAACGACATGTACAACGACCCGACCGAGAAACAAAAGACCGCGAAGAAAGCGATCAGCCTCGCACCCTCGACCATGGTCCATCGGCACAACCGCGTCGCTAACAGCAAAAAGCAATCGCAGGAGTTCAGCACGGTTCGTCGCAAAGGGCAAACGCAAAAGCGGGAGCTCAAGGACACCAAGTCACCCGCCCTGATGTATGTCAAAGGCCGCGTGCCGCTCCACTTGCGGATGACTATTTACGACCACTGGGACGGCATCGCCTTGCACGCCGCCCAGGAGCACTCTAGCGGAGATCTGCAGCTCGTCACGCGGCATAGCAAACCTTGGTACCTGCTGCCGGGCCTAGCCCCCGAGTCGTTGGTCGCCAATGAAGAGTACCACCTCCTAAAGCTCATCAACATCAAAACGGAGCGTGTCCCAACGCCGCCCCACCTGGCACGTTTCCATATCAAGCAGGTCGACCGGCTCGATATGTTCGACTGGGCCGAGGATGGTAGCCTGCGGATGATGAACGAGTGGATTCCGCAGCTCACCGTGATGCATATGCATTCGCAACTGGTCGATCGAAACCAACTAACCTCGCATAGCCATTCCAGCACGTTCCTGCGTACCGAACCGAACCGGGAGGAAGCCGCGGACGAAGAGCCATACCCAGTCGCCGCGGAACTGACGGAACTGGCCCAGCAGTGGGTCTGCGACATCGAGCCAGGTTGGCCGCAGGTGGAGGCGGTCGTAGCGCGGCTACGAAGTGAGTACCAGCACGACATGAACCATCTCGTCTCGGAGGATACCGAAGACGCCTTGGCCGATTTTCTGCTTCGCGAAGGAGCGGGCCCCGACTACCTGTTCGCCACCGCGGCGGCTGTGCTGCTGCGGGAACTGGGGTATCAGACCCGGGTGGTGAGTGGATTTTACGTCTGGCCAGAGCGGTACGACGCGCTCACGATGCAAACCCCGGTGCTGGACGAGGACATTCACTTCTGGCTGGAAGTGAACCCGGATGGCAAGATTTGGTATCCGTTGGAACCGACTCCTGGTTATGAACTATTGGCGGTCGAGCCGACGCTGTGGCAAAGGGCGTTGAGCCTGCTCGTGACGGCGGGTGCCAAGGTTTGGTCGGTTCGCTATCCGCTGCTCCTGCTAAGTGTGGTGTTGGCTGTTTTGGGGTACTTCCGCCGCACGGTGCTGAGCTGGAGTCTGATCCCGCTCACCTGGTGGCCGCTGGGACATGATCCACGTCGGAAAATTCGCTGGACCGTCCGTCTGCTAGAGGCGCAAGCTCGGCTACGTGGGTTTGGCCGGCCGGAAGGGACCACGATGGCGCAGTGGCTGGAATCGATCGCGCGGGATTCCGATGACGACCATGTTTCCGTCGAGACGTTCCTGCGGATGGTCCACTGGGCCAACTACGCCGGGTCGATGAATTGCCCTTGGAACCGAGTAGAGATTCATACCGCCTGCCAAGCGGCGCACAAGTTGATACGACGCTATCGAAGCGTGGCAACTCCCGAAACGGCCCATCCATCTCATTTGGCCGGACATTATTCCTAATCCTTCATTGTATTCTTCCCGCAACGGAACCTAATGACTGAAACAATCGAGACCACCGCGGACCATCACCACCCAGGCCACGCCTGTGACGGCGGGATCACGACCGCGGGTTCCTGCACCTATCAGCCAATGATCGACGGCCTCCGGCAATCGCTCAACGGCGTGCTGAAGGGAAAGCGGGACGTCGTGGAACTGGTGATTGCCTGTCTTTTAGCGCGGGGGCATTTGCTGCTGGAAGACCTGCCCGGCTTGGGGAAGACGACCTTGGCCAAAGCGGTCTCGCTGGTCGTCGGTGGGTGCTTTGCGCGGATCCAGTGTACGCCGGACCTGTTGCCGACCGACATCACCGGTTTCAACATCTTCAACCAGAAGACCCGAGAGTTCGAATTCGTGCAGGGGCCGGTCTTTTCCGACGTCCTGCTCGCGGACGAGATCAACCGGGCCACTCCCCGCACGCAATCGGCCCTGTTCGAGGCGATGGCGGAGCGGCAGGTGACGATCGACAAAACAACCCACCGTCTGCCGGGCACCTTTTTCGTGATCGCCACCCAAAACCCGGTCGATAGCCATGGGGCATATCCCTTGCCGGAGGCGCAATTGGACCGGTTCGCGATGAAGCTGAGCATCGGCTACCCCGACCGGCAAAGTGAGATCGACATGCTGGCCGATAACATCGGCCCCACCACCCGGACCGCCAAAGAGCAGCCGACGGTCATGACGCCGCAGCAGCTTTACGCGGTGCAGGAGCATGTCGCCAGCGTCCATGTCGAGCAAAACATCCGCAAGTATCTCGTTCAATTGGCCGAGGCAACGCGGGACCATCGTGAGATTCATCTCGGCCTGAGTCCCCGCGGTCTGTTGAACTGGCAGCGTCTGGCCCAGGCCTGGGCCCACCTGCGGGGTCGCGATTTTGTGATCCCGGACGACGTTCAGGAGGTAGCCTTACCGGTGCTGAGTGTGCGGTTGTGCGGCGACTTCGACGATACCTCCACCATGATCACGGACCTGTTGACCCAAATCCCGGTGCCGGTGGAGAGCTAAACCAGTCGTTTCCCATGCCCGAACTAAACTTGCCAAACCCTGAAGCCTTTCTCGTAACCTTGGCCGTTGTGTCGGCCCGGGTGATCTTGGAAGGTGCCCCGACGATGCTGGCCGGCGTGGCGATCGCCGCCTGGCTGAGGCTCATCGCCAAGCCGGAGACGGTCGCTGGTTGGTTTGCCGGGGAGGGGTGGACCGGGACGCTTAAGGCGATGGCGATTGGCTGCTGCATGCCGCTTTGTACGCTCGGCGTTTTGCCGGTACTCGCAGAGCTCGAAGGATTTGGCGTTTCCTTGCGGCGAAGGTTAGTCCTGTGGCTGACCGTGCCGCTGCTTAACCCGCTGATCCTGCTGTACGGGCTGAGTATCCTGCCGACGACCCAGTTCCTGCTGATCGTCGCGGCGACCTGTCTGGTCGCCTTGGTGGTGGCGGAAGTGGCCGCTCGGTTCATGGCGGGAACCATGTCACCAACTCGGCCGGAACCGCCCCGGATGCGGCATGGCTCGACCCGGATCGTCAACCTGCTAATCACCGCCGCGACGATCGCAGTCACTTGGCTGCCACTTCAAATCGGGCTGGCGATCGGACTGACCACGATCACCGCCGCGGTGATCCCCGCTTCCGGTTTGGAACGCGTGGTGGCGCTGGATAGTTCGTGGGGGCCACTAACCGTGCCGCTGTTGGTTGGGCCGCAGTATGTCAGCCCGATGAGCGGTGTGCTGGCCCTCTCGGCGATTCATGCGGCGAACCTCTCGTTGGCATCCGGTATGGTGCTCTACTTGTTTGGAATGGGGGTCAGCGGCGTGACGTTGATTCACCTGCTCAGGGGCATTGGGCTGGCTCGGACTTTGGCGCTGGGGATCGCCGTCTCGGCCATGATTGTCGCTGGTTCTTATGGTAGCGGTGTTTTGCTACCGGCTCCGGTCGGGATGCCGGAAGAGACCCATGGCCTCGATTCCCTGACCCGACCGATGCTGGCCCGCTTCGATCAGTTACCGCTGCTGCTGGAGAACCTCTGGAAGTATCTCGATCCTCTGATGCGGGCCGCGGCGATTACGCTCCCCCTGTTGATCGCCGGGGGCGTGATGATTCGGCGGCGCGGCTGGGAGGTTCGCGAGGACCTACCCCCAACGCCGGAAGAACTGGAATCGGCCGCGGCAGGGCTCAATCGGCAGATGAGTCGCGCGACCCTCGGAATTTGCGGCATGGTGGGAGTCGCGATCATCAGCGGTCTGGGGCTCTACATTGCGTTTCCCCCGCCGAGCGAGGCCCTGGAACAAATGCGCTCGATCCAGGCCGACGCGGCCATTGCTATCAATACAAACAATGCCCGACTGGCCGACCAGCGGTTGCAGCAGTGGGATCAAATCGCAGCGAAACTTCCGGTCGGTTGGGGAATTCGGGGGAGGCTACCCAGCGGCGAACAGGCCGAAGCGATTCGTGCCCTGCGGCTCGCCCTGGGAAAATCCCGCCAACTGCTGGCCGAAGGCGCGGGGGAGACCACGCTCGCCAAACAGAACAACCTGGAACTGATGCGGCACTATCGGGCCTGCCTCGACATTTGCGGAGAATCCAACAATGGCTGAGGCGAACCGGCCCGAAACCCAATCCGTTGAAATGGCATCCGACCAGGCCGACCCCGCGCGAATCCTCTCGACCCTGCTCTGGCTGTTGGGCGGCATGGCGGTGATCGCCTTGGGCTACTCGCTGCAAGCGGAGGCCCCCCTGATCCGCGCCGCGGCGATGCAATTGGCGCTCGCGTGGATCGTAGTGTGGGGTGCTCGGGGTGCCGAGCGGCTTCGCCAGTCCGGGGAAAACCTTCCCGAGGCCGCCAGCAAGGAGGCCCGGTCGCTGCATCTGATTTTCCTCGCCGGGCCGCTGGTGGTGCTGTTGGTTGTGATTGGGTTGTCGCTGTTGGGGCTGTTTGTCGAAGTCACGTTGGCGCAAGGGACGACGCAAATCGTCGGTGGGGCGATCACCGCGATTCTATCCGCCAGTCTTTGGACCGCGGTACGGCGACCGCTGCTCGAGATTTCCGCGGAACAATTGCCAGAGGTCGAGCCGATCCGCTTGGCGATCCACGAGGCCCGGGTCGTCGCGTTTGTGGTCGGGTTGACCCTGCTCGCCACCACGGTGGTGCCGGCCGCTTCGACCTGGGTTGCCCAGGCGATTTTGATTTGGGTGATGCTCATCAGCGGCGAGTACCTGCTGCGGATCATCGGCAGCTGGTTCAGCCTGGAGGTTGATCCGGCGGTTTATCAAACTCGCTATGTATCCCCCTTGGATTCGTTGATTCGCGAGGGGCTGCTTTCGCAAGCCAATCCGGTCGGGGCGATTTTTGATGTCGCCCAGCGGCGATTCGGGGTGAGCTTGCGGGGGTCGTGGACGGTCAACTTCATGCGGAGGGCGACCTTCCCCATTTTGCTGATCACGCTGATGATGGTCTGGCTTTCGACCAGTTTAGTGGTGATTCAAGTCGATCAAATCGGCCTGCGGCAATCGCTCGGCAAGTTCGATGGCACCCTGCTTCAGCCTGGCCTGGGAGTGAAATTGCCTTGGCCGCTGGGGTCAGTCCGCCGGGTTTCGACCGGCCGCATTGAGACCCTCCAGATCGGCTTTTCCGATCCGACGATCGACCGAGCCCAACCAACCGAGACCACGAGGGCGCTCCTCTGGACGCAGTCGCACGCTGACGAGTTTTCGCTGGTCCTGGGTACCCAGTCGGAACTGGTGGCGATCAACGCCGTGGTCTACTACCAGGTGGCGTCCGATCCGGAGGCACTGGTCGCCCATGTCTATGGGCACGCCAATCCTCGTGATGCCTTGGAGGCGATCTCGTACGAAGTGCTCCGCCGTCAGACCGAGTCCGCCACGCTCGATCAGGTCCTCTCGCAAGATCGGTTCCAGTTTTCCCAGCGGATCGAGCGCGAGATCCAGGCGGAGGTCCTGCGGACGAACTTGGGTTACGAGGTGGTGGATGTCGCCCTGTTGAGTTTGCACCCGCCGGTCGAAGTTGCCGCCGATTACCTGGAGGTGGGCAACGCCCAGCTCGACGCCAAACGGTACGTCATCGACGCCGAGGGAGACGCCGACAAGCAACTGCTCGACTCCCAACAAAAATCGCAGACCCTCATCTCCGACGCCAAGGTCACCTCGGCCCAACGCGTCGGCGAAGCGGGCCGCGAATCGGCGGAGTTTTTGGCGGTCGGCAAGGCGTATCAAACCGATCCCGATACCTACCAACTGCGGCTCTGGTTCGACGCCCTGGAACGGGTGCTCCAGTCGCGGCAATTATACGTCCTGGACGACCAACTCCCGGAGGTGATCGTCACCGACCAAACCAACA
>JBBDIM010000109.1:16323-41121 GCA_040880405.1 Pirellulaceae bacterium | reverse complement strand
TTATACGTCCTGGACGACCAACTCCCGGAGGTGATCGTCACCGACCAAACCAACACCCCGCCGCAGGCGCTGTCCCTGCCGTAGGAATTATCCGATGAGTGAGACACCTGAAAATCCTCCGCCTGAGCAATCCGCGCAAGACGCCGCGCTCCGCGATCGGCCGATTGTGCGCTGGGTAGTGGCGGCGGTGACCCTGCTGATCCTGCTGGGTTACCCCTGCTATGTGCAGGTGGAAGAGGGGACCGCTGTGGTCGTCACTCGGTTTGGGCAGCCGATCCGCGAGCTCACCCAGCCAGGCCCTTCCCTGAAATTGCCGTGGCCGATCGAAGAGGCCCGCGTGATCGATACCCGGCAGCATCTGCTCAACACACCCTACACGGCGACACTCACCCAGGATCGCCGCAATGTGGTTTTGACGACGTATGTCGTGTGGCACGTGGCCCAGCCGCTGCGATTTTTGCAAGCGGTCGGAGATACCGATTCGGCCGCGGCCAAAATCGACGGGATGGTGACCGCCGCCAAGAATACTCGCTTGGGTGGCTACAACCTGACCGCCTTGGTCTCGACCGATGCCGGCGAGGTCCGCACCAGTCAAATCGAGCGAGAAATCTTGGAGGAGGTCGCCTCGGCCGCCTTAGAGAAATTCGGGATCGAGATCCAGCAGGTCGGCATCAGCCGGATCGCCTACGAGGCGACCAATGTCGAAGCGGTCTTGGCCCAAATGCGAGCCGAGCGCGAAGCCGCCGCCAAACAGCTAAGAGCCGTCGGTGAAAAAGAGGCTCGGGCGATTCGGGACAGTGCCCTGGTCAAAAGCGAGGAGATCCTGCGGGATGGACGACTGGAAGCGGGCGATATCCGAGCCGATGCCGAGCGGCAAGCGGCTGAGATCTATGCCCGGGCCCACCGGATCGATCCTGAGTTCTACCGCTATTGGCGGTCGCTAGAGGCCCTGAAACGGACCTTGGGAGAAAACTCCACCGTCATCCTCCGCACCAACCAAGGGTTCTTCGACTTGCTAACCAATCCGCCGGAAGTCCGCGAGGAACGCCGCGCCCCAGATCCCTCCTCCCCGAACGACCGGCTCTCACTGGAAGGCCCCCGGGGTGACGATTCCGCTCGCGAGGAGGCGACACGATGAGCGAGTCGCAATCCTCTTCGAGGGAATTCACGCCCCCTCCGCCACCCAAGCAAACCGGCCGCGGTTCCGGCATGGCCGCCGCCCAGGGGATCGCCGAAGGTCTGCGCGTGGTCGGGTACTTGGCGGTGATTTTGCTCATCCTGTTTTGGTGTTCGGGGATTACCGTCGTCCAACCGGGCGAAGTCGCTTTGGTCTTGCGGATGGGAAGACTTGTGGGGGACACCCCGCAAACCCAAGTCCGCCAGCCAGGGCTCTTACTGGCGTTACCTTATCCAATCGATCAAGTCATTCGGGTTCCGGTCCAGCAGGAACGGGAAGCGGCGATCACCCAGTTGCGGCTTCGTAGTGGTGGTGGGGAAGGCAGCCAACTCGATCCGGTCTTGGATGGCTACACCCTCTCCGGCGATCAGCATGTATTGCAGGTCGATCTGCATGTGAAATATCGGATCGTCGATCCAATCGCCTTCCAACTCAAAACGGCCGAACCGGAGCGGGTGTTGACCGATCTGGTGACCGCCGCCACGGTCCAGACGATCGCCACCTGGCATGTCCAGGACGCCCTCAGGTTGCAGCGTGCCGTGGGGGTGGAGGCCCCGGCGGATATCGAAGTTCCGGACTTGAATCGACCGGTGGTCGCCGCGGAAGAACTGTCTGAAGATCCGGTCAACGCCGGTGTTCCGGCCGAGCGATTGGCCAACGTCATCCGCACCGCCGCCCAAGAGCGAGCCGACTTCCTGGACCTGGGCATCGAGCTCACCGCGATCGAGTTTCGCGAGATCCTCCCCACGCCACAATTGGCGGATGTCTTCCAAAAAGTGCAGAGCGAGCGGATCGCCATTGAGACCCGAAAGCGAGAAGCGGAGGGGTTCGCAGCCCAGACGATTCCCCAAGCCGAGTCGCAGAGAAACAGTCTGGTGAACGAGGCGACCCGTCACCGCACGGAACTGGTCACCAAGGCGGAAGAAGAGGTCGCCCTGTTTGAAAACATGTTCGCCCAGTATCGGCAAAACCCGGAATTGGTTTGGAACCGGATGCACTTGGAAACGATCGAGCGGGTGATGGAGACCGCCGGAGAGTTTCGCTTTGTCTCCGAGTCGACCCGGCTGCTGCTCTCGCCCAGCGGAAAGTCAGAACCACAACTCCCCGCGCCACAACCATCGACCACGCCTGAGCAAGACCTTCCATGAGCAGCATCTCCGCCCCCGTCTCTCAGCGCATCCAACGCGACCTCGACGCCGGTTTGACCTTCGGCGAGCGAATTCGCCTGGGAGTGCGCTTGGGTACCGCGCTGGCCGCGGCGGCGATGCTCGCCGCCGGGCACATGATCTCCTGGCTACTGGAGACGGAACAACAACCGGTCGCGGAAGTGCTGAAAGGGTTGGCCGCCGTACTGGTCCTCTCCCCCATTCTGTACGAGGCGATCCGGGGACTCTGGACCGGCTCGCCGGAAAGCTATAGCCCGCAGTTGGTCTCGGTCGCGACCTTGGCTGCCTTAGCCGTCGGAGATTTCACCACCGCGGTCTTGGTGCCGGTGATTTTGAGTGTCGCGTTTTTCCTGGAAGAGCGAAGCGTGCTAGGTGCCCAAACCGCGATCCAGGGGCTGAAGTCGTTGCAAACCCGGACTGCTCGACGGGTCACCAAGGAGGGTGAGGCCCCAGAATCGGTTCCGGCGGAACAACTGCGCGCTGGCGACATGGTGGTCATCCGGCCTGGCGAAACGATTCCCGCCGATGGCTTGGTTCGCTCGGGTCACTCCGCGATCGATCAGTCCTCGCTCACCGGCGAGTCGACCCCGGAGGATGTGGGGCCGGGGACCAAAGTCTTAGCCGGCTGCACCAACTTAAACGGCCTCCTGCACATCGAGGTCACCCAGGCCGGTACGCAAACCACGCTGGCCAAGGTTTTGGAACTGTTCCAAGAGGCGGAGCAGTCGAAGACCAAGGTGCTGCGACTCATCGAAAACTACGCCAAGTACTTTGTGCTAGGCGTGCTGCTGATCGCCGGGATTACCCTGTTTTTGACTCGCGACGTTTCCCGGGCGATCACCGTGCTGGTCGTCGGCTGCCCTGGTCCGTTTTTGCTGGCCGGTCCGGCCGCGATGGTTGCCTCGTTGGCGGTCGCTTCGCGGCAGGGGATTTTGGTGAAGAACGCGAAGTTTCTGGAATCGCTCTCCGATGTCAACTCGGTGATTTTCGACAAGACCGGAACGATCACCCTGGGGGCCCTCGCGGTGTGCGATGTGCGGCCTGAGGGTTCGGCGACCGCGGCCGAGGTGCTTTCCGCCGCGGCCCACTGCGCCACCGCTTCGCAGCACCCAGTCTCACTGGCGATTGTGCGATACGCCCAAGCCCAAGGCCTGCCCACTTCCGCGGATACCGAAGCGGAGGAACTCCCAGGGCGTGGTGTTCGGGTTGAAGTCGAAGGCAAATCAATCCTGCTCGGCCGGGCCACCTGGCTCCGCGAGCTGGGGTTCGAAGTCCCGCACGAGACGGAACATGCGGGGCCGATGGTCTGGGTCGGCCAACTCAACAGCGGCAAGCCTCAACTCCTGGGCAGTGTCCACCTGGCCGATCAGGCCCGGCCGGATGCCCGCGTCGCGATCGAGCAGCTCCGCGCCGATGGCGTGCAGCGGACCACGCTGCTGACTGGGGATCGGCAAGCGGTGGCGGAACACATCGCCGAAGACCTCCATCTCGACGCCGTCGTGGCCGAGGTTCTCCCAGGCCAGAAGCTGGAAGTGGTCCGCCTGGAACGGGCCGCCGGGTACCGGGTGATGGTCGTAGGTGACGGAGTGAACGACGCCCCGGCCCTGGCCGCGGGTGATATCGGCGTGGCCCTGGGTGTCCATGGAGCCGATATCGCGATGCAGTCAGCCGACATCGTCCTAATGACCGAGCGGCTCGACCGCCTGCCCCTGGCGATCCGCCTGGCCCGGCAGACGAAACGAATCATTCACCAAAACGTGATCGTCGGCGCGGGCCTAACCGCGATCATGCTGGCGATGGCCTCCGGCGGCCTGATCAGCCCGATTGCGGGAGCTATCCTGCAAAACGTTGGTGAGGCCTTCGTCATCTTCAACAGTGCGACCCTACTGACCTGGCAGCGGCAAAACCACGGCTAAGACGCAAAGAAAAAACAACTTCCCGACTCGACCGCTCCCAAACGGGACAGCGCCAACTCCAGTGACCTTTTTTAACCACGAATTACACGAATGAAACGAAAAGAAGAGAGGATTCAAGGTGCGTCGATTTCTCGAACATCTTTTATCTATCGCCCCATTCGCCGGTGAAGGTGGAATCCTCCACAGCGGCGTTTTCGTCGCTTGAGTTTCGTGTTATTCGTGGTCAATCCTGCCGGTTTGAACCTGGCAATGTGCCGCTATGCATCGTCCGGGGAATTTTAAAATTTAGAGACGCGAAGAGCGCAGAGGTGACCAAGACGTTTCGCGGGCGTTGTCCCATCCGTGCTATCGGTGTAATCCGTGGTTAAATTTTTTTTGAACCACGGATTACACCGATGCCACGGATAAGGAAGACCGGCCGGGTGGCTCTCTCGGCCGCCGTTTCCAGTTCTTAAAATCCGACAGTTATTTCCGGGTCGATGCTTCATCTTCGCTCCCCTTTGCGTCTTAGCGGCTTTGCGAGAGCTACTGCTGCCTTAAGATTGATCTCTCGCAAAGCCGCAAAGGAAGTACGCCTTCCCGCGTGCGACGCTTCTTGGTTGGCTCCTGTTTTATCCGCCGAGTCGGGAAGTTATTTTTCTCGGAATCCTAAGTCCTCGCGCTGGGCACTTCCCGCAACGCACTGCGTGGCTCCGAAAGTCCGTGGCGGATCTTTTCCGCAAATCTTGATTCAAAGTACTTGCAAGGCGTTTGCATGTCGTGACAATGGACATTAACGAAGTTGGCCCCAGGCGCTTGGTCTTCCGATTCCGTTCGCCACTTGGGGTTCTGACAAGTCCTCGACCGGCTCAATGATTCCTCTTGCAAAGATGCGGCAATGATTTCCTCGGATAACGTTTTGGACGTGGTGATTGTGGGTGGCGGGGCGGCTGGCGTGGGAGTGGCGGCCGCTCTGAAACATGCCGGCTTGACCGAGGTCGCGATCCTCGAGCGGCATGTGGTGGGGGGATCGTTTCAGCGGTGGCCCGCCGAGATGCGGTTGATCACCCCCTCGTTTCCCACGAACTCCATTGGAATGCTTGACTTAAACTCGGTGGCGATCGGCACCTCCCCCGCCTATACCCTGCAGGTAGAGCACCCAACCGGCAAGCAGTACGCGACCTATCTTCAGGCGGTGGCCCGGTTTTTTAAGCTGAAGGTCAACGCGGGGATCGACGTCTTTGATATCGAGCCCGATACCCTGGGTTTCACGCTCAATACATCGCAAGGCGAAATGCGAGCCCGGCATGTGATTTGGGCGGCGGGAGAATTCCAGTATCCCCGCACCAGTTGTTTCCCCGGCAGCGAGCTATGCCGACACAATTCCCAGGTCCGAGCCTGGTCCGATATTTCCGGCAAGGAGGCCCTCGTCCTGGGTGGGTACGAGAGTGGCATGGACGCCGCCCTACACATGGCCGAGCGGGGCATTCAGGTGACGGTGCTCGACCGCGGTTCGGCCTGGTCGGCGGAATCATCCGATCCGAGCATCTCCCTCTCGACCTACACCCACGAGCGGTACGAGAAGGCGAAGCATACCGGCAACATCCGCCTGGTCCCCAATGCCGAAGTGGTCCGGGTCGACCAAGTCGGAACCGAGTACGATGCAATCACCGCCGATCAGGGCAGTTTCCGCACCGCCCAGCCGCCGATCCTCGCGACCGGGTTTCATGGCAGCCACCGGCTGATCCAAAACCTGTTTGAGCAGCGCGAGGATGGGTACCCGCTGCTCAGTGAAGAGGACGAATCGACCATAACGCCCGGTCTGTTTTTGGTAGGGCCAAGTGTTCGGCACGACCAGCATGTCTTCTGCTTCATCTACAAGTTTCGGCAGCGGTTTGCGGTGGTGGCCAAAACCATCGCCGAGCGGGTTGGCGTCGACCACTCGCAACTGGAGATGTATCGCCAATGGGGCATGTTCCTGGATGACCTCTCCTGCTGTGGCGAGGAGTGTGTCTGCTAATGGTTACCCTAGCGCTAACCCCACGCAATCCGCCGACGGCCATCCCCCTCCGCCATGTCGTGGTGGTGGGCAAGGAAGGGGTCGGCAAGACGGAGCTGCTCGCTTCGCTCACGGGAAAGGTCGCGGCCGCTTCGAACTTTCGCGGTTCGACCGTCGCCGTGCAGCGGTATACTCGGGACGACTTGGTGTTGCTCGATACGCCTGGCATTCTCCGCCGGAGCGACACGCAAACCACGCGGCTAGCGCTGGCGGAACTGGATCAAAAAGAGGTGGTGCTGCTGGTGGTTTCCGCCACCAGCTTGGACGAAAACCTGGCTGATATGCTCCCGCTCGTCCATGGCAAGCGGGGAATCGTCGTGGTGACGCACTGGGACCGGGTTCAGCTTGGGGAAGCGGCCTTCGAAGCAATCGAGCGCCTTTCCGCTGAAATCGGCGTCCCCATGATCACCGTCGACGCGCGGCATTTGGGTGAATCGGGCCAGCGGAAAATCCTCGAGGCACTCCAGTCCCCTTCCCTCTTTCAAACCGACACACCGCGGCAACGGGCCGGCTGGCGGATTGAACCGGCCCCCGGGATTCTGGAGCATCGCTTCTGGGGACCGGTCCTGGGACTGCTGATGGTGTTTTCGCCTGCGCTGGCGGCCATCTTCGGAGCCAATGCCTTGGCCGGTTGGCTCCACCCGATCGTTGAAGGGTGGCTGGAGCCGGTGCTGGTTTGGATTGACGCCACGCTACCTGTTTGGCTCCGCTGGATCTTGGTTTCCGGCGAAGGGGACTTTGGCTATGGGCTCTTGAACATGGGGCCATTTTTGCTGGTTTGGGCCCTGCCGACGATCGTGCTGTTTTCGCTGATCTTGGCTCTTTACAAGTCGACCGGGCTGATCGATCGGATCAATGCCAGCCTTCATCCGTTGGTCCGGCCCTGGGGGCTTTCCGGGCGGGATGTGGTTCGGGTGATGATGGGGTTTGGCTGCAATGTCCCCGCGGTGATCAGCACCAGGGCCTGCTCCGAGTGTTCGCGCAACGGGGCGATCGCGGCCATTTCGTTCGGGGCGGCCTGTTCCTACCAACTTCCGGCGACCTTGGCGGTTCTCGCGGCAACTGCCAGCGCCAGTGGGCAGTCTTGGATGGTTTTGGTGTTCGCATTTTTGGGTTACCTGATGCTGACGACGTTGCTGTTTGTCAAGTTGGTGGCGACCCCCAGCGGCAAGGATCAACTGAACGTGCTGATGAACGCGCAGCGCTCGTTTTTGGAGTGGCCACGCCCCGCGGCGATCGGGCGGGAAGTTTGGTCGACGCTACGCGAGTTTTTTGTGAAGGCCCTGCCGATCTTCGCCCTGATCTGCGTGCTGGCCTCGCTATTGGCCAGGAGCGGGCTATTGGGCCAGGGGGCGAGTCTGCTGGCCCCGGTGATGGCCCTGTTTGGTCTGCCGGCGGAGACGGCGGTTCCGGTGATGTTGGCGGCGATTCGCAAGGATGGAATCTTTCTCTTGGCCGAAGGAGAGGCCCTGACGGTGGTGCAAACTTTGACCGCCGTTTATCTGGCGAGTGTCACGCTCCCTTGTCTGGTCACCGCCCTGACCATCGGCAGGGAGCAAGGACTCCGCTCGATGTCCCGGCTGCTATTGCAGCAGGCGGGGTTTGGTATCGCCTGCTCCTTGCTCCTGGCCTGGGGCGGGTGGGCACTGTTTTCCCTTCGGATGAATTGAATCGAGAAAGGAACCATCATGCTAAGCCGATCCACACCCCAGGCGATCCTCCGGATCATCGCCTTGCTTATGCCACTGCTGCTCATTCTCACGCTGGCAACAATCGCCCCCGCCGACGAGCCAAGCGCGGAACCATCGTTGCTGGTGCTCGGAGATGACTCCAATTCCTTGGAATCGGTGCGATTCCTCGCTCAAGAGCATGTCGAGGTCCGCCGATTGCCTCCGCTCCGGCAACTCGATGACCAACAAGCGGCCCGGCGAGTATGGAAATTACGGGAAGCGCGGCTTTGCTTTTTGGAGTTTCAGAACCTTGACCCGGCCGCTTGTCCCGCGACCTTCTGGTGCCATCGGCTTTCAGAACAGAATGGGGAGTTCCGGTTGATCGTCCTCCACAATCGGGCTTGTCCGCCGCATGTTGAAGGGGAGAGAAACGAGCGGTTGTCGGTGGAGCTCGCCAAGGCCCGGACCATCTGCGACAGTTTGATCCAAATTCTGCCCCACCAGAAAACGCGGCTCCTAGAGCGGCTGCCACTTTTGGAACGTGACATCACCGAGCGTGCGGCGCTCGGTCCCCAACTCGCCAGCGCGCATTGAAGCCCGCCGAGTGCCACTGGGATCTTCCCAGTGCCTAGGCTTTCCATTTTGGGAAAGTGCCCAATCCTCGCGCCAGGGTAACGCCCGAGGGCCATTATGGCATGGGGTGAATCACCGGGCCACTCATTGGCTAGAGACGTCCGTTTTTCGATTGGGCCGGGAAAGTGGTTCCTCGGCAATCCGCTGATCCGGCATTGGGTAAGAGGGCCAGTGGCACACGGGGGAAGGTGCTTTTTTCAGTGCCACCCTGCCGAGTTTATCCGCCTTCCAAAAAACGAAGCCAACTACCGCTGGGGCAAGGAGAGTTCGCCCAGAGGCCATGCGGTATCGTCCGAGTATTTGAGCGCCTCAGTGTCACGAGTTGGATACAAATACAGTTTACCGCCACCGCACCGAAGTTGCATCGGTGGCCAATCATCTGCACCAGGCATTTGGGTGAGATCGGCCAGCGGCGCCTCCAGCTGAATCGTGTCGTCCGACACCATCCACCTTCCCGAGACACGTTCGACATCGTATCCGCTGTATTCGATTTCAACACGACCATCGGGATAAAAAGTCAGGTGCGTGTCGGCGTCGAACCCTTGATGCAGCCCGGCCCAGGATTGGAAAATGATCGAATCGCGTTCGCGAAGTTCGAGTTCAGCGTCCGCTGCCGTCATAGTAGGGAGTGATTGCACGAGACTTGGCGAGGTCTTGTGACCACATCCAAGGACGAAAACGAATGCTAATCCGATCATGTTGAGGCGGAACACTGGTCTTCCTTCATCGATGACTTTGGTTATAGAAGGATCATCGTATTACCTGTAGGCTACAAGTTTGTCCGCCTAACGTGGCGGGGAACCCTGCTTATTGATCTTCCCAGTGCCTGAGCTTTCCATTTTGGGAAAGCGCTAAATCATCGCGTTCTGGTAATCCCGCGGGCCATTATGGCACGCCAAGATTCACCGGGCCACTCAGGTGCCCCGTTAATCTGCTTGTCCGCCACTTAAATGCCGGTAGGCCAAGCCCCCATTGCCTGGATGCTTGCCTTGACCGCTTCGGCTGAGGCTTTGAATGCCTCCTGCTCTTCCGTCGAAAGGGGCGGGTTTAGTACTCGCGTAATGCCGGCCCGGCCGATGACCGCCGGTAACGACAGACACACGTCTTCCACCCCCAGAAAACCATCCACCAACAGGCTCACCGGCATCGTGTGTCGCAGGTCATACACAATGGTGTCCACAATCATCATCGTGGCCAGGGCGATTCCGTAGTTGGTGTGACCTTTCAGCCCGGCCACCTCGTAGCCCATGTTCACCGTCTGCCGGAACAGCTTGGTCGATGTGTCGCTGGGGTAGAACCGCTCGCCGCCGGTCATCGCCAACGAGTGCGCCGCGAACTGCGTGTCGCCATGTTCTCCGAGGATGTACGCCCGAATATCTTCCGGATGAATCCCCAACTCGGCCGATAACAGCGCCCGGTACCGCACGCTATCGAGCAGTGTCCCCGTGCCGATCACCCTTTGCGGTGGAAAGCCTGAAAGCCGGATCGCTGCGTAGGTCAGCGCGTCGACCGGGTTGCTCACCATAATCAAAATGGCCTCGGGACTTGCCTCGGCCAGGGGCCCAATCCAATGTTCCAGGACCGCCCGGTTGTCGGCCGCCAGATCAACCCGCTTGCGGTTGGGGTCTCCATACGGAACCGATGCCGTGAACACAATGATGTCGGACCCGGCCGAATCAGGCACATCGCCCGCGCGAATCCGCATGTTGCTGTTCTGCATGGCGCTGGCGTTGGCCAGGTCGATCGCGTCTCCTTCCGCCTTCTGCCGGGTGCGGTTCAACAGCAACAGCTCGCTGGCCAGCGGATTGATGGTGGCTGCGAACGCAATCGCCGACCCCACACGGCCGGTCCCCACAATCGTGATCTTCATCGAGGTCTCGTTCCTTGCTGGGCGGAAATAGCGCAATCCGACACTGGGTGAGAGGACTAATGGCACACGGGGGAAGGTGCTTTTTTCCGTGCTACTCGGCCGGGTCACATGGTGAACCGGCTTTTGGTTGTTCTTGCGAAGGGGATGAGTTCAATTACAAAGTAGGCGGCGGTACGTACCAAAGCCGAGGCACCCGTATTTGAACTTATCCCCGTTCAAACGCACCATTTTCAACGACCATATTTCTCGCCAACCAAGTTGGGGCCTTGATTGGCTTGGATGCCGAACTAACGGGGATAAGGTCAATTACGGGGACCGCGGCCGGAACTTCTATGCCGCCGACTCTTTGTAATTGAACTCATCCCCTAATGGTGCGCGAAACTACCACCCTCTCCCCGCCCCTACTTAATCCGCTCCTTAATCCGCTGCTGCGTCAGCAGCATCATTGTGCGGTGGGTGCCTTGTTGGGCGACTTCGTCGTCTTGTTCGGTTGGAATGAGTTGCGTGTAGCTGCCGTCTGGTTGCATCATCCAGGCTTGGCGGCGGTCGCGGAGGGTGACGTCCAGGATTTCCCACAGCCGCTCTTTAAGAGCGCGGCCCTCCACCGGGCAGACCGCTTCGACTCGGTTGCTGAGGTTTCGCTGCATCCAGTCGGCTGAACCGATGTAGAACTCGCCATCGAGCGGATGATCTGATCCGGCCGCGAAGTAGAAGATTCGCGAGTGCTCCAGAAACCGCCCGATGATCGAGCGGACCGTGATGTTGTCCGTCACTCCCGGGACGCCAGGCCGCAGGCAGCAAAAACCGCGGACGATCAATTCGATCCGCACCCCGGCTTGCGACGCCTCGACCAAGGCCTGGCACATCTCGGGGTCTTCCAGTTGGTTGACCTTGGTGATGATCATCGCCGGCAGGCCCGCTTGGTGGTTTTCGATCTCGCGGCGGATCAGCTCTAAAAACCGTTGCCGCATGTTGGCCGGGGCGACCAGCAACTTCTGGAACACCGGCTCACGCGAGCGGCCGGTCAAGGCGTGGAACAGGTTTACTACGTCGTTGGTCAATGTCGGATCGCAGGTGAACATCCCCACATCGGTATAGCCCCGGGCCGTTTTCACATGATAGTTGCCGGTCCCGATATGGGCGTAACAGCGCAGCCCGTCCGACTCCTGCCGGACGACCAGCGCGATTTTGGTGTGCGTCTTGAGGCCCAACACGCCATACACCACGTGGGCCCCGATCTTCTCTAGCTCCTTGGCCCAGTGGAGGTTTCGCTCTTCGTCGAACCGCGCCTTCAGCTCAATCAAGCAAGCGACCTGCTTGCCGGTCTCGGCCGCTTTGATCAGTGATCGCACAAAGGGCGTGTCGTCACCCACCCGGTACACCGTCATCTTGATGGCGATCACTTTGGGGTCGTGGGCCGCGGCGCGGATGAACTGTTCAACACTGGCGTCGAAGCTCTCGTACGGATGATGCACCAAAAAGTCGCCCGATTTGATGACCGAGAAGATATCGGCCTCGTCACCCACCAAGTCGGCCGGGACGATCGGGTTCCAGGAGTCGTCCCGCAGTTCCTTGATGTCGAGACTCGCGACCGGCCACAGCCCGCTGTAGTCGAGCTCGCCGGGGATCTCGTAGACATCGTCCTCGCTTAGGTCGAACTGGTGCATCAACAGCGAGCGGACCCACGGGTTTGGGTTCGCCCCCAGTTCCAACCGCACGACCGGCTCGAACTTCCGCTGCCGCAGTTCCTCCGCCACGATGGTGCGGATGCTGTCGGTCTCGTCGTCGTCGTCCAGTTCCACCTCGGCGTTCCGCGTTAAGCGAAACAAGGTGGAGTCGATGATCGTCATCCCAGGGAAGAGCTGCGCCGCGCTGTGATGGATCAGCTCGTGCAGCCGCAAGTAGCAGCGGTTTTCGTCGCCGTCGTTATCCAGGCGAATCCACTGCGGCAAAATGCTGGGGACCTTCACCCGAGCGAACAAATCCTCCTCAGAGTCTGGCACCCGCAGCACGAACCCGAGCGAGGTGGACAGGTTGCTCATGTAGGGAAACGGATGCCCCGGGTCGAGCGCCAAAGGGGTGAGGGCCGGATAGACGTTCCGCAGGAAAAAGTCGTTCGCCTTGTCGCGCTGCTCGTCGGTGAGTTCGCTCCACGAAAGCAGGAACACCTTGTTTTCCGACAACAGCGGGAGGATGTCTTCCCAGAAACAGCGGGCCCGTTCTTGGAGCATCGGGGCGATCTCGGCCCGCATCTCCTGCAGTCGCTGCTGGATCATGGCTGGGCCAATCACGCGGTTCTTGAGCTGCTCCGCCTGGCTACGGGTTCGCAGCAGGCCGATCCGTTTCATGAAAAACTCGTCCAGGTTGGACGTGAAGATCGCCAGAAACTTGAGCCGCTCCAGGACTGGGGTGCGGGGGTCGAGGGCCTCGTGCAGGACCCGGCGGTTGAACGAGAGCCAGCCGATATCGCGGTCCATGTAGGCATCCCGCCAGCTCGGCCCATCCTCCGACTGCGCTACGGGGGCACTCTCCGCCACTTTACCCTGCTTCACCAAACCCCCGTGCATCACCGAATATCCCTTTCCCGCCTCTGCGGTCTTCTATGGTGGCTGGGCAGACCCTGAAAACGTCAGGAGTCTCAAGAATCTTGCCTGGCCTGGATGACTTACACGCCCCGTAATCCCAACGGAGCACACTATTTATTGTAACCACCCGGGGGTGGAGAAAGTTACCCCAATCTCAACTTCCCGATCCGGGAATCGGCCCCCAAGACACAAAAAGGGCTCCCCTGCCCCGCTGAACCCAGGTTTGCGGCGACTTACACAAACTGCGCAAAACAGAGAGGTTAACTCGGTCACTTTCGGCTCTGCTGAAGCCGGGCTTGGGAAATGGACGATGACTCGTTACAACCGGTCCCCATTCCCGCCACTTTACCGACAACCCGCACCAAGCATGGAAACCTCCTGGTTCACCGGCAATCCGAGCCCCGGCCTGTTTTTAGACCGCGACGGCACGATTAACGTCGAGGTCGATTACCTCCGCCGCCCGGACCAGCTCAAACTGCTGCCGGGTGCGGCCCGAGGAATCGCCCAGGCCAACCGGTTGAAGATCCCGGTGATTGTGGTCACCAACCAATCGGGCATCGCCCGGGGATATCTAACGGAAGACGACTTGGCGGAAATCCACGCCACGCTCGATCAAATGCTGGCGGCCGAAGGGGCCCACATCGACGCCTATCTCTACTGCCCCCATCACGTGGAGGCCAAAGTACCGGCCTACCGGATGGATTGCAGTTGCCGCAAACCAAGAGCCGGGCTCCTGTTCGCCGCCGCGGCCCTGCATGGCATCGACGTCCAAAAGTCGTACCTAATCGGCGACAAACGCTCGGACCTGGTCGCGGCGCGGAGCGTCGGCTGCACCGACATCCTCACCCGCACCGGCTACGGCCAAACCACCGAAGCCACCTGGCCCGAAACCAGCCGACCACCGTGGCACACCGCCAACAATCTAGAAGAAGCCGTGTGGCGGGTGATGGCGGATCTGGGGTTGGAGCGCGAGCGGAAGGTGGCTTAGGGGGCCCTGTGTTACTTCATTCGCTTGATGGCCTTATCAAGTGATTTCGGATCTTCCAGCAACTGCGTAATCCAGCCGCGCACCTTCTTGAGCGACTCAATCTTGGAAGACAAGACGCTGACCATCGAACTTTCTGGGTCAAAGTCGAGGGTTTTTAGCGTGCGCTTATCGGCGAAGGCCCGCAGTATATCGGTCCAGCCATAGCCATCGTTTTCCAACCCGCGCTCGGCAAAGGCTTCTTCGGCCCGTTCAAACTGATTGAAGATAACGGAGTATTCTTGCTGGCCTTGTTCGTTCGTGTAGGGAACTAGTCTGCAAGGCGACCAGTCGCCTTGCCTTATTTCGGGAATGGGAAGAGTGACCGTCCTATTGGCGGGGGAAGAACTTGCGTCGTTTCTTCGTTCCCGAGCGTAATGAATTGTCGGCGATCCTCGTTCTGTTTTCTTGTTTGCGGCTTGATCGAAGATTTCAGGATCTTCAATGAGCTGGAAAATTGACGATCGAACTCCATGGAGCACGGCGACCATGGAACTCGATACGCTTACCAGAGAGCTTTCCGGATGGAATTGAAGAAACTGCCGTACACTTGTAGGCGTGAGGTGGTCCATTAAATCGGTCCAAACGAATCCGTTGTTTTCAATCTTGTGTTTTGTAAATGAAGCTTTAGCTAATTCGAATTGGCTGAAAGTTAATGAGTATTCCGTTTCTCCCTGCTGGTTCTGAAAGGCAACAATTTGACAAGGCGACCAATCCTGACGCAGATAGACAATTGTTGCAAACTTACGGGCGGTTTCTGTCTCATTCTTGCCGCTGAATCCTAGGCTAATATTTGACAGCCAGACGCCCCGATTGAAGTTAACCGCGCAATTTTGCAAACGGGCAAACTCATCATTGGCGGCCTGATGGAGTTGCGCGCGGTCAAGGCCCTTGGGTAACCTTTTCACTCGATCGAGCCAGCGAAAATAAGATTCCTTCCAAAACTCGACTTCGCAACGTGGTAGCAGGTAAGCACCGCCCGCCTGCGATTCTTTTAGCAATCGCAGGGCGTGAATATTTGCCATGAAGCGACCGTCATACCTGGTGGACTCCTCAATCTCGACGACAAGCGAGCATAATCGAAGCGACAGATTGACCAGAAGGTGTGTAAACTCTCGATCTCCGATTTCATCCGCCCAAGGCGTGGACGCTTCATTTCGCTCGTTCATTGGTCAACATTCTCGATTAAAACATCCTGGGATGCCAGACTTAGCTCGGAAGCGGAAAGTGGTGAAGGGGCCGTTTGCTTCGGGCTACGAAATCGGGTGACACTGGCGGCTGGCCCGTGAGTGTGAAGTGCGATTGGATTGCCCTATCATTGGGCGCAAAACAGGGTTTGTGAAGCGCCCACAAAGCGATTAGGGCTCCGTCCCGAAACTCCTAGAGAGTCGATTGCCACCAGAAAATGCACACCACCAAAACGCCGAACGCCAACGGCGTGGCCCCATATCAGCCTAGGACGCAGTCCTAGGTCTCGTGCCCATATCAATCGTGAGGGCTGAAGGCCCGGCCCCATCGGATTGATTCGCGAATGGGGCCGGGCCGTTGGCCCTATGTTGGTAGGGGCGACGTGGTTGTGGAAAACGCGTGCGATTGGAATCGAACCGGGGCAATCAAACGGCGATGGTTTTAGATATTTCGCAACGAAACCACGCGAATCAGTAACCGAGCACGGTCAATCCAAACGACCAGACTTCTTCATTAGTAAAGGTTTCTTTCATACGCCGGATCGCCGGTAAAGCTTTTGGCGATATTCTTTACTAACTCGACTCGCTAGGCAAGGAAACTTTACTTTCCCTTCCGGTGGGTGGAGAGTGCCTTGCCGTATCTCTGGCCGCGACCCTCTCGCGGAACCTGGGTGGGGCTGATATTGGTAGAATAGGCCATTAGCGAGCTAACAAACTCTGCCACCTCCCCCGAAATGGCTCTCCGAACCAACAGCCACCCACCGTGTCTCCCCTGGTAAATGATTCTCCTAGCGACCGCTCCTTAACAATTCGACTGCCAGGCATGACCTCGAGTAACGCGACTACCGATTCCCCCGCCCAAACGACCACCCAGGCGATTGACTCCGCGGCACCGCTACCGGCCGCGCGTAGTTCGTTGGCGATTGGGGTGCTGGCCGCGCTGAGTGTTTCGCATCTGCTGAACGATATTATCCAGTCGCTGTTGCCGGCCGTGTATCCGCTGCTCAAGGAGAACTACGCCCTCAGCTTCTTTCAGATCGGGCTGATCACCTTCACGTTTCAGTTGACCGCCTCGCTGCTCCAGCCGGTGGTGGGGATGGTGACTGATCGGCGGCCGTGGCCCTATAGCTTGGCCGTGGGGATGACCAGCACGCTCATCGGGCTGATCATGCTGGCGATGGCCAATAGCTTTGGGGCGATTCTGCTCGCCGCCGCGATTGTGGGGATCGGCTCGTCGGTGTTTCATCCGGAGGCTTCCCGGGTAGCGCGACTCGCCTCTGGGGGGAAGTATGGGTTTGCCCAGTCGCTGTTTCAGGTGGGTGGCAATGCGGGTTCCGCGATTGGGCCGCTGCTGGCCGCGTTTGTGGTGGTGCCGTGGGGTCAGCCGAGCCTCGCTTGGTTCTCGATCGGGGCGATCGCCGGGATTATCGTCCTCGGCCAAGTCGGCCGTTGGTACGCGCGGCACTTAAGCGAGCTGAAGGCGAATCCACGGCAGGCACCGGTGCCGCGGAACTCGAACCTCACCTCGTTTCAAGTCTCGGCCGCGATCGCCGTGCTGCTGATGCTGGTCTTCTCCAAGTACTTTTACCTCGTCAGCCTGAGCAGCTATTACACGTTTTATCTGATCGACCGATTCGACGTCTCGGTCCAGGCCTCGCAGTTGTACCTGTTCGTGTTTTTAGGGGCGGTCGCCGTGGGGACGTTTGGTGGCGGGCCGGTCGGCGATCGGGTTGGGTTCAAAACGGTGATTTGGTTTTCGATTTTGGGGGTGCTCCCGTTCAGCTTGGCCCTGCCATACGCCAACTTGTTTTGGACGGCGATATTGACCGTGCCAATCGGGTTGATCCTCGCCTCCGCCTTCTCGGCGATCATCGTCTACGCCCAGGAACTGCTGCCGAGCCGAGTCGGCATGGTGGCCGGCATGTTTTTTGGATTCGCCTTCGGAATCGCAGGCATCGGAGCAGCGGTGCTCGGTTGGCTCGCTGATGAAACCAGCATCCAGTTCGTGTACCAGGTTTGTTCGTACCTGCCGATGGTTGGGCTATTAACGGCGCTGTTGCCGGATATGGAAACGGGGAGAGGGAAAGGGTGAAAAGGTTCCTGGTTCATCGTTCTTTGTTCATCGTTTATCCACGCCACCAACACCGGTCGGGTGCCATGCCCACGCCCTCCAACGTGGGCATGATTTGGCGTGATTGTTCTCCACTGGCAACCGTCACTCGCGGCGCAGTTCCAAAATCGTGGGCGGCTCCAACTCCGACTCCCGCGTCGCGGCGGCGAAGGTGGTGATGGTTAGCCAGACGTAAACCGCTTGGGCCAAGGCGATCACCGGTAGTTGGGCGAGTTCCGGTGGTAAGAGTGTGATCGCCATCGCGCTGCCGACCACCAGCAGCGCCAACCACGCGTGCGGCACGCGGCGGTCGCCGTGAGCGGGAAAGGTGAGCCAGGCGTGGCAACTTCCCAGCGGCAACAGCCAACCGAGCACCGCCACCGGAAGCACCAAGAACCGTGTTTGCGTTTCCGGCGTGACCAGCTCCGCCACCTCCCGGGCCGCGCCCAACGCGATCGCCACCAGCATCGTCGCCAGAAAGATAGTCGCCAAACTGAACCGCCAACCATGGGTGGTGAGCCGTCCGGTCACCAGGGCCACCACGCCCATCCCGGCCGACAGGCCGAGCAGCATCAGCAGCCACAAGGTCCAAGGGACCGGCGTCACCATGGCCAACATGCCGCTGCCGACCAACAGCAGCAGCGTCAGACCCAACAGCCGCAGCCAGCCTTGCCCTAGGTCGGTCGCGGCCCAGAGCCCGGCGACACCCATTTGAGCGACCACCACGCCGATCAACACCCCGCGGATGTTCGAATCGGCGGCGGCGTGCGTCAGCAAGGCCCAATCCAGCACACCGCTGGCGACCCACCACAACCCTAACAAAACTCGCGCGGCGTTTGACATCCTTTCCAGCATGATTGGGCCTCGCGTGAAAATCACCCGGCAACGGCCGCTCGTGCGTTGCAAATCTCGCGCAATGACCGCAAAATAGGGCGGTTGTAACGAATTTTCGGCCCGCGCAGGACCCTAGCCGCCGATCGCACCCGTCCCCATCCCCTTTCGTACTTACCCCAGAAAAGCCTCCACCATGGATCACGAAGCGCTGCAGGAAATTGTTTGCTGCATGGGACAACCGGTCGCCGGGAACCCCTCTCAGTACATGATGGAAAAGGCGTTCGCCGCCGCCGGGCTCGATTGGCGCTACCTGACCTTGGAGGTCTCGCCGGACGACCTGCCGGCCGCCGTGGCCGGGATGCAGGCGATGGGTTTCCGCGGCGGTAACTTCACCATCCCGCACAAAGTGGCGATCATCCCGCACCTGGCCCGGCTGAGTGAAGCGGCCCAGTTGATGGGGGCGGTCAACTGCATCAACTTCGAGGATGGGGGCTTCACCGGCGAAAACACCGACGGCAAAGGCTTTGTCACTTCGCTCAAAGAGGTGATCGACCCCGAAGGGAAAAAAGTAGTGCTGCTGGGTGCCGGTGGCGCGGCTAGGGCGATCGGCGTCGAGGTCGGGCTCAACAAAGCGGCCGAGTTCGTGGTGGTCAACCGCTCCGCCGAGCGCGGCCAAGACCTGGCCAACCTGCTCAACGATCAGGTGAAAGTCCCCACCACCTTCGCCCCCTGGGAAGGGAAATACGCCTTGCCGGAAGACGCCGACATCGTAATCAACGCCACCAGCATCGGCCTGAACGACCCCAGCGCGATGGTCCCAGTCGACCCCACCACCTTCCGCGAAGGCATGGTAGTGGCGGACGTAATCTTCAACCCACCCCAAACCCCCTTCCTCACCGCCGCCCAAACCGCCGGCTGCCAAACGATCGACGGCCTGGGGATGCTCGTCAACCAAGGAGTCATCGGCTTCAAAATCTGGACCGGGATTGATCCGGATCCCGCGGTGATGCGGGAGGCGTTGGAGGAGTTTTTGGGAATTTGATTCTCCTCAGGATCGCAAGAGAATTAACTTCCTGGGTGGGATAAAGCATGAGCCAACCAGGAAGCGGCGAACTCAGGAAGACGCTCGCCCTTTGCGGCTTTGCGCCTTGGCGAGAGATCAATCTTAAAGCAGGAAATGCTCTCGCAAAGGCGCTAAGGCGCAAAGAAGGAAGGACTTAGTGGGAATCCTAACTCCCGCCTAATTTTCGCCTTGGCCTCATCCAGTGACAGTGTCGGTTCCGGCGCCGGGTTGGCCAACCGCTCTGCGAGAACTCGCTTGTGCCACTCGGGCGAATCGAAACCAGAAGCGTGATTCGAGAGGTCCCGCCAGAGGAGATCCATCGCCGCCAGCTTTTCGGCGTGGGTGAGATTTCCGATGATCGATTCCAGGGACATAGTGCATCTCACGTGAAGGATGGTCGCCTGAGGACGGTCTTCTCATTTTGTCGACAAACGGCGACTGATTCGTTACATTCTACCCTCATCCACCCACCCTCGTCCAACCCAATAAGCCCACACCATGTCCACCTTCATGCAACTCGCCATCGAACAAGCCCAACAAGGACTTCGCGAAGGTGGCGTGCCGATTGGGTCGGTGCTGGTGATGGATGGCGCGGTGATTGGGGCGGGGCATAATCAGCGGCAGCAGATGGGCAGTGCTATTCGGCATGCCGAGATGGATGCCTTGGAGAACGCGGGCCGGCTCGGCCGGGCGGAGTATGACAAGTGCACCATCTACACCACGCTCTCACCCTGCATCATGTGTACCGGGGCGATTTTGCTGTACCAGATTCCGCGGGTGGTGATCGGCGAGAACCGCACGTTCCCCGGCGAGCCGGAGTTGCTTCGTGCTCGGGGCGTGGAGGTCACCATTCTGGACGACGCCCAGTGCATCGAGCTGATGGAGACCTTCATCCGCGAGAAGCCGGAATTGTGGAATGAGGATATTGGGGTTTGAAGGGATTTTCCTCACCGGGCAGCTTGTGCTGCTCCGGTATTATTGAATTTGTAATTGAAAATTGACAAATGAAAATTGCAAAATAAAAGCGGAAGGGCGTGAGATTTCCCTACTAGCAACGCCGTTTCGTGGAACCCGAACCGGCGTCCGCAAGGCACCCGGGACTTGGATAAAACCTTGGTAGGCCGCCCCCCTGGGACCGCCGACGTCCCCGTCGGCACTTTATGGGTGTGCGGAGATGCTTTTCGGGGTTATTCCATTTTCGGTGTGCGTTGGTTGGTTGGGGTCGATTTTCTCGCGTGGCTTGCCGACGAGACGTCGGCGGTCCCAGGGGGCGTGGGCATGGCACCCAGCCTCGGCTTACCCGTGGGCTGCGACGGTTTGCACCTTGCCAGACTCTACTGCTGGGGTGAGCAAGGGAGAGAGTTTGCCGGTGTGGGTTAGGGTTAGGCTGTGCATCGCTCGGGTGACGGCGACGTACAGCATGTGGCGGTCGATCACGCTTTGGTAGGACTTCTCGTCACAGAACGGGACGATCACCTGATCGAACTCCAACCCCTTGGCCAGGTAGGCGGTGGCGATCATCACGCCGTCGCTAAAGATCGTGCTGTCCGGGTTGAGCAAGCGGACATTCACGCGGCTCTCGGCCAAGGCCTTGTGCAAGGAATCCGCTTGCTGCTGGGTCTTACAGATGATTCCCAACGAGTTGTACTGCGAGTCGTGGAAGGTCTTGATGGCCGCGCGGATCTGGTCGACTTCCTGCGCTGGTTTTTGGCAGGCAATGACCGTTGGCTTCTCGCCATGCCGCTCGATCGGCACCAGGTTCGCGTTATGGTGAATGCTTTGGGCCAGCTCGGTGATCTCGATCGTCGAGCGGTAGCTCTTGTGCATGTACATGCATTCGGCGTCGGGTAGGATGTCCCGGATCGCTTCGGCCGAGGAGGAGCTAAGGGGACTGACCGATTGGTTGTGGTCTCCTAGAATCGTCTTTTTGCAGGAATAGAGACTCGCGATCACCTCGTACTGCACCGGGGTATAGTCTTGCATTTCGTCGATCACAATATGCTTGATCCGGTTCACCTCCGGCAGCCCCTCAACCAGCATCTTTAGGTAGATGAGCGGGAAGACGTCGGAGTACTCGTACTTGCTCCCCTTGGCCAGTTTGAACATCCCCGGCTCACCCAGCCACTCGTAGAAGTTTTTGTACATCGCCTTGAGCGTGGTGGTGGTGATCATCTTCCGCAGGTCGCCCCTCAGCTTGGTGCGGTCCTTACCGGCGAGTGATTTGCCGTGGGTGTAGCTCATGTAATCAACCACGTCATTAAAAACCTGGGCGACCAAATCGGTCGGGGCGCGACCGGCATAGCGGCGAAACTTGGTGGCGATAAACTCTTGGTCCACTGTGAACAGCCCGACGCGAACTTCGGTCGGCACAACCTTCACGCTTTGGGCCTGATTGCCGTACTCGTCCAGCTTCCGCAGGAACTCAGGCGTCGCTTTAAAGCGGACCCGCTCGCCATAGCTTTCATCCTTGCCGACCAGCAGCAGGGCCACTTGCTCGGCGAAGGTTTGGAACTTGACCTTATCCTCCAGCAGGTCGGAGGCGAGGACCTCCATCGTCGTCTCTTGGATCATCTCCTCGCCCAGTTCCGGCAACACCTGCGAGATATAGTGGGCGAACACCTTATTGGGCGACACAATCAAAATTTCGTCAGAGCGGATCGTCTCCTTGTACTTGTACAGCAGGAAGGCGATCCGGTGCAGCGCGATCGACGTCTTGCCGGAACCGGCCGCCCCTTGGATGATCAGGGTGTGGGTTTGGTCGTTGCGGATGATCGCGTTTTGGTCGCGTTGGATCGTGGCGACGATGTTTTTCATTTTGTCGTCGGAGGCCCGGCTCAATTCTTTTTGCAGGATATCGTCCTGAATGTTGAGCGAGCTTTCCAGCATGAACGCCAATTGCCGATTCTCGATCCGGTATTGCCGTTTGCGGAGCAGCTGGCACTCGGTCCGACCGCCGGGCGCGTCGTAGTGGGCCTCTCCCAGTTCGAACTCGTAAAACATGCTGGAGACCGGGGCCCGCCAGTCATGAATCAGCGGGGCTTCATCCTCGGCGTCGTACAGCGAATGAATGCCGATGTACGTGGGATGGACCTCGGGATGCGCCTCACCCTGGATATCGATCCGGCCGAAGTAAGGCGCGTTGAGCAGCTTGATCAGCCGGGCCTTTTGATCGGCGGCGTGCTCGCCGATGGTCGACATCATGTTGACCGATTGCCGGACCGACGCCTTTTCGACGTGGTCCATTTCCTGCTTGTTATGCTCCAAGTAGGTCTTCAGATCCTGCATCTCGGAGTGCCGATCCTCGACCCGATTGCTGACCGCTTTGAGCTCGGCGTTGATCTTGGCCTTGATCTGCTCCAGATACTCGCGTTCGTCCGCTTCGGTCTCGTTGAAACAACGGCTGGTCGTGGATTTATTCATTCGGCTGGTGGGGTTCGCGCGCGTCTCTTTCACAATTCATGCTTTGATTAGAGATCAAGCCTAAACCAGATCGAAATTCAGACAAGGCCAGTTGCCCGGAGATGAGACGGCGACCGGACTTCCTGGAAGAGACAGTATCCTCTCGCAGTTCACCGGGCAGCTCGCGCTGCTCCGCTTTGAATGATTAATGAGTATTGGAGAATGAAAAATGCAAAATGGAAGCTTGGTTCTTGGTTCCTGGTGCTTGGTTCCGGGTGCCATGCCCACGCCCTCCAACGTGGGCATGCTTTGGCGGGTCCGTTTTCCAATGGCAACGCCGCCCAATGGAACCCGAACCGGCGTCCGGACTTCTCCAATAAGACCAAATCATCACTCACTTCTCATGCCCACGTTGGAGGGCGTGGGCATGGCACCCGGATACACCATTTGATGCGGTTATCCGCCGGTTTCCTTGGCTGGCTCTTCGCCCCGTTTTCTGGAGCGCCAGGTGTGGAAACCTGGTGGGCTGATTTCGCGGAAGCTTTGGATTAGGCCGACCGAGGCTGTCAGGTAGCCAAACCCTAACAGGGCCACGATCACGCCGATCACCACTGAAAGTTCCCACCGGACTAAAACGGCAAGAACCACCGACGAGACAAGCGTCGCCACCGGGATCAAGAACCCGAGGCTCCAGGCTCGAGCACAAATTCGCTGCGGTTTGGGGAATAGGTTGACGATCATCTGGCTGACCGGGTTTCGTAGGCCGTAGCGGAGTTCGTTTTCGATCAGCCTCGCAAACATCGCGGTGGCCAAGGTCAGGCCGACACTCCCCGCCAAGCAGGCCATCAGCAGCAGCGCGGCGTAGGTCATGTGGGCACCCTTGAGCCCGGCGAAGGCAATCCAGCGGTTGATCACGAAGAGTTGTAGGAAGAGCGACCCGATCAACGCCCACTGGGTGTACCGACCCAAGAACCGGGCCATCTCCGCCTCGTTGTCGAAGATCTCTTCAAACAGCACGCTGTACTGGAAGTTCAAAAAGGCCCGGCAGCCGAAGTAGAGGATGGTGGTGACGGAGATCCAGAACAGCAGCGGATTGCTCCAGACAAACGCCATCAGTCCGCGCCAGGTGGTGGGTGCTTCGCCGAGGTCGGTCTCGCTCGGGTTTTTGATGCCCCTTTCGACCGCACCTTCGTTGCCTGGCGGTTTGGGTTTGCGCTCGACGACCAGCGAGACGTCGGTTGGTTCTTCGACGTGCGTTCGATGCCGCGTAATCCACGCGACTCCCACCATGCCCACGCCAATCAGCCCGGCCGTGACCGGCAGCAGGCCGCTGGGCGGAATCCAGGGGCTGGTGTATTCCAGCAGCACGCCACCCAAGATTCCACCAACACGACCGCCGGCGTAAATCAGCGGCATCACGCGGTTGAGTTCGGCCCGGGTGAAGTAGTCCTGCAAGTAAGTGCCGAAGTGCAAGACCACCAAGGCGAAGGCGATCTCGCGGCCGATAAACAGCAACCCGTACCACAGATGATGCCCACCCAATAGCGTAACGATCACCCACACCGCCATGAACAGGCAGAGCGGCACAATCATGATCAGCCAAAACACCCATTGGCTCGGGTACTTGCTGGCCGAGCGGAGATACCACGTCACCCCAATCAGCACAAACGCGGAAGAGATCGCGTAACAGTGAGGCAACAGTCGCGTGCCAACATTCTGGACGAATAGCGTCAACGACAGCGCATCCGCCAGCGTGAGCGCAGTGAACAGAAAGAAATAGAGAACGAAGAAAGGCCAGCATCGTTTGAGCTGGCCCGGCTCCAAATAAAGTAACCGACTTACCATGACCTCCCCATGTCATGCCCTTTCCATGGGTATGACGCGACCGCAACCAGCGCAAAACGATTTAGGGCCGTGAAAAAGGGGTCAGGACTCTTTTTCATCAGACGTGTTCCATTGGATAACGTATCGCGAAAAAGAGTCCTGACCTCTTTTTCACGCGCCCCGTTTTCTCGGCCAACATGGTTTATCGCCCATCCCGGGTTCGTGGGTCGGTCGATTCCTGGATGCCTTCGCCGATTAGGTTGTAAGCCAAAACAGTTGCGAAGATGGCCAAGCCGGGGAAA